>DLCH01000055.1:25808-25946 GCA_002480525.1 Gammaproteobacteria bacterium UBA7803 | reverse complement strand
CGCATTCCGGCGATGCAGAAGGCGAACGTCGACGTCGCGGAGCTCAGCCGCACCGGGGCGCCGCTGGTGCTGCCGCCGGAAGTGGCCCGGGTGGCCGACAACTACAACCACCTTCACGAGCAGCCGACCATCTTCTAC
>DLCH01000055.1:25308-25507 GCA_002480525.1 Gammaproteobacteria bacterium UBA7803 | reverse complement strand
CGAGCAGCCGACCATCTTCTACGCGCTGGCCCTGGCGGCACAGCTGATCGGCGCCGGGGACGCCGTCAACGTCGGCCTGGCCTGGGCTTACGTGGCGATCCGGGTCGCCCACTCGCTGGTGCAGGCGACGAAGAACGTCATACCGCTGCGCTTCCTGCTGTTCGCCCTCGGCAGCCTGGTGCTGCTGGTGCTGCTGGTG
>DLCH01000055.1:24764-25005 GCA_002480525.1 Gammaproteobacteria bacterium UBA7803 | reverse complement strand
TGGTGCTGCTGGTGCTGCTGGTGCGCACCCTGCTGATGCTGTGACCGGACGCCGCCCGGCGTACCCCATTCGAGGGATACCGGCCGATCCCGCCGCCGACTAGCCTGCCTGGGTCGAGACAGCCGGGAGGCGCCGATGTTCGGATGGACCACGGGGATTGCCTGGCGCCTGGTCGTGGCGGGCGCGCTGCTGATCGGCCTGGCGCCGGCTCCGGCCGCCGCCCGGGAGGCCACGGTTCGCG
>DLCH01000055.1:14228-24442 GCA_002480525.1 Gammaproteobacteria bacterium UBA7803 | reverse complement strand
GAGCCGCTGGTGCGCAAGTCCGCGCCGGCGGCTCATCTGGATCTCTCGGCGCTGCGCGCCGGGGGCGCCGACGCCGGCACGGCCGTGAAACGGCTGCGCGCCCTGGGCGACGTGTCGCCGGCCGCGGCGGCCCGGGCGCTGCGCGCCGTCGACTACCCGCCCCGGGACATCGAACGCGCGCTGACGGCCGTCTACCGGGTGCCGGCCCGGGCGTCCGCCGGCATGGTGCGTGACGCGCTGCGTGATCGCCTGGTCGTCGAGCGGAACGCGGCGCTCGACCGCGCCGTGCCGGTGTCGATCTGCGTTCGTCCGGACGGCAGCCTGTTCGAGTGCGCCCGGGGTTCCGGGCCCGCCGGCCCGAAGCCCAGGGTCGCCGGCGCCGCGGTGAGCGGCGGCAGCCGGGCGCAGCCCGCCCCGGCGCCGGCCCCGCCGGGGCTCGCCGACTGGATGAGCCCCCAGGCCGTGGACCACGACTGGCGCAACAGCTACATGCTGGCGCTGCTGAGCTACTTCATCTACTCGGACGCCCTGGGAGATCCGGCGTCGAGCGCGACCGCGTTCCGCGGGCTGATGCAGGACTGGGGTATGGAAGACGTGGCGTTCACCGAGATTCCGTCCCGGCATCTGCGGGCGGCGGTGGTGTCCGGACCGGGTCTGGTCGTCGTGGTGTTCCGGGGCTCGGAGATGCAGTCCACCAGCCACTGCGTGCTGCGGATGGTGTTTCCCAGCCTGTGTCCCGATCTACCGGCCAACTGGGTGACGAATCTCAGCTTCGCGCCGCTCCGGCAGCGACCCGAGTGGGGCGGCAACCTGCACCTTCGCACCCATCCGGGATTCGACAGCGCGGTGGAGGCCCTGTATGCGGACGTGCTGGCAGACGTTCAGGACGCGCTCGCCGCCGGCCGCAGGCTGTTCGTCACCGGGCACAGCCTGGGCGGCGCCCTGGCGACCCTGTTCGCCTACCGGGCGCAGATGCACGCCGACCTGGACGTCCGGGGCGTGTACACCTACGGCGCCCCGCGGCTGGTGAACGTGCCGTTCACCGCCCACTACGCCGGCGTGCTCGGGGCCCGCACCCACCGCTGGCAGAACCGGGCCGACCCGGCGCCCGCGGTGCCGCCGGGCCAGCCGATCGGCGACGACCCGATACCGCCGCTGCCGGCGCTGGTGGCGCGCGAGACCTACCGGCACCTGGGCCGCCTGCACTACCTGCCGGCGTCGGGGCCGGCGGACCTGGACATGACCGCGGAGCCGGTTCAGCTCGCCGGCTCCTTCTCCCAGGCGATGGCCGGTGATCACATGATGGCGAAGTCGACCGATTCCTACGTGGAGCGGCTGTTCGCCCGTCTGCCCCAGCCGCTGCGGGACGAGCTGCCGCCGCCGCCCTGAACCTCCGGGTCTGTTAGGCTCTGATCCTGACAAGGGATCGGGGCCGTCGCAGGCAACATGGGCACTTCCATCGAGCGCGTCTTCTTCTTCACGCTGCTGACGCTGGCGACGCTGGCCTTCGTCGGCCTGCTGAACGTCTTTCTCATTCCGATCTTCTGGGCGGTGACCTTCGCGATTCTGTTCGAGCCCATGAACGATCGCTTCGCGGCGGGCATGGGCGGGCGCGGCGCCCTGGCCTCCGGGCTGACCCTGCTGGGCATCGTGCTGCTGATCCTGGTGCCGCTGGCCCTGCTCGGGCTGGCGGCGGCCACCGAGGCGTCCGCGCTGATGACCGCCATCGAGCGCGGCGACGTCGACCCCGGCGCGCCGCTGCGCTGGGTCCGTGAGAACGCGCCGGTGGTGATCGAGTACGTCGAGCGGCTCGGCATCGACGTCGAGGAGCTGCGCGGCAGGCTGTCGAGCTTCGCGCTGGTGACCGGACAGTGGGTGGCGAGCAACGCCCTGCAGATCGGCCAGAACACCGTGCAGTTCTTCATCGGCGTGGCGCTGATGCTCTATCTGCTGTTCTTCTTCCTGCGTGACGGCCACGACATCGTCGGCCGGCTGATCCGCATCCTGCCGCTCGGCGACGCCAGGGAGCGGCATCTGTTCGAGCGCTTTTCCAGCGTGGTGCGGGCCACGGTGAAGGGCACGTTCGTGATCGCCGCGGTGCAGGGCGCCATCGGCGGCGTGGCGTTCGCCGTGCTGGGGCTGCGCGGCGCGGTGCTGTGGGGCGTGGTCATGGCCATCGCCTCGCTGCTGCCGGTGGTCGGTCCCGGACTGGTCTGGGTGCCGGCGGCCATTCTGCTGCTGACCACGGAGCGCATCGTCGCCGGCATCGTGCTGATCTTCGTCGGCGTGGTGCTGGTCGGGCTGGCCGACAATCTGCTGCGGCCGGTGCTGGTCGGGCGCGACACCCGCATGCCGGATTATCTCGTGCTGCTCGCGACCCTCGGCGGGCTGGCCCTGTTCGGCATCACCGGGCTGGTGATCGGTCCGCTGATCGCGGCGCTGTTCATCACGCTGTGGGAGATGTTCGAGGAATCCTACGGCGACCGCGAGGGCGAACTCGGCGCGGCGGCCGATGCCGAGGCGGCCGGCCACACGGGCGAGGATCGTTCCCCGCCGATTTCATAGAACGTTCATCCGATCTCAATCCCGCCGTTACGGGCGGCAGCCAGGGTAGGCGTGCGGGTCGTCTTCGGACCCGCATTCGCACACACACATACCCTGAGGAGGGCGGGACGGATGAACGGAGTCTCACGGAGAAATTTTGCGCGCCTGTTCAGCGTCGCGGCGGCCGGGACCGCCGTGGCGCCGCTGGGCCGGCTGAACGCCAGGACGTCTCTGGCGCCCGCGGCCTGCGACCCCAGCAGCTTCACGGTGGCCGGGTTCGGGCCGCTGGTGGAGGCCATACCCGAGAACACCTTCGATCTCAGCGACGTGCCGGGCGCGGGGGATCTGAGCGGCGTGCCGCTGCTGCGCCTGCCGGAGAAGTTCCGCTACACGGCGATCTCCATCCGCGGGCAGCTCATGTCCGACGGCAACCTGGTGCCGGGCGACCATGACGGCATGGCCTGCTTCCCGGCGCCCGGCGGCAACTTCGCGCTGGTGCGCAATCACGAGCTCAGCATCATCGAGAACGAGGCGGGCAGCAACGCCGGCTGCCTGGCGGTGAACGGCAGGCAGTACGATCCTTTCGCCGGAGAGGCCGCCGGGCTCGGCGGCGGCGGCACCAGCACGGTGATCGTCGACCGCACCGGGCGGGTGGTGCAGGACTACGTGTCCCTGGGCGGGACGATCCGCAACTGCGCGGGCGGCCCGACCTACTGGGGCTCGTGGCTGAGCTGCGAGGAGGACGTCACGACGCCCGACTCCGATCCGCGCGCGACGAAACGCCACGGCTACAACTTCGAGGTGCCGTCGGCGCTCGGCGAAGCCGTGGATCCCATTCCGCTGGTGGCGATGGGCCGCATGAACCACGAGGCGATCTCCGTCGACCCGGTCACCGGGTACGTCTACCAGACCGAGGATCGCGGCGACAGCGCCTACTACCGCTTCGTGCCGAAGAAACGGCCGGGCGCGTTCGGTGATCTCCAGGAAGGCGGCGACCTGTACGCCATGGTGGTGCTGCCGGGCCAGCGCAGCGTGTGCGACGGCAGCCTGCTGCCGCTGACCGACGGCGTCGTCGACACCCGCGGTACCGCCCGCGGCGCATCGGGCAGCATGCTGCCGTTCCTGGGCCAGCCGCTGAAGGTGTCCTGGGTGAAGTTCGAGGACGTCGACCCGGTGGGCGACACCCTGCGTTTCGAGGCGAAGGCCAAGGGTGGCGCGCTGTGGTGGCGCGGCGAGGGCGCCTGGTACCACAAGGGGCTGCACTTCTGGGTCTGCAGCGGCGCCGGGGAGGCGGGCGAAGGCCAGGTCTGGTGCTACGACCCGAAGCGCGAGACGGTGACCCTGGTGGTGGAGTCCACCGACGAGAACCTGCTCGACGGGCCCGACAACCTGACCGTCGCGCCGGACGGCACGCTGTATCTGTGTGAAGACGGCAGTTCCGGTCAGCCCGGCGCGCCCAACTACAGCCAGCGCGTGGTCGGCGTGGAAGCGTCGGGCGGGCTGTTCGACTTCGCCGTGAACAACCTGGACACCAGCGAGTTCTGCGGCGCCTGTTTCGACAGGAGCGGGCGGGCGCTGTTCGTCAACGTGCAGGGCGTGGGGATCACCTATGCCATCTTGCGCGAGGACTTCAAGCGCATCTAGCCGCGCATCGGCGCCGCGAAGTAGCCGCAGGGCACGGGCTGCGGGGCGTCGTCCCGCAGCCTTTCCTGGCGGCCGCCGTCAGGCCGACAGGCCGCCGTCGATCACCAGTTCCGTGCCCGTGACGTAGGCGGATTCGTCGCTGGCGAGATACAGCACCCCGTTGGCGATGTCCCTCGGCAGGCCGGCCCGGCCCACCGGCGCCGACACCTCCGCCATGGCGTGGGGGTCGATGGCGTTGACGCCCGGCTGCAGGCCGCCGACCTCCTTGGTCCAGATCGGCGTGTCGATGATGCCGGGATGCACGGAGTTGACCCGCACGTTCCAGCCCTCCCGGGCGCACTCCAGAGCGACGCCCTTGGTCAGCAGCCGCACCCCGCCCTTGGTGGCGTTGTAGGCCGCCAGCCTCGGGCTGCCCTTCAGTCCCGCGACCGAGGACATGTTGATGATCGAGCCGCCGCCGCTGTCGCGCATGGCGGGAATGCAGTGCTTCAGGCCCAGGAACACGCCGTCCAGGTTGATGGCCTGCTGACGCCGCCAGTCCTCGAGGCTCATCTCCACGATGCTCGCGCCGATGCCGATGCCGGCGTTGTTCACCAGCACGTCGAGGCGGCGGTGCCGGTCCAGCGCGGCGCTCACCACGGCCCGCCAGTCGTCCTCGTCGGTGACGTCGTGGTGCCGGTACTCGGCGCGTCCGCCGGCGTCGTTGATGGCGGCCGCCGCGGCCTCGCCGGCGGCGTCCTGGATGTCCGTGATGACGACGATGGCGCCCTCTTCGGCGAACCGTTCCGCGCAGCCGCGGCCGATGCCGGAGGCGCCCCCGGTGATGATCGCCACCCTGCCGTCGAGCCGTCCCGTCATGTGTCCTCTCTCCCCGTTGCCCGGCGCCGGTTCGCGCGCCACCCGATGATAACCACCGCGCCGGCGATCACCAGCCAGCCTGCGCCGATGATCAATACGGTGCGTCCGGTGTCGCGGACGTAATCCATGGTGTCGAGCCGGCCGGTGCGCCAGAACACCCACTCGCTGCCGATCTCGCCGGCCAGGGACGGGTGGCCGGTAACCAGCACGACGATGCCGTCGCCGCTGGCCGGGTCGACGCGCACCGAGGTGTTGATGGCCGGCGCGTTGCTGCCCTCGTGGCCGACGATGTGGCCGCCGACGCCGTTCGGGGCATAGAGCATGACGCCGAGGCCCCAGATGTCGGTGCCGAGCACGCTGGCGGTGGGCGTGAACATCCGCGTCAGCGTGTCGGGTCGGAGCACGCCTGCGCCGGCGGTGCCGCCGGCAGGTCCGGCAGCGTGGGCGCGGATGAAGCGGGTCAGGTCGGCGGTGGAACTGTAGAGGCCGGCGGCGGAGGGGGCCGCGAAACGGTAGTGGGGCGCCGGTTCGCCGGTCCGGTCGTAGAAGGTCGCGAGCTGCGGCGGGTCCGGCGGCGCGATCTCGAAGGTGGACGCCGCCATGCCCAGCGGCCCCAGCACGTGCTCGGCCATATACTGCGGGAACGGCTGGCCGCTCACGTCCTCGATCATGAGCTGCAGCAGGGCGTAGCCGCCGCCGGAGTAGCGCCATTCGCTGCCGGGCGCCAGGCCCACCCGGGTGCGGCCGTCGGCGCCGGCCATCGCGTCGGTGGCCTGGTCGAGGGAGGCTTCCAGCGGCTGGACGTCGGTGCCGGGCGGGAAGCCGCCGTAGCCGAGCCCGTCGGTGAGTCCGGCGGTGTGGCTGAGCAGGCGGCGCACGGTGACGTCGGCGGCGTCGAACTCGCTCGCGGGCAGTGACCAGCGGCTGAGATAGGACTCGACCGGCGCATCCAGATCCACGGTGCCGCCCTCCACCAGCCGCAGCACGCCCCAGGCGGTGACCCATTTGCTGACGGAGGCCATCTGGAACAGGGTGTCCGGTCCGACGGGCTCGCCGATGGACACGTAGTGCTCGCCGGCGACGCGGCCGCCCTCGATCAGCCGGAACGCGGCGTTGCCCCGGTTGTCCCGGTCCAGCCGGTCGGCCACGGCCGCGGCGAAGGCGGCCGAGTCGCCGGGCGGCGCCAGCGGCGTGCGCCACCAGCCGCTGGCGGCCCCGACGAACACCAGCGTGGCCCAGACGGCGGCGGCGGGAATCGCCGCCAGCACCAGGATCAGCCAGCGCACGGGCCGGTCACGGCTGCCACCGCTCGTAGTAGTTTTCGGCCCCCTCCGCGCGGATGTCGGCGAGCCAGTCGCCCTCGTAGGGCCAGTCCTGCGGCGCCGATGGGTCCGGTCCCTGCCAGAACCGGGCCAGCGGTCCGTCCACGGGCCGTTCCAGGGACCAGGCCTGGCGGCGGAAGGTCCAGCTCTCCGGCACCAGCCGGTGGGCTTCCCGGAAGTGGCCGATGGCCGCGTCGTGATGGCCGCGGCGCTCCAGCTCGCAGGCCAGCTCGAAGTGGGCGTGGCCGAGGGCGACGTCGGCGTTGCGCGGCTGCGACCGGGCGATCACCTCGTCCGGCGGCAGGGCGTAGACGCTGTCGCTGCCCCGGGCCACCCAGTCGCGCAGCGCGGCGTGGTAGGCCTCGGCGTCCTGCCGGATCTTCGCGGCTTCGGCCATGATCTGCTGGAACCGTTCGGGCACCTCGCCCGGCGGCGCCTGGGGCGGTTCCCGCGGCACGTCCGGCGGCGCCGGCGCGACCTCCGCGGGGCGCACGATCATGCCCTGCTCGTCGATCCACACGCTCTGGGGAATGTTGACGACGCCGAACAGGTCCGCCATGACGTGGTGGGCGTCGATGAGCGACGGATGGCTGGGCCGGGCCGCCTCGATGAACGGCCGGCAGCCTTCGTCGCCGAGGGCGTCCAGGCCGACGGTGACCAGCTCGAAACCCTGGGGATGCAGCGCCTCACGTAATGCCTGCCACACGGGCAGGTCGCGGGAGCAGCCTCAGTAGGGGGCCCAGGCGTAGATCAGCACCTTCCGGCCGCGCAGGCTCGACAGCCGGAATTCCCGGCCGTCGAGGTCCGGCAGCCGCAGGTCCGGCGCCTCGGCGGTGGTGAGGGCGCGGCCGCCGATGGATTCCGGTCCCAGGGCCCACAGGCCGTGGGCGTCGTCCTTCGCCAGCGGCAGCCCCATGCGTCCGGCCAGGTCCGCCACGTCGATTGTGTCGCCCGGAACCGGGTTCAGGGGAATGCAGACGTCGCCCTTGCAGGCGCCCTCCGGCTTGAGCTGCCAGCCGGTGCCCTGCTCGAAGGCTTCCCGGCTGACGGTGCTGGATTCCACGAGCATCGATGTCCTCCACGCCACGGTGGCGGAACGGTACCGCGTCGGCGGCGCGGCGGCCAGAGCGGACCGTCGCGGCGCTTTCTTCGGTCACGCCGGGGGCGTAGAGTCGAGCCATGATCGAGCGACTGCCCTTCGGCCGCACCGGCCACCACAGCACCCGGACCCTGTTCGGCGCCGCCGCGCTGGGCGCCATGCGTCAGGACCGGGCCGACGCGCTGCTCGAGCTGCTGCTGGCGTTCGGCGTCAACCACATCGACACGGCGGCCAGCTACGGCGACTCGGAGCTGCGGCTCGCTCCGTGGCTGAAGCACCATCGCGACCACTTCTTCCTCGCCACCAAGACCGGCGAACGGGACTACGACGGTGCGATGGCGAGCATCGAGCGTTCCCTGGAGCGCCTCGAGGTGGATCGGCTCGACATGATCCAGTTCCACAACCTGACCGACGAGCCGGGCTGGCGCCAGGCCATGGGCACGGGCGGCGCCCTGGAGGCGGCGGTTGCGGCGCGGGACCAGGGTATGGTGCGGTTCATCGGCGTGACCGGGCACGGCACGCAGGTCGCGGACATGCACCTGAAGAGCCTGGACGTGTTCGACTTCGACTCGGTGCTGCTGCCGTTCAATCACATGATGATGCAGGACGCCCGCTACGCCGACGCCTTCGAGGCGCTGTACGCCCGCTGCCAGGCCCACGGCGTGGCCATGCAGACCATCAAGTCCGTCGCCCGCCGGCGCTGGCGCGAGGACGACGACAGCAAACGGTTCTCCTGGTACGAGCCCATCCGCGATCCCGAGGCCCTGCGGCACGCCGTGCATTGGGTGCTGGCGCGCCCGGGCGTGTTCCTCAACACTTCCAGCGACGCGACCCTGCTGCGGGCGACCCTGGAGGCGGCCCGGGACTTCGATCCGGCCCGGGCCGACGGCCTGGCCGGCGCGGTGGCCGACGACGCCCGGGACCTCGATCTCGAGCCGCTGTTCGTGCGCGGCGTGTCCGACACGATCTGATCGCCGGCACGGCCGGGGACGACCAGCCCCGGTCCCTCACATCCCGTTCACGACGCCCTGCCGACCATGGCGGAAACCTTCGGCACGGATCGCTCATGACCCAATGCGACGACATCCGCCGGGCCGCCCTCGACGACCTGTCGACCGTCAACGACATCGTCACGGCGGCGGTGCTCGGCTGGCCCATGGCCGAGCGGCTCAAGCGTGTCGCCCTCCGCGTGCTGACCTACGACGCCGTGGACCTGCGGGAAATGGAAGTGCTGCTGGCCGAGGTCGACGGCCTGCCCGTCGGCGTCGCGGCCTGGGACCCGGGCGCCGTCCTGCACGGCTCGGGCGTGCGCCGCGGCGCCCTGCTCCACGGCCTGTACGTGGTGCCGGAAGCCCAGGGCTGCGGCATCGGCGCGGCGCTGCAGCGGCGCGCCGCCACCCGGGCCGCCCTGGCCGGCTGCGACGCGCTGGTGGTGAAATCGGAACGGGTGTCCGTGGGCTACTTCGAGCGCCGCGGCTACCGCCGGCTCGCCGACGACGCGCTGGCGGGGCTGCAGTATCCCTATCTGTTCGCGCTGCCCGTCGATCAGGTGGCGGCCCTCGACCGCGACGCCGCCGGGATGATGGATTGATGCGGGCGCTGGTCTGCGGCGTTCTGGTCGTCGGCTTCGCCGCCCTGTCGCCGCTGCTGGCGCTGGCCGTGCAGGGGGCCGCGTCCGGTGCGTCGGCCGCCGAACCGCCCGGCTACACGACCCGGACGCCGAGCCGGGACGGCATCGGCAAGGTGTACATGGGCCGGGAGATCTCCCGGGTGATGGGCCACCTCGGCGCCGGCTGGCTGGAGCGCCCCGAACGGGAACGTCAGGAGCGCACGGATCTGTTCGTCGAGCGCCTGTCCCTCGAGCGCGACGACGTGGTCGCCGACATCGGGGCCGGCACCGGTTACTTCGCGTTTCCGGTGGCGGAGCGCGTACCGGACGGGCGCGTGCTGGCGGTGGACATCCAGCCGGAGATGCTCGCGTTGATCGAGGACAGGCGGGCGCGGCTCGGCGTCGCCAACGTCGAGCCCGTGCTCGGCAGCGTCACCGATCCCAACCTCCCTGCCGGTGCGGTGGATCTGGCGTTCATCGTCGATGCCTACCACGAGTTCTCCCACCCCTGGGAAATGGCGCGGGGCATTCACCGGGCGCTGCGCCCCGGCGGCCGGCTGGTGCTGGTGGAATATCGCGGCGAGGACCGGACCGTGCCCATCAAGCCGCTGCACAGGATGACCGAGGCGCAGGCCCGCCGTGAGCTCGAAGCCGCCGGGTTCGCGTGGCTGCGCACCGACGACTACCTGCCCTGGCAGCACGTGCTGGTGTTCGAGAAGCCCGCCCCGGCGGCGGATTGAGGCGGCTGGAGGCGCTCCGGCCCTGCCCGTACAATCGGGTGGGGTGAGCACGCAGCAGGGGAGAGCCGCATGACCATCGACCGCGCCGTCGCCGAGCTGATCGGCGACATCGACTTCGACCCGGACGCGCTGAAGCAGAAGTACCTGGCCGAGCGCGACAAGCGCATCCGGCCGGACGGCATAGGCCAGTACGTCGAGGTCACCGCCGAGTTCTCCCATTACGTCGACGATCCCTACGTCGAGCCGGGCTTCACCCGAGAGCCGCTGTTCGACGACGTCGAGGCGGCCGTCATCGGCGGCGGCTTCGGCGGGCTGCTGATGGGCGCGCGGCTGCGGGAGCTCGGCGTCGAGAGCATCCGCATGGTCGAGAAGGCCGGCGACTTCGGCGGCACCTGGTA
>DLCH01000055.1:0-13915 GCA_002480525.1 Gammaproteobacteria bacterium UBA7803 | reverse complement strand
ACCTGGTACTGGAACCGCTATCCGGGCGCCATGTGCGACGTGGAGTCCTACTGCTACCTGCCGCTGCTCGAAGAGCTCGGCTACGTGCCGAAGCACAAGTATTCCTTCGCGCCGGAGATCCTCGGACACAGCAAGGCCATCGCCCGGCATTTCGACCTCTACCGCGACGCCTGCCTGCAGACCGGCGTGACCGAGCTCGCCTGGGACGAGGACGCCGGACGCTGGGTGATCAGCACCGACCGGGGCGACCGTTTCACCGCCCGCTACGTGGCCATGGCCAACGGCCCCCTGTCCCGGCCGAAACTGCCGGGCATCCCCGGCATCAACGAGTTCCGGGGGCACACCTTCCACACCAGCCGCTGGGACTACGGCTACACCGGCGGCGATTCGACCGGCAACCTCACCGGCCTGGCCGACAAGCGCGTCGGCATCATCGGCACCGGAGCCACCGCCATCCAGTGCATTCCCCACCTCGGCGAGTGGGCGAAGGAGCTCTACGTGTTCCAGCGCACGCCGTCGTCGGTGGACGTGCGCAACAACGCCGAGACCGACCCCGACTGGGCTGCTTCGCTCGAGCCGGGCTGGCAGAAGCGGCGCATGGACAACTTCAACACGCTGGTCTCCGGCGGCGACGCCGACGAAGATCTGGTGAGCGACGGCTGGACCGACATCTTCCGCAACCTCACCGGCACCGCCGCCAAGGAGGCGGCCCGCAAGCTCGGCCGGCGCCTCACCCCGGCGGAGCGCGCGGAGCTGATGGAACTCGCGGATTACAAGAAGATGAACCAGGTGCGCGCGCGGGTGGACGCCATCGTCGAGGACCCGGCCACCGCGGCGGCGCTGAAACCCTGGTACCGCCAGTTCTGCAAGCGCCCGTGCTTCCACGACGAGTACCTGCAGACCTACAACCGCCCCAACGTCACCCTGGTGGACACCGACGGCCAGGGCGTGGAGCGGCTGACCGAACACGGCGTGGTGGTCGCCGGCCGCGAGTATCCGGTGGACTGTCTGATCTTCGCCACCGGCTTCGAGGTGGGCACCGCGTTCACCCGCCGGGCCGGCTACGACATCGTCGGGCGTGGCGGCCGGACGCTCAGCCAGCACTGGTCCGAGGGCCTACGGACCTTTCAGGGCCTGCTGAGCCACGGCTTTCCCAACTGCTTCTTCCTCGGCTTCACCCAGACCGCGGTGACGGTGAACGTGCCCCACGCGCTCGACGAGCAGGTGCATCACGTGGTCTACATGATCGACGAGGCGCGGCGGCGCGGACGCGAGGTGATCGAGGCGTCCGCCGAGGCGGAGCGGGACTACGTCGGCGAGGTCCGCGAGCTCGCGAAGCTGGGTACCCGGTTCTATGCCGAGTGCACGCCCGGCTACTACAACAGCGAGGGCGCCCCCGGCAACCAGCAGGGGTTCTTCTCCGACATGTATGGCGCGGGGCCGATCCGCTTCTTCGAGAAGCTGGCTGCCTGGCGCGAGGCGGGGGAGCTGGCCGGTCTCGATCTGCGCTGAGCGGACTCCGGGCCGGCCCCGTCAGTGGGGCCGCTCGGACGGCGCCGTCAGGGTGAAGGCGATGGCCTCCGAGGCGGCGAGCAGCGCGTCGATGGCTTCGGCCTGGCGGGTGGTGAACGCGAATCCCTGAAACGCCGTGGTCGACAGCTCGAAGAACAGCTCGGCGAGCTGGGTTTCCTCCCGCATCCCGTGGGTCCGCACCAGCAGGGTCGTGAAGAAGGCGAGGCTGTTCGCGTCACCGTCGCCTTCATGGGCGGCGATGACGTCTTCGAGCAGGGGGACCAGCCGCTGGCGGGCCTGGTCGACGATGCTGTCGGGCGCGGTCATGGGATGTCCGGCTGAAGCTGCGACGCGGCAAGCTTCGGCCGACGGCCGTCAACGATCCGTGAATCCGCCGAGGCGGCTGGTCAGAGGTCGTGGCCCAGGCGCAGCCGCTTGGCTTCGAGGTACGGGTGGCTGTGCGCCTGCCCCGGCGTCTTCAGCGGCACCCGGGTGACCTCGATGCCGCCATCTTTGAGCGCCTGCTCCTTCTCCGGATTGTTGGTCAGAAGCTGACAGCGGGTGACGCCCTTGTGCTTGAGATAGGCCACCGCGGCGTCGAAGGAGCGGGCGTCCACCGGCAGGCCGAGGGCGATGTTGGCCTCGACGGTGTCGAGGCCCTGGTCCTGCAGGGCGTAGGCCTTGAGCTTGTTCTCGATGCCGATGCCCCGGCCCTCCTGGCGCAGGTACACCAGGATGCCGCAGCCGGCGGCCTGAATGCGCTGCAGGGACTCGTCGAGCTGGGCGGCGCAGTCGCAGCGCAGCGAGCCGAACAGCTCGCCGGTGGCGCACTCGGAATGCACCCGCACCAGCGGCGTCTCGTCGCCGCCGGGATTGCCCACCACCAGGGCGAGATGGGGCACCGGATCGTCACCGTAGCGGAACGTGTCCATGGCGAATTCGCCGTGGCGGGTCGGCAGCCGTGCCGTCGCGGTGACGTTGATCTGGGACACCTGTCTAGAACTCCTTGATGATCGTCTCGATGCTCAGCCCGAAGCTGGCGATGCCCGGGAACGTCAGCTCCCGGCTCGCCAGCAGATGGATGCGCCGCACGCCCAGGGCGTTCAGCACGTAGCTGCCGAGCCCGACCTCGCGCCACACCGCGCCGGGGGTCTCGTCTTCCTCGCTGCCGGCGGCCGGGAGGTAGATGAACACGCCCTGCGGGGCCTGGGCGATCATCTTAAGCGATCTCGAGATCACATTGTCCGGCGCTACGGCGCTCGCCAGGAAATCCCGGTGGGGATCGCCCTTCACCACCCGCACCAGCGTGGGGCGTTCGCCGTCGATGCTGCCTTTTACCACGGCGGTGATCTGCTTGTCGTCGAACACGGTCCGGTAGACGTGCACGTCGAGGGGCTCGCCGTGAAGCTGCATGGGGGTCGCCGCGACCTCTTCGACCAGCACGTCGTGGCGGGCGCGGTAGCGGATCAGGGCGTCGATGGAGATGATCGGCAGGTCGTGGGCCTCGGCAAAGCGCAGCAGGTCGGGCACGCGCTGCATGGTGCCGTCGTCGTTGACCAGCTCGCACAGCGCCGCCGCCGGCCGCCGTCCCGCCAGCCGGCACAGGTCCAGCGCCGCCTCGGTGTGTCCGGAGCGCACCAGCACCCCGCCGGGCTGGTACTTCAGCGGAAAGATGTGGCCGGGGCGGATGAAGTCGCCGGCGCCGGTGTCGGGGTCGGCCAGGGCGTTCAGCGTCCGGGCCCGTTCCAGGGCCGAGATGCCGGTGGTCATGCCCGGCAGGTAGTCCACCGACACGGTGAAGGTGCAGCGGTGCAGCTCCTGGTTGCGTTCCACCATGGGCGGCAGGGCCAGGGCGTCGAGCCGGGCAGGCTCGCAGGGCGCGCAGATCACCCCGCTGGTGTGGCGGATCATGAAGGCCATGTTCTGCTGGGTGGCGGCCTCGGCAGCGATGATCAGATCGCCTTCGTTCTCCCGGTCCTCGTCGTCCACCACGACGGCGAAGCCGCCGGCCTCGATGCTGGCGACGGCGTCCTGCACCCTGGAAAAGTCGTTGCTCATGGTGATCGCCCGATGATTCTGCCGACGGGCATGGTAGTGCCTGTCGGCATGTTCACAAACACGTATACTCGGACGTGTGATGTTCATAAATGAACAATCAGCCGCAGAGGCCCGCCGGCCGCGCCGGTGCCTGGACCCATGACGGCGGCCGGACCCGCGCCGGGCGACCCGCTGCGGTGGGAGCCGATCCGCTACTTCGTGGCCGTCGCCCGGGCCGGTTCGGTGATGGCCGCGGCGCGCCAGCTCGGCGTCGGCCACGCCACGGTGCTGCGCAACGTCGCCCGGCTGGAAGCGGGCCTCGGGCTGCGGCTGTTCGACCACGTGCGCACCGGCTACCGGCTCACCGCCGACGGCGAGGACGTGCTCGACAACGCCCTGGCCATGGAGGCCCAGGCCGAGGCGCTGCTGCGCCGGGCGTCCGGCAAGAGCCCCGAGCCCGAGGGGCGCCTGAAGCTGGTGCTCGCCGACGCCTCGCTGTTCGATCCCATGCCGCTGCTGGAGGGTTTTCGGCGCGCCGCGCCGCGCATCGAGCTCGCCATCGAGGATGCCGGCGAGGCCGCGGACAGCCGGCTCGCCGACCTGCATGCCGACGCCGCGATCGCGGTCACCAACGCGCCGCCGGACGAACTCGTGGGCCGTCAGCTCAGCCGCATACGCTTCGGCTGGTTCGCGGCGCCGGGGTATCTCGCGGCGCTCGGCGGAGCGCCGTCGGCGGACGCCGTCGACTGGGTGGTCTGGCACGGCGGCGGCGCCACCGGGCTGGGCGAACGCTGGCAGGAGGAGGCGCTGCACCGGCTGACCGGCCGCCCGTCGGTCGCCCTGCGCGCGGGCCGGCACGCCGAGGCGCTGGCGGCAGTCCGGGCGGGCCTGGGCGCCGGTCTGCTCGGCGCCGACGCCGCGGCGGAGCTGCAGCCCCTGCCCTTCGCCGACCCGGGCGCCGGGGTCGGCGTGTGGCTGCTGACCCATCCCGATCTGCGGCGGTCGGGGCGGGTGCAGGCGCTGTTCGACTTCGTGGCGGACCGGTTTCACGGCGAGCGGCCCGGCCCGCCGCGGCGCCGGGGATGATTCCGGGCCGGCCGGGTCCAACACCCGTAGAATCCAGGCCCGTTCACGCTTCCCGCGGCGCTGCGGGACGCCTGAACCGGCCCTCGTCTGCGGAGGTGACATGAGTGAGCTCGAACGCAAGGTCGACGCCCGGCAGGTGCTGCGCGCCTACCAGCGCATCGTCGAGACGGGCGAGCGCGACGGAGACGCGCATCGGCTCGGCGAGCTCCTGGCCGGGGCCGACGTCGACGGCTACACGGTGTGGGTCGCCGACGACGCGGTGACGGCGCGCGTGCTGTTCCACAGCCGGGTCGCCATCGAGACGGGCCAGGCCCGGGCGCTGGAGCGATTCGTGAAGCGCCTGGAGGCGCTGGTGGGCCCTGCCTGACCCCGCCGTCCGGCGGCCGCGGCCGGTCAATCCGGCGCCGCGTCCGGCCCGGCCGCCGTGCCCGGCAGCAGCAGATCCTCGAGAAAGAACGCCGACAGCGAGGCCCTGCCGGACAGCCCGGCCTTGCGGTACAGCGCCCGGGCCTGCTCCCGCACGGTGCGCTCGCTGGTCCGGCGGAGCTGGCCGATCTCCTTGTGGCTGAGACCCTTGAGCAGCAGCAGGCCGACCTCGGCCTCCGCCTCGGTGAGCGCCCAGTGCCGGAACTGGGCGTCGATGGCGGACGCCAGGCCCTTCAGCACCTCGGCGTGCTCCTGCTGCCAGCGCCGTGCGTCCTGGCGGGCGCCGGCCAGGTCGGCACGGGACTGCCGGAGCTGACGCCACAGCACCACCACGCCACCGAGCGCGGCCGCCAGCACGGCCAGCTCGGCCAGCACGTGCCAGGAGCTGCCGCCTTCCTGGTAATCGGCCAGCAGGTCGACGACGATCAACGCGCCGACCGTGGCGAACAGGACAATGGCCGCCAGCAGCGAGCGGCGCGGGTTTGCGTCATTCATCCTACGACCGTTCGAAACGGGGCTCGCGGCCCGGTTGCGTCATCCGCCGGATGGTACCAGGGCGGGCGGCGGCGCAGATTGGCGTCGGTCAATCGAGGAGTCGATGTCATGAGCGAACGGAACGGCTGGATCCGGGTCTGGGACCCGCTGGTGAGAATCGGCCACTGGACCCTGGTGGCGGCGTTCTTCACGGCCTATCTGGTGGAGGACGACCTGCTCACCGTCCATGTCTGGGCGGGCTACGTGGTGGCCGCGGTGGTGGCGTTCAGGCTGCTGTGGGGCCTGGTGGGAACGCGCTACGCGCGCTTTGCCCAGTTCGTGCGCGGCCCCCGGGCGGTGGCCGGTTACTTCCGGGACACGCTGGCGGGGCGCGGGCCCCGCTATCTGGGCCACAATCCCGCCGGCGGCGCCATGGTGGTGGCGCTGCTGATCTGCCTGATCGTGCTCGGCGTGTCCGGCCTCGGTCTCTACGCGATCGAGGAAGGGGCGGGCCCGCTCGCGGGCCTGCTGCCCGCCGGCGCCGACGACGACGTCTGGGAGGAGGTCCACGAGGTTTTCGCCAATCTGACCCTCGCCCTGGTGGTCGCCCACGTGCTGGGCGTGCTGTTCTCGAGCGTCGCCCACGGCGAGAACCTGGTGCGGGCCATGATCACCGGCAGGAAGCGGGCCTGACGGTCCCGCGGCGGGCGGGCCGGATCAGGGGATCGACAGCACCACGGCGCCGACCCGCCGCTCCGCCTCCACCTGGCGGTGGGCGGCGGCGGCGGACTCGAGCGGGTGGACGGTGTCGACGATCGAAGAGATCCGTCCGTCCTCCACCAGGGCGATGAGCGCCTCGAGCTGCTCACGGGTTTCCGGCGCGAAGGCGGCGCCGACCCGGTGGCCGCCGAAGCGGCTGGTCCAGGCAGCCCGCAGCAGCTTGCCCAGGCCCGGGTTGCCGATGACGTAGCGGCCGCCCGGCTTCAGCACCGCCAGGCAGTCCCGGTAGCGGCTGCCGGGCACCATGTCGAACACCACGTCGAACCGGGCACCGCCGGCGGTGAAATCGTCGCGGTCGCAGTCCAGCACGTGCTCCGCGCCGAGCGTCTTCAGCCCGTCGGCCTTGTAGCCCCGGTCCACCGCGGTGACCTCGGCGCCGAGTGCCTTCGCGATCTGAATGCCATAGGCGCCGATGCTGCCGCCGGCGCCGTTGACGAGCAGGTGCTCGCCGGCCGCGAGCCCGGCGAGCTTCAGGAAGTGGTGGGCGTTCAGCCCGCCCAGGGGCAGCGCCGCCGCGGCCTCGAAGCTCATCGCCGCCGGCTTCGGCGCCAGCGGATAGCGCGCGGGGAGGCACAGGTACTCGGCGTAGGCGCCGAAGCGCAGGTTGGTGCAGCCGACCACCTCGTCCCCCGGCGACAACGTCTGCACGGCGCGGCCCACCCGTTCCACCACGCCGGCGAAGTAGCCGCCGGGCACGGGCCGGCGCGGTCGGCGCACGCCCATCACCAGCCGCAGCGGCAGCCAGAACCATTTCACGGCGAACCGGAAGCCGCGCAGCTCGCAGTCGCCCTTGGTGGCCTCGACGGCGCGCACCCGGATGAGCACCTCGTCGTCGCCCGGCTCCGGCCGGGGCAGTTTCTCCAGCCGCAGCACGCCGGGCGGTCCGTAGCGTCGACAGGTGATGGCTTTCATGGGAATCGCTCCGTTCGGTGACAGGCCCGTCGACGCTGCCGCGCCGGGCCGTGGCGGCGGGGGGGCGATCCGGAGCCGGCGATTGTCACCGGCGTGAATCTGTGACGCCAGTCACAGTCCGCGGCACGGCGGCCGCGATGGCGGGGGCTTCCGGGACGGGTTCGGGCGGCCCGCGGCTATAGTTGGGATACATCTCCCACGTCGCAGGAACCCTCGAGTTGCACCGCTCCGCTCGCACACACGGTGGTCGGCTCCGGCCGCTGGCCGGCGGGGCACGGCGTTGCCTGTCGGCTCTGCTGCTGTCCTGCGTTGCCGCGTGGTCCCACGGCCTCGACCCGGACAAGGCGCTGCATCACTACGTCGTCCACGAGTGGAAGCTGGACGCCGGTCTGCCCCAGGTTCAGGTCACCGCCGTGACCCAGGGCCCCGACGGCTACATGTGGGTCGGCACCCGCGGCGGCCTCGCGCGGTTCGACGGCGTGCGGTTCCGCACCTTCGTGCCGGAGGACACGCCCGGCCTGCAGGGCATGATCGTCAGGGCGCTGCAGACCGACCGCCGCGGCCGGCTGTGGATCGGCACCTACAAGGGCGTGACGGTGTTCGAGGACGGTGAGTTCCGGGCCCTCGACCTGCTCGACGAGAGCGACGGCGCGCCGGTTGCCGTCGACGTCCGCGACTTCGCCGAACGGCCGGACGGCGAGATGATCGTGGCGACGGACCGGGGCCTGCTGGTGTCCAACGGCGACCGGCTGGTGCGCTGGCGGACGGCCGACACCCCCTTCCATGCGGTGCTGGCCCTCGACAACGACGTCTGGGTGGGCGAGGTGGGTCGGGTGCGCCGGTTCGGCCACGAGGTGACCGAACATCCCCTCCCCGAGGACCGGGGCCGGGCCGTGGTCGACAGTCTGGTGGTGTACCACGGCACCCTGTGGGCCGGCTCGAGCCGGGGGCTGGTGCGCTGGACCGGCAACGGCTGGGTCGGCGTGCCCCTGCCGGCGCCCCTCGGCCATGGCCCGGTGGAAGCGCTCTACGTGGACCGCGACGACCTGCTCTGGGTGGCCACCGGCGAGGGCCTGGTGCGGCTGCGCGGCAACGAGCCCGTGGCCGGCGTCCAGGACCGCACCCTGCACCCCGGCGTCCAGGCGATGGCCGAGGATCACGAGGGCAATCTCTGGCTCGGCAGCGACGCCAACGGACTGGCGCGGCTGCGCAACGGCTGGACCCAGCGGTTCTCGACGCCGGAGGGGCTGCACGACCCGACGGTCTGGTCGATCATGCCGGACGCCGACGGCGCCATCTGGGTGGGCACCACCCAGGGGCTCAGCCGCTTCGCCGACGGGCGCTTCGAACTGATCGTGCCCGGCCAGGCGCTGCCCCATCCGGCGGTCTACACGCTGCTGGCGGAAGAGGACCGGGTGTGGCTCGGCACCCGGGGCGGCGGCCTGGCGCTGTACCGCGACGGCGAGGTGTCGATTCCGCCGGGCACCGCTGCCCTGGCGGACGCCCAGATTTCCAGCATCGTCGGCGACGGCGCCGGCGGGGTCTGGCTCGCCACCAGCAACGGGCTGTGCCGCTACCGGCAGTCCGAACTCCGCTGCCACGGGCGCGAGGCCGGTCTGCGCGAGGCGCGGACTCGGTTCGTCCACCCGACCCGCGACGGCCGGCTGGTGGTCGGCTCCCAGGGCGGGCTGTTCACCTTCGACGGGGAGCGTTTCCATCCGCTGGCCGAAGACGTGATCCCCGGCGACGAGGACATCACCGCGGTGGGCGAGCTCGCGGACGGCACCCTGCTGGTGGGTACCCTGTCCGAGGATCTCTATCTGGAGACGGAATCCGGCTGGCGCCGCTTCACCCAGCAGGACGGCCTGCCGATCAACAGCCCGTTCTTCGCCGCGCTGGACGAATCCGGCCACCTCTGGGTTTCCGGGCTGCAGGGCCTCTACCGGGTGCCCTACGGGGACTTCGAAGCGCTGGCGGCGGGGCGGATCGATCGGCTCGGCGCGCGCATGCTGCTGAACGAACGGGGCGACGTGCGCGGCGCCCAGCAGACCTTCTGCTGCAACGGCGCCGGCCGGGCCAAGGGGTTCATGCGCGACGGGGTGATGTGGCTGCCGACCCGGGACGGCATCATCGCCGTGGACACGGCGGAAGTCCGCTCCAATCCGCACCCGCCCAACGTGGTGGTGGAGCGGGTTCGTCTCGACGGTGCGTGGCGCGACCCGGCCGACGGCGGTGTGACCCTGACGCCCGAGTCCCGCGATCTCGCCGTGCGCTTCACCGCCCTGAGCTTCGAGGCGCCGGAGAGCGTGCTGTTTCGCTATCGGCTGCGGGGCTTCGATCCCGGCTGGCAGACGCCGGACGACATCACCCGGCGGATCGCCTACTACACCAACCTGCCGCCGGGGGACTACGTGTTCGAGGTCACCGCGGCCAACAACGCGGAGGTGTGGCAGCCGCGCGTCGCCACGCTCGGCGTGTCGGTGCAGCCGCGGTTCTTCGAGACCACGGCCTTCTACGTGCTGTGCGTGGCGGTGCTCGGCGCCCTGTTCGGCGCCGGCTATCGGCTGCTGCTGAACCGGCAGCGGCGCCAGGGCGAGCGGCTGGCCGCCCTGGTCGAGGCCCGCACCGAAGAGCTGCGGGTGGCCAACGAGCACCTGCGCGAGTACAGCCGCCGGCTGGAAGAGGCGTCGCGCACGGACCCGCTCACCGGGCTGTGGAATCGGCGCTACCTGGAGGGACAGCTTCCCGCCGACCTGTCGGTGCTCAAGCGGCGCCTGGACAAGGACCCCGACTGCGGCCTGGTCACCGTGTTCGCGGTGCTGGACCTGGACCGCTTCAAGACGCTGAACGACCGCTACGGCCACGGCGCCGGCGATCAGGTGCTGCGGGAATTCGGCGCCCTGGTGAGCACCCTGGTGCGCGCCGGCGACTACGTGGTGCGCTGGGGCGGCGAGGAGTTCGTGCTGGTGCTCCGGGAGATGGCGCCGGCCGATGCCGAGGAGGCGCTGAAGCGGATCCTCAATGCGGTGGCAGTGCATCCGTTCCGGGTATTCGGCGACGGCTCGGCGCCGCTGCACGTCACCTGCTCCATCGGCTACGCGTTCTGTCCGTTCCGCCCCGGCGGCGGCTCGCTGTCCTGGGAGCAGATCATCGAGGTGGCCGACCGGGCCCTGTATTTCGCCAAGGAAGCCGGCCGCGCCCGCTGCGTCGGCCTGCACGCCACCGAGCTGGCGGCGCCGGGACGGTCGGTGTCGGACATCCGCAGCGACACCGAGGCCATGCTCGCGGCGGGTGAGCTGCGGCGCACGGAATTTCTCGTCGACGGGACGGCCACGGCCGGGGAATCGGCAGAGCCGGCGACCTGAGCCGCCGCGTCAGTCTCCTGGGGTCTGGCCGCGCCGGGCCTCGCCCCGAGCCATCGCCCACTTCATCAGCCGCATGTACCGCACCGGCAGCAGCCGCACCATGGCGCTGATGAAACGGGCGTCGCGGCCGACCAGGATGCGCGGCCGGTCGCGCGCCACGCCGCTCAGAATCTCCTCGGCGGCCTGCGCCGGCGTGCGCCCGGCGAGGGCCTCGAAGCGGGTGGCCAGTTCCTCCCGGGTCATGGCCTCGTTGTCGGTGGCGACGTAGCGCGACGTCTTGACGATGTTGGTCTTAACGCCGCCGGGGAGGACGCAGCTCACCCGCACGTGGGTCTCGGCCAGTTCCTGATGCAGGGCGTCGGTGAACCCCTTCACCGCGAATTTCGAGGCATTGTACAGGGACTGGCTGGGGACGGAGATCAGCCCGAACACGCTGGCGGTGTTGACGATGTGGCCCTCGTCGGCCTGGAGCAGGTGCGGCAGAAACGCCTTGCTGCCGTGGACGACCCCCCAGAAGTTGATGTCCATCAGCCAGTGCATGTCGCCGTACTCGAGCTGCTGCACGTCGCCGGTGACGGACACCCCGGCGTTGTTGAACACCAGGTGCACGCCGCCGTGGGCGGCGACCACCTCGTCCGCGAAGCGGTACACGGCGTCGCGGTCGGCGACGTCGAGCCGGTGCGTCGTGCAGCGCCGCGACAGGCCCAGGCGCGACAGCTCGGCTTCGACCTGCGCCCGGGTGCCGTCCAGGCCGGCGGCGTCGACGTCCGAGATCGCCAGGTGCGCGCCGCGCGCCGCGAGTCCGAGCGCGAGGGCGCGGCCCATGCCGGAGCCTGCGCCGGTGATGGCCGCCACGCGTTGGTCGAAATTCCGCATCGTCGTCGTCCGTCGTTCCAGTGAGCCGGTTGCGCGCCGCGCGGTCCCAGCGGCCGGGCGGGCGGATCCGATTCTACGGGAGACCCGGCGGCGCTGCCGGACCGGTGGTCCGGCGTCAGCCGGTGATGATGCGGATGCGGCGCTCGCGGCACTCGTCGTCGTCGGGGGGCTGCCAGGCCCGGTCGGCGATGTCGAACATCGCGTCGGGCACGGCCATCTTGAAGGTGCCGTCCGCGGCCCGGTTGCGGGCGCGGACCCGCTCACGGCGGACCTCGACGGGCACGTCCAGCACGTGCACCTGCAGCTCGTGGTCGGTGGCGTCGACCCGGGCGTAGAACGCCTCCCGGTCGGCGCGGCCGACCAGGCCCAGTTCCAGCACCACGTCGGCGTCGACTTCCAGAACGGCTTCGGCCACCCGCCAGATCTGTTCGAGGCAGCGCTGCTTGCGCTCGAGATACCAGTCGACGAACCCGGCATCCGGCCGGTCGGGGCTGAACAGGGTGACGAACCACTCGTCCAGGTCGAGCCGCGGCGCGCCGAGCCTGGCGGCGAGGGCCAGGGCGTGAGTCGACTTGCCGGCGCCGACGGGCCCTTCGATCAGGTGGATGGTGGTCATGTTCCGCGCTCCGTTGGTGACGTGGGCGCGAGGTTATGGCGATTGCGGACGTCCGGGCAGACTGCTATTTTGCTGGCGTCATTGACACGCGCCGGAGCGCCGACCTGCGCCGGCGCGTCAACCCAGCCCCGGATCCCGCACGATCATCGACTGACTGGCCGTCGCCAGCAGCGTCCCCGTCTCGCTCCACAGATGCACGGTGCCATGGCCGAAGCCGTTGCCGGCGTACTCCATCCGGTTGTCGCACAGCACCCAGGCGGTGGGCTCGAGCCGGCCGAAGCGGATGGTGTTGTCGAGGCTCGTGCAGTGCATGATCCGGCCCATGGCGTTGCCGAGCACGGACGGCATGTAGTCGGCGATGATCGCCAGCGCGCCGGCATCGTGCTCCACCTCGGGCATGCGCACCCACAGCAGCGAGCGGCCGTCGTCGGTGGGCTCGCCGAACCCCGAGAAGCCGAAGCAGCCCCGGGCCAGGCGCAGCTCGATGTGCTCGTGCAGGCTCTCAGTGTCGTGGCCGTGGGGCACGGAAGGACAGTCCTCCGGCGCCGGCGGATCGGGGAAGGTCTCCCAGCAGCCTTCGGCCGCCGAGGGCCTAGCGCCGGCGGCGCCGAGCACGGTGATCACCTCCCGGTCGCCGACGTGGCCGACCACCCGGCCCTGCACCACGTTGCGGCCGATGGCCGGCAGTATCACCTCCAGGTCCAGACGCTCGTCGAGCTTCGTCAGCGACAGGTACTGCCCGGTGGCCCAGATCACCGGCTTGTTGGTAGCGTGTTCCAGGGCCACGATCCCGGCTGCGAGGCCGGCGCCGCCGAACAGCGACCCGCGGCCGCCGCTGACCTTGGCGGTCAACGCGAGCTGCCAGCGCTGGGTGTCGATGGGGTGGTCGAGGGTCAGGAACTCGGCGCTCGACATCTTGGGCGGTGCGGTGCTGCTCACGGGTTGATTCGGCCTCCGGTGGGGAGGCGGCAATGTAGCGGAGCGGGTGCACCGGTACAAACCGCCGCAGCCGGCTCCCGGGCTGACGCCGGCTTCACGTCCCGGCTGGTGTAGTCGGTGCATCGTCCGGCCGCCGGTTCCACCGGCGCCCGGTCCCATGCCGCAGAGGAGCCCGTGCCATGCCGTTGTTTCGTCGCGACCCCGTCAGAAAGCTGAAGAAGTCCTATCAGCAGAAGATGGAGGCGGCGATGCAGGCCATGCGCAACGGCGACGTGCGCCGCAACGCCCTGCTGGTGGCGGAGGCCGAGAAGATCCGTCAGGAGATCGACCGGTGCCGCCAGCCGGAATGAAAGGGAACCCGCAGCCGGGAATGCGGGCTGCAGGTTCCTTCCGGACGCCGGAGGCGCCCGCTCGGCGGCCTAACGGCTGGCCGTCTGCGCGATCGGGCTGGTGCCCCAGGCTTTGACCCGGACGGCCAGGTTGGCGCCGTGATAGTCGGAGATCTGCTGCACGGCCGCGAGGAAGGTGGCGTAGTCCCCGTTCCCCGCCAGGGAATCCTGCCACTGCTCGGCTTCGGCCTGGCTGGCGTAGCCGATGGAGACGACGTGTGACGGCGAACCCAGGCCGCCGGCCACCACGCCGGAGAGGTGCACCTGGCCGGGCGCCTTCCTGCCGGTCGCCGAGTTCATCCAGCGATCGAATGCGGCCACCAGGGCGCCGGGATCCCGCACCGTGATCATGTGATGCATCCACACGGAGTCGGCCGGGTCGACTTCGCCCCAGCTCTTCACGAACGTGCCCCGGGTGGTCTGCACCAGCGTGGTGTTCTCGGTGAACACGGCCATGAGCTTCGCCCATTCGGCAGACTGGTAGTGCACCCTTCTTTCTGTAA
>DLCH01000056.1 GCA_002480525.1 Gammaproteobacteria bacterium UBA7803 | reverse complement strand
GGCCGCCATCCCCCGTAGGAGCGGCCTCCCGGCCGCGATTCTCCGGTTCCCTCCTGCGTCGCCGCCGTAGGGTGGCGGCCGATCCGGGCCGATCGCGGCCGGGAGGCCGCTCCTACGGCGGGGGGGGGGGCGGGCATGGGCACCTGCGCGAAGGCCAGCTCCAGCTCGTAGAGGCTGTCCATGCGGGCTTCGTCCACACGGGGCGCCTGGCTGGTGGGGCCGATGAACAGGCCCGAGAACAGGTACGACAGCGCCGGGTGCTGCTGCCAGTAGGCCACCAGGCTTCGCAGCAGGTCGGGGCGCCGCAGAAACGGACTGTCGGCCGGCGTCGGGCCGCCCAGCACCACGTGGTTGCCGCCGCCGGTGCCGGTGTGGCGGCCGTCGAGCATGAACTTCTGGGTGTCGAGGCGGCAGGCGCGGGCCTCTTCGTAGAGCGCCGTGGTGATGTGGGTCATCTCGTCCCAGCTCGCGGCGGGGTGGACGTTCACCTCGATCACGCCGGGGTCGGGGGTCACCTTGATGACGTTGATGCGCGGATCGTTGGGCGGCAGATAGCCCTCGATCACCACCCGGCAGCCCTGCTCGCGGGCCGCGTCTTCCACTGCGGACAGCAGCTCGAGGTAGTCTTCGGCGTCTTCCACGGGCGGCATGAAGGCGTAGATCACGCCGTCCCGCGCCTCGAAGGCCATGGCGGTGCGCACCGCGCCGGCGCCGCTGTAGGGCTGGGCGAGCTGCATCTGCTCCAGGGCCGGCTGCGTCTCGTCGGTGCCGTCGCCGTCCAGGTGGAGCTGGCTGAAGCCTTCGCGCTTCGGCAGCGCCTCGGCCGGCGCGAATGGGTCGCGCGGGAACACGTGGGGATACTCCACGTCCGACAGGTGCGGCAGGGAGCCGAGCCGCAGGCGGTAGCCCACCGGTGAGTCCCCGGGAATCAGGAACAGCTTGCCGCTGCGGGTGCTCCAGGGTTCGGTCATCCAGCGCGACGGCGGCTTGCCGCTGTTCGCGTTCCAGCGCTGCACCGGCAGCGCGTAGCCGGTCGGCTGGCCGAGGCCGCGCTCGAACACCCGCGCCAGCCGTTCCCGGGCGAGGGGGTCGTCCAGCTCGTTGGTCTCCGGGGTGAGGTTCTCCGGCAGCCGGCGTTCCTCGGCGAGGAAGTGCCACGGGTCTTCGTAGGCGGGCAGCACGGCGTCGGCGTCGAGGCCGAGCTTCACCGCCACGGTGCGGCCGAGCTCGGCGGCCTGCTCCGGGGTGGCGCCGTCGCCCGCGTCGGGATGGGCCACGAAGTCCAGGTCGCGGCAGATCGGCTCGCCGTCCCGGCGCCACAGCAGCGTCAGCGCCCAGCGCGGAAGCTGCTCGCCCGGATACCACTTGCCCTGGCCGAAATGGAGCGCGCCGCCGGGGGCGAAGCGGTCCGCCAGGCGCAGGATCAGGTCGGTGGCCAGGCGGCGCTTGTTGGGGCCGATGGCCTCGGTGTTCCACTCCGCGCCGTCGGGATAGTCGATGGCCACGAAGGTGGGCTCGCCGCCGACGGTGAGGCGCACGTCGCTGGCGGCCAGCTCGGCGTCGATCTGCCGGCCGAGGTGCTGGATGTCGTTCCAGGCGTCCTCGGTGTAGGGCTTGGTGACCCGCGGCGTCTCGAAGATGCGCCGCACGGACATGTCGAAGCCGAACTCGCACTCGCTCGGCTCCACCTTGCCGCTGATCGGCGCGGCGGTGGAGGGGTGCGGCGTCGCCGCCAGCGGAATGTGGCCTTCGCCCGCCAGCAGCCCCGAGGTCGGGTCGAGCCCCACCCAGCCCGCGCCGGGCAGGTACGCCTCGGTCCAGGCGTGCAGATCGGTGAAGTCGTACTCGGTGCCGGAGGGGCCGTCGAGGGACTTCTGGTCCGCCTTGAGCTGGATCAGGTAGCCGGACACGAAGCGGGCGGCGATGCCGAAGTGACGCAGGATCTGCACCAGCAGCCAGGCCGTGTCCCGGCAGGAGCCCTTGGCCAGCGCCAGGGTTTCCTCGGGCGTCTGCACGCCGGGCTCCATGCGGATCACGTAGGTGATCTCGTTGGCCAGGCGCTGGTTCAGGTCCACCAGGAAGTTCACCAGCGGCTGTTCCTTCGGCTTGCCGTAATCGGCGAGCCAGGCCTCCAGGCGCGGGGTGAGCGGGTCCGTGAACAGATAGGGGTCGAGGTCCTTGCGGGTCAGCACGTCGTAGGTGAACGGGTAGTGCTCGGCGCTCTCCTCGAGGAAGAAGTCGAAGGGGTTGTACACCGCCATCTCGGCGACCAGGTCGACCCGCACCACGAAGGATTCGACCTTCTCCGGAAACACGGCGCGGGCCTGGAAGTTGCCGAACGGATCCTGCTGCCAGTTGAGGAAGTGGCCCTGGGGCTCGATATGCAGGGCGTAGCTCACGACCGGCGTGCGGCTGTGGGGGGCCGGGCGCAGGCGGATGATCTGCGGGCTCAGCGAGACGCGGCGGTCGTAGTGGTAGCTGGTCTCGTGATGCAGGGCGACGCGGATGCTCATGATCTTCCCTTCGGTTGATCCGGCAATTTAGGTCCCGGTCTGGGGCAATGCAAGGAAAGGCCGGCGGAGGGCGGAATCGGCGGTCCGGCGCGCTGTGCAGGCGTTCCCAGGCGAGGGGGACGCCGGTGGCCGACCGGCAATTTGGCGGCAATCCGCCGGCGATCGGGGGTTGACACGGTGTAAATCTGTGATACTTTACACGGCGTCAATTGACACAATGTCAATTTCCACTGAAAGAGGTCAGCCATGCAAACGCTCAATTCCGATTCCCAGGTCCAGGCCCCCATCCTCGTCACCGGCGCCACCGGCAAGACCGGCCACCGCGTCGCCAGCCGTCTGGAAGGACTCGGCTTTCCGGTACGGCGCGCGTCGCGCTCGGCGGCCGTCGCCTTCGACTGGCACGACGCATCCACCTGGGACGCGGCCCTGGACGGGGTCGAGGCGGTGTACCTGGCGTTCTCGCCGGACCTGGCGGTGCCGGGTGCGAGCACGGTGATCGAGCGCTTCGTGGGCCGGGCGGTACAGGCCGGCGTGCGGCGCATCGTGCTGCTGTCGGGCCGGGGCGAGGAGGAAGCCGAGGTCTGCGAGGGTATCGTGCAGGCGTCGGGGCTCACCTGGACGGTAGTCCGGGCGGCCTGGTTCGCTCAGAGCTTCAGCGAGGGCGAGTTTCTGCCGATGATGCTCGACGGCGCCATCGCGCTCCCCGTCCGCGACGTGCCGGAACCGTTCGTCGACATCGACGATCTGGCCGACGTGGCGGTGGCGGCGCTGACCCAGCCCGGCCACGCCGGGGAGATCTACGACGTCACCGGTCCGGAGCTGCTGACGTTTCCGGCGGTGGTCGACGCCTTGTCGGCAGCCGCGGGGCGCCCCATCGCGTTCGTGCCGCTGACCCGGGAAGCGTTCGCCGAAGGGCTGCGCGCGGCGGGCATGCCGGAGGACATGGTGTGGCTGCTGGACTACCTGTGCACCACCGTGCTCGACGGCCGCAACGCCCGGCTCGGCGACGGCGTGCAGCGCGCCCTGGGCCGGGCGCCGCGATCGTTCGGCGCCTACGCGCAGGCCGCGGCAGCAGACGGTGTCTGGGAGTCGCCGGAGGCCGGGGCGGCCGCTCAGTCGTAGCCGATCAGGATCAGCCGGTCGTCGAGCTCGTTGCGGTTGTCCGGCGTCTTCGGCACGGCGTCGGACAGAATCTCGCCGATCTGGGCGATGGTGGTCTCGAAGCCCGCCAGGGTGCGGCCGGTGCGCACGGCGATCACGAAGTCGTCCACCAGGCCGCGCCAGCGCTCGGGGGCCACGTGGCGGTCGATGCCGCGGTCGGCGATGATCTCCACGTAGTGCTCGGCTTCGGACACGAACAGCAGCACGCCGGTGTCGCCTTTGGTGTGGTGCAGACCCTGTTCCAGGAACTGCCGGCGCGCCATGTTGGCGGCGCGCCAGTAGCGCACGCTGCGGGGAATGAGCCGGGTGCCCACGGCGGGGATGCGGAACACCACGGCGAGGAGGCAGAACACGGCGAGCTGGGCTGCGGCGATCAGGTCGCCGCCGAACGGCGTGAACAGCCCCACCGTCGGCACCGCCAGGGCGACGAGCGCGGCCCACAGCACCGGGATGTAGCGGTAGTCGTCGCTGCGGGCGGCCAGCACCGCCACCAGCTCGGCATCGGTGTGCCGTTCGACCTCGGCGATCAGATCGGCGATCTGCTGGCGTTCGGTGTCGTTGATCATTGCCATCACCAGCCTCCCGAGGCGCCGCCGCCGCCGAATCCACCGCCCCCGCCGGAAAATCCGCCGCCGCCGAATCCCCCGCCGCCGAAGCCGCCCCCGCTGCGTCCGCCGCCGCTGAGGATGGCACCGGCCAGCAGTGCGCCGCCGAGGCCACCGCCGCCGCCCCGGCGGCCGAAGCTCGACAGAATGATGAAGGCGACGAAGATCCAGAAGACGAGGGCCGCCCCCTTGCGCTTGTCCTCGCCCCCGGCAACGCGCTCGCTCACCTGATACTCGCCGCCGAGCGCGGCGAGCATGCCCTGCACGCCGGCGGTCACCCCGGCGTCGAAGTCGCCTTCCCGGAACGCCGGCAGGATGCGGCCCTGGATGATGTCCCAGGAGATGGCGTCGGTGAGCCGGCCTTCCAGCCCGTAGCCGACTTCGATGCGCACCTGCCGCTCGGAGGGCGCGACGATCAGCAGCGCGCCGGTGTCCTCGTCCGCCTGGCCGATGCCCCAGGCCCGCCCGAGCTGGTAGCCGTATTCCTCGATGGCCCGGCCCTGCAGGTTCGGCACCGTAGCGACCACCACCTGGGTGCCGCCGCTCGCCGCCTCGTAGGCAGCAAGCTCGCGGGTGAGTGTCTGCTCGGTGCCGCGGCTCAGAATCCCGGCGGCGTCCACGACCCGCCCCGTCAGTTCCGGAAACGCCGGGCCCTCGGCAGCGTGGGCTGGCAGGACTGCTAGCCAGCTCAGCGCAATCAGCGCGAACAGCCAGCGCCCCCCCGTAGGAGCGCCCTCCCGGGCGCGATGTCCGACGTCGAAGACATCGCGCCCGGGAGGGCGCTCCCACAGAGGCAATGGATGCGGCTGGTTCCTCGCGGCGAATACCGTCAAAACTGAACCTGCGGAGCCTCTTCGGCGCCGGCGGAGGCCTCGAAGGTCTCGCGGATCGGCATGTCGCTGTAGAGCAGGCTGTGCCAGATGCTGCCGGGCAGGGTGCGGATCTCGGTGTTGTAGGTCTGCACGGCCTGGATGTAGTCCCGGCGGGCGACGGCGATGCGGTTCTCGGTGCCTTCGAGCTGGGACTGCAGGGTGAGGAAGTTCTGGTTCGACTTCAGGTCCGGATAGCGCTCGACCACCACCATCAGGCGGGACAGGGCGCTGCTCAGCGCGGCCTGGTTCTGCTCGAAGGCCTGCAGCGCCTCGGGATTGTTGACGATGTCCGAGTCGACGTTCATCTGGCTGACCTTGGCGCGGGCTTCCACCACGGCCTGCAGGGTCTCGCGCTCCTGGGCGGCGAAGCCCTTCACGGTTTCCACCAGGTTCGGCACCAGGTCGGCGCGCCGCTGGTACTGGTTCTGCACCTGGGCCCACTGCGCCTTCACGGCCTCGTCGTAGGTGGGAATGTTGTTGATGCCGCAGCCGCCGAGGCCCAGCAGGGCGCCGAGCAGCAGGGCGGACACGAGCCGTCGCGTGAGTCGGTTCATGAGACGTTCCGTCGATCGGTGACGGGGTCAATATGGGGGCCGGGGACCGCGGCTGCAACCCGTGGCTGCGGGTCGGCCCCTGTAGGAGCGGCCTCCCGGCCGCGATCCGCCGCCGTCTGGCGGCGGTCCTGAAACGGCGTGCCTGGAATCGCGGCCGGGAGGCCGCTCCTACGGGGGGTGCAGGCGGCCTCAGCCCCCCGACGCGGCCTGCTTCGCGCTCTGTCCGGGGCCGATGAACTCGAAGTCGTCCGGGTTCGGCTCGCGGGTCTGCTTCCAGAACTCCACCAGCGAGAACGGCCAGTTCTGGGTGACCCGGCCCTTGGCGTTCTTGTACCAGGTGGGCACGTTGGCAGCGCCCCAGGCCATGTTCAGGTTGGCTTCGTCGATCCGCTTGTTGTAGGCGTCGTGGACCGACTGCTTGACGTCGAGGGCCGCGTCGCCGCGCTGCATCAGCTCGCGGATGCAGCCGAGGATGTAGCGCACCTCGCACTCCGAGAAGAAGATGATGCTGCCGTTCACCACGATGTTGGTGTTGGGGCCGTAGCACAGGAACAGGTTCGGGAAGTTGGGGATCGTCACGCCGAGGTAGGCGCGCGGGTCGCCGTCCCAGTGTTCCTGCAGGTCGACGCCGCCGCGGCCGGTGATCTTCATCGGCCACAGGAAGCGGCTGGCCTGGAAGCCGGTGCCGTAGATCAGCACGTCGGCGTCGTAGCGGGCGCCGCTCTCGGTCACCACGCCGGTTTCGGTGATCTCCGCGATCGGGTCGGTGATCAGGTCGACGTTGTCCCGCTTCAGCGCGCGGATCCAGTTGCCGTTGTCGAACAGGATGCGCTTGGCGCCGGGCGGATAGCTGGGAATGGACTTGGCGGCCAGTTCCTCGTCGCCCTCGCACAGCTCGACGATCCAGTCGGTGAGCACCTGGCGCAGCTCGTCGTTCTCGGCGCTGATGGCGTTGTTCTGATTGCCCCAGGCCGGGTCGCGCTGAACCGCGAACAGAATGCCCTCGGCGGCGTTCCAGAACATCGCGAAGCGGTACCACTTCACGTAGTAGGGCACGTGGTTCAGCAGCCAGTGCATCTCCTCGGGCACGTCGTCGTGGTAGGTGGGCACCGGCGCCATCCACGGCGGCGTGCGCTGGAAGATGGTGACGCGGGCGGCTTCCTTCGCCACTTCCGGGGCGAACTGGAAGGCGCTCGCGCCGGTGCCGATGACGATGACCTTCTTGCCGGAGAGGTCGTGCTCGTGCTCCCACTCGGTGGAGTGGAAGGAGATGCCCTGGAACCGGTCCTGCCCCGGAATGTCCGGCCACTTCGGCCGGTTGAGCTGACCGACGGCGCTGATCACCGCGTTGGCGCGCAGGGTCTCGGTGTGGCCGTCGTGGGTCTTCACCCTGACTTCCCAGGTGGCGGTGTCCTCGTCGAAGCGCGCCTCGGTCACCTCGGTGCCGAACCGGGTGTGGCGCTTCAGGCCATGCTCCACGGCCACCTGATCGAAGTACTCCCGCAGCACGTTCTGTGGCGAGTAGTACTTCGGCCAGTCGGTCGGGCGGAAGCTGTAGGAGTAGATGTGGTTGGGGCTGTCCACCCGGCAGCCCGGGTAAGTGTTCTGGTACCAGGTGCCGCCCACGTCCTGGTGGCGCTCGACGATCTCGAAGGGGATGCCCGCTTCCTGCAGGCGGATGCCCGCCAGCAGGCCGGACATGCCGCCGCCGATCACCAGGACCTTGAAGTCCTGCTTGGTCGCGTCGTCGATCCTGTCCAGACCCTGGGGCTTGTACGGGTCCTCGCCGTTCAGCGACAGCTCCGAGTGCAGGAATTCGCCGTAGTCGCCGGACAGCTCGCGGCCGACGATGAAGTCCACCATCTCGGAGACGGTGGCCTGGGACGGCGGCGGCGGCAGCTTCGCGCCGTCGCGCAGCTTCTTCAGCGCTTCGAGGGCCAGCGCACGGATCTTCGCCTGGTCGTCCTCGGTGATGTTGCCCTGTTCGTCGCCGAAGAAGCTGATCTCCGGGCGGATGTCGCCGCGGATCAGGTCGGCGTCGCCGGTGATGTGCACCAGCGCGCACATGAGCGAGGGAATGTGGGCGTGCTCGAGCACCTTCTCCAGGAAGGCGTCGTCCTCGGTGATGGGTTCCACCCCCTGTATCCGCTGAATCGTCATGGCTGTCTCCCCTGGGTGGTCGGCAAAACCGCAAATTTAGAACATGGTATAACACACGCTTTGCTTCGTTGTCCCGGGGGGAACCACCATGAAGGAATTCGAGAACAGGCTGGCCGTGATCACCGGCGGCGGCAGCGGCATGGGCCGTGAGCTGGCCGTGCAGCTCGCCCAGGCCGGCTGCCATCTGGCGCTGTGCGACGTGTCCCAGGACAACCTGGAGGCGACTCAGGCGCTGTGCGGCAAGGCGGGCACCGGGGTCAACGTGACGATCCATCGCTGCGACGTCTCCAGCGAGGCCGACGTGCTGCGCTTCCGTGACGAGGTGCTCGAGCAGCACGACACCGATCACGTGCATCTGCTGTTCAACAATGCCGGCATCGGCGGCGGCGGCAGCTTCCTGGAAGACGACCGGGAGGACTGGGAGCGTACGTTCGGCGTGTGCTGGTACGGGGTCTACTACTGCAGCCGCGCCTTCCTGCCGCTGCTGGTGGCCGCGCCGGAGGGCCACATCGTCAACACTTCGAGCGTCAACGGCTTCTGGGCCAGCATCGGCCCCGGCATTCCGCACACCGCCTACTGCGCCGCCAAGTTCGCCGTGAAGGGCTTCACCGAGGCGCTGATCACGGACCTCGCCGTCAACGCCCCCCACGTGAACGCCTCGGTGGTGATGCCCGGCCACGTCGGCACCTCCATCGTCGAGAACAGCATGCGGGTGCTGCGCGGCCACGACGCCATGGAGATGAGCGCGGACGAGGTGGCCCAGACCCGCGAGCGCCTGAAGGCCCGGGGCATGCCCGTCGACAACCTGCCCGACGAGCACATCCGCGCCGCCATGCATCAGCAGGCCGTGGACTTCCGCGAGAAGGCGCCGCTGTCGGCGGCGGACGCCGCGACCATCATTCTCGACGGCGTGCGCGAGAACCGCTGGCGGATTCTGGTGGGCGAGGACGCGGTGCAGCTCGACGCCGCGGTGCGGGCCGCGCCGGAAGAGGCCTACGCGCCCGATTTCGTGCAGCGGCTGCAGAACCCCGGGTTCCTGGGCGGCAGCCTGGGCGAGGGCGAGACCATCAGCGTCTGAGCCTGCTCCCGCGCCCGGGCCGGCATCGGCCCAGCCCGGGGCGCGATTCTCCTGGCCGGGCCGGCATCGGCCCGGCCCGGGGCGCGATTCTCCTGCTCGGGCCGCCATCCCCCGTAGGAGCGGGGGTGGCAGGGTCAGAAGTTCAGGGAATGGGCGGCGTCGTCAGAGGATCAGCGTCTTGCCCGGCTCCCCGGCGATCTCGCGCACCAGCTTCGGCACCAGATAGCCCGGCAGGCGTGCGGCGACCTCGGCGTGCAGGGCCACGGCTTCGGCCTCGGGCACCTCGAAGTGGGCGGCGCCGCGCACCCGGTCCAGCAGGTGCAGGTAGTAGGGCAGCACCCCGGCCTCGAACAGGCGTTCGGACAGGTCCGCCAGGGCATCCGCAGAGTCGTTCACGCCGCGCATCAGCACCGCCTGATTGAGCAGCGTCACCCCGCGTGATCCGAGCCGCGCCAGCGCTTCCGCCACCGTCGCGTCGATCTCGTTGGCGTGGTTGGCGTGGATCACCATCACCGGATCGAGCCTCGTGCCGGCGAGCCAGTCGAGCAGGGCGTCCTCGATGCGCGCCGGGTTCATGATGGGCAGCCGGGTGTGGACGCGCAGCCGCCGCAGATGGGAAATGTCGGCGAGGGCGTCGGCGAGGGTTTTCAGGCGCCGGTCGGACAGGGTGAGCGGGTCGCCGCCGCTCAGGATCACCTCGGTGACGTCCGGCTGGCTGCGCAGGTAGTCGAGGGCGCTCTGCCAGCCATCGGCCGAGGCGTTGGCGTCGGCATAGGGAAAGTGCCGGCGGAAACAGTAGCGGCAGTGGACGGCGCAGGCGCCGGTGGTCACCAGCAGCGCCCGGCCGCGATACTTGTGCAGCACGCCGCCGGCGACCAGGGCGGCATCGTCACCCACCGGATCCGCGGCGAATCCGGGCACCTCGGCCAGTTCGTCCTCCAGCGGCAGCACCTGCCGCAGCAGCGGGTCCCGGGGGTCGCCGGGCCGCATGCGCTCGACGAAAGCCAGCGGCACCCGCAGCGGAAACAGCTCGGCCGCGCGCCGCGCCGCCGGCAGCAGGGCGGGGTCCAGGCCCAGGCGGTCGAGCAGCTCGGCGGTATCGCGGATCAGATGCATGGTCGGTGGTGGCGGGCTGACCGGCCGGCCGCCGATCCGCCGGGCGGATCGGGCAGGCTGAGCCGGGCGCCGGCGATGGTCAGCCGGCGGAGGCGCCGTCCGACCGGGCCGCGCCGCCGTTGGGCCGGGTGGCGGCTTCGGCACGGTCGCGGTTCCAGTGGGAAACGCAGGGAATGCGTTCCCGGTCGCAGCGATCCGCATACTTGCGGGCGATCTCGGTGACCTCGTCCAGCAGCCCCTGGCGCAGGGTGGTGGGGTTCAGGCCGAGCCCCAGCAGCCCCTCGTTGGAGGCCGCCAGGTCGTTCCGGTCGGCTTCCTTGCGCGGGTTCTCGACGTGCTCGATGGGCACGCCGGTCATCTCCGAGACCATGTTCGCCAGCTCGATCAGCCGGTGGGTCTCGGTGAGCTGGTTCATGATCTTCACCCGGTCGCCGCGGGCCGGGGGGTTGGACACGGCCAGCTCGATGCAGCGCACGGTGTCCTGGATGTGGATGAACGCCCGGGTCTGGCCGCCGCTGCCGTGCACGGTGAGCGGAAAGCCGATGGCGGCCTGCATCAGGAAGCGGTTCAGCACGGTGCCGAAGTCGCCGTCGTAGTCGAACCGGTTGATCAGGCGCTCGTCGAGGCGGGTCTCCCGGGTCTGGGTGCCCCAGACGATGCCCTGGTGCAGGTCGGTGATGCGCACCGCGTCGTTCTTGTTGTAGAAGGCGAAGAACAGCTGATCCTGGGTCTTGGTCATGTGGTAGACGCTGCCCGGATTCGCCGGGTACAGGATTTCCTGCTCCACGTCCTCGCCGTCGTCGTTGGTCATCTTCACGGTCAGGTAGCCCTCCGGCAGGCGCACGCCCACGCTGGAGTAGCCGTACACGCCCATGGTGCCGAGATGCACCAGGTGAATGTCGAGGCCGGAGTCGACGATGGCCGCCAGCACGTTGTTGGTGGCGTTCAGGTTGTTGTTGACCGTGTAGCGCTTGTGCCAGGACGACTTCATGGAGTACGGCGCGGCGCGCTGCTCGGCGAAGTGCACGATGGCGTCCGGACGCTCGCGCTGGATCAGCGCCAGCAGGCGGTCGTACTCCAGGGCGACGTCGAGGCGCTCGAAGCCGATCTCCCGGCCGGTGAGTTCCTGCCAGGCGCGGCGGCGGACCGTCGGCGTCTGGATGGGGGTGAGGCTCTGCACCTCCAGCTCGTTGTCGATGTTGCGCCGGGCCAGGTTGTCGACGATCACCACGTCGTGACCCTTCTGCGAGAGGTGCAGCGAGGTCGGCCAACCGCAGAACCCGTCTCCGCCGAGTACGAGGATCTTCATGCCGTCTCTCCTTGCAGTGCCCGCGCGGGCCAGGGCACCAGATTGTCCAGAAATTCGTCCACCGACTGGTCCCAGGAGAACTGCAGCGCGCGGTTGCGGCACACCTCCGGGTCCGTGCCGATCGCCCGCTGCACGGCTGCCGCCAGATCCTCGTCCAGCGCGCCGGCGCCGCTGTCGCCCACCACGTCCAGCGGCCCCTGCACGGGATAGGCCGCCACCGGCACGCCGCAGCCCATGGCCTCCAGCATCACCAGGCCGAGGGTGTCGGTGCGGGACGGGAACACGAACACGTCCGCGGCCCGGTAGTGGCGCACCAGGTCGTCGCCGCGCCGGGTGCCGAGGAACTTGACCTCGGGATAGCGGGCCGTCAGCTCCTCGCGCTGGGGGCCGTCGCCGACCACCACCTTGGTGCCGGGGGTGTCCAGGCGCAGGAAGTCCTCGATGCTCTTCTCCACCGCGATCCGGCCCACGTAGAGCTGAATCGGGCGTTCGTAGGGCAGCGGCTCGGCGGGCCCCGGGCAGAACACGTCGGTGTCGACCCCGCGCACCCAGCGCTTCAGGTTGCCGAAGCCGTGCTCCTCGAGCATGGCCCGCAGGGTCGGGGTGGAATACATGGTGGCCCGGGCGCCGTCGTGGAAGCGCCGGATGCCGCTGAAGCTCACCGTCTCGGGCAGGCCGAAACGCAGCTTCAGATACTGGGGGAACATGGTGTGGAACGAACTGGTGAACGGCAGACGCCGGCGCTTCAGCCAGCTCCGGGCAGCCCAGCCCAGGGGCCCCTCGGTGGCGATGTGCACGGCGTCCGGCGCCGCCGCCTCGATGTGCCGGCCGACGCTCACCGGGGTGCACAGGGCCAGGCGGATCTCCGGATAGGTCGGGCACGGCATGTTGCGGAACCGGTCGGGTCCGAGCACCTCGACCTGGTGACCGCGCTCGATGAGCTTGTCACGGGTCGTTGACAGGGTTCTGACTACCCCGTTGATCTGGGGAAACCAGGCATCTGTGATGATTAGGAGCCGCACTGGAGGATCTCGGATCTCTTGGTCCGCGGTCGGGCTGATTCCGCGGCGCGGCCGGGGTTCGGTCACGGTGCGGAGGCGGGCGAATGGTAACGTCTGGCGCTGTCCCGCCTCAAGCTCAGTCGTCGTCCCGGGCCGCGAGCACCCGGGGCGTGCCGCTGCTGGAGATGCTCACCGACAGCACCATCGGCCGGCAGCACACCGAGCAGTCCTCGATGTAGCTCTGGGCGTCCTCGGACGGGTCCACCACCACCTCGATGGACTCTCCGCAGTAGGGGCAGCTGACGTCGGCGGTCTCGGTGTGCCACATGGGCCGGGGTGCTCCTGGGATTCGGCGAGGCGCCACTTTACGATGACGGCGCGTGGGAGGGCCAATGCTCGAAGACCTGATCTGGATCGTCGGCGGCGGGCTGGCCATGAGCGCCATTGCGCTGGTGGGCGGGCTCACGGCGATGCTCGGCGCGCCGCGGCTGGAGCGCACTCGCATTCCGCTGGTGGCGCTGGCCGCCGGATCGATGCTCGGTGGGGCTTTCTTCCACCTGCTTCCGGCAGGGCTCGAGACGGTGGGGGAGACCTGGCTGGCCTGGACCCTGGTGGCTTCCGGCTTCGCCACGTTCTTCGTGCTGGAGCAGCTCCTGCACCGCCGCCACCGCAAGCACGGCTTGCAGGCCGAGCCGTTCACCTACCTGATCCTGATCGGCGACGGGCTGCACAACTTCCTGGGCGGCCTCGCCATCGCCAGCGCGTTTCTCGCGGATTACCGGCTGGGCATCACCGCCTGGCTGGCCGCGGCCCTGCACGAGGTGCCCCAGGAATTCGGCGACTTCGCGGTGCTGACCCACGGCGGGTGGAGCCGGCGCCGGGCACTGCTGCTGAATCTGGCGTCCGGGCTGACGTTCCTGGTGGGCGCGCTGCTCGCCTGGGCGCTGGCCCGGGGCGTCGACACCGGCTGGCTCGTGCCGTTCGCCGCGGGCAACTTCCTCTACATCGGCGCATCGGACCTGATGCCGGAGATCAACCGTCAAGCCCGGCGGCGCGACGACCTGGTGCCCGTGGCGTGGTTCTTCGCCGGGCTGGCGCTGCTGTGGCTGCCGATGCTGCGGCACGGCTGAGGCCCGGTCTCAGCCGCCGGCCTCGTCGCCCCAGACTTCTTCCAGGCGCTGATCCCGGCCGCAGCCGTAGCGGTAGAACTTGTAGCGCAGCGGGTTCTTCTCGTAGTAGTCCTGGTGGTAGTCCTCGGCGGGATAGAAGGTGCCGGCCGGGTTGATCTCGGTGACCACGGGCTCGTCGAAGCGGGCCGCGACCTGTTCCAGGGACTCCTCGGCCAGCGTCTTCTGGCGCTCGTCGACATAGAAGATCGCGCTGCGGTACTGGCTGCCCGCGTCGCAGAACTGCCGGTTGGCGGTGAGCGGGTCGACGTTCCGCCAGAACACGGCCAGCAGCCGTTCGTAGCTGACCACCTCCGGGTCGTAGACCACCTTCACGGCCTCCGCGTGGCCGGTGCCGCCGGCGCTCACCTGCTCGTAGGTGGGGTCGTCGACGTGGCCGCCGATGTAGCCGGAGGTGGTGGACTTGACCCCGTCGAGCTGGTCGTAGGGCGGTTCCATGCACCAGAAGCAGCCGCCGGCGAAGATGGCCGTGGCGTCCTCCGCCGCCGCCGGCCAGGAGACCAGCGCCAGCATCACCAGTGCGCCTCGTAGGAGCGATCTCCAGATCGCGACCCACCCTCGACCCCGCCGTGGGAGCGATCTCCAGATCGCGATTTCCTCACGGCCAGCGAACTGGCCCGTCCCGGGAACGAATCGCGGTCTGGAGACCGCTCCTACCAAGAGGGGGGCGGGTCCTGATCGCGGGCTGGAGACCGCTCCCACGGAGTTGGGGGGAGCGGTTGATCGCGATCTGGAGATCGCTCCTACAGGGGCGGGTGGCAGTGGCGTCATGTCCGCAGCTCCGGCAGAGGCTCGCCTTCGGGGACGAACTCGAGGGCGAGGCCGTTGTTGCACCAGCGCTGGCCGGTGGGCTCGGGGCCGTCGTCGAACACGTGGCCCTGGTGCCCGCCGCAGCGGGCGCAGTGGTACTCGGTCCGGGGCCAGATCAGCTTGAAGTCGGTCTTGGTGCCCACCCTGCCTTCGATGGGCCGGGTGAAGCTCGGCCAGCCGGTGCCGGAGTCGAACTTGTCCGCCGAGCTGAACAGCGGCAGCCGGCAGGCGGCACAGAGGTAGATGCCGGGGCGCTTCTCGTCGTTCAGCGGGCTGGTGAAGGCCCGTTCGGTCTGTTCCTCGAACAGTATCCGGTAGCGGTCGGCCGGCAGGATGTCGCGCCATCGGGCGTCGGACTTGTCCAGCGGCTCGAAGTCCGCGGGGCCGGCGGCGGCGCGGCCGGCCGCGGCCGCGCCGAGCAGCGGCGTCAGGCCCAGGGCGGTGATCAGTCTGCGTCGGATCATGGTGCCTCGCGGTCTGTGTCTGCCGGTTTCGACCGGGCGGATGCGCCGATGTTCCGGCCCGGTTGGAACCGGGCGTCGGGTCAGTCGGATCCGAGGTTGCGGCGGAACCGCTCGATGGCGTCGAGGGTGGGCTGTCCGGGCGGGGTGATCCGCAGCAGGGCGAGCAGCCGTTCGGCCCCGGCCGCGGCATCCTCACGGCTGCGGTAGGGGCCGACGTCGACGCCTTCGCGGGTGGCGAAATACCAGGTGTCGGCGACGGCGAACAGCCGGTTGGTGCGGAACCGCAGGCGCGGCTTCTCGCCGGCGCGGGCCTGGTCGGCGTCGGCGGGGCTGGACTTCTCCAGCCGCGAGATGCCGTTCTTCACCAGGCGGCCTTCCTGGCGCGTCTGCTGGAACACGAAGCGGCGCACCGTGCGCACCTGCTCGGTGACGTTGCGGCAGCGGGCGAGCCGCGAGGTCAGGGTCCGGCTCTGGGCCTCGGCCTGGAAGCGGCTGCGGAACGGACCGATCCGGAAACCGTCCTCCGCGCCGACGTACCAGCCGTCGGCGGCGCAGAAGACGTGGTCGGCGGCGAACCAGGCCGGTGGGTTCGGAGGCATCGAAGTCCGTGTCGTCATGTGGAAGCCAGCCGCGGATTCTACCCATTGGCGAATTGCGCCCGCCGGCGGCGCTGCGCCCGTGTGACCCACGTCACATGGCGGGCGTGCGCCGGTTATCATCCGGCCTCGACGAGCCGGTGGACGAGGAACATGGAACAGATCACCTGGGACGACTTCTCCAGGGTCGAGCTGCGGGTCGGCAGGGTGCTGAGCGCGGAGGTGTTCAAGGAGGCCCGCAAGCCCGCCTACGTGCTGCAGGTGGATTTCGGCGACGAGATCGGCACCCGCAAGTCGAGCGCCCAGATCACCGACCTGTACCGGCCCGAGGATCTGGTGGGCCGGCTGGTGGTGGCGGTGGTGAACTTCCCGAAGAAGCAGATCGGCCCGCTCATGTCCGAGTGCCTGGTGACCGGCTTCCACGACGCCGAAGGCCGCGTGGCGCTGTGCGTCCCCGACGCCGACGTGCCGCTGGGGGCCAAGCTGGCCTGAGCCGCCAGCGCCACCCGGCCCCCGTAGGAGCGGCCTCCCGGCCGCGATCCGCCAGCCCCTCCCGCCGTGCAGGAGACACCCCCATGTAGGAGCGGCCTCCCGGCCGCGATGCTGCGCGGGCAGGCGTCCCGCCCAGGGAGGATGAACGCGGATCGCGGCCGGGAGGCCGCTCCTACGGGGGCGATGCGGATCGGGGGCGGGGGATGGTTTTGCGGGGGGCGGGGAGCCGTGCCCTGCGGGGCCGTGGTGGTAAGATGAGGGCTCATCAGATTCAGGGGAGGCCAGCATGGCCAGACTGGGCTTCGGCGCGTTCCTGGCGCCGCATCATCCGATCGGCGAGCACCCGACGCTGCAGCTCCGCCGCGATCTCGACCTGGCGGAACACCTCGACCGGCTCGGCTACGACGAATTCTGGTGCGGCGAGCACCACTCCACCGGCTGGGAAGTCATCGCCTCGCCGGAGCTGTTCCTGGCCGCCGCCGGCGAGCGCACCCATCGCATCCGCCTCGGCACCGGCGTGGTGTCGCTGCCGTACCACCATCCGTTCAACGTCGCGCAACGCATCGTCCAGCTCGACCACATGACCCGCGGCCGGGTGATCTTCGGCACCGGCCCCGGCGCGCTGCCCTCCGACGCCTACACCCTGGGCATCGACCCGATGGTGCAGCGGGACCGCCAGGACGAGGCCATCGGCGTGATCCAGCGGCTGCTGCGGGGCGAGCCGCGCTTCTCCCACGAGAGCGAGTGGTTCACCCTGAAGGACGCTGCGCTGCAGCTCCTGCCGCTGCAGGAGGAACTGCCCATGGCGGTCGCCTCGATGGTCAGCCCGTCGGGCATGACGCTGGCCGGCAAGTACGGCTGCGGCGTGCTGTCCATCGGCTCCATGTCCACCGCGGGCCTGCAGGCGCTGCCCACCCAGTGGGCGTTCGCCGAGGATTCCGCCGCCAAGCACGGCCAGACCGTGAACCGGGCCGACTGGCGCATCGTCATGAGCTGGCACATCGCCGAGACCCGCGAGGAGGCCCGCCGCCAGGCCAGGCACGGCCTGCACCGCTGGCACAACGAGTACACCGTCGGCACGCTGATGCGTCCCGGCGCCGAGCCCTTCTCCGATCCCGACCAGGCGGTGGAGGAGATGAGCGACGCCGGCGGCGCCAGCGTCATCGGCACGCCGGACGACCTGGTGGCCGCCATCCGCCAGATGGTCGAGCTCACCGGCGGCTTCGGCACCATCATCGGCTTCGCCCACGACTGGGCCAACCGGGAGGACACCTTCCGGAGCTGGGAGCTGGTGGCGCGCTACGTGATCCCCGAGGTCAACGGCATGCTGGCCGGCTACCGGGAATCCCAGCGCCACGTCATCGAGAACCGGGACGTGTTCGAGCGCGCCGGCCAGGCGGTGATGTCGAAGATCATGGAAAACGAGCGGGCGGTGAAGGCCCTGTCCGAAGGGACGGACGGCAAGGCCGCCATGCATTCCCACAACGCCCCCGACCTGCGGCAGGCCGGCGGTCAGAAGCAGGAGGGACAATGAACGTCCAGGCCGTCATCACCACCAGCAAGGGCGACATCCGCCTGGACCTGTACCCGGAGCAGGCGCCGGTCACGGTCGCCAACTTCGTCAATCTGGCGCGTCGCGGCTACTACGACGGGCTGCCGTTCCACCGGGTCATCAGCGACTTCATGATCCAGGGCGGCTGCCCCCAGGGGCGCGGCACCGGCGGTCCCGGCTACCGCTTCGAGGACGAGTTCGACGCCTCGCTGCGCCACGACCGGCCCGGCCGGCTGTCGATGGCCAACGCCGGTCCGGGCACTAACGGCAGCCAGTTCTTCATCACCCACGTGCCGACGCCGTGGCTCGACGACGCCCACAGCATCTTCGGCCAGGTCCAGGGTGCGGAGGATCAGGCGGTGGTGGACGCCATCGCCCAGGGCGACAGGATCGAATCCGTCGCAGTGAGCGGCGACGTCGACGCGGTGCTCGAGGCGCAGGCCGGGCGTGTCACCGAGTGGAACGGCATCCTCGACGGCTGACACGCACCGACGGCTGAGGCACGGACATGTCCATGGACGAAGAACGCATCCGCCAGCTCAGCGCCGAGTACGAAGCGCTGAAGCAGCGTCAGGACGCCCTGCTCGACGAGCTCAAGCAGGTTCAGCAGCAGATGGGCGAGCTCATGCTGCAGATCATCGACGTCACCCGGGAGTGAGCCCGCCGCGGCGATGGACCACACGCTGATCTGGCTCGGCATCGCATTCTGCGTGAGCCAGTCGGCCATGTTCTCGGGCTGCAATCTGGCGTTCTACCGGTTGAGCCGCCTGCGGCTCGAGGTCGAGTCCCGGCACGACCCGCGGGCGGGCCGGGTGCTCGCCCTGCGCCAGGACTCCAACTACCTGCTCGCCACCATCCTGTGGGGCAACGTCTCCATCAACGTGCTGCTGGCGCTGCTGGCCAACTCCGTGCTGGCCGGCGTGATCGCGTTCTTCTTCTCCACCTTCGTCATCACCTGGCTGGGGGAGATCATGCCCCAGGCCTATTTCTCCCGGCACCCGCTGCGCACCGCCGCGCTGCTCGCGCCGGTGATCCGCTTCTACCAGCGGCTGCTGTATCCGGTGGCGCGGCCCACCGGGCGGTTTCTCGACTGGTGGCTCGGGCGCGAGGCCATCGAGTACCTGCACGAGCCGCTGCTGCGGGACATCCTCAAGGCCCACGTGCGCTCGCCGGAGACGGACGTCAGCGACGTCGAAGGCATCGGCGCGCTCAACTTCCTCGACATCGACGATCTCAGCTCCACCCACGAAGGCGAGCTGATCGCGCCGGAGAGCATCGTCGAGCTGCCGGTGGACGTGGACCTGCCGCGGTTTCCCGACATTGAGCCGCGCGCCGACGACCCGTTCCTGAAGACCATCAACCGCAGCCCCCACACCTGGGTGGTGCTGGTGGACGCCGACCGGCAGCCGCTGCTGGCGCTGAACGCGCCCGACTTCACCCGGGCGGCGCTGTTCGGCGCGAAACCCTTCGATCCGTACCGGTATTGTCACCGGCCGGTGGTCGTGCGGGATCATCAGACCACCCTGGGCGACGTCATCCGCCGACTCAAGGCCCGCACGGATTCCGACGACGTGATCGATCGGGACGTGGTGCTGGTGTGGCTGGATCGGCCAAGAATCATCACCGGTTCCGATCTTCTCGGAAGACTGCTCACCGGCATCGGCAACAGTCCGTCGTTCCGCTGATACCTGGGCGTCACGCACCGATGAGGGGCGCTCGGCGACTCCGACGCACTGTCGTGAGGCGCAAAGACCCGCGCCGTCGCGCCACCGCCGCTGCCGGGCCATGCCGGGGCCGGTGGCATGCAATCTGCTTTGGCCTTTGGCCATGAAGAATTTTCCGCCGTGAAGAAGTCTCCGCCATGAAGCAGTTTCCGCCATGAAGATGAGGATCCAGGGCGATTCGGTGCGGCTGCGCGTCAGCGTCAGCGAGGTGCAGCGGCTGGGCGGCGGGCACAGCGTGGCCTGCCGCACCCGCTTTCCGGGCGGAGCGGCGTTGGGCTATCGGCTCGAGGGCGCGGAGGTCGATGCGATCGATGCCCGCTTCGACGGAGCGACGGTGACCGTGCGGGTTCCGCTGGACGCCCTGCACGACTGGTCCGGGCGTCCGGACCTCGTGTCGCTGTCGGGTCGAGCGGATCTCGGAGACGGCGAGCTGACGCTGCTGGTGGAAAAGGATTTCGCCTGCCTGAATCCGCGCCCGGGTGAGGACGACGGCGACCGCTTCGTCAATCCGGGGACCACGGCTGAGGCATGACGTTGTGGTTGCCGATGTCGCCCCGCACGGGCACCTCGACCACCTCGAGTGTATCGAGCCAGCCATGGGCGGATCGGCCGCCGCCGGCGAGGTAGCGGTCCAACGCGCCGCCAAGACCACCGCGCAGCGCCATCACCATCGGCTGGCGCCGGCGTGCGTCCCGCGCCACGGCGGCGTCGGCGTGGCCGTGAAGGGCCAGAGCCCGGAGCAGGCGGGCCGGCAGGTCGGCGGGAATCCCGGCGGCGTCACACGGCAGGATCACGACGCGGCGTGCCCGGACGGCGCGCATCCCGGCACTGATGCCCGCCAGCGGGCCGGCGAAGTCCGGCATCGTGTCGGCGATCACGCGATCCGCGAAGCGGGCGTACCGGGCCTGGTGGCGATTGGCGCTGATCAGCACCCGCTGGCAGTGACGGGCCAGCAGACCGGCCGGCCCCGACACCAGCGGGCGGCCGCGACGGCGCAGCAGTCCCTTGTCGCGACCGTCGACGCGGCGTCCACGTCCGCCGGCCAGCACGATGCCGGCGGTTCGTGCGCGAAAACGGGGTGCGAAGGTCCCATAGTGCCCCAATGGCGTGCGCCCCGGCGTCCTGTCCGTTCCCGGCGCACGTCCCAACCGATTGAATCTTCTAGGGCTTTTCAATTCGCGTCACAGTTGGCTCGGAATTTGTTTGATGGAGACCGCGTCGCCATCGAGGCGACCGTACAATCTGTCAACATCCGGCATAGGCGCCTGGTCCCGCACGAGCGGGGCCGGGCGCTTTTGCATTCTAGGAGCCGAAAAAAGAATGAACAGCCGAATCCTCGCCTTGTGCGTTTCTCTGTTGACGCTCCCGGTCCCGCTACTGGCCCGGGCGGAGGGACTGTCCCTGGAACCCCTCTCCGAGGCCGTCCGGGCCGGCGAGGGCCGCTTCGCGGTTCGCTACCGCTATGAGCACGTGGATCAGGACGGCATCGACCGCGACGCCAATGCCTCCACGGCACGGGCCCGCTACACGTGGCGCTCGGCGGATGTGGACGCCTGGAGCTTCGGCTTCGAGGCGGACTACGTGGCCATGATCGGTCCCGAGCGCTACAACTCCACCGCCAACGGCGAGACCGGGTACCCGGTGGTCGCGGACCCCGAAGGCTTCGATCTCAATCAGGCATTCGTCGCCTACCGTAACGACGCGCTCACCCTGACCGGCGGCCGTCAGCGCATCCTGCACGGCAATCAGCGGTTCGTGGGGGGCGTCGGCTGGCGCCAGAACGAGCAGACCTTCGACGCCGTGCGGCTGGAGTCCCGGGTTGGCGCGGTTGCCCTGGACTACGCCTACGTCGCCAACGTGAACCGCATATTCGGCCCCGACGATGGCGTCCAGCCGGCGGACTGGCGCAGCGACAGCCACCTGCTGAGGCTCGACTGGCCGCTCTCTGAGGGCATCCGCCTCGGCGCCTTCGGCTATCTGATGGACTTCGACAACGACAACGGCCCGCCGAACGCCAACGCCACGGCGGGCCTGGAGGCGCAGGCGCAGGTCGGCCCCGTCAAGCTCGAGGCGACGATCGCCCGGCAGACCGACTACGCGGACAACCCCCAGGACTATCAGGCCTGGTACGGACGGGTCGAGGCGGCTGCGAACATCAGGCGGATGACGGTCACGGCGGGTGTCGAGGTGCTCGGCAGCGACGCTGGCACGGCCGCGTTCCGGACGCCGCTGGCGACCCTCCACAAGTTCCAGGGGTGGGCGGACAAGTTCCTCAACACGCCGGCCGCCGGCATCGAGGACGTCTACTTCGGACTCGCCGGCCGCTGGGATCGACTGACGGCCAGCGTCGTCTACCACGAACTCGATTCGGAACAGGGTGACGTCGACTACGGCAGCGAGGTTGACGTCGCGCTCGGCTATTCGCTGTCGCCCCGGGTCAGCGCGCAGCTCAAGGCGTCGGACTACGACAGCGACGGATTCGCCACCGACACCCGCAAACTGTGGCTCACGGTGAACGTCTCGCTGTGAGTGGACCCGGTGCCAGCGCGGGCGGCGACGGCGCCGTGAAGGTGATGCTCGTGGACGACAATCCGCGACGCGCGGCCATGGTCGAAGGCTGCCTGCGCCAGGCCGGATTCGGCACGCTGTGTCTGGTGCCGGGACAGGCGGGCCTGCTGCGCCAGATCGAGCAGCAGGCGCCGGACGTGATCGTGATCGATCTGGACTCGCCGGGACGGGACCTGCTGGAGAGCCTGTCCCTGGTGTCGGCACACAATCCCACCCCCATCGTCATGTTCTCCGAGCAGGAGGATCCGGCCTTCATCGCCCAGGCCGTCGATGCCGGGGTGACCGCGTACGTGGTGGACGGCGTCAGGGCGGAAAAGGTGAAGCCCGTTATCGACGTCGCGATGGCCCAGTTCCGTCAGTTTCAGCACCTGCGCGAGGAGCTCGCCTCCACGCGGCTCGAGCTGGGCGAGCGCAAGCTGGTGGATCGGGCCAAGGCGCTGCTGATGACCCACTACGGATATCCCGAACAGGAGGCTTACCGCTGCATGCGAACCGAAGCCATGAACCGACACCTGAAGCTGGCCGAGCTGGCCAGCGACATCATCGAGCGACTGGATGGCTCTGCCGACCGGGCCGACCGAGCCGGCCGGGGTCGCCGGGGGAGGTCCCGTTGAGCCGGCCGCTGCCCAGGCCGGAAAAGGACCGTCTGGAAATCGGCTACGTGCGGCTGACCGACAGCGCGCCGTTCGTCCTGGCCGCGGAACGGCGGTTGTTCGCCAGGTACGGATTGACGGTGACGCTGCGCCAGGAGGTGTCCTGGGCCAACGTGCGTGACAAGCTGGCCGTGGGGGCCCTGGACGCCGCCCAGATGCCGGCACCGCTGCCGGCCATGACGACCCTGGGCGCCAGCGGCATCCGCGTGCCCATGCTGTCCGGGCTGACCCTGTCGCTGAACGGCAACGCCATCACGCTGTCCGGGCCGCTCTGGCACGAGGTGCGGATGCGCTGTGCGGGCGAGATCACGGCCGAACGCACCGCGACGGCCCTGAAAGCGGTGGTGACGAACCGCGGTGAGAGCGGGCGCCTGACCCTGGCGGTGGTGCATGCCTTCTCCACCCACATGGTCCTGCTCCGGACGTGGCTCAGAAGCGGCGGGATCGATCCGGACCGGGACGTGCGGACCATCGTCGTGCCGCCGGCCCAGATGGTCGACAGCTTGGCCACGGGCATCATCGATGGTTTCTGCGCCGGCGAGCCCTGGGGGTCGGTGGCGGTACACCATGGGATCGGCGCCGTGGCCGCGCTCGGCAACGAGGTGTGGCCGGAGGCGCCGGAGAAGGTGCTGGCGGTCACCGAGCACTGGCACGAACGGCATCCGGCGACCCATGCCAGGCTCCGGCTGGCGCTGATGGAAGCCTGTCAGCGGCTCGCGGAACCCGACGTCCGCCTGGAAGTCGCGCAATGCCTGGGCGGCCGCCAGTACCTGGACATGCCGACGGCCTGGCTGCTGCCGTCGCTCACCGGCCGGTATCGCCGGGAACCGGGCGGCCCGGAAACGGACGTGCCGGACATGCACGTGTTCGGTCTGGACCGGGCAGGTCTGCCGCGCCGGGATCAGGCCGAGCGCCTGGTGGTCCGCTGCGCCGAGCTGCTGGGCCGGCCGGTCGACGAGGGCCGGCTGGCGGAACTGGTGCAGCAGACGCATCGGCCGGACCTGTACCGGGAGAGTGCCCGGATGCTGGGTCTGCCGGAAGTGCACCGTGATCGTGCCCCGGCGGACGCCGTGCGCCAAAGCGGGTCGTCCCGGGCCGTCTCGGCGGCCAAGGATTCTTCGTAACTGATTGATCTTGCGTCGATCGCTTGGATGGCACGCATCTTGTTTGGATGCTGCCGACAATTCGGCACCTGCGGGTGCACAACGGGCAATGGCGCCCATCGCTTCGACTCGGCCAACGGGTCTGCGGCGATGGGCGTTTTTTTATGGGAGTCATTCGGATGAGACAGATCGCTGGACCGTGGGCTGTCGCGTTGACGCTGCTGGTGCTGAGCCACGGCGCACTCGCGGTGGGGTACCCTGAGAAGGACGAGCTGACGTTCGGCTTCATCAAGCTGACGGACATGGCGCCTCTGGCGATCGCCTACGAGAAGCACTACTTCGAGGACGAAGGCCTCTACGTGACGCTGGAGGCCCAGGCGAACTGGAAGGTGCTGCTGGACGGCGTCATCGACGGCCAGCTGGACGGTGCGCACATGCTCGCCGGCCAGCCGCTGGCCGCGACCATCGGCTTCGGCACGCGCGCCGACATCGTCACGCCGTTCTCCATGGATCTGAACGGCAACGGCATCACCGTCGGCAACGACGTCTGGCAGGCCATGGCCGGGCACGTGGAACGCCGCGAGGACGGGCGCCCGGTCCATCCGATCAGCGCGTCGGCGCTGAAGCCGGTGGTGGAAGCGCGGCGCCAGCGCGGCGAGCAGTTCCGCATGGGCATGGTCTTCCCGGTCTCCACGCACAACTACGAGCTGCGCTACTGGCTGGCGGCGGGCGGCCTCCATCCCGGCTACTACGCGCCTCACAAGAGTGACACCAGCGGCCAGATCGACGCCGACGTGCTGCTGTCGGTGACGCCGCCGCCGCAGATGCCGGCGACCCTGGAAGCCGGCACCATCCACGGCTACTGCGTGGGCGAGCCGTGGAATCAGCAGGCCGTGTTCAAGGGCATCGGCGTGCCGGTGATCACCGACTACGAGATCTGGCCCAACAACCCCGAAAAGGTCTTCGGCATGACCCGGGCGTTCACGGAGCAGTATCCCAATACCACGGTCCGCATCGTCAAGGCGCTGCTGCGCGCGGCGAAGTGGCTGGACGAGAACGACAACGCCAATCGCGAAGAGGCGGTAGAGATCCTGTCGCGGCCCGCCTACGTCGGCGCCGACGAGGAGGTGATCGCCAACTCCATGACCGGCACGTTCGAGTACGAGCGTGGCGACCGGCGGGCCGTGCCGGACTTCAACGTGTTTTTCCGCTACTTCGCGACCTACCCGTACTACTCGGACGCGGTCTGGTATCTGACGCAGATGCGTCGCTGGGGCCAGATCGCCGAGCCGAAGCCCGACGGCTGGTACCTGGACGTCGCGCGCCGGGTGTACCGTCCCGACATCTACCGCCAGGCCGCCGAGGCGCTCATTGCCGAGGGTTTCATGGTTCCGGAGGACTTCCCCGACTTCGACGCGGAGACGGGATTCAAGGGCACGCAGACCGGCTTCATCGACGACGTGGACTACGACGGACGCGAGCCCAATGCGTATCTCGAGCGATTCGAGATCGGTCTGACGGACGAGGTGCTGTGATGCAGGTGGCGCTCCCCCGAATCCCGATTACCGCCGCGGGCCGGCGCCTGACTCTGCTGGCGCGCCGGTCTCTGATTCCGCTGCTGGGCGTGGCCGCGTTTCTGATCTTCTGGGCCGGGGCAGCGCGCAGCGTGGAAACCTCCCTGGGCACGTTTCCCGGCCCGGCCGAGGTCTGGAGTCAGGCGGGCAACCTCTGGCAGGAGCACCTGCGGGAACGGAGTCGGGAGACCGCCTTCTACGAGCGTCAGCAGGCGCGTAACGACAGCCTGGCCGCCCGGGACCCGGACGCGCCCATCCGCTGGCGGGATTACACCGGCAAGCCCACGTTCTTCGATCAGATCGCCACCAGTCTGTCGACGGTGGCGGTGGGGTTCCTGCTGGCGGCGGCGGTGGCGGTGCCGCTGGGCATCGTCTGCGGGCTCAGCGAGGGCTTCTACGCGGCGGTGAATCCGGTCATCCAGGTGTTCAAGCCCGTGTCGCCGCTGGCCTGGCTCCCGCTGGTGACCATGGTGGTGTCGGCCGTGTACGTGAGCGACGACCCGCTGTTCGAGAAGTCCTTCGTCAACTCGGCCATCACCGTCGCGCTGTGCTGCCTGTGGCCCACGGTCATCAACACCACGGTGGGCGTCGCCGGGATCGATCGGGATCTGGTGAACGTGAGCCGCGTGCTGAAGCTCGCACCGCTCACTCATGTGCGCAAGGTCGTGCTGCCGGCCGCGGTACCCATGATCTTCACCGGCCTGCGGCTGTCACTGGCGACCGGTTGGATGGTGCTGATCGCGGCGGAGATGCTGGCCCAGAACCCGGGACTCGGGAAGTTCATCTGGGACGAATTCCAGAACGGCTCCTCGGATTCGCTCGGACGGATCATGGTGGCGGTGATCGCCATCGGGCTCGTGGGCTTCGCGCTCGACCGGCTGATGCTGGCGCTGCAGCGTCGCGTGAGCTGGGACAAGCAGGCGATTCTGCGTTGAGTTCCGCGTCGAGATTCACGTTGCACGGAGGAGAGACATGAACAGCTATCTGGAATTCAGTCGCATCGGCAAGTCGTTCGGCACGGACGACGGTGTCTTCGAGGCGCTGACGGACGTCAGTCTGGCCGTCGACCAGGGCGAGTTCGTATCGCTCATCGGCCACTCGGGTTGCGGCAAGTCGACCCTGCTCAACATCGTCGCCGGTCTGGAGCCCGCGACCACGGGCGGGGCGATCCTCGAGGGCCGGGAAATCCGGGAACCGGGTCCGGAACGGGCGGTGGTGTTTCAGAACCACGCGCTGATGCCCTGGCTGTCCTGTTACGACAACGTGGCGCTGGCCGTGAAAGCGGTGTTTGGCGGGCGCCGCGACAAAGCGGACATGCACGATTGGGTCATGCACAACCTCGAACTGGTGGAGATGGCCCACGCGGCGCAGCGAATGCCCCACGAGGTCTCCGGCGGCATGAAGCAGCGCGTGGGCATTGCGCGCTGTCTCGCCATGGAGCCCAAGGTGGTGCTGATGGACGAGCCGTTCGGAGCCCTGGACGCGTTGACCCGGGCGAAGCTCCAGGACTCGCTCATGGCGATACAGGCCCGGCTCGAGGCGACGGTGATCATGATCACCCACGACGTCGACGAGGCCGTGCTGCTGTCGGACCGCATCGTCATGCTGACGAACGGGCCGAGCGCCACGATCGGCGACGTGGTCCACGTCGATCTGCCCCGGCCCCGGAGCCGCCTGGAGCTGGCTGAGGATCCGGCGTTCAATCATTGCCGCCGGCGGGTGCTGGACTTTCTGTACGCGGCGCGTGTGCCCGAGCCGGCCGCCGGCGGCGCGCCATGGCGCGACGACGTCGGCCCGCGGGAAGCTGCGGACGCGGACGGCGCCGGGCGCGAGGCGGCGGCCCCAGGGGACGCACCGCGCCATTCCGGCAGGGATCGTGCCGCGTGAGCGAGCCGGAGCGATTGCTGATCGCCGGCGGCGGCATGGCCGCGGGACGGCTGCTGACGGCGCTGGCGCAGCGTGGCTACGCCGGGCGGATCACCGTCGCCAGCGCGGAGCACGTGGTGGGCTACAACCGGGTGCTGCTGCCCGGTCATCTCGCCGGCAGCCACGACATCGACGCGCTCACCGTGCTGTCTGACGGCTGGTTCGCCGAGCGGGGCGTGGTGCGGGCCCTCGGCGAGCGTGTGGTGGCCCTCGACCCGGCGGCCCGGCAGGTGACGCTGGCCGGCGGCAGGCACCTGGCCTTCGACCGCCTGGTGATCGCCACCGGCGCCGCCGTACCGCTGCCGGACATCCCGGGCATCGACCTGCCCGGTGTCGCGACGCTGCGCTGTCTCGACGACGTTCGACGCCTGCGTGCGCTGACCGCCGCCGGTGGCCCGGTGGTGGTGGTGGGCGGCGGTCTGCTGGGCCTGGAAACCGCCCAGAGCCTCGTGGATCTGGGGCTGGAGGTGCACGTGGTGCACCGGCATGCAGTCCTGCTCAACCGCCAGCTCGACCCGGACGGTGCAGACTGCCTGCGCCGGGGTCTGGAAGCCCGCGGCATCCGCTTCGCGCTGGCCGGAACGCCGGTGGCACTGGAAGGAAGAAGCCGGGTCGAGCGCATCCGGCTGGACGACGGACGTGGCCTGGCCGCCGCGACCGTGGTATTCGCGACCGGCACCCGACCGCGGGACGAGCTGGCTCGCGCGGCCGGCCTGGCATGCGATCGGGGGGTGGTGGTGAGCGACCGGCTCGAGACCAGCCACGCCGGGATCTTCGCCATCGGCGAATGCGCCAGGGTGGCCGGGCGTGCCTACGCCCTGGTGGGCCCGGTGTTCCGGCAGGCCGAGGCCCTGGCCGACACGCTTTCCGGTGCGCGCGGCGTGTTCGTCCCGCCGGCGCCCGCAACGCGGCTCAAGGTATCCGGACTCGACGTTTATGCGGCGGGCAGCCTGGACGACGGCGGACGCACCGGCGCGGTCAGGGACATCCGCATCACCGATCCGCGGCGCGGCGTCTACCGGCGCCTGGTCGTTCGCGACGGGCGCCTGTCCGGGGCAGTGCTGGTGGGTGATGCCGCCGGCAGCGCCCACATCGAATCACTCATCGAACGGGACGGCACGGCGCTCGACGACGACGCGCTGCGCCGGGCGGCGTTCGCGCTGGACGCGGCCTGAAGGCGGGCGTCCATGCAGCAATGGAGCAACGACATGAACATTCTGGTGATCGGCAACGGCATGGTGGGCCATCACTTCGTGATGCGTCTGACCGAGCAGGCGCCACAGGCCCGCGTCACGGTGCTGGGCGCCGAGCCCCACGCGGCCTACGATCGGGTGCACCTGTCCGAGCTGTTCGCCGGCAGGCGCCCGGAGGACCTGATGCTCGCGGACCCATCGGCCTACGCCGACCGGGGCGTGGTCGCCCACTTCGGTGACCCGGCCGTCGCGATCGATCGTCGGCGGCGTCGGGTCACCACGGCATCGGGCGCGGCGTTCGCCTACGACAAGCTGGTGCTGGCCACGGGGTCCTATCCGTTCGTGCCCCCCATCGAGGGCGCGGAGGGACCGGGCAGATTCGTCTACCGGACCATCGAAGACCTGGACGACATCCGGGCGGCGGCGGCGGGTGCCGGGACCGGCGTGGTCGTGGGCGGCGGGCTGCTGGGCCTCGAGTGCGCGAACGCCTTGAAGCATCTCGGCCTGGAGACCCATGTCGTGGAATTCGCGCCCGGGCTCATGGGCGCCCAGCTCGACCAGGACGGCAGCGAGGTGCTGCGCGGGCGGATCGAGGCCCTCGGGGTGCAGGTGCATACCAGCAGGGCCACCGAGCGCATCGACGAGGCGGGCGAGTCGCCGCTGACGCTGGCGTTCGCCGACGGCAGCGCGCTGGGTGCCGACGTGGTGGTGTTCTCCGCCGGCATCCGACCCCAGGACTCGCTGGCCCGTGACGCCGGGCTCGAATGCGGGCCGCGCGGGGGCATCGTCGTGGACGAGCATTGCCGCTCCAGCGATCCGGACGTTCACGCGATCGGCGAGTGTGCGCTATACGACGGCCGGATCTTCGGTCTGGTGGCGCCGGGCTACCGCATGGCGGAGGCTGCCGCGGGGCACCTGACCGGCTCCCCGGCGCCGTTCACCGGCGCGGACATGAGCACCAAGCTGAAGCTGCTGGGCGTCGACGTCGGCGCGATCGGGGACGGCCACGGCCGTGGCGAGGGCGTGCTGGCTTACACCTTTCAGGATCCCGTGCGCAGGGTCTACAAGCGGCTCAACGTGTCCGGCGACGGCCGCCGGCTGCTGGGTGCGGTGCTGGTGGGAGACTGCGCGAGCTACGATACGCTGCTGCAGTACTATCAGAACGCCCTGGCACTGCCGGAAGCGCCGGAGAGCCTGCTGATTCCGGGCTCGGCCGACGTCGGCCTGTCCGGCGACGCCCTGCCGGACGCGGCGACGATCTGCTCCTGTCACAACGTCAGCAAGGGGGCCATCGTCGGGGCCATCGACGGGGGCTGCATGTCCATCGCGGACGTCAAAGCGGCGACGGCGGCCAGCACCGGCTGCGGCGGCTGCGCGCCGTTGCTCAAGTCGCTGGTGGACGGCGAGCTCGAGGCCCGTGGCCTGGAGGCGGACAGGTCGCTGTGCGAGCACTTCGACTACACGCGTCAGGAGCTCTTTCATCTCTGCCAGGTGGAGGAGTTGCGAACTTACGACGAACTCCTGCGACGGCACGGCCGGGGGTACGGCTGTGACATCTGCAAGCCCACGGCGGCGTCCATTCTGGCGTCGCTGTGGAACGAACACGTGCTCGACGATCCCCATCGCGGATTGCAGGACACCAACGACCGTTTCCTGGCCAACATGCAGAAGGACGGCACGTACTCCGTCGTGCCGCGCGTGCCGGCGGGAGAGATCACGCCGGACAAGCTGCTTGTGCTCGGCCGGGTCGCGAAGAAGTACGACCTCTACACCAAGATCACCGGCGGCCAGCGCATCGACCTGTTCGGCGCCCGCGTGGACCAGCTCCCGTCCATCTGGCGCGAGCTCGTCGAGGCGGGATTCGAGACCGGCCACGCCTACGGCAAGGCCGTACGCACCGTGAAATCCTGCGTCGGCAGCACCTGGTGCCGTTACGGCGTGCAGGACTCGGTGGGCAAGGCGATCGCCCTGGAGAACCGCTACAAGGGCCTGCGTTCGCCGCACAAGCTCAAGTTCGCCGTGTCCGGCTGCGCGCGCGAGTGCGCCGAGGCGCAATCCAAGGACATCGGCGTGATCGCCACGGAGCATGGGTGGAATCTCTACGTCTGCGGCAACGGCGGGATGCGGCCCCGACACGCCGATCTGTTCGCCACGGATCTCGACGATCAGACGCTGATCCGCTACATCGACCGACTGCTGATGTTCTACGTGCGCACCGCCGACCGGCTGCAGCGCACGTCGGTGTGGCTCGAGAATCTGGACGGCGGCCTCGACTACCTGCACGCGGTGATCATCGACGACAGCCTCGGGATTGCCGCCGAGCTCGAGTCACGAATGGCGGCGGTGGTGGGCACGTACCGCTGCGAGTGGCGGGCCACGCTGGAGGATCCGGAGCGGCTCAAGCAGTTCCGGCCGTTCGTCAACGGTGCCGCCGGCGCGGGCACCGATGACGGGCCGGTATTCGTCCGCGAGCGGGGCCAGAAGCGCCCGGCCACGCGGGACGAGCGGGAGCGTCTTAGGAACGACCCCCGCCTCGTGGACGTCACGGAGCTGTCGTCATGAGCGACCCGATGCTGGATGCGCCGTCGACCCCGTCGCGCGCCCGCCTGCTGTGCGCCGTGGACGACCTGGTGCCGTGGGCGGGCGTCGCCGGCCGGGTGTCCGGAAGCGAGGTGCCGGGCCGTCAGGTGGCCGTGTTCCTGCTGCCCGGCGAGACGCCGGAAGTCCGCGTGCTGGGCAACTACGACCCGATCGGGGGCGCGCCGGTGCTGTCCCGGGGCATCGTCGGCGACGTGGCCGGCGAGGCGGTGGTGGCGTCGCCGCTGTACAAGCACCACTTCAGCCTGGTCGACGGTCGTTGCCTGGAGCAGGACGATGTCTCCGTGCCGGTCTACCGGACACTGGTCAGCGACGGCTGGGTGTATCTGCTGCCATGACCCCGGCGGCGCCGACCGTGCGGACCACCTGTCCCTATTGCGGCGTGGGCTGCGGCGTGCGCGCCGAGGCACGCGACGGCGCGCTGATCGCCGTGTCCGGCGACCCCGATCATCCGGCCAACCGCGGCCGGCTGTGCGTGAAGGGCTCCGCGCTGGCGGACACTGTCGGGCGCGACGGCCGGCTGCTGGCGCCGACGGTCCGCGGCCGCGAGGTGTCCTGGGCGACGGCGCTGGACGCGGTGGCCGAAGGGTTTGCCGGCACGCTGCGCGAGCACGGTCCGGAATCGGTGGCCATGTATCTGTCGGGGCAGCTGCTCACCGAGGATTACTACGTCGCCAACAAACTCATGAAGGGGTTCGTCGGCAGCGCCAACGTCGACACCAACTCCCGGCTCTGCATGGCGTCCGCGGTGGTGGCCCATCAGCGGGCGTTCGGCGAGGACGTGGTGCCCTGCGACTACGACGATCTTGAGCGCTGCGAGCTGGCCGTGCTCGTCGGCTCGAACGCCGCCTGGGCGCACCCGGTGCTGTTTCAGCGCCTGACGGCGCGGCGGGAGCGAGGAGAGTTGAAGATTGTCGTGGTGGACCCGCGCCGCACGGCAACCTGCGAGGCGGCGGATCTTCACCTGGCATTGCGGCCCGGCTCGGACGTCGCGCTGTTCAACGGTCTGCTGGCGCACCTGGCGCGGGCGGGCGCGGTGGACCGGGAATTCGTCCACCGCTGCACGACGGGCTTCGATGCGGCGCTGGCGGCCGCGCGCGACGATGCCGCCGGGCTGCTGCGCGAGACCGGACTGACCCGGCAGGCGGTCGCCACGTTCTTTCGCTGGTTCGCCGCCACCCCGCGCACGGTGACCCTGTTCTCCCAGGGTGTGAACCAGGCCGGCAACGGCACGGACAAGGCTAACGCCATCATCAATTGCCACCTGGCCACCGGGCGCATCGGCCGGGCAGGGACGGGTCCGTTCTCCCTCACCGGACAGCCCAACGCGATGGGCGGGCGGGAGGTCGGAGGCATGGCCAGCCAGCTCGCCGCGCACGGCGATTTCTCACCCGCGTCGCGGGAGCGGGTAGGGCGATTCTGGAAGGCGCCCGCCATGGCCCGCGCGCCGGGACTCAAGGCCGTGGCGCTGTTCGAGGCGGTGGCCCGCGGAGAGGTGAAAGCCATCTGGATCATGGGGACCAATCCGGTCGTGAGCCTGCCCCGTGCCGACGCCGTCCGCGACGCGCTGCGTCGTTGCCCGCTGGTGGTCGTGTCGGATTGCGTGGCGCTTACCGACACCACGGCCTGTGCGGACGTGCTGCTGCCGGCGGCTGGATGGGGGGAGAAGGACGGAACCGTGACCAATTCCGAGCGCCGCATCTCCAGGCAGCGGCCCTTCGCCGCCGCGCCGGGGCTCGCCCGGCCGGACTGGTGGATCGTCTCGCAGGTCGCCCGGCGCCTGGGCTTCGAGGAGGCGTTCGCGTACACCGGCGCGCCGCAGATCTTCCGCGAGCACGCAGCGCTGACCGCCTTCGAGAACGGCGGTGCCCGGCACCTCGATCTCGGCGGGCTGGCCGATCTGACGGACGCGCAATATGACGCGATGGGGCCGGTGCAATGGCCCTGTCCGGCCGATGGATCGGCCGGCCGGGGCGAACGCCCGTTCGCCGACGGACGGTTCTACCATGCCGATGCACGGGCCCGGCTGGTGGCAGTGCGGCATCGCCCACCGCGACAGCGGCCGGGCGCCGGCCATCCCTTCGTGCTCAATACCGGCCGACTGCGGGACCAGTGGCACACCATGACCCGAACGGGCACGGCGCCGCGGCTGTTCGGTCATACGGAGTCGCCGGTCGTTCAGCTCGCGGCGGAAGACGCGGCCCGTCTGGGGGTCGATGCCGGCGACCTGGTCGAGATCGGCAACGGGGGAGGTCGGGTGATGGCGCTGGCCGAGCCCGGCGGCGAGGTCACACCGGGACACCTCTTCATGCCCATGCACTGGTGTGAGCCCTTCACCGGCAACGGTCGCGTCGGCGTGCTGGTCGCCCCGGCCACGGATCCGGAGTCCGGCCAGCCGGAAAGCAAGCATGCCGCCGTGACTGTGCGGCCGCAGGCGGTCGGAGCGTGGCTGCGACTGGCGTCCCGCAGGCCACTGCCGGCCGCCCTGCTGATGGCGCCGGTCAGCTACTGGACGCGGCTGCCGACGCGTTCGGGTTGGCGTTACGAGGTCGCCCTGCAGGCCGCGGCGGACGTGGACGATTACCTTGCGGGACTGTGTGCGGCGCAGCCCCACGACAACCGCATCGAGTACTCGGACTCGTCCGAAGCGGGCCGGCGGCTGCTTCTGGAACGGCAGGGCGCCATCGAGATGGTGGCGTTCTGCGCGCCCGGGCGCGGGGCGCTGCCGGCGGCATCGTTCGCCGCGGACGTGCTGGACGGCGCGCTCGAACAGGCGCCCTGGCGTCTGCTGGCCGGCCCGGAGAGCCTGGACGCGGACTGCTCGCGGCTGGTGTGTACCTGCTTCGGCGTCAGCGAGGAGCGGATTCTGCAGGCCATCGCGGCCGGCGCGTCGAGCGCCGAGGATCTCGGCCGCAGGCTCGAGTGCGGCACCAACTGCGGCTCATGCGTGCCGGAGCTGAAGGCGTTGATCGCCCGTGAGGAAAGCTCGACGGAGCGGGCGGTGCGGCATGCCGTCTGAACACACCGGCAAGGTCTATCTGGTGGGAGCCGGGCCGGGGGAGGCGGACCTGCTCACGGTGCGTGCGGCGCGGTGCCTGGCGCAGGCGCAGGTGCTGGTCCACGACCGGCTGGTGGACGACTCCGTGCTGGCACTGGCGCCGCGGGACTGCGAGCGGGTGTACGCCGGCAAGCGCAAGCACGTGCACGCCATGTCCCAGCAGGACCTCAACGGGCTGCTGGTGGCGCGCGCGCGAGCGGGTCGGCGCGTGGTCCGGCTGAAAGGCGGGGACTGCTTCGTCTTCGGTCGTGGCGGCGAGGAGGTGGACGCTCTGACGGCGGCCGGGGTGGCCTGGGAGGTGATCCCCGGGATCACCGCCGCCAGCGGCGCGGCCGCGGCGCTCGGATTGCCGTTGACGCATCGGGACCACGCCCAGGCGCTGACGTTCGTCACGGCCCACCGCCGTCACGGCCGTCTGGAGCTCGACTGGTCTCTGCTGCTCCGACCGGGGCAGACCGTGGTCATCTACATGGGTCTGTCGCTGCTCGAGGACATCGTGGCGGGACTGCTGGCGCGCGGTAAGCCGCCGGCGACCCCGTTCACCGTGGTGAGTCACGCCACGCGTCCCTGCCAGCAGAGCGTCAGCGGGCGCCTGGATCGCGTCGCCGCGCTGGTCCGGGAGCAGCGTCTGACCTCGCCGGCGCTGCTGGTCATGGGGCCGCAGCCACGCGCGGCCGCCGGCGCCATGGCGGCCGTCTGCAACGTCCGGGAAGAGTACGTCCTCGCCTGAGCGGCGGGCGGTGTCGGCGAGCGCGAATGCAACGCGGGCGCGCTACTGGGGCAGCATGAACACCAGCAACGTCGCCGTGCCCAGGAAGGAGAAGAACCCGGCCACGTCGGTAACGGTGGTGAGAATGATGGACGAGGCGGTGGCCGGGTCCTGGCCGAAGCGGGTCAGCAGGATCGGCACCAGGGCGCCGGAGATGCCGGCGGCGATCATGGACAGCACCATGGCCACGCCGATCACCAGCGCGAGACCCAGGCTCCAGCTCCACAGGTACACGCCCAGGCCGCAGGTCAGCGCCAGCACCAGGCCGTTGACGGCCCCCACCACCAGCTCCTTGTTCAGCACCTTGCGCCACTCGCGCATGCCGATCTCCTTGAGCGCGAGGCCGCGGATGGTCACCGCCAGGGCCTGGGAACCGGCATTGCCTGACTGGCCGGCTACGACCGGCAGCAGCACCGCCAGAGCCGTGACCTGGGCGATCAGGTCCTCGAACAGCCCGACCACGGCGGCTGCCAGAAAGGCGGTCAGCAGGTTGATGTGCAGCCAGGGCAGGCGTCGCTTCACGGAGAAGCCGGGGGTGGACAGCGCGCGCTCGTCGGCGCTCACGCCCACCATCTTCTGCAGGTCCGCGGTGGCCACGTCCTCGATGGCCCGGAACAGGCTGCGGTAGCGGACGACGCCCATGAGCCGGCCGTCGGCGTCCACCACGGGCACCGAGTCGAGCCGGGTGCGGTCGAGCAGATCCACCACCTCCTCGCGGGGGGCCAGCGTCTCGACCACGCCTTCCACGGGCTGCATGTACTGGCGCAGCGGCTCGTCGCCGCGGGCGAGGGCGAGATCCTGGATGTCGACCCGGCCGGCCAGCTTCTGTTCCGGCGTGATGACGAACATCGACCGGGCCCGGCGGATGGAGGACTCCTGCAGACGCGTGAGCGCCTCCTGCACCGTCATGCTGACCCGGGCGCCGACGTAGGCCCGGTCCATGAGCCGGCCGGCGGTGTTGTCGGGAAATGCCAGCAGCCGCTCCAGATCCTCCCGCACGGCGGGCCGCAGCCCGGCCAGCAGCGCGTCGAGGCGGGCCTCGTGCATGTCGCCGAGCAGGGTGATGGCGAGCCGCGGTGCGGCCCGCTCCAGCACCGCGAGCTGGCGCTCGCCGTCGAGGCGCTCGAACAGTCCGGCGTTCTTGATGGGGCTCAGGTACTCCATCACCACGGCCAGGGTGTCGGGCTCCAGGCCCTCGGTGGCGGCGGCGAGCTCGCGGGCCGGCAGCGCATCGAGCTGCTCCGCGGCTTCCGCCGGATAGCGGCGCGCGTACTCGTTCTCGATGGCCCCGGCGGGCGACATGGCTGCCACGTCAGGAACGTTCCCGGCCGCCCAGCAGCCCGCCGAGGCAGGCGCCCATGACCCGGAAGTAGGCCTGGGTGAGGGCGCCGACACCGTCGATCATGCCCTGGCGGGGCGGATGGTCGGCGGCCAGCGCGGCGACCAGGCGTTCCCGGGACAGCGCTCCCAGCAGATGCTGCTGATGGTCCACCACCGGCAGCTCCGGGTGCTTCAGCCACTCCGGCGCGTCCCGGGCGGCCGCCAGCGTCGTCTCCGCCCGCAGCGCCTCCAGCTTCACCGCCAGCTCGCCCACGGGCACGTTGTCCGCCTGGGTGAGCAGCGCCTTGCTGAGGTCCAGCAGGCCCACATAGCGGGAGTCGCCGTCGACGATCCAGATCCACTCCAGCTCGCCGTACTCGCCGGCCCGCAGCATGGCGATGGCGTCGTGCAGCGTGGTGGTCTCGGTGATGCGTACGACGCCGGGATCGACCAGGGCGCCGACGGTTCGGCGCGGGTACACCACCAGCCGTTCCAGCGTCCGCCGCATGTGCCGGATCGGCAGGGTCGCCAGCACCCGCTCCCGGCGCTCCGGGGCGAGGTGCAGAACCAGGGTGAGGGCGTCGTCCAGGGCGGCCCGGGCCAGCCAGGACGACACCACCTCGTCGCTCTGGTCCATGAGCAGGCGGGTCGCCACGCCGTGGGGCAGGCGGGCGATGACGCCGGCGCCGACGTCGGCGGGCAGACCGTTCAGCGCCTCGACCACGGCGGTTGAGCTCTGGGCGGCGAGAAACGCGGCCAGCTCCGCCGGATGGTTGCGGGCGAAGGCGACGCGGAGGGGGTTGGCGGCTTCCATGGCGTCAGCCGTCCACCGGCTGGCTGGTGATCCGCACCACCCGCTGTTCCGCCAGCCGCGCCGCCGGCACGGACACCAGGCCCTCGTCGGTGGCCAGCACCAGGCCGGTGCGGTGGATCTCGACGATCACGCCTTCGTCGTCGTCCACCCGCAGCCGTTCGCCGGTGGCGTAGCGGGTCAGCTCCGGCTGGGCCATCAGGTTCGCCACGTACTGGCGGGCCCCCAGGGCGAACGCCAGCGACAGGCCGCCGACCAGAGCCGCCAGCAGCACCAGGGCGAGCTGGGTGATGAAGGAGATGTCGATGCCGAGCTGCTGCAGGCCCGTAATCACCGCGACGGTAACCACCGAGGCGTGCACCAGGCGCGGTACCAGCGCGTCGGCGTCGCCGTCACCGGTCAGGCCGGCGGTGAGGTTGCGCAGCAGCGCGCCGACCACGTTGCCGATGCCGATGATGAACAGGCCGACCACGAAGCGGGGCGCATAGGCCAGCGCGCCGTCGAGCCAGGCCGAGAGCTGTTCGATGTCCAGCAGCCGGACGGCGATGATCACGGCGATCACCAGCACCGTGCCGTAGGTGAACAGGCCCACGACCCGCTGGAACAGCGGCGAGAACAGGGTCTGCTGGCGGGTGCCGTAGCGGGCGACCAGACGGTCCGCGAGGGTCAGGGCCTGGCGTGCGGCCGCCTCGGCGAGCTTGCCGAGCACGAACCCCAGGGCCAGCACCACGACGGCGGTGAGTTCCGGGTAGGCGTCGACGAGATCGCTGAGCATGGCGCTGCTTCAGCCGGAGGAGTTGCCCAAGGATGCTACACGATGTGGCCGGTCGCTGCGCAAGGCCGGCGTGAGGGCGGCGATCGCCAGGGTCGCGGCCAGCGTCTTGGCGGCGGCGCCGTACAGGAACGGCGCGACGCCGGCGGCGTAGGCGTCCGCCGGACCGAGCAGCAGGGACAGCCGCAGCCAGCCGCCGGCCAGGACGAGGCCGTGGCAGGCGGCGAGCGCCAGCCACAGCAGCGCGCCGCGCCGCCAGCGGGAGCCGGGCGCGTCCACCAGCCGGCGGGTGACGTGACCCGCCGCCGCTGCGGCCGGCAGAAATGACACCAGGAAACCGCCGGTGGCCCCGGTCAGGGCCGCCAGACCCGACGCCCCGTCGGCGAACACCGGCAGCCCGGCGGCGCCGGCCAGCAGGTAGAGGCCCACCGCTGCCGTGCCCGGCACCGGCCCGGCCAGGGCGCCGACGAGCAGGACGGCGAGCGTCTGACCCGTCTGAGGCACGTCGGTGCCGGGCAGCGGAAAGCCGACCCGGGCCCCCGCGATCAGCACGGCGACGCCGAGGAGAACGATGAGCGTGGCGCGAACGGACATGGCCGACATCCTACCAGCAGCGTCGACCGCAGGGCCCGTGTTTGGCAGAATCCCGCTTCTTTTTCACGGCGACCACGAAAAGGTCTATCTCCATGGTGAACATTACGCTGCCGGACGGATCGGTGCGCGAGTTCGACGGCCCCGTCAGCGGGGAGGAACTGGCCGCGTCGATTTCCAAGTCCCTGGCCAAGGCCGCCGTCGCAGTGCGGGTCGACGGCAAGCTCAAGGACATCTATCTGCCCATCGAGCAGGACGCCACCGTGGAGATCGTCACCCGGGATTCCGAGGACGGGGTCGAACTGCTGCGTCACGACTGCGCCCACGTGATGGCCGAGGCGGTGAAGGAGCTCTATCCCGACACCCAGGTCACCATCGGCCCGACCATCGACAACGGTTTCTACTACGACTTCTCCCGGGAAGAGCGCTTCACGCCCGAGGACCTGGAGAAGATCGAGGCGCGCATGCGCGAGATCGTCCAGCGCGACGAGCCGATCCGCCGGGAGGTGTGGGATCGCAACGAGGCCGTCGAGTTCTTCGAGGGCATGGGCGAGAAGTACAAGGCCGAGATCATCGCCTCGATTCCCGAGGACGAGGAAGTGGGCCTGTACCGCCAGGGCGAGTTCATCGATCTGTGCCGCGGGCCGCACCTGCCGTCCACCGGCAAGCTCGGCACCTCCTTCAAGCTGATGAGCGTGGCCGGCGCCTACTGGCGCGGCGACTCGCGCAACGAGATGCTGCAGCGCATCTACGGCACCGCCTGGGCCAGCGACAAGGAGCTTAAGGCCTACCTGCAGATGCTCGAGGAGGCCGAGAAGCGGGACCACCGCCGGCTCGGCCGCGAGATGGACCTGTTCCACATGCAGGAGGAAGGTCCGGGCTCCGTATTCTGGCACCCCAAGGGGTGGACCCTGTTCCAGGCCATGATCGCCTACATGCGCGAGAAGCAGCGTCTGGCCGGATACCAGGAGATCAACACCCCGGAGGTGCTCGACAAATCCCTGTGGGAAAAGTCCGGCCACCTCGAGAAGTTCGGCGAGAACATGTATCTCACCCAGACGCCGGACGAGCGGGTGTTCGCGCTGAAGCCGATGAACTGCCCCGGCCACGTGCAGGTGTTCAAGCAGGGCATCAAGAGCTACCGCGACCTGCCGTACTACCTGGCCGAGTTCGGCAAGGTGCACCGCTACGAGCCGTCCGGCGCGCTGCACGGCGTGATGCGCGTGCGCGCGTTCGTGCAGGACGACGCCCACATCTTCTGCACCGAGGCGCAGATCGCCGAGGAGTGCGTGAAGGCGTCACGGCTGATCTACGAGATCTACCGCGACTTCGGCTTCGACGACGTGCGGGTGAAGTTCTCCGACCGGCCGGAGCGCCGGGTCGGCTCTGACGAGGTCTGGGACCACGCGGAGAACGCGCTCAAGGAAGCGTTGAATCAGCTCCAGGTGGAGTGGACGCTGAACCCTGGCGAAGGGGCGTTCTACGGTCCAAAGCTCGAGTTCGTGCTGCGCGACGCCATCGGCCGGGACTGGCAGTGCGGCACCGTGCAGGTGGACCTGAACCTGCCGGAGCGCCTGGGCGCCACCTATGTGGACAAGGACGGCGAGCGCAGGCATCCGGTGATGATCCACCGGGCCCTGTTCGGTTCCCTGGAGCGGTTCTGCGGCATCCTCATCGAGCACTACGCCGGCCATTTCCCGCTGTGGCTCGCGCCGGAGCAGGTGATAGTGGCGACGATCACCGACGACGCCGACGACTATGCCCTGGAGGTGCTGAGCGCGGCGCGCGCGCGGGGCCTGCGGGCGGACGCGGATCTGCGCAACGAGAAGATCTCCTACAAGGTCCGCGAGCACAGCGTGACCAAGGTGCCGGTGATCCTGGTGGTCGGCAAGCGCGAGGCCGAGGAGCGGACCGTGGCCATGCGCCGGCTCGGCGGCAAGGCCCAGGAGGTGATGAGCCTCGACGCCGCGCTCGACGCGCTGGCCGACGAGGCGCGCTCGCCGCTCGCCCGCTGAGCGCCGCGCCGCCGCGATCCGGCGGCGCGTCGAACCCTTTGCGCCGTCCCGTTCGTTGCAGTGTCAGGCACCGGCGGATCGGGAGGGCGGAACATGACGGGCAACGAACTCGAACAGGGGCTGCTGGCGACCTGGACCGCCGGCGACTACGGCCGCGTGGCCCATGGCCTCGCCCGGGGCGCCGAGGCGTTCTATGGCCGCCTCGGCGTCGTGCCGGAGGCGCGGGTGCTCGACGTCGCCTGCGGAACCGGCCAGATCGCCCTGCGGGCGGCCCGCGACGGCGCCCGGGTTACCGGCCTGGATCTGGCAGCGCCGTGGATCGACCAGGCCCGGCGCGCGGCCGGGGACGCCGGTTTGTCCGTCCGGTTCGACGTCGGCAACGCCGAAGCGCTTCCCTACGACGACGGGTCGTTCGATCTCAGCGTGTCGCTCATCGGCGCCATGTTCGCGCCGCGGCCCGAGCGGGTGGCGGCGGAGCTGATCCGGGTGACCCGGCCGGGCGGCCGCATCGTCATGGGCAACTGGACCCCGGAGTGCTTCGTCGGCGAGATGTTCCGGGTCGTGGCGCGCCATGCGCCGCCGCCGGACATGCCCTCGCCGCTGCTGTGGGGCGACGAGCCGATCGCGTCCGGCCGGTTCACCGGTCCCGGCGTCGCCAGCGTGCAACTCTCCCGGCATCCCTACCTGATTCACTACGACCTGCCGCCCGAAGACGTGGTCGACTTCTACGCCGAGCACTTCGGCCCGGTGCGGGTGGCCCTCGCGGCGCAGCAGGATGGCGGCCGGGCGCTGCGCCGGGACCTGCTGGCGCTGTGGCGGGCCCGCAACGAGGCGGACGGCGACCGAACCGCGGTCACCGCGGAGGTCCTCGACGTCGTGGTCGAGGTCGCGCCCGTCTGAACGCCGGCGGGCCCGTGTAGATCGCCCGATGGCCGTGGTATCGTTCGAGGGCACCTGACAGCCGGCTTCCCATCGGGGAAGGGGAGAGACCCTTGAGAATCCTGCTCGTCCTGGTCCTGCTGCTGCTGGCGGCGCTGTTCTACGCCTGGGAAAGCCCGATCGACCCGGTGACACCGCCGGAGGCCGACGCGTTCTCCGCCGCCGCAGTGGCCCGCGGCGAAGCGCTGGCGGGCGCCGGCAACTGCGCGACCTGCCACACCGTGTCCGGCGGCGCGCCCTATGCCGGCGGCCGGCCCATGGCCACCGGCTTCGGCACGGTCCACGCCACCAACATCACGCCGCACCCGGAGGACGGCATCGGCCGCTGGTCCGAGGAAGCGTTCGTGCGCGCCATGCGCGAGGGCGTGCGCCGGGACGGCGCCCATCTGTTCCCGGCGTTTCCCTACACCCACTTCGCCCACACCTCCGACGACGATCTCGCGGCGCTGTATGCCTACTTCATGACCCGGCAGCCGGTGGCCGGCGGCGTCCCCGACAACACGCTGCCGTTCCCCCTGAACGTCCGGCTGCTGCAGGCCGGGTGGAAACTGCTGTATTTCGACGGCGGTGGCGACGTGTCCGACCCCGGCCGGGACGACGTCTGGAATCGCGGCGCGTATCTGGCCGAGGGGCTCGGTCATTGCGGCGCCTGCCATACGCCGCGCAACGCCCTCGGCGCCGAACGGGGCGACGCGGCCTATGCGGGCGCGGTGATCGACGACTGGTACGCGCCGGCGCTGACGTCGGCCAACGGCGCGCCGCTGCCCTGGACCCGGGACGAGCTGTTCGCCTATCTGCGCCAGGGCGCCACCGACCTGCACGGCGTGGCGGCGGGCTCCATGTCGGCGGTGGTGCACGACGGCCTGGCGCGGCTGCCCGACTCGGACATCGAGGCGCTGGCCGTGTACTTCGCGGACCTGGCCGGCGCGCCGGAGCGCATCGAGCCGGCGGCGGTTCGCGACGCCATGGCGGGGCTCGACGCCGATCACACCGGCCGGGCGCTGTACGCCTACGCCTGTGAGTCCTGCCACTACAACGCGCCGGGGGCGCCGCGGGCGCTTCGGCCGGAGCTCACCCTCAACTCTGCCGTCACCGGCCCCGATCCGACCAACTTCCTGCGTCTGACCCTGGCCGGTCTCGGCGTCGGCGAAGGCCACCCGGCGGCCTTCATGCATGGCTACGCCGGCGCGCTCACCGACGCCGACATCGTCGCCATCGCCCGGTATCTGCGCGGCCCGGCCGCGGCCGAGGCGGCCGGCTGGCGTGACCTCGACGCGCGGCTCGCGGAGCTGCGCACCGCCCTGGAGGCCCGACCATGAGCAAGTTCACGCTGAACGGCAATCCCGTCGAGGTTCAGGTGCCGGACGACACGCCGCTGCTGTGGGTGATCCGCGACGACCTCGGCGCCACCGGCACCAAGTTCGGCTGCGGCATCGGCATGTGCGGAGCCTGCACCGTGCATCTGAACGGCCGGGCGATCCGCTCCTGCATCACCCGGGTCGGCGACGTCGCCGGCGCCGACATCGTCACCATCGAGGGCCTGGACCCGGCCGGCGAGCACCCGCTGCAGAAGGCCTGGATCGAAACCCAGGCGCCCCAGTGCGGCTACTGCCAGTCCGGCCAGATCATGCAGGCGGCGACGCTGCTGGCGGATTTTCCCGATCCCACGGACGCCGACATCGACGCGGTGATGAACGGCAATCTGTGCCGCTGCATGGCTTATCCGCGGATCCGCCGCGCCATCAAGCTCGCGGCCCGGGAGCTGCGGGCAGGCAGGGAGGCCGAGGCATGAACAAGTTCGCGCACTGGCAGCAGCAGGCCCGTCCCGCCACGCGGCTGACCCGCCGCGGCTTTCTCATCGGCGCCGCCGGCGCCGGGGTGACGCTGGCGTTTCTGCCGGAAGGGCAGGCGGCGGCGACGGATCCCGACGCCGCCGCGGCGGCCGGGGTGTTCGAGCCGACCATCTGGTACGACATCGACGGCGACGGCATCGTCACGGTCAACATCGCCGAGGCGGAGATGGGCCAGCACGTCGGTTCCGCGCTGGCGCGCATCGTCGCCGAGGAGCTGGAGGCCGACTGGAGCCGGGTGCGGATCCGCTACGCCGACAGCGACCCCAAATGGGGGCTCATGGTCACCGGCGGAAGCTGGTCGGTGTGGCAGAACTTCGTGCCCCTGTCCCGGGCCGGGGCGGCCGGCCGCATGGCCCTGCTCGAGGCCGGCGCCCGGCTGCTCGGCACCTCCGCCGACCGGTGCACGGCGCGCAACGGCGAGATCCGTGCCGGCAACCGCGCCGTCGGCTACGGCGAGATCGTCCGGCGCGGCGGACTCGGCCGGACCTATTCCGCCGACGAGCTGGAGGCGATGCCCATCAAGCCGCCGTCGGAGCGGCGCCTGATCGGCTCGAGTTTCGACGCCCTGGACGTGCCCGCCAAGACCAACGGCGCGGCCCGCTACGGCATCGACGCCCGGGTGGATGGCATGCTCTACGGCCGGCCGCTGCTGCCGCCCACCCGCTATGGCGCCGTGGTGAACGGCATCGACGACGGCGGCGCCCGCGACGTGCCGGGCTACGTGAAGACCATCGCCCTGGAGGATCCGTCCGGCACGGTGCCCGGCTGGGTGGTGGTGCTGGCCGAGAGCTACGGCGCGGCGCTGGCCGCCTCGCGGCGGGTGTCCGTGGACTGGACCCCGGGGAAGACCGCCGGCGTCGGCGAGGCGGATCTGATCGAGGAAGGCCGCCGGCTGGTGAACGCGCCCGACGGCGGCTCGATGGTGGTGGACGACGACGGCGTCCAGGCGGCTTTCGATGGCGCCGCGGAGACGCTCGAGGCCGAGTACACCACGGCCACGGCGCTGCACTTCCAGATGGAGCCGCTGAACGCCCTCGCGTATCAGGCGGAGGATGGCCGATGGGAGATCCATACCGGTAACCAGTGGCAGTCGCTGATCCTGCCGGTGCTGGCCGAGGCGCTGGAAGTGCCCGAAGACCGGATCGTGATGCGTACCTACCTGCTCGGCGGCGGGTTCGGACGCCGCCTGAACGGCGATTACGCCGTCCCGGCGGCGCTGGCCGCCAAGGCGGAAGGACGACCGGTCAAGCTGGTGCTGACCCGGGAGGACGACGTCCGCTTCGACTCGGTCCGCTCCGCGTCGGTGCAACGTCTGCGCGCGGCCTTCGACGCCGACGGCGCGGTCACGGGCTTCGAGCATCATGCCGCCGCCGGCTGGCCGACGCTGATCATGGCGCCCGGCTTCATGCCCAAGGGCGTGAACGACGAACCCTACGACCCGTTCGCCATCCAGGGCGCCGTGCACTGGTACGCGCTGCCCCATCGGCTGCGGGCGATCACCAACGCCCTGGCCAACGACACCTTCCGGCCCGGCTGGCTGCGCTCCGTGGGCGCCGGCTGGGTGAACTGGGCGCTGGAGAGCTTTATGGACGAGTTGGCCCGGTCCCGGGGCGCGGATCCGGTGCAGTTCCGCCTCGACCGGCTGTTGGCCGAGGGCGACAACGCCGGCTCGGCGCCGAATGCGGTGGGCGGTGCCGCCCGCCAGGCCAACGTGCTGCGCCGGCTGCGCGAGCGGCTCGCCGCGGACGGACCGCCGCCGGCGGACACCGGCATCGGCATCGCGACGACCTATGGCCAGGAGCGGGCCATGCCGACCTGGACCGCCTGCGCGGCCCGGGTCCACGTGGACCGGAACACCGGCAAGGTCACCTGCCGCAAGCTCACCCTGGTGATCGACTGCGGCACGGTGATCCATCCCGACGGCGCGCTCGCCCAGGCGGAGGGCGCGGCACTGTGGGGGTTGAGCCTGGCCCTGCACGAGGGCGCGGCCTTCGAGGCCGGCCAGGTGCGCGACACCAATCTGGATCGCTATACGCCGCTGCGCATGTCGGACGTCCCGGAGCTCGACATCGAGCTGGTGGACAGCACCGAGGCCCCCGTGGGCATGGGCGAGCCCGCCACCACCGTGGTCGGCCCCGCCATCGGCAACGCCATCTTCGACGCCGTCGGCGTGCGGCTGCGGCATCTGCCGATCCGTGCCGACGCGGTCCGGGCTGGACTGGCGTCGGTCTGAACCTGTCCGACGGATTCCCTGGCGCCCCGGCATCGGCTTGCCGGGGACCGGCGGCGGGGTCAAACTTCCCGGACGGTTTTCCGTGCACGACGGCGCTGTGCCGTCACTCCAAATTCAACCGGGGGAGTCCCACATGATCGGATACGTGACCATCGGCACCAGTGACATGGCGAAAGCCACCGCCTTCTACGACGCGCTGCTGGCCGAAATCGGCGCCAAGCAGCTCTTCGGCATGGACCGGATCAAGTTCTACGGCACCGGCCCCGACTCGGCCATGCTGGCCGTTTGCATTCCCTACGACGAGAAGGCGCAGCATCCCGGCAACGGCACCATGGTCGCCATTCCGGGCGGCTCCCGCGAGGGCGTCGACAAGCTGTACAAGAAAGCCATGGAGCTCGGCGCCACCGACGAGGGCGAGCCCGGCGAGCGCATGCCCGTGTTCTACGGCGCCTACGTGCGCGACCTGGACGGCAACAAGCTCTGCTTCTTCGAGATGAAGATGTAAGGCAGCACCGCCCATCCCCCCGTAGGAGCGGCCTCCCGGCCGCGATTGTCCTGATCCGGCAATCGCGGCCGGGAGGCCGCTCCTACAGGGCATTCTGCGGATCACCCGCCCGTTTCTGTTGTCCACTCTCCCATGAACATCGCAGCACTCCCCGATTCCCTGGCCCGGCTGGGCTTCGACAACCGCTTCACCCGGGAGCTGCCGGCGGACCCGGTGTCCGGGTCCGACCGCCGTCAGATCCGTGATGCCATGTACAGCCGGGTCGAGCCGACGCCGGGCTCGGCGCCGCGGCTGGTGGCCTGGTGGCCGGAGGTGGCGGAGCTGGTGGGCCTCGACCCGGCGGCCTGCGACAGCGAGGCCTTCGCCGAGATCTTCACCGGCAACCGTCTGCTGCCGGGCATGGACCCCCATGCCACCTGCTATGGCGGCCACCAGTTCGGCAACTGGGCGGGGCAGCTCGGCGACGGGCGGGCCATCAATCTCGGCGAGGTCGTCCGCAGCGACGGCCAGCACTGGATGCTGCAGCTCAAGGGCGCGGGGCCCACGCCGTACTCCCGCATGGCCGACGGCTATGCCGTGCTGCGGTCGTCGATCCGCGAGTTCCTGTGCAGCGAAGCCATGCATCACCTGGGCGTGCCGACCACCCGGGCGCTGTCGCTGACCCTGACCGGCGACGAGGTGGTGCGCGACATGCTCTACGACGGTCATCCGGCGCCGGAGCCGGGTGCCGTGGTGTGCCGGGTGGCGCCGTCGTTCACCCGCTTCGGCCACTTCGAGATGCTCACCGCGCGACGCGAGACGGCGCTGCTGGAACGCTTCGTCGATTTCACGATCCGGACCGATTTCCCTCACCTGGCGGAGGCCGGCGACACCGCCGAGCGCTGCGCCGCCTGGTTCGCCGAGGTGTGCGAGCGCACCGCGCGCATGATCGTCGAGTGGATGCGGGTCGGTTTCGTGCACGGGGTGATGAACACCGACAACATGTCGGTGCTGGGCCTGACCATCGACTACGGCCCCTACGGCTGGCTCGACGACTACGACCCCGACTGGACGCCGAACACCACCGACGCCGCGGGGCGCCGCTACCGGTTCGGCTATCAGCCGCGCATCGCCCAGTGGAACCTGCTGCAGCTCGCCAATGCTCTCTACCCGCTGGTGGGCGAAGCGCCGCCGCTGGAGGCGGGGCTGAAGCGTTACGAACAGCTTTATCTGGACGGCTGGCGGGACGCCCGGCTGGCGAAGCTCGGCCTCGGCGAACTGCGGCCCGAGACGGATCTGGCGCTGCTCGACGACCTGGAAGACGTGCTGACCGCGACCGAGACGGACATGACGCTGTTCTTCCGGCACCTCGCCGACGTCACGCCGGAGGACCCGGACCCGCTCGCCAGGCTGGCGGAGGCGTACTACGAACCTGCCGACCTGGACGGCGCCGCCGGCCGCACGGTGCGCGGCTGGCTGGCGCGCTACCAGGCCCGCGTGGCAGAGGAGGGGCTGCCGGCGGGCGAGCGCCGGTCGCGCATGAACGCGGTGAACCCGAAGTTCGTGCTGCGCAACTACCTCGCCCAGCTCGCCATCGACGCGGCCGAGCAGGGCGATTTCGGCATGATCCACGGATTGCAGGACGTGCTGCGCACGCCCTACGACGAGCATCCGGGGCACGAGGACTGGGCCGGCCGCCGGCCCGACTGGGCGCGGACCCGGGTGGGGTGCTCGATGCTGTCCTGCAGTTCCTGAGGGCGACCAACCCCATCGGAACGCCATGTAGGAGCGCCCTCCCGGGCGCGATCGCCTGGATCTGAAGACATCGCGGCCGGGAGGCCGCTCCTACGGGTGGGATCGGCTGGGTCGGAGGGGATCGCGGCCGGGAGGCCGCTCCTACGGGTGGGATCGGCTGGGTCGTCGGGGATCGCGATCTGGAGATCGCTCCTACAAGGGCGCGGGCCGATGCTCCTGTAGGAGCGATCTCCAGATCGCGATCGCCCGGGAGCGCTTCAGCGGCTGGGGTCGCCCGGCTCCGCCTTGGCGTCGTCCGCGAACAGCGCCTTCAGCTCCTCGCTGGCGCTGATGGTGGTCTTGCGGAACGCTTCCTCGTCGCGGAACACGGCGGCCTGACGCTCCAGGGTTCTGGCGTCGTGGGCCTCGAAGCTGTCCACCGCGCGCTGGGCTTCCTCCGCCGACAGCCCCAGCTCGGTGAGCAGTGCCCTGGCGAGCCGCAGGCTCGAGTGCAGGGTGTCCCGCAGCACGTAGTCGACACCCAGCTCGCGCAGGTGCAGCTCGTGGTTGCGGGTGGTCGCCCGGGCCAGGATCGGCACGCCGGGGCAGGTGGCGCGGACCCGTTCGACGATCTTCAGCGATGCGTCCTGATTCCCCACGGCGAGCACCAGCGCCCGGGCCTGGGGCACGCCGGCGGCGCGCAGCACGTCCAGCCGGGTGGCGTCGCCGTAGTAGACCTTGTTGCCGTAGCTGCGCACGAAGTCCACGTGATGGGGGTTGATCTCCAGCGCCGTGAACGGAACGTGGCGCATGGTCAGCACCCGGGCGACGATCTGGCCGACCCGGCCGAAGCCGGCCACCACCACCCGGGCGTTCTCCGGGTCGATGGCGTCGTAGGGACGTTCGTCCTCGACGCGCTGGTTCAGCAGCCGGTCGCCGATCGCCACCAGCAGCGGCGTCGCCGCCATGGACAGGGTCACCACCAGCACAGCGGTCTCGGACTGGACGGAGGTCACCAGCCCGGCGCCCAGCGCCGCGGTCAGCAGCACGAAGGCGAACTCGCCGCCCTGGGAGAGCACGATGGCGGTGCGCACCGCGTCCCGGCCGCCGAGGGCGAACCAGCGCGCCAGCGGCAGCAGCACCAGGAACTTCACCAGCATCAGCGCCGCGGTGAGGCCCAGGATGGTGAGCGGCTCGCGCACCAGCGCCGCCAGGTCCACGGTCATGCCCACCGCCATGAAGAACAGCCCCAGCAGCAGGCCCTTGAAGGGGTCGACGTCGGCTTCGAGCTGATGCCGGTACTCGGAGTCCGCCACCATCATGCCGGCGACGAAGGCGCCCAGGCCCATGGACAGGCCGGCTTCGCCCATGGCCAGCGCCGCGCCGGCGACCAGGGCGAGGGCGGCGGCGGTGAACAGTTCCCGGATGCCGCTGGCGGCGACGAACTTGAGCAGGGGGCGCAGCAGATAGCGCAGCACCACGGCGCCGCCGACGACGCCGAGAATCAGCCACGGGTCCAGGGCGCCGCCGTGGCCGTCCCCGGCGCCGGTGGCGGCCAGCACGTTCACCACGGCGATGCCGGGGATGACGGCCACGTCCTGCAGCAGCAGGGTGCCGAAGGCGGCGCGGCCGTGAAGCTGGGAGAGCTTGTTCTGCTCGCCGAGGAGCTGCAGCACGAAGGCCGTGCTCGACAGCGCCAGCGCGAAGCCGAGCAGGGCCGCGGTGGCGGGCGCGAGACCGGCCAGCCAGAGCAGCGCGCCGATGGCGACGGCGGTGAGCACCACCTGGGAGGTGCCCAGCCCGAACACCAGCCGGCGCATCACCCACAGCCGCCGGGGCTGGAGCTCCAGACCGATGATGAACAGCAGCAGCACCACACCGATCTCGGCGAAATGCAGGACGTCCTCGGGATCGTCGACCAGGTTCAGGCCGGACTGGCCGAGCAGCAGCCCGGCGCCCAGGTAGCCGAGCACCGAGCTCATGCCCAGGCGCTTGAGCAGCGGAACCACGACCACCGCGGCGCCGAGGAACAGCAGGGCCTCGGTGAGAAATGTCACGGTGGGGTCAGGCCTCCGGCAGCGGGATGAACTCGTCGTCGCCCGGCACGGCGGCGAACCGGCCGGCCTGCCAGTCGGCCTTGGCCTGCTCGATGCGCTCGCGGCTCGAGGAGACGAAGTTCCACCAGACGTGGCGCTGGCCGGGCGGTGATCCGCCGATCAGCATGACCCGGCTGGGCGCCGCGGCGGTCAGCGCCGGCGCGCGTCCGGCGCCCACCACGCCCATGGTGTGCGGTTCCAGCTCGCAGGCGCCGATGCTCACGCTGCCCTCGACCACGTAGGCCGCCAGCTCGTCGACGCCGGCCGGCAGGTCGAGGCGGGCGCCGGCGGCCAGCTCGAGATCCACGTAGAGGGTGTCGATCGGGGGCGCCACGGGGCTGCGGGCGCCGAAGGCGCTGCCGAGGATGACGGTCGCCCGCACGCCGTCGGCCTCGAACACCGGCAACTCGTCGGCGGGGACGTGCTCGAAGGCGGGGTCCGTCTCCTCGTGGCCGTCCGGCAGCGCCATCCAGGTCTGGATGCCGTGCAGCCGCTGGCCGGATTCCAGCAGGCCCTCGGCGGTGCGTTCCGAATGGACGATGCCGCGTCCGGCGGTCATCAGATTGATGGCGCCGGGCCGGATGGGCTGCACGTAGCCGAGGCTGTCCCGGTGCAGGATCTCGCCGGTGAACAGGTAGGTGACCGTCGACAGGCCGATGTGCGGGTGGGGCCGGACGTTGATGCCCTGGCCCGGCGGAAACGCCGCCGGACCCATCTCGTCGAAGAAGATGAACGGCCCGACCAGGCGGCGCTCGGAGGCGGGCAGCACCCGGCGCACCTCGAAGCCGCCCAGATCCCGGGCGCGGGGGCGGATGACCAGCGGCACGTCGTCGCTGCGTTCGCTGCAGGCGGGTTCCTTCGCATCCAGCCAGCTCATCGTGTCGTCCCCTTCCCCCGCGGGGGCGTCAGGCGGCGTCGCCCACCGACAGCTCCTGTTTCAGCTCGCGCTTGAGGAACTTGCCGTTGGCGTTGCGCGGCAGCGGATCGTTCATGAACCAGATGTAGCGCGGCACCTTGTGGGCGGAGATCCGTGCCCGGCAGACGTCGCGGATGGCGTCGGCGTCCGCCTGCTCGCCGGTCTTGAGGAACACGGCGGCGCCAACCTCCTCGCCGAGCCGGTCGTCCGGCACGCCGAACACGGTGGCCTCGGCCACGGCCGGATGCTCGTAGATCGCGGCCTCCACCTCGGCGCAGTACACGTTCTCGCCGCCGCGCAGCACCATGTCCTTGGCCCGGTCGACGATGTAGATGAAGCCGTCCTCGTCGAGGCGGGCGATGTCGCCGGTGTGCAGCCAGCCGTCGGTGATGGTCTCGGCGGTGGCGTCCGGCCGGTTCAGGTAGCCGCGGATCACCGGGGCGCCGCGCACCCACAGCTCGCCGACCTCGCCGGTGGGCTGGGCGTTGCCTTCGGCGTCCACCACCTTGATCTCGAAGTTCGGCATCGCCGGCCCGGCGCTGTCCGGCCGGTCGACGAAGAAGTCCCCGGAGATCGAGGTGATGATGCCGCAGGTCTCGGTCATGCCGTAGCCGGTGCCGGGGCGGGCGGTGGCCACCTTCTCGTCGATCTTGCCGACCAGGTCCGGCTGCACCTGGGCGCCGCCGCCGCCGACGGACATGAGCGAGGAGGTGTCGTAGCGGTCGAAATCAGGATGGGTGACGAGCTCCCGGGACATCACCGGCACGCCGGTCAGGGCGGTGATGCGTTCGCGCTCGATCAGCTTCAGCGCCTCGGTGGCGTCCCACTTGTACATGCACACCAGCTTGCCGCCGTTCAGGGTGGCGCCGTGCGCCACGCAGTTGTTGGCGGTGACGTGGAACAGCGGCGTGGTCAGCAGGCTGGCCGACACCGGCGGCTCTTCGCCTTCGGCCGGCACCGGGATCTTGCCCATGCGCATGCCCACCGTGGCGTAGCTGGTGGCGGCGTAGGCGAGGTTCATCAGGTTGTTCACGCAGCCCCGGTGGGTCTGCTGGGCGCCCTTCGGATGGCCCGTGGTGCCGGAGGTGTAGAAGATGACCGCGTCGCTGTCGGTGTCGATCTCGACCGCGGGAAGCTCGCCGCCGTGCTCCGCCAGGGTCTCCCACGGAATCACCCCGTCCGGCAGAGGCCCGGAGTAGCGCACGCCGACGATCTGCATGGGCGGCAGCTCGTCCTTGTGTTCCAGCGCCCGCTCGATGCGTTCCTGGTCGGCGATCATCACCTTCGGCTTGGAGTCGTTGAGCCCGTAGACCAGCTCCGGTCCGACCCACCAGGCGTTGACGCCCACGACCACCGCGCCGATGGCCGTCACGGCCCAGTAGGCCAGCAGCCACTCGGGATAGTTGCGCATGGCGATGGCCACGCGGTCGCCGGGCCCGACGCCGTTTTCGGCCAGCCAGGCGCCGACCGAGGCGACGATGCGGTGGGCGTCGGCGTAGGTCAGGCGTTCCTCGTGATAGACGATGTAATCCCGCTCGGCGAAGGCCGCGGAGGCCAGCCACACGTCGCGGAGGCTGTTGGGCGCCCCGGCGTAGGTCAGGGTGGGATTGCCGCGCACGTCCACCGTGGTGATTTCGAACTGGCCGCCGGGCCCTGTGAGTTCCTCGCGGACGGCCCTGAGGTGGTCGTACATCGTCATCGACATCGAAAGATCTCCCCTGATCAACGTTGCTGGAATGTGTGCGGTCGCCGGGATCGCGTGGCCGGTCTGCGCCGGCTGGCGGCAGCGGGCGGGTCTGCCGGCCCCGGCCCCCGGGTCGATCTCCGCGGCGACGCCGCCCGGTGCGGACCCGGACCGTTTCCGCCCGATACTAATACAGCGGCGCCGACCTTGGTAATCGCTCCGGTCCCGGCGCACGCTTCGGTTGGCGCCGGGTGTGGAGTCGGCGCCGCGACGGTGGTAAGTTGCCATTAGATAAAACGCGTTACAACCAACCCAGGGGGGAGCCCATGAACTTCGACATTCCCGAGGACATCCAGAAGCTGCTGAATCAGCTCGATCAGTTCATCGAGGATGTGATCAAGCCGCTCGAGCAGCAGGACGACAACATCCGCTTTTTCGACCACCGCCGGGAAGACGCCCGCACCGACTGGGAGCGCGGCGGCCTGCCCAACGAGGAGTGGGAGCAGCTCCTGCACAAGGTCAAGCGCCTGGCCGACGAAGCCGGCTTCTACCGCTATCCGTTCCCGAAGGAATTCGGCGGCATGGAAGGCTCGAACCTGGGCATGGCCATCATCCGCGAGCATCTGGCGGCGAAGGGGCTCGGCCTGCACAACGACCTGCAGAACGAGCATTCCATCGTCGGCAACAACGTCGGCCTGCTGCTGATGCTGAACTACGGCACCGAGGAGCAGAAGGCCGAGTGGGTCGACGATCTGGCCGAGGGCCGCCGCGGCTTCGCCTTCGGCATCACCGAGCCGGCCCACGGCTCCGACGCCACCCACATGGAAACCTACGCCGAGCGCGACGGCGACGAATGGGTGATCAACGGCGCCAAGACCTGGAACACCGGTATCCACAAGGCCCAGTACGACCTGGTGATGGCGCGCACCAGCGGCAAGCCCGGCGACGCCGAGGGCATCACCGCATTCCTCACGCCCATGAACTCCGAGGGCCTGAAGATCGAGGAGTATCTCTGGACCTTCAACATGCCCACCGATCACGGCACGGTGTCGTTCAAGAACGTGCGCGTGCCCCACGCCAACATCTTCGGCGGCGAGGGGCGGGGCCTGCAGATCGTCCAGCACTTCTTCAACGAGAACCGCATCCGGCAGGCGGCGTCGAGCCTCGGGGCGGCCCAGTTCTGCATCGACGAGTCGGTCAAGTACGCCATGGAGCGCAAGCCCTTCGGCAAGCCGCTGTCGACCAACCAGGGCATTCAGTTCCCGCTGGTGGAACTGCAGACCCAGTGCGAGATGCTGCGGGCGCTGATCCACAAGACCGCCTGGCTGATGGACCGCGACGGGCCGTTCTCGGTTTCCGACAAGGTGTCCATGTGCAACTACTGGTCGAACCGGCTGTGCTGTGAAGCCGCGGACCGCGCCATGCAGGTCCACGGCGGCCTCGGCTACTCGCGCCACAAGCCCTTCGAGCACATCTACCGTCACCACCGCCGCTACCGCATCACCGAAGGCGCGGAGGAGATCCAGATGCGCCGCGTGGCCGGCTACATGTTCGGCTACATGAAGCAGCGCGCGCCCAAGGGGGTGAAGGAGAGCTGATGGGCGTCGAGCGGGGAGAGTTCGAGGACAAGCTCGACGCCATTCTGAAGCGCACGCTGGACGGCTGCCGGGGCCTGGTCTCGGCGGAACGGCTGTCCGGCGGTGCGAGTCAGGAGACCTACCGGCTGACCATCGCCACCGACGACGGCGAGCGCCTGGCGTGCATGCGCCGGGCGCCCGGCGGCGGCATGGAGATTCCGGACGACGACCGCATCAACCCCGGCCTCGCCGTCGAGGCGGAGCTGATGCGGGCGGCTCGGGCCGCCGGCGTGCCCGAGCCCGAGGTCTATCACGTGCTGGAGCCGGGCGACGGGCTCGGCGAAGGTTTCGTGATGGAGTGGCTGGAGGGCGAGGCGCTCGGCGCCAGGATCGCCCGGTCGCCGGACTTCGAGGACCTGCGGGGCAGGCTCGCCTTCGAGTGCGGCCAGCAGCTCGCGCGCATCCACGGCATCGATCTCGACGGGACCGGGCTGCGCGACAAGCTTCAGGTGGCGACGCCGGAGCACTTCGTGCGGCAGACCTGGGAGCGCTACCAGCTTCTGGAAACGCCCCAGCCGATGATCGATTACGCCGGCCGCTGGCTGATGGACCACCTGCCGGAGAACCCGCGTCAGACCCTGGTCCACAACGACTTCCGCAACGGCAACTTCATGGTCGACCGGAACGGCATCGTCGCGGTGCTGGACTGGGAGATCGCCCACATCGGCGATCCCATGCGGGACCTGGGGTGGATCTGCACCAACTCCTGGCGGTTCGGGGTCACCGAGAAGCCGGTGGGCGGGTTCGGCGAGTACGAGGACCTGTTTCGCGGCTACGAGTCGGTGTCCGGCGAGCCGGTGAATCCGGACCACGTGAAGTTCTGGGAAGTGTTCGGCTCGTTCTGGTGGGCCGTGGGCTGTCTGGGCATGGCGGAGCACTATCGCACCGGCCCCGATCAGACGGTGGAACGTCCGGCCATCGGACGGCGCTCCTCGGAGTGCCAGGTCGACTGCGTGAATCTGCTGATTCCCGGCCCGGTGACGCTGATCGAACCCGCCGACGTGACCGCCGACGACGACATGCCGCGGATCGACGAGCTGGTGACCTCCGTGCGCGACTTCCTGCGGGAGGACGTGATGGGCGCCACCCAGGGCCGGACCAACTTTCTGGCCCGGGTCGCGGGCAACAGCCTCGACATCGTGCTGCGTCAGCTCGCCCTCGGTGAGGGTGCGCGGGCTGCCGAGCACGCGCGGCTGCGCGACCTGCTCGGCAGCGACGGCAGCCTGTCCGAGCTGCGCTGGCAGCTCACCCGGGCGCTGCGCGACGGCACCATGGCCCTCGATGCGCCGGGTCTGGCCGAGCACCTGCGGGCCACCGTGGTCAACCAGATCGCCATCGACCAGCCCAAGTACTCGGGCTTCAGGACCGCGACCTCCGGGTAGGAGCGGCCTCCCGGCCGCGATGACCATTGCGACCGGCGCCGGGCGATCGCGGCCGGGAGGCCGCTCCTACATGGTTGCCGGGGCGGTCGCGGCCGGGAGGCCGCTCCTACATGGTTGCCGGGGAAATCGCGGCCGGGAGGCCGCTCCTACATTGCGTGGCAATCGGCGAGAATAGGGGGATGTCGACGGCTGTTCCCTCTCTCCTCGAAGCGCTCACGACCATTCCCAAGGTGTCCGCCGCCGGCTGGCGGCGGCTGGGCTGGCTGCGGCGCTATCTGATCACCGTTCGCGCGGCAGTGCTGCCGCTGACGCTGTACGCCAGCGTGCTCGGCGGTCTGCTGGCGCTGCCCTGGACGCCGGGGGAGGGCTGGCGGTTCCTGCTGGTCACGCTGGGGCTGGTGTTCGCTCACGCCACCAGCAACCTGCTGAACGACGAGGTGGACTGGCTCACGGGGCTGGACCGGGACGCCTACTTCCGGGTGCGCTACGGCGCCCACCCGCTGGCCCAGGGGCTCATGAATCCCGCCACCCATGGGCTGCTGCTGCTCGCCACCGTCGGCGCGGCGCTGGCGCTCGGGCTCGCGATCTTCCGGCTCACCGGGCCGCCGGCCTACTGGCTGGCCACCGCCGGCGCGCTGATCCTGCTGTTCTACACCTGGCCGATGAAGCGCCTCGGTCTGGGCGAGATCGCCGTGTTCGTGGTGTGGGGCCCGCTGATGGTGGGCGGCAGCTACTGGGTGGTCAGCGGCGACTGGGGGCCGGACATCGCGGCGCTGTCGCTGCTCGCCGGCCTGGGGCCCACCGTGGTGGTGATGGCCAAACATGCCGACAAACGGCGCGACGACGCGGCGCGCGGCGTGCGCACCCTGCCGGTGATTCTCGGCCCGGTCTGGGGGCCGCGGACGGTCGCGCTGCTGGCGGCGGCCCAGGTCGGCGGCGCCGTGGTGTGGGCCTGGATCGGCGCCGCCTGGGGATTTCTGCTGATGCTGCTGGCCGCACCGGCCCTGGTGCGGCTGATGGCCATCTGCGTGCGCGCCCGCCCGCCGGCCAGGCCGAAGTCGTTCCCGGCCGCCATCTGGCCGCTCTGGTACTCCGCGTCGGCGTTCCGTTTCGCCCGTATCGCCGGAGCGGCCCTGGCCGGCGCGGCGCTGATCGAAGGGCTGCGCTGACCGGCGCTCAGCGCCCGGCGCCCGTGCAGTCGATCACGAACACCCGGTCCCAGGTGCCGTCCTCGTTCGCGCGAGGGCGGGCATCGCGGAAGCCGGCCTTGCGCAGCACGCGGTGGGAGGCGGCGTTCTCCGGCGCCGTCGTCGCGATGATGCGCGTCAGGCCGTGGTCGGCGAAGCCGTAGCGGATCACCGCCTGGACGGCTTCGGTGGCGAGCCCCTGGCCCCAGCTCGCCCGTCGCAGCGCGTATTTGACCTCCGGCTCGGGCTGGCTGCCGGGATGCACCAGACCGATGAATCCCACCACCTCGTCCGGCGCGGTCCGGTCGGTCATCGCGAACATGCCGTAGCCGCGGCGGCGATAGTTCTCGGCGGTAACCTCCAGCCAGCGGTCGCATTCCGCCGCCGACAGCACGTCGCCGTCGCCGACCCAGCGCATGGCGTCCCGGTCGCCGTATACCTCCAGCATGGCTGCCCGGTCACCGGGGTCGAGCCGGCGCACGATCAGCCGCCGGGTCACGGCGACGACCACCTCGCGGCTCACGTCAGGCGTCCCGGGGCTGCAGCTCGAACAGCCACAGCGCGCCGGACTCGACGGCGTCGACGGTCGCCCCGGCGCCGTACTTGCGGTTCAGCTCGGCGACCAGCGGGGCCACCTCCGGACCCGACTCGATCCGGTCCAGACGCACCGGATAGAGCGTGCCGTCGACACGCAGCAGCGCGCGTCCGTCCTGCTCGGCCTCCAGGGGCCACTGCTTCCACAGCCGGCCCAACGTGCTGTTCATGTAACCGCAGGGAATGAACAGGCGGCCGTCGTGCACCATGATCCAGGTGGTGCGGGACCGTGCGGGCTCGAGGAGCTGGAATGCCACCGTGTCCCGGTCCGCGAGGAACGACCAGTCCGGCAGGGGGCCGGCATGGCGCTCGCCGCTGGTGAAGGGGCCGCCGGCGACGGGGCCGAGGGGACCGTCGGCGGACCGGGCGATCAGCGTGCCGATCCCGACCAGGATGGCGGCGACCACGGCGACGCCGGCAAGAAAACGCACGAATGCCATGGGTCTCCCCCTGCTGGATACCAGGCGACGAGGGTGCGGCGGAATGTGGCGCCGATCAAGGGCGGCGGGCGGTCCGGTTAACAGATTGGGCTGCGGCGGGTGAGCACGGAGCGGCTGTCAGTCATGATGGGCGGGCATTTCAACCGGTATCCGCCATGCGACTCACTGTGCCTGGTCTGATCGTCTGCGGTCTGCTCAGCGCGGCGGCCGCGGCCCACGACGCTGCGCCGGATCACGGCTGCCGGGAGCCGGTGCGCCCGGCGGACGATCAGAACGACGTGCTGTGGCAGCGGTTCCTCGACGACGTCGACGCCTATCGCGGCTGCATCAGCGACTTCGTCGACGCGAGCCAGGCGGCGGCCGCCGCCCACGGCGAGGCGGCGCGTGCCGCCACAGGCGACTGGAACGCCTTCGTCAGACGCGAGCTGAACGTGCCGGAAGACTATCCCTGGCCGCCGGAGGGCGCCGACGGCTGACCCGGCGGATCAGCCGCCCAGCGGGCGGACCGGGCGCCGCCGGGACAGGGCGTTGGCGAACGGCATCTCCAGCGTCGGCAGCAGACGCTTCTGCAGCCGGGCCAGCAGGCCCGGCGTCACCTGCTCCTCGAAGTCCTCCAGGCTGAAGGTCAGCCGCAGCACGTCGGGCTCGTGTTGGATCGACGCCAGCCGGGTGTTGCCCGCCAGCGGCGGCAGCGGCAGGTAGGTCCGGAACAGTGCGGCCACGTAGTTCGGCACGCCGAGAACGCTGGCGCGCCTGGGCTGCAGCACGAACCAGCCGCCGATCACCTCCAGGCGCGCCTCCAGCTCCGCCACCGGCAGGCCCGCCAGCTCGGTGTGGAGCACGATGGCGTCGTCGGACAGCTCGACCCGGTAAGGCAGCTCGAAACGCTGCAGCCAGCGGGTGATCTCGTCCTTGCCGACGGCGATCTCGACCTGGGGGGAGCTCACCCGGATGGTCGCCGGCATGCCGGGCACGAAGCGGACGTGGGCGGCTCGCCACACCACCTGCTTGAGATCCATCCAGGCGGTCGCCAGCCCCTGGAAGCGCAGGCTCGCGTGGTCGAAGCGGTCCGGGAACGGCATGCCGCTGGCCCGCTCCCAGTCGACGTGCACCGGCAGCTCGAAGTACGAGCTGACGAGCTGGTCGATGACGCTGGCGGCCGTGTCCCGGTTCATCCGGGGAGTGTACTCCCAACCCGGCGGCGCGGGGGAAGTGGCGGCGCGGGGAAACCGCTGTGCGGGAACCGGCAGGAGAGGGTGCGGGGCCCCGAAGGGCCCCGCGGGGGAGGGTCAGGTCAGAACTTGTAGCCGACGTTCAGGCCGAACGCCCAGGGGTCGATGGAGACCGTCTCCAGGTCTGCGCCGTCGAGCTTGGCGTCGGTGTCGATGTCGATGTAGCGGACCACGGCGTTCAGGAACCACCGCTCGTCCAGCGCGATGTCGACGCCGACCGTGCCGGCGAGGCCCACCGAGTTGTCCAGCGACAGGTTGGTGCCGTCGAGGGCGCCGCGGGTCTGCTCGTCGAAGAAGATGGTGTAGTTCACACCGGCGCCCACGTAGGGCTGCACCTTGGCGTCGGGCATGAAGTGATACACGGCGCTCAGCGTCGGCGGCAGATGCTTGGTGGAGGCCACGGTCGGGCCGTCGACCAGTCCGATGTCGTGCTTGAACGGCAGAGCGGCGAGAAGCTCGACGCCCACGTTGGCGTTGAAGAAGTAGGTCACATCGAACGTAAACATCGTGTCCGAATCGACCTCGACGATGTCGCCGTTGTCGGACTTGGGATCGACGGTATGGAAACCGCCGCGCACGATCCAGTCGCCGGCCTCGTGTGCCAGAGCAGCGGGCGCGGCCAGTGCGGCACCGGCGGAACAGGCGATCGCCAGGGCCAAGGATCTTGCGTTCGTCATATCACTCTCCTCAATCAAGCGCGCGGTTGCCGCGCGTCGTGGGTGCATTTATACGGTCGCCCGCGTCGGCCGGTAATACGCAAAAACCGCAAGCACGGGCCGGGCATTCCGAAGGAATTGATCGGGATCAAGTCGCGGCGCGGTATCGCGTTTTCCCGGGGGGCTCTCTATCCTTGAGGCCATGTCAGGTGCTCACTACTCCCCGAGGGAGATGCTCGACGCGCTGGTCGCCATGCCGACCGTGTCGCGGGACTCCAACCTCGATCTGATCGACTTCGTCTGCGACTACCTCGGCGGTCACGGCGTCGCCGCCAGGCGGGTGGCCAGCGACTGCGGACAGAAGGCGAACCTGTACGCCACCATCGGGCCCGAGGCGCCCGGCGGCGTGGTGCTGTCGGGCCACACCGACGTGGTGCCGGTGGATGGCCAGGACTGGCAGAGCGACCCGTTCCGCATCAGCGAACGGGACGGCCGGCTGTACGGTCGCGGCACCTGCGACATGAAGTCTTTTCTCGCCACGGCGCTGGCGCTGGTTCCGGAGATGAACCGGCTGCGCCGGCCGATCCATCTCGCCTTCTCCTACGACGAAGAGGTGGGCTGTCTCGGCGCGCCGCGGCTGATCGAAGCGCTGTGCGCGGAGCTGCCGCAGCCGGAGGCGGTGATCGTCGGCGAGCCCACGGAAATGCGGGTGGTCACCGCGCACAAGAGCATGTTCATCTTCGAGACCGAGGTGCGCGGCTTCGAGGCCCACTCCAGCAAGCAGAACCTGGGGGTGCCGGCGGTGATGGTCGCCGGTCGGCTGATCAACTGGCTGGCGGAGCAGCAGGACCGGAACCGGGAGCGGGCCGATCCGGACAGTCCCTTCGAGCCGGGCTACTCCACGCTGCACTGCGGGGTGGTCCACGGCGGCACCGCGCAGAACATCACGGCTAAGCAGTGCCGGTTCGTCACCGACATCCGCACGCTGCCCGACGAGGCCCCTGAGGATTTCTTCCGCGAGCTGGAACGTTATGCACGGGAGGTGCTCGAGCCCGAGATGCGGCGCGTGCACCCCGACACCGGCATCGACTTCCACATCCGTTCCCAGGTGCCCGGCTTCGCGGCCCGGGAGAACGAGCCGGCGGTGGCGCTCGCGCGTCAGCTCACCGGCCAGAACACCAGCGAGAGCGTCGCCTACGGCGCCGAGGCAGGGCAGTTCCAGGAAGCCGGCCTGTCCGTGGCCATGTGCGGCCCCGGCAGCATCGACCAGGCCCACCAGCCCAACGAATTCATCAGCCTCGATCAGTTCGAGCAGGGCGTGGTGTTCATGCGGCGGCTGATCGAACGCCTGTCCTGACCGGCAGCGAACGCATCGCGTTCAATGGCTGCATGAACCCGCCGACGTAGGAGCGGCCTCCCGGCCGCGACCGGCCGCCGCAAGGCGGTGGATTGTCGATGGCCGTTCTGAATGGGGCCGGGTATCGCGGCCGGGAGGCCGCTCCCACGGGCGCGGTGGGGCATCGCGGTCTGGAGACCGCTCCCACAGTGTCGAGTCTCGCGGGCTAGAAATGGCAGAGCGGCGGGTAGCCCGACTCGGCGGCGTAGGTTTCCACCTCGTGCCACACGCGCATCAGGTTGCCGCCGAGGATCTTCGCGATCTCCGCCTCGTCGTAGCCCCGGCGGAGCAGCCCCGCCACCAGGTTGGGATAGGAACTGGCGTCCTTCAGCCCCACCGGCAGCGTGTCGCCGACGCCGTCGTAGTCCGAGCCGAGCCCGACGTGGTCGATGCCGGCGAGGCGAACCGCGCGGTCGATGTGGTCGAGCACGTCGTCGAGGTCGGCGTAGGGATACGGGTTCTCGGCCCGGTAGCGCGCGCTGAACTCGGTCAGGCGCGGATCCTCCTCGGGCACGCCCGCGGCCACCAGGGCTTCCCGGGCGGCGGACATGGCGTCCGCGTAGTCGCGGGCTTCCCGGGTCAGGAAACCCGAGCCGTAGTTGATCTGGATGACGCCCCCGTTGTCGCCCAGGGCCCTCACCATGTCGTCGCTCATGTTGCGATGGAAGCCCGGCGTGAAATGGCGCAGGGACGAGTGGCTGGCGATCACCGGCGTGCGGCTGAGCTCGATCACCTGCCAGAACGCGTCGTCGGTGATGTGGGAGACGTCGATCATCACGCCGCGCTCGTTCATCGCCGCGACCAGCTCGCGGCCGAACGGCGACAGGCCGCCCCAGCGCTCGTCGTCGTCGTAGGAGGAATCGGAAATGTGGTTGGAGCGGGAGTGGGCGAGGGTGATGTAGCGGATGCCACGCTCGCGGAAGTGGTCGAGATTCGCCAGGTCCCCCGCGATGGGGCCGCCGTTCTCCATGCCCAGGGGCATGGCGATCAGCCCCTCCGCCTTGGCCGTCAGCACGTCGGTGGTGCAGGTGGCCAGCGCGAACTTCTCCTCGTGATCGGTGGTGAGGTTGCGCACGCCGTCGATCAGGTCCTCGGCGAAGGCCTTCGCCTCGCCCGCGGCGTCCACGTCGGCGGGCACGTAGATGGACATGAACAGGGCGTCGAGGCTCCCGGCCCGGGCCCGCGGATAGTCGAAGTCGCCGTATTCCGTCGCCCGGCTGACGTCCACGTCGTTGTTGCGGTACAGCCGGTAGGGCACGTCGATGTGGGTGTCCACGATCAGGTGGCGCTGGGCCAGGGCATCGGCCCGGTCCGCACTGTCGGCGGCGGGCCCGGCGGGCATCTGCACGCAGGCCGACAGCAGCAGCGGGGTGACGGCGGTGACGGCCAGGGCTCGATGGTTCATCGGCAGGGGGCTCCGGTGCGGAATCGTCGGCGAGTTTCACACGCGCTTCCGGGTGAGACAAGGCGAACGGCGGCGGCCCGGGGTCCGGCCGCCCGCGCCGATGCGCTAGAATGGCCGGCAAAGTTCCAATCACCGCGAGACCCATGACCACCATCCGCCAGGACGATCTCATCCAGAGCGTGGCCGACGCGCTGCAGTTCATCTCCTACTACCACCCCGTCGACTTCATCCGCGCCATGCGCGAGGCCTGGGAGAAGGAGGAGTCGCCGGCCGCCAAGGCGGCGCTGACCCAGGTGCTGGTGAACTCGCGCATGTGCGCCACCGGCAAGCGGCCCATCTGTCAGGACACCGGCATCGTCATCGCCTTCGTCGAGGTCGGCATGGACGTGCGCTGGGAAGCGGACATGAGCGTCGACGACATGATCAACGAGGGCGTCCGGCGCGCCTACGGCCACCCGGACAACGTGCTCCGGGCCTCGGTGCTGTCCGACCCGGACGGCGCCCGCGCCAACACCAAGGACAACACCCCGGCGGTGATCCACTACAAGGTGGTGCCCGGCGACAAGGTCAGCGTGGAGATCGCCGCCAAGGGCGGCGGCAGCGAGGCCAAGGCCAAGTTCGCCATGCTCAACCCGTCGGACTCGGTGGTCGACTGGGTGCTGTCGGTGGTGCCGCAGATGGGCGCCGGCTGGTGTCCGCCGGGCCTGCTCGGGGTCGGCATCGGCGGCACGCCGGAAAAAGCCATGATGCTCGCCAAGGAATCCATGATGGAGCCCATCGACATCCACGAGCTGAAGGCGCGCGGGCCCCGGAGCCACGCCGACGAGCTGCGCCTGGAGCTGTTCGACAAGGTCAACGCGCTGGGGATCGGCGCCCAGGGTCTCGGCGGCCTCACCACCGTCATGGACGTGAAGGTGAAGGAGTACCCGACGCACGCCGCGAACAAGCCGGTGGCGGTGATTCCCAACTGCTCTGCGACCCGCCACGTGCACTTCACCCTCGACGGCTCCGGTCCGGCCGCTTTCGAAGCGCCGGACCTCTCCGAGTGGCCGGACATCGCGTTCGAGCTGGGCGACGACGTGCGGCGGGTGAATCTGGACACCCTCACCCCGGAAGAGGTGAAGACCTGGCAGGCGGGCGACACGCTGCTGCTGTCCGGCAAGCTTCTCACCGGCCGCGACGCCGCCCACAAGAAGCTGACCGACATGCTGGCGAAGGGCGAGCCGCTGCCCGTGGATCTCACCAACCGGGTGATCTACTACGTCGGCCCGGTGGACCCGGTGGGCGACGAGGTGGTCGGTCCGGCCGGCCCGACCACGGCCACGCGCATGGACAAGTTCACCCGCACCATGCTCGAGCAGACGGGCCTGATCGGCATGGTGGGCAAGGCCGAGCGTGGCCCGGCGGCCATCGAGGCGATCCGCGACAACGAGGCCGTCTACATGATCGCCGTGGGCGGCGCGGCGTATCTGGTGGCCAAGGCCATCACCCGGTCGACGCTGCTCGCGTTCCCCGAGCTCGGCATGGAGGCCATCTACGAGTTCGAGGTGAAGGACATGCCGGTGACGCTGGCGGTGGACAGCCGCGGGGAGTCGGTTCACCAGCAGGGCCCGAAGATCTGGTCCGCGAAGATCGCGGACCGTATCGCCTCCGTGGAGGTGTGAACCCCGGCGTCAGCCGGGAGGGGTGACGCGTGTCCAAGAGCAAACGATCGCTGAATCGCCGCCGCTGGCTGGGGCTGACCGGGGCGGCTGCCGCAGCCGCCTGGCTGCCCGGCGGCGCCCGGGGCGCCGCGCCGACGCTGGCCCGCGCCATGGCCGAGTCGGATCTGCTGTACCTGACGCCGCTGCTGGGCGGCGGCCGTGAGAGCGCCTGTCAGGCCGAGGTCTGGTTCGTGGCCGACGGCGGCGACGCGGTCGTCGTCACCGCCAGCGACGCCTGGCGCGCCACCGCCGTCACCCGCGGCTTCGCCCGGGCGCGGCTGTGGGTGGGCGACGTGGGCGTCTGGTCCGATGCCAACGGCGCCTATCGCGCCCTGCCCACGACCACCGCCACGGCGTCGTTCGTCACCGAAGCGGACGAGCACGCCCGCCTGCTGGACCTGTTCGGTGACAAATACTCGCTGGAGTGGATCATCTGGGGCCCGCGGTTCCGCAGCGGCCTGAAGGAAGGCTCCCGGGTGATGATCCGCTACCGCCCAAGCTGACCGCGATCCCCCTGTAGGAGCGGCCTCCCGGCCGCGATTTACCCGCCGTAGGGATGCCGCCGCCGGATCGCGGCCGGGAGGCCGCTCCCACAGGGGCGTCGCAGAGGCGAGGGGATCGCGGCCGGGA
>DLCH01000052.1:11596-47379 GCA_002480525.1 Gammaproteobacteria bacterium UBA7803 | reverse complement strand
GCGGGTTACCATGGCGCCATCATGCTGGTTCTTGGTGTGGAAACTTCCTGCGACGAGACCGGGGTAGCGCTCTACGACGCCGACCGCGGGCTGCTCGCCGACGCGCTCTACAGCCAGGTCGAGCTGCACGCCACCTATGGCGGCGTGGTGCCCGAGCTGGCTTCCCGGGACCACGTCCGCAAGCTGATCCCGCTGACCGAGTCCGTGCTGGCGAAAGCCGGCAAGTCTCTTGGCGATATCGACGGCATTGCCTATACCGCCGGGCCCGGGCTGCTCGGCGCCCTGCTGGTGGGCGCGACCTTCTCCCGCTCCCTGGCCTGGACCCTCGACGTCCCCGCCATCGCCGTCCACCACATGGAGGCGCACCTGCTCGCCCCGCTGATCGACGACCGCGAGCCGCCGATTCCGTTCGTGGCGCTGCTGGTGTCCGGGGGCCACACCCAGCTCGTGCTGGTCGAGGGCATCGGCCGCTACCGGCTGCTCGGCGAGTCCCTCGACGACGCGGCCGGCGAGGCCTTCGACAAAGCCGCCAAGATGCTCGGCCTGGGCTATCCGGGCGGGCCCCATCTGGCCCGCTGCGCCGAGCACGGCGACCCGGAGCGGTTTCGCTTCCCCCGCCCCATGACCGACCGCCCGGGTCTCGACTTCAGCTTCAGCGGCCTGAAGACCTTCACCCTGAACACCGTGGCCGGGCTGCAGCCGCTGTCCGATCAGGACCGCGCCGACGTGGCCCGGGCCTTCGAGGAGGCGGTCGTCGACACCCTGACCATCAAGTGCCGGCGCGCCGTCGAGGCGACCGGCGTGCCGCACCTCGTCATCGCCGGCGGCGTCAGCGCCAACGTGCGGCTGCGGGAACGGCTGGCGGCGAAGCTCGATGCCGAGGTGTACTACGCCGCCCCCCGCCTGTGCACCGACAACGGCGCCATGATCGCCTACGCCGGCTGCCGCCGGCTCACCGCCGGCGAACGCTCGGGCCTCGCCGTGGAAACCCGCGCCCGCTGGCCGCTCACCGAACTCACCGTACCGGGAGGCTGATTGGATACCGTCTTCGTCCGCAATCTCACCGTCGAGGCCATCCTCGGCATCCTGCCCGGCGAACGGGAAACCCCCCAGCCGGTGCGCATCAGCTTCGCCATGGCCGCAGACGCCAGCGTGGCCGCCCGCACCGACGACATCGACCAGGCCGTCGACTACGCGGCCGCCGCGGGCCGGGTGGCCGCCCTCACCATCGAGGGCAAGTTCAAGCTGGTGGAGACCCTGGCCGAGCACATCGCCCAGCTTCTGCTGCACGAGTTCCCGATACACCGGGTGCGGGTCGAAGTGGAGAAGCCCGCGGCCATCACCGAGGCGGACAGCGTCGGCGTGAGCATCGAGCGGCGGCGACGGGCATGAGCGCCGCGCCCCGCCCCCGTCCCCCCCGTAGGAGCGGCCTCCCGGCCGCGATCTCGAGGCCGCGGCGACCAGCCGCGCTGTGTCCCGGTGGCGGGCGGTCGCGGCCGGGAGGCCGCTCCTACAAAGGTCGGGTGGGTGTGGTGTGGCACGGCGGCGGGCGGTCGCGGCCGGGAGGCCGCTCCTACGGGGGTCGGGTGGGTGCGCTGCTGTTGGGGGTGTTCCTGCTCGCCGCCGGGCCGGCGGTGGCCGGGGACGGCGCCGACCTGACGACGCTTACCGCCGCCGAGCTGCAGCCGCGGCTGGCGAGCGGCGAGATCACCGCCGTCGCCGTCACAGAGGCGTTCCTCGCGCGGATCGCGGCCGTCGACGATGCGGGGCCGAGGCTCGGCGCGGTCATCGAGATCAATCCAGACGCCCGCGCCATCGCCGCCGACCTCGACGCCTACCGGGCGGCCCACGGGGTCAAGGGCCCGCTCCACGGCCTGCCGGTGCTGCTCAAGGCCAACATCGACACCGGCGACGCGATGGCCACCCACGCCGGCTCACTCGCCCTCGCCGAGCACCGCGCTCCCAGGGACGCCCATCATGTCGCGCGGCTGCGCCACGCCGGCGCGGTGATCCTCGGCAAGACCAACCTGAGCGAATGGGCCAACTTCCGCTCGACCCGCTCCACGAGCGGCTGGAGCAGCCTCGGCGGCCAGACCAGGAACCCCCACGTGCTCGACCGCAATCCCTGCGGGTCGTCGAGCGGCTCGGCGGTCGCCGTCGCGGCCCGGCTGGCGCCGCTGGCGGTCGGCACCGAAACCGACGGTTCCATCGTCTGTCCGTCGAGCATCAATGGCATCGTCGGCATCAAACCCACCGTCGGCACCGTGAGTCGTCACGGCATCATTCCCATCGCCCACACCCAGGACACCGCCGGGCCGATGGCGCGCACCGTGCGGGACGCGGCCCTGCTGCTCGAAGCGATGATCGGCGCGGACCCGGCGGATGCCGGCGCCAGGGCCTATCCCGACGGGTCACCGGCCCTGCTGCCGGACCCGGAACGGACGGACCTCGAGGGCCTGCGCATCGGCGTGTACCGCGGCTACGCCGGGGCCGGCGACTACCCGGCGGTCGACAGCGTGTTCGAGTCCGCGGTGGCGCACCTGCGCTCGCTGGGCGCCGACGTCGTCGATCCCATCGAGCTCGCGCCCGACGACGCCATCTACGAGGCCGAGTACGAAGTCCTGCTGCACGAGTTCAAGGCCGGCCTGAACGACTACCTGGCCAGCCACCCGGTGCCCGCCGACCGGGACAGCCTGGCGGGGCTGATCGCCTGGAACCGGGACCACGCCGCTTCCGTCATGCCCCACTTCGGCCAGGAGATCTTCCTCGAGTCGGCCACGCGCGGCGGCCTGGACGCCGACGCCTACCGCCAGGCCCTGGCTGACGGACCGCTGCGCATGCGCCGACTGCTCGGCGAGGCCCTCGACGCCCATGGCGTCGACGCGATGATCACGGCGGCCGGATCGTTCGCCTGGAAGACCGACTGGCTCGGCGGCGACCGCTTCATGGTGGGCAGCTCCTCCCTGGCCGCCATGTCCGGCTTTCCGAGCGTCGCCGTGCCGGCCGGTGATGTGCGGGGCCTGCCCGTGGGGGTCGCCTTCGTCGGTCGGCCGTTCACCGAGCCGACCCTGATCCAGATCGCCGACGTCTTCGAACGCACCACGGCGGCGCGCCTCGAGCCACGCTTCCTCGATACCCTCGAGCGCTGACGCCGATCAGGGATCGAGCAGCGCCCGCAGCGCCTCGGCGTCCACGGTTCCTGCCGCGCCTTCGCCGTCTCCACCGTTCAGCACGGCCTCCGCCAGGTCGCGCTTGCGGTCCTGGAGCTCGAGAATGCGTTCCTCCACCGTGCCTTCCGCCACCAGCCGGTAGACGAACACCGGCCGCGTCTGGCCGATGCGATGGGCCCGGTCCGCCGCCTGGGCCTCGACGGCCGGGTTCCACCACGGGTCGTAGAGAATCACCGTGTCCGCCTCCGTCAGGTTCAGGCCGACGCCGCCGGCCTTGAGGCTGACGAGCTGCAGGTCCACCTCGCCGCGGCGGAACGCGGCCAGCGCACCGTCCCGGTCCCGGGTCTGGCCGGTGAGAATGCCGTACGGGATCCCGCGCTCCGCCAGGGCGGTCTCGATCAGCGCCAGCATGCTGGTGAACTGGGAGAACAGCAGCACCCGGCGCCCGGATTCGAGCAGCTCCGGCAGCATGTCCATCAGCAGGTCGAGCTTGGCCGAGCCGCGCACGCCGCGGGCGGACTCCAGCGACAGCAGCCGGGGATCGCAGCACACCTGGCGCAGCTTGAGCAGCGCATCCAGCATGGTGATGCGGCTGCGTGCCAGGCCCTGCTCGGCGATGGCCTCGCGGACCTTGTCCTCCATCGCCAGCCGCACGCTCTCGTAGAGAGAGGCCTGGTCTTCTTCCAGCGCCACCGTGCGCAGGATCTCGGTCTTCGGCGGCAGCTCCGGCAGCACGTCCTGCTTGCGCCGGCGCAGCACGAAGGGCGCCACCCGCGCCGCCAGCAGCGCGCGGCGCTCGTCATCGCCCTCTTCCTCGATCGGCCGTTGCCAGTGCAGCCGGAACGATTCCTCCGAGCCGAGCAGGCCCGGCATCAGAAAGTCGAGCTGGGACCACAGCTCGCCGAGATGATTCTCCATCGGCGTGCCGGTCAGGCACAGCCGCTGCCGGGCCTCGAGAGACCTCAGGATCGTCGCGGCCTTGGTGCGCGGGTTCTTGATCATCTGGGCCTCGTCGAGAATCACCACGTGGTAATCCCGGGCGGCCAGCACCGCGCCATCGCGAGGCAGCAGCGGATAGGTCGTCAGCACCACGTCGTGGCTGCCGATGTCGTCGAACCGCGCATGGCGCTCCGGACCGTGCAGCACCAGCACGCGCAGCGCCGGGGCGAACCGGGCCGCCTCCCGGCGCCAGTTGCCCACCAGGCTGGTCGGCGCCACGATCAGCGCCGGCCGGTCGAGCCGGCCGGCCTCGTGCTCGGCGAGCAGATGCGCCAGGGTCTGCAGCGTCTTGCCGAGCCCCATGTCGTCGGCCAGGATGCCGCCCAGCTCGTGGCGGGCGAGAAACTGCAGCCAGTCGAGCCCCCGCTGCTGGTACGCCCGCAGCGTCGCGTTCAGGCCACGCGGCGGGGCCACCGGCTCGACGCCGGCGCTTACCGCCAGACGTTCCGCCACCGCCTTCATCACCGGAGGCACCACCAGCGCTTCGCCGGCCGCCGCGAGCCGCGCGACCACCGCGCCGTCGTAGCGGCTCACCGGCAGCCCGCCGGAGGCGTCGGGCGCGCGCTCGTAGAGGTCCCGCAGCACGTCCAGGAACGGCTTCAGCCGCGCGCCAGGAAGATCGACGTAGTCGTGATCGCCGCCGCCGCCGGCATCGGCCAGCGGCAGGCTCACGCGCTCCGGCAGGTCACCGTCGAACCCCTGCTCCAGCAACGGCATCAGCAGCGGCAGCAGCGGCACGCGGCGGCCGTCGACGTCCAGGTCGAAGCGCAGGGAAAACCATCCGCCGCCCCCGTCCGCGGCCTCCACCACGCCGTGCCACGCGCCTTCCAGGAAGCGCAGCCGGAAACTGTCGTCGATGCTCACCTGCCAGCCCTCGGCTTCCAGCCCGGGCACCACTTCGTGCAGCAGCCGGGACCACCGGGAAGCCGACGCCACGGCGCCGCCCTCGTCGCCGGTCAGCCGCAGCGCCGCCGCGGGCAGCCGCGCCGGCGCCCGCTCGCGGAAGCCGAGCGCCCGCAGGCGATCCAGCGCCGCGGACTCCCCCGCCAGGTCCCGGGGCACGCGCACCGGCGTCCGATCTCCGGCCGCGGCGCCGTTGGCGCCCGTCCGGGGCGCTTTGCCGTTCGACGCGGCAGCCGGGTGGCACCGGTCCACCAGGCTCCAGGGCGACGCCGGCCGGGCCGGGACGTCGTGAAGCCCGTAGCGGAAGGCGAGCCGCAGCTCGTGACCGTCGTCGTCTGCGGAGGCCGCCAGGGTGAGACAGGGCGTCAGGGTCTGCCGCGCCGCCTCCTCCGCGGCGGCGCCCGCCGGCACCGGCACGGGCAGGGCCGGGAACTCGTTCGCCAGCAGCCGGGCGAGGTTGACGGCGTCGCCGGCGAGCAGCGTCGGCGCCGCCTTGAGCTCGGCGAGCTGGGCCGGGGTCACCGCCTGCATGTCGGCGGGGCCCAGCCGGGCGGTATCCGGATCGATGTACAGCACCGGCTCGGTGGTCAGCACGATGGCGGCGGGAACGACGTCCACCGCCAGCCGCAGGCGGCCGTCGCCGGTCTCCTGCCAGCCCAGCGACAGCGGCCGGGCATCGCCGCGCTCGAGCCTCGGGCCGTCCGCCGCGCCGACCGCGCAGCGGCCGCTGTCGGCTAGCCGCTCGAGGGTCAGCGCGCCCAGCCGGCCGCGGAACTCCGGGGTGAAGTTCCAGACCTGGGGACACAGTGCCGCCAGCAGGCGCAGCAGCTCGTCGTCCACGGCGGTCAGGAAGGACGGCGGCTCCCCGCGGAACAGAGTATCGAGCCGCAGCCGGCGGCCCTTGCCGAGCTGCCCGTCGCTCTTGCGCGGGCGAACCACGCGCAGCTCCAGCCGCACGCCTTCGCCGTCGCTGCCGGCGTGAAGCACGTAGATCAGACGGTCACCCGCGGCGGCATCCGGTGACGCGGCGCCAGAGGGCTCCGCCGCGGCGCCGGCGCCGGGCGACCCGGCCCGATCCACCCGGGCGAGCCAGCGCCGCAGGCGGTCGTCGCCGTCGCCGTCCTCGCCGTTGAGCCCGCCGTCGGCGAGATAGCGGCGGGCCGTGAGGCACACCGCGACGACGTGGCGACAGTCGAAGCCGGTGGCGCAGGAACAGGTGCTGAACACGTCCAGCGCGCCGTCCCGGTCCCACTCGATGTCGATCTCCTGGGTATACAGGCGACCGCCGCTGCCCCGGACCTGGCCGGTCACCGCCAGGCTGTCGCCGTGGCGGTCGGCCACCTCGAAGGCCGTCACCCGGCCTTCCTCGAAGCAGCGCCGGCCCCGCTCGAACTCGCCGGCCGGGAAGGCATCGCGCACGTGGCGGAGTGAGAATCGGGAAAACATGGGCCTATGACTCTTCCGGCGGGGCGGCGGTTCAGGCCGCCCGCAGCCGGTCGGCGATCAGCTCGAGCTGCGCCGCGCGCATGGCCTCGCCGATGGCGGGGCCGGTGAGCCCGCGCGCCCGGAAGGGTGCCGAGTCGACGCCCCGGACCGCCTCGATCAGCGCCGTCAGCGGCGCCAGGTCCGAGCCGGACAGAGCCGCCACCGCGTCCACCACCGGCCCGTGGTCGGGCCGGTTCGACAGCGCACCGATGTGCCTGAAGATCTCCAGCAGTTCCTCCGGTGTCAGTTGGCGCCAGGTCGCCAGCCGCCGGCCGTGGGCGGCCACGCAGTCGGCCAGGCGCGCCAGGCGCTTGGGCGCCTTGAGCCGCCGGCACAGGGCGTCGGCGGCCCGGCGCTCCAGCGCCCAGGCCAGCGCGCCGAAGCGGCGGTCCGGATCCGCGAGCTCGTCAGGGAAGGCCACCGCCACCCCCGACAGCTCCGCCAGCCAGGGCTCGAGGGCGCCGGCGTCGCCGAGCACCTCGAAGAACCGCGCCGGCGCCGCGCAGCCGAGCGCCTTGTAGAGCTCCTGCCAGACCCGCTCGGCGGCCAGCTCCGCGAGCTGATTCTCCCGCGCCATGCGCGCCATCAGCTCCAGAGTCTCGGGGGCGACGCGGAAGCCGGGAAGCTGGGCCGCGAACCGGGCGACCCGGAACACCCGCAGCGGATCCTCGCAGAACGCCGCCGACACGTGACGCAGCACCCGGGCCTCCAGATCGGCCCGGCCGCCGAACGGATCGATCAGGGTGCCGTCGTCCTGGCGGGCGATGGCGTTGACCGTCAGGTCGCGGCGCTCGAGATCCTCCTCGAGCGTCACCTCCGGCCCAGCATGACAGACGAAGCCGGTGTGGCCGGGCCCGGTCTTGCGCTCGGTGCGCGCCAGGGCGTACTCCTCCGCCGTCTCCGGGTGGAGGAACACGGGAAAATCCCGCCCGACCCGGCGGAACCCCAGCGCTTCGAGCGCGTCGGGCGTGCTGCCGACGACGACCCAGTCGCGCTCGCTGACCGGCCTGCCGAGCAGGCCGTCACGCACCGCGCCACCGACCAGATAGATGTCCATCCAGGCAACTTACCACGGCGTCCGGCTTCGTACCCGTGCACCGGTGCCGGTCCGCCGGGTGGGGGGCGCGGGGTAGCCATGGCGCGCCGGCGGGGGGATCATGCCCCTGCTCACCGCCGAACGGCTTCCGGACCCATGAGCGACCCACAGTTCGACGCCGTCGCCGCCGCCACCGGCATCCGCGACAGTCTCGCGTCCCACCGCGCCGAGGCCGAGCGCCAGGGCCGGCTGGCCGATGCCGCCGTGGCGGCGCTGACCGGCGCCGGGCTGCTGAAGCTGTGGCGACCGGCGGGGCTCGGCGGCCACGAACTGCCGCCCGCCGCCTACGGCGCCGCCGCCGAGGCGGTGGCCCGGGTGGACAGCGCCGCCGCCTGGCTGATGATGGCGACGGCCAACACCACCTTCGACCTGCGCCTGGCGGACCCGGCCTTCGTCGAGGAGGTGTTCGCCGCCGACGACGTGGTGCTGTGCGAGACCTTCAACCGGCCGATGGCCGGCCGGGCGGTCCCGGGCGGCATCGAGGTCACCGGCACCGCGCCGTTCGCCAGCGGCTGCCGGCACGCCCACTGGCTCGGCCACACGGCGCTGGTCGACGAGCGCCTGATGCTGGTGTTCCATCCGGCGGGGGCGCTGGTCATCGAGGACGACTGGCACACCCTGGGCATGCGCGGTACCGCCAGCAATGCCATCAGCGCCGAGGGGGTGTTCGTGCCGCGGCACCGGATCATCGATTTCACACGCCGGCCGGCGCGGAACCGGTACTTCGACGGCCCCCTGTTCCGCATGCCGGAAGGCATCCTCACCGCGACGTTCGCGCCGGTGAGCCTGGGATGCCTGGCCGGCGCCCTCGACGAGCTGGACGAGCTGGCCGACAGCAAGACGCCCTTCGCCAGCGCGACGTCGCTCGAGCACAGACAGCAGGCGCAGAGCGACTACGGCCGGGCGCTCGCCGCCTATCGGGCCGCCCGGGCCCTGTATCGGGAAACCGCGCAGGCCGCCTTCGAGCGGGCCTGCGCCGGGGACGACTTCTCGCTGACGGACAAAGCCGACCTGTTCCTGACCTGCGCCCACGTGCTGCAGTCCTCCGCCGCGGCCACCCGGCTCGTCGCCCGGGCCGCCGGGACGAGCGCCATCTACCAGGGCTCGGCCATCGAGCGGGCGCGCCGGGATACGGAAGTCATCGCCCATCACGCCTTCGGCGCACATGGCCGGTTCGCCACGGTGGCCCAGGCGTATTGGGGGCTGGAGCCGGATTTCCCGTTATTGGCGATGGATTGACGGGGTCGCGGCCGGGAGGCCGCTCCCACGGTGGGTAGGTGTTGTGGGAGCGGCCTCCCGGCCGCGATCTTCGTCCCGGACTAGTCCGCGCCGCCCGATTCCGGCGGACACGCCCGGCGGGCAACGACCTCGCCGTCGCGCACGCTCTCCAGCCGCACCGGGAAACCCCACAGGCTGTGGAGGTGCCTGAGCACTTCGTCGGTGGTGTCTCCGAGGGGCCGCCGTTGGTGCTGAGCGTGGCGCAGCGTCAGGCTGCGGTCGCCGCGCAGGTCGACCCGGGCGATCTGAATGTTCGGCTCCCGGTCGCCCAGGTTGTACTGGCTGGCGAGCTGCTCGCGGACCCGGCGGTAGCCGCTCCAGTCGTGAATGGCGTTGACCTCGATGGCGTCGTCGTCATCGTCGTCGACGATGGCGAACAGGCGCAGGTCGCGCATGACCTTCGGTGACAGGAACTGCTGGATGAAGCTCTCGTCCTTGTAGTTGCGCATGGCGTCGTGGACCACCTCGAGCCAGTCGCCGCCGGCGATGTCGGGAAACCACTCCCGGTCCTCGTCGGTGGGTTCCTCGCAGATTCGCTTGAGATCGGAGAAGATCGCGAATCCCAGCGCGTAGGGGTTGATGCCACGGTATCCGGGATGATCGTAGGGCGGCTGGAACGTCACCGCCGTGTGGCTCGACAGGAACTCCATGATCGAGCCTTCGGTGATCAGCCCCTCGTCGTACATCCGGTTCATCAGCGTGTAGTGCCAGAAGGTGGCCCAGCCCTCGTTCATCACCTGGGTTTGACGCTGGGGATAGAAGTACTGGGCCATCTTGCGGACGATCCGCACGATCTCCCGCTGCCAGGGTTCCAGCAGCGGCGCGTGCTTCTCGATGAAGTAGAGCATGTTCTCCTGGGGCTCCGACGGGAACACGCGCTCGTCGTCGGCCTCCCGCCGCCGCATGGTCTCGGGCAGGGTGCGCCACAGATCGTTCAGATTGCGCTGCACCCATTCCGCCCGCTCGCGCTGCCGCCGCTTCTCCTCCTCGGCGGAGATCGGCCGCGGCCGCTTGTAGCGGTCGACGCCGTAGTTCATCAGCGCATGGCAGGCATCCAGCAGCGCCTCCACCTCGCGCACGCCGTGGCGCTGCTCGCACTCGGCGATGTAGTTCCGGGCGAACACCAGGTAGTCGATGATCGAGCCGGCGTCGGTCCAGGTGCGGAACAGATAGTTGCCCTTGAAGAACGAGTTGTGGCCGTAGCAGGCGTGGGCGATCACCAGCGCCTGCATGGTGAAGGTGTTCTCCTCCATCAGGTAGGCGATGCAGGGGTTCGAGTTGATGACGATCTCGTAGGCGAGCCCCATCATGCCGTGCTGGTACTGCTGCTCGACGGACACGAACTGCTTGCCGTAGGACCAGTGGTGATAGCCGATGGGCATGCCCACGGAGGCGTAGGCGTCCATCATCTGGTCCGAGCGGATGATCTCGATCTGATTGGGGTAGGTGTCGAGGCCGTACTCCTCGGCCAGCAGGCCAATCTCGTGGTCCAGCTCGCGGATGAGGTCGAAGGTCCAGTCGGAGGTGGTGGAGATGGGGGTGCGGCGCTGGGTGGTGGCAGCAGACGAGGATCGCGGTCTGGAGACCGCTCCTACATCAAGAGAGGGACTCATGCGGCCTCCCGCTTCTGGAACAGGTCGTGGAACACGGGGAAGATGTCGCCGGGCGCGGTGATGTGGCGCATGGCGAAGGCGTCGGCGTGCTCGCCGGCGAGGCGCTCGTACTCGCGCCACAGGGCCTGGTGGCTGCGCTGGGTGATCTCGATGTAGGCGAAGTACTGCACCAGCGGCAGGAGCTGCTCCGACAGGAACTTGCCGCAGATGGGCGAGTCGTCGTTCCAGTTGTCGCCGTCCGAGGCCTGGGCGGCGTAGATGTTCCAGGTGTCCGGGGAGTAGCGCTCGTCGACGATCTCCTTCATCAGCTTCAGCGCGCTCGACACCACGGTGCCGCCGGTCTCCCGGGAGTAGAAGAAGTCGTGCTCGTCGACTTCCCGGGCGGTGGTGTGATGACGGATGAACACCACCTCGGTGCGCTCGTAATGGCGCTTCAGGAACATGTACAGCAGCAGGTAGAAGCGCTTGGCGATGTCCTTGGTGGCCTGGTCCATGGAGCCGGACACGTCCATCAGGCAGAACATCACCGCCTGGGAGGTGGGCACCGGTTTCTTGACGTGCAGGTTGTAGCGCAGGTCCGTGTCGTCGAGGAACGGGATGCGCCGCTCCCGGCGCTCGAGCCGGGCGAGCTCGCTGCGCAGCCGCATGCCGGTGACCTCGTCGCCCTCGCCCGCCGCCTCGGCGATGCCTTCCTCGAGCTCCACCATTCGCCGGCGGGACTGGCCCGACAGCGCGATGCGGCGGGCCTTGGCCTGCTGCAGGGTGCGGAACACGGACAGCTTGGCCGGCACGCCGTCGGTGGCGAAACCGGCGCGCTCGTACTTGAAGCTGGCATCACCCTTGAGGTGCCGCTTGGTGAGGTTCGGCAGCTCGAGGTCGTCGAACAGATAGTCGAGGAACTCGTCGCGGCTGAGCTGAAAGACGAAGTCGTCCACCCCTTCGCCGGAATCCGAGGCCTCTCCGCCGCCGCCACCGCCGCCGCTGCCGCCGGGTCGCGGAATGCGGTCGCCCTGGACGAACTCCTTGTTGCCCGGATGCACGGCGGAGCGCCGCCCGCCGGAGCCGTGATGGAACACCGGCTCGGAGATGTCGCGGGCCGGAATGGTCACCTCCTCGCCCCGCTCCATGTCGGTGATGCTGCGCTTGTCCACGGCATCGGACACGGCCCGCTTGATGTGGGCGCGATAGCGCTCGAGGAAGCGCTGCCGGTTGACGGCGCTCTTGTTCTTCGAATTCAGCCGACGGTCGATGATGTAGGTCATGGGACTGCCTGTGGTTGGGTGGGCCTCGGCCGGAACCTCCGTAGGAGCGGCCTCCCCGCCGCGATTGGATTCGGCCGGGAGATCGCGGCCGGGAGGCCGCTCCTACGGTGGGGTTGGGTCACCCCGCCTACTGCGACTTCCTGACCCGCAGGAACCACTCGGCCAGCAGCCGCACCTGCTTCTCGGTGTAGCCGCGGTCCACCATCCGCGCGACGAAATCGTCGTGCTTCTTCTGCTCGTCGCTCGACGACTTCGGGTTGAACGAGATCACCGGCAGCAGATCCTCGGTGTTGGAGAACATCTTCTTCTCGATCACCGAGCGCAGCTTCTCGTAGCTCTGCCAGGACGGGTTGCGGCCGTTGTTGTTGGCCCGCGCCCGCAGCACGAAGTTGACGATCTCGTGGCGGAAGTCCTTGGGATTGCTGATGCCCGCCGGCTTCTCGACCTTCTCGAGCTCCTCGTTCAGGGACGCGCGGTCGAGCATGTCGCCGGTCTCCGGATCCCGGTACTCCTGATCCTGAATCCAGAAGTCCGCGTAGGTGACGTACCGGTCGAAGATGTTCTGGCCGTACTCGGAGTAGGACTCCAGATACGCCGTCTGGATCTCCTTGCCGATGAAGTCGACGTAGCGCGGCGCCAGGTACTCCTTGATGTAGCGGATCAGCCGCTCGCGGGTGTCGTCGTTGAAATGTTCCCGCTCGATCTGCTGCTCGAGCACGTACATCAGGTGCACCGGGTTGGCCGCGACTTCGCTCGCGTCGAAGTTGAACACCTTGGAGAGAATCTTGAACGCGAAGCGCGTGGACAGGCCATCCATGCCCTCGTCGACACCGGCCGCGTCGCGGTACTCCTGCAGCGTCTTGGCCTTCGGATCGGTGTCCTTCAAGTTCTCGCCGTCGTAGACCCGCATCTTGGAGAACACGCTGGAGTTCTCGGGCTCCTTGATCCGCGACAGCACCGAGAACTGGGCGAGCATGCGCAGGGTGTCCGGCGCGCAGGGCGCGTGGGACAGGGAGCTCTCGGTGATCAGCTTCTCGTAGATCTTCACCTCCTCGGACACCCGCAGGCAGTAGGGCACCTTGACGATGTAGACCCGGTCGATGAACGCCTCGTTGTTCTTGTTGTTGCGGAACGACTGCCACTCCGACTCGTTGGAGTGCGCCAGCACGATGCCGTCGAAGGGCATGGCGCCGATGGCCTCGGTGCCGTTGTAGTTGCCCTCCTGGGTAGCCGTCAGCAGCGGATGCAGCACCTTGATCGGCGCCTTGAACATCTCGACGAACTCCATCATCCCCTGGTTCGCCTTGCACAGCGCGCCGGAGTAGGAGTACGCGTCGGGGTCGCTCTGGGCGAAGCTTTCCAGCTTGCGGATGTCGACCTTGCCCACCAGCGCGGAGATGTCCTGATTGTTCTCGTCGCCCGGCTCGGTCTTGGCCACCGCCACCTGCTCGAGGATCGACGGATACTTCTTGACCACCTTGAAGCGGGTGATGTCGCCGCCGTACTCCCGCAGGCGCTTGGCCGCCCAGGGGGACATCACGCCCTTGAGGTAGCGGCGCGGGATGCCGAAGTCCTCCTCGAGGATGTGGGCGTCTTCCTGGGGATCGAACAGCCCCAGCGGCGACTCGTTCACCGGCGACCCCTTGATCGCGTAGAACGGCATCTTCTGCATCAGCGCCTTCAGCTTCTCGGCCAGCGAACTCTTGCCGCCGCCGACGGGGCCGAGCAGATAGAGAATCTGCTTGCGCTCCTCGAGGCCCTGGGCGGCGTGGCGGAAGAACGACACGATCTGTTCGATCGACTCCTCCATGCCGTAGAAGTCGCTGAACGCCGGATAGCGCTTGATGACCTTGTTGGAAAATATTCTGGACAGTCGCGGATCGTGCGACGTGTCGATGAACTCGGGCTCGCCGATCGCCAGCAGCAGCCGCTCGGCGGCCGTGGCGTAGGCGCTGGGTTCCGTCTTGCAGAGATCGAGGTATTCCTGGAGGGACAGCTCTTCTTCCTGAGCCGCGTCGTAGCGTTCCTGATAGTGCTCAAAGACACCCATCGTCAGCCTCCTGTGCTGCCTGCTTCCCCCTCGTTTTTTTCGGAATCTCTCCTAGTCTGTCAGTTTCAGCGGAATCTTCTTGCAGGATCTTTCGCTGCCGAGTCTTCTCCGGCTCGTATTCTTAGAGTAGCCGTGGCTTGTAAAGTTGCCAGAAAAATAGCGATCGCAGGAAGCGTCAGCTCGCGGCTATACTGGCGAACTCTCCCGTATCCAGACACATCGCCGTCAGCCGGCGGCCCCACACGCAGCCGGTGTCCAGCGCGACGATGTCGTCGACACCCGTTTTCCCGTCGAGCGCGGCCCAGTGGCCGAACACGATCTTCGCGCCCAGCGGCGTGCGCGCACGCAGCTCGTACCACGGATGCCATCCCGCCGGCGCGTCCGCCAGCGCGCCCTTGAAGGCGAAGTCGAGACGCCCCGCCTCGTCGACGAGCCGCATGCGTGTGAAGTAATTTGTTATGGCGCGCCAGCGGTCCATGCCGGCTAGGCCGTCGTCCCAGCGGTCCGGCTGGTTGCCGTACATGCCGGCGAAGTATTCCCGGCAGCGCGGACCGCGCATGACCTCCTCGACCTCGCGGGCCAGCGCGCCCGCCTGATCCAGCGTCCAGATGTGCGGAATGCCGGCGTGACTCATGGCCCAGCCGAGCGCCTCGTCGTGAACCAGCAGCGGCAGGCTGCGCAGCCACTCGCAGATGTCGTCGCACTCCGCCGAGGTGAGCACCTCGTCGAAGGTGTCGCCGGGCTTCGGCGCGTGGCCGCCGTAGCGGATCGCCAGCAGGTGCAGATCGTGATTGCCCAGCACCGGCACGGCCGCGGACCCCAGCGACCGGACCCGCCGGATCACGTCCAGCGACCGCGGGCCGCGGTTCACCAGGTCGCCGACGATCCACAGCCGGTCGCGTGCGGGATCGAAGCGGATCGCGTCGAGCAGCGCCTCGAACTCGTCGCAGCAGCCTTGGATGTCGCCGATGGCCCAGGTCGACATCAGCCCGGCAGCGCCCGCCTTCCCCACCGTAGGAGCGGCCTCCCGGCCGCGATCGGGTCAGCGAACGGCGATCGCGGCCGGGAGGCCGCTCCTACACGGCAGAGGCCAAACATCAACGCACCATCCCCCGTGGGAGCGGCCTCCCGGCCGCGATTGCCTGGGCGGAGTTGGATCGCGGCCGGGAGGCCGCTCCTACGGGGGGAGGGCAGAGCCAGGACACGTTCAATGCACCATCGCCGGCACCGACAGCGAGAATGCCGGGATCTCCACCTCGAAGCGCTCGCCGTCGTCGTCCTGGAACTCGTAGTGGCCGTGCATGGCGCCCACCGGCGTCGCCAGCAGCGCGGCGCTGGTGTAGCTGAACGATTCGCCGGGCGGAATGCGCGGCTGCTGGCCCACCACCCCGGGACCTTCCACCTCCTGCACCTCACCCTGGCCGTTGGTGACCCACCAGTGGCGGTTGAGAAGCTGGCCGGCAGCGTCGCCCTGGTTGCGGATGGTGATGGTGTAGGCGAACACGTACCGGTCGTTGTCGGGGTCGGACTCCCGCGGTACGTAACGGCTCTCGGTCTCGATGGCGAACTTCACGGCAGGTGCCTCGCGCGATGATGATGATCGGCCCGGATGACCCGCGCCGCGGGCGTCAGACGGCCGTGTGGTTGGCCAGGGCCACGAACTCGTCGACGCTCAGGTCGTCGGCACGGCGGCCCGGATCGATGCCGGCGGCGGTCCAGTCCGGGTCGAGGGATTGTAACGCGTTGCTCAGGCGCTTGCGGCGCTGGGCGAAGGCGTGCCGCAGCACCCGGTCGAGGGCATCGGGATCGTTGAGCGCCGGGCGCGTCCTGCGCGGCACCATCCGGACCACCGCCGAATCCACCTTGGGCGGCGGATCGAAGCTGGACGGCGGCACGTCGAGCACCATCTGCACGTCGCAGTGAAACTGGGTGAGCACCGCGATGCGCCCCCACGCCTTGGTGCCCGGGCTGCCGGCCAGCCGGGCGGCCAGCTCCCGCTGGAGCATGAAGTGCATGTCCTCCACGTGCTCCAGATACCCGAGCAGCCGCACGATCAGCGGCGTGGAGATGTTGTAGGGCAGATTCCCCACGAGGCGCCAGGCCGGGCCGTCGTCCGGACTGCCGAGCAGCGCGTCCAGGTCGACCCGGAGAATGTCGTCGTTGACGACCTCGAGGTCCGGAAACCGGGCGCGCAGAAAGGGCACCAGGTCGCGGTCGATCTCCACGGCCACGTAGCGGGCGCAGGCGCCGTAGAGGTGTTCCGTCAGGGCGCCGTGACCCGGGCCGATCTCCAGCAGCCGGTCTTCCGGCCTCGGCCGGATCAGCCGGACGATGGCGTGCAGCACGCCCTGGTCCACCAGAAAATGCTGGCCGAACCGCTTGCGGGCCCTCATCGCAGGCGCCCCGCCAGCTCGATCGCCGCCTCCAGGCTGCCGGTCCTGGCGCGGCCCGATCCCGCCAGGTCGAGCGCGGTGCCGTGATCCACCGACGTGCGGACGAACGGCAGCCCGAGGGTGACGTTCACCGCCTCGCCGAAGCCGGCGTATTTCAGCACCGGCAGGCCCTGGTCGTGATAAATCGCCAGCACGGCGTCGGCGTCTTCGAGCAGATCCGGCGTGAACAGGGTGTCCGCCGGCAGCGGGCCCCGCACCGCGTGGCCGGCGGCCCTGGCGGCTTCGCAGACCGGCGCGATGACGTCGATCTCCTCGCGGCCGAGATGGCCGCCCTCCCCGGCATGCGGGTTGAGTCCGGCCACCAGAATCCGGGGCCGTTCGATGGCGAAGCGGGTCTGAAGGCCGGACAGCAGCAGGTTCAGCCGGCGCTCGAGCAGCGGCACCGTGACGGCGTCCGGCACCGCCCGCAGCGGCAGGTGGGTCGTGGCCAGCGCTACCCGGAAGACGCCCGCTACCAGCAGCATGAGCACGTCGGGCACGCCGGCCCGCTCGCAGAGAAACTCGGTGTGGCCCGAGAACGGCACGCCGGCGTCGTTGATCACCGACTTCTGCACCGGCCCGGTCACCATGCCGCGGAACCGGCCGGCGAGGCAGCCGTCGGCCGCCGCTTCCAGCGTCGCCAGCACGTAACGGGCATTTTCGGGATCGAGCCGTCCGGGCACCGCCGGGCGGCGCAGCGGCACCGGCAGCACGGTGAGTCGGCCGGCCGCCCGGGCCGGGCGTGTTGGGTCGTCCTCGACGGTCAGCTCGATGCCGAGGTCGGCGGCCCGCCGGGTCAGCAGGTCCGGGTCGGCGACCGCGACCCAGTCGACCTCCCGGGATCGGGCGGCCAGGCTGACCGCCAGGTCCGGCCCGATGCCCGCCGGCTCGCCCGGGGTGAGCGCCAGCGGCGCCGGGGCCGGTCCTCCGCCAGCCGGCGTGTCCGCCGCGGAGGCCGTCAGATGCGCACCTCGACGAAGGCTTCGTCGCGCAGTTCCTTCTGCCACTCCTGCAGCTCTTCGTCGAAGCGCCGCTGGTGCAGGATCTGCATGGCCATGCGCCGCCGGGCCTCCTGGCTCATGTCCTGCTCGCGCCGGTCCGTCACCTCGAGAACGTGCCAGCCGTACTGGGAGCGGAACGGCTCGGACAGGTCGCCGGTGGGCGTGTCCGCCAGCACCTGCTGAAACTCCGCCACGAACTCGTTCCCTGAGGTCCACCCCAGGTCGCCGCCGTTGAGCGCGCTGCCCGGATCCTCGGAGTATTCCTCCGCCAGCGCGGCGAAGTCCGCGCCGTCCTGAAGCCGCTGATGGATGTCCTCGATGAGCGCCCGGGTCTCGGCCTCGGTGCGGATCGCCGAAGGCTGCACCAGGATGTGCCGGACGCGCGCCTGCTGCTCGCTCTGGGTGCTGGCGCCGCGCACGTCGAGGAGCTGGACGATGTGGATGCCGCCGGCGGTCTCGATGGGATCCGCCGTCTCCCCGAGGTCGAGCTCGAGCACCTCCTCGGCGAACAGCGACGGCAGCTCGCCGGCCTTGCGCCAGCCGAGGTCGCCGCCTTCCAGAGCCGTGGAGGCCGAGGAGTTGGCGATGGCCATCTCCCGGAAATTGGCGCCTTCGCGCAGCTCGGCGACGATCCGCCGGGCTTCCGCCCGCGCCGCTTCCACCGCGGCGTCGTCGGCGTTCTCGTCGATGGTCAGCAGGATGTGGCCGATCCGGTACTCGTCGGACAGGAGCTGCTGGTAGTAGGGCGAGTCCAGCAGGTCGTCGATGTCCTTGTCGCTGATGGCGATGCGGCGGCTCACCAGGTTCCGCTGCAGGCGCGACATGATCATCTCGCGCCGGATCTGCTCACGGAACTCCGCATAGCCGATGCCGTCCTGGGCCAGCACCGCGCGAAACTGCTCCAGGGACAGGTTGTTGTCCTGGGCGAAGGAGGCGACCGCCCGGGTCAGGGTCTCGTCGTCGATCTCCAGACCGCGCCGCTCCGCTTCCTGAAGCTGCAGGCTCTCGAGAATGAGCCGTTCCATGATCTGGCTGACCAGCACGTCGTCCGGCGGCGCCTGCACGTCGGACTCGGCGATCTGCTTGCGGACCGTGTCGAGCCTCGACAGCAGCTCCGAGGCGAGCACGACGTCGTCGTTCACCACGGCGACGATGGCGTCGAGCTGCCGGTACTCGGCCCGGGCGGGCAGCGCCGCCAGCACCACGAGCACCAGGCAGGCGGTCAGCCGGCCGAGCCGCCCGGTGCAGACGGACTCAATACGTGAAACCATTCGTTGCTGTCTCCGGTCTGTATCCTTTGATGCCGCGCTGCAGCACCGATTCCATCTTGCTGCCGAGGCCCGCGAGGCCCTTGAAGACCACCTGCAGGAATATCCCCTCGTCCGCCTCCACGTCTTCGAGGTTGCGGCCGGTCGGACTGTCGAGGAAACGTCGGGCCATGAGGCGGAGGCGCCAGCAGCAGTCGTTGTACTCGATGCCGCCGAATCCCTCAATGGTTCGACCGCTGACGACGTCGTAGTTCCACCGGCCCATCACCGCGAAATGCCGCGTGATCGGCCAGTACACCGACAGGTCGGTCTGGTCGATGTCATTGGCGAGACGTTTGCGGTAGCCCAGATTGACGATGTGCCGGTTGTCGGACCGGTACTGGATCCCCGCGGCGACCTCTTCGGTCCGGTTGTCGTACTTGTCCCAGACCACCGTGCCGGAAATGCTCCAGTCCGAGGCCACCCTGGCCGCCATCTCGGCCGCCAGCGCCGAGGTGGTGCGTTCCTCCTCCGCGGTGACGCTGCCGCCGAGCGTGACCCGGCGGTCGTCGAAGTAGACGATCTCCCCCAGGCTCGCCCGCAGGTATTCGCGCCCGGACCGGGGATCGATGAAGCGGGTGGTGACGCCGGTGCTGAGCTGATTGGCGTCGCCGATCCGGTCGAGTCCCGAGAACCGGTTGTCCCGGAAGAGCTGCCCGTAGCCGAAGGTGAGCTGGGTCGCGTCGAACAGCGGCAGATCCTGCTGGTCCGCGTACTCCTGGTACAGATAGAAGAGCTGCGGCTCCAGGGTCTGCACCAGATCCTTGCCGAACAGCGTCAGATCGCGCTCGAAGAACAGTCCGCCGTGGGCGCTGCCGAGGCCGATGTTGCGCTCCGGCTTCGCCTCGACGGTCGTCGGCACGTCGCTGAGATCGTAGCTGGTGTGGCGGAAACCGCCCGCGAGGGTCAGGAATCCCCAGGGCGCGGCCAGGGGCAGCCGGATTCTCGGCTCCAGATGAACCCGGTCGCCGACCGCCGCGCCCAGCCCGGTGAGGTCGTCGTTGTCCCGGGTGAAGGTGACGAACTCGGCGCCGAGGGACCACTCCAGGGGGCCCGGCAGGGACCCGGTGTAGGTCATCTCCACCTCCGGCAGACGCTGGTAGGGATCGACCCGGGCCTCGTCGAGGCGCTGGAACCGCTGGGCCCACACCCGCATGAACAGCCCGCCGGACGCGTACTGAATCTCGCCCCGCCGCTCCAGCTCGATGCGGCTCGACACGCCGAGGTCGCTGCCGAGGTCGCGGAAGTAGTCGCGGTCGCTGACCGCCGTGTAGTCGACCCGGGTCTGCACGTTGCCGATCACGCCGCTGTGGTCCATGGCGTACAGCCAGCGGTCCTCGGGGACGAACTCGCCGACGATCTCGCCGTCATCCACCAGCGCCTCGAAGTCGTCGCGATCGTAGGTGCCGTTGTACAGGTCGTCGTCGCCGAGAATGGCCCCGCTCAGGGTCGTGTCCTGCCAGCCGGACATGTGCCGGAACTCGCCTTCGAGCCCGGCGCCGCGGCGGCTCACGTAGCGCGGCAGCAGGGTGGCGTCGTAGTTGGGCGCCAGGTTCAGGTAGTAGGGCACCGAGACGTCGGTGCCGTCCTCGTCGGAATAGGCCAGGTTCGGGAACATCCAGCCCGACTGCCGGTCGTCGGTGACCGGGAAGCGGATGCGCGGCGTGTAGAACACCGGCACCCCGCGGACCCGCACCACGGCGTGGCGGGCGACGCCGAACACCGAATCCTGCTCGACCTCGATCTGCGAGGCGCCGATCCGCCAGTTGCCGTTGCCGGGCTCGCAGCGGGTGAAGTTGCCGCGGGTCATGAGCAGGGTGCCGGCCTCGTCCTGGGCCAGCGCGTCCGCGACGCCCCGGAACTCGCTGTCCAGCAGCACGAACTGAACGTCCTCCAGCTCGGCGGCGCCGGTGTCCGTGTCGATGTCCGCCCGGTCGCCCTGCAGCACCGTGCCCGGCTGCACCAGCAGCACGCCGCCTTCGGCCCGCCCCCGGCCGGTGGCATGGTCGAGCTCGGCGCGGGCGGCCTTGAGGGTGCGGTTGCCCTGGTCGATCCGGACGTTGCCGATCAGCACCACCTCGCCGTCGACCTGGTAGCTCGCCGTGTCACCTGCCGCGTCGATGGGATACCCGTCGGAGTCCGCGCCGACCGGGAAGGGAAAGTCCAGGGACAGGTAGCCGCCACCGCAGAACGGCGGCATGCCGACTGCGCGCTCCGGCGCGAGATCCGACTTCGGACGCCACAGGGCCCTCGCCAGGTCCTCGCTGACCGTGAGCGAGTCGGCGGCTGGGCGCCGGCGCAGCTCGGCGACCGGCTCGGGCGGCGGCACGGCGGCTGCGGGGCTGGAGATGGGGGCCGGGGCTGAACCGGGGGCGGCATCCGGGACGGCGCCCGGCGACGCAGCCAGCACCGCCTGGGCGCCCAGACACAGCCCGACGGCGAGCCCCGCGGGGCCATGCCTGTTCCACCCTCTACGCATCGCGCGCATCATACGGGTTTTTCCGATGATGTCCCCCATGGATCGAGCCTTCAGGCGCTGGACCGAAGCCCACCTGCCGGACGCCTGGCGCGGCACCGGCGCCCCCGAGTGGAACGCCCTGGCGGTGGAGGCGAGCCACCGGCGCTTCTACCGCCTGCGGCGAGCCGACGGCGCCGGCGGGACGGTGGTCGCCATGAGCTCGCCGCCGGCCCTGGAGAACAACGACCAGTTCGAGACCCTGGCCGGCGTCCTCGAGGATGCCGGCGTGGCTGCGCCGCGCATCCTCGCCGCCGACCGGGAGCGCGGCTACTTCCTGACCACCGATCTCGGCCCGGTGCACCTCGCGGACCGGTACGCCCGGGAGGCGGACGAGGTGCTACCCGCGGCCATCGACACCCTGCACCGGATTCAGGCCATCGACGATCCCGCGGTGCCGCCGTACACCCGGCAGCGGTTCCGCGACGAGCTGGCCATCTACACCGAGTGGTTCCTCGGCGGCCTGCTGGACAGCGCGCCCCCGGACACCCTCGACGACGCCTTCGGCGAACTGCTCGCCGCCACCGATCGCCAGCCGCGCTGCTGCGTGCATCGCGACTACCACGGCCGCAACCTGCTGCTGCTGCCGGACGGCACCGTCGGCGTGGTGGATTTCCAGGACGCGCTGATGGGTCCGGCCACCTACGACATCGCCTCGCTGCTGCGCGACTGCTACCACGCCTTCCCCGAGGAGACGGTGGCGCGGTGGCGGGATGCGTACGCGGCGGCGAGCCCGCTGCCCCTGGATCGCGCCACCTTCGCCGTCGACATGGATCTGGTGGCCCTGCAGCGCCAGCTCAAGGCCGTCGGCATCTTCGCGCGGCTGTGGCTGCGGGACGGCCGCGACAGCCACCTGCCCCACGTCGTGCCGGTGCTGGAGCGGATCGCCGTGCTCGCCGGCCGGCACGCGCCGGCGGTGCCCGCCCTGGGCGCGCTGGCCGCCCACGCGGAGGTCATGCTGCCCGCCGCCCGGGCGCGCCTCGAGGCCCGCCCGTGAAGGCCATGATCCTCGCCGCCGGACGCGGCGAGCGACTGCGGCCCCTCACCGACCGCGTGCCCAAGGCCCTGGCTCCGGTGGGCGGCGAGCCCATGCTGGCCCACCAGCTCCGCTGGCTGGCGGCGGCCGGCATCCGCGAGGTGGTGATCAACCTGCACCACCTGGGCGAGCAGATCGTCGCCGCCGTGGGCGACGGCGCCGGGTTCGGGCTGACCGTCCGCTACAGCCGCGAGGACACGCTGCTGGAAACGGGCGGCGGCATCGTCAACGCCCTGCCCCTGCTGGGCGAGGCGCCGTTCCTGCTTCTGAACGGCGACATCTATACCGACTTTCCGCTCACCGCGCTGCCCGACCGGCCGCCTGCGGGCAGCCTGGCCCACCTGGTGGTCACGCCGCGGCCGGCCTTCCGCGACCGCGGCGACTTCGACGTCGAGGACGGGGTGGTGCGCCGGCGCGGCGACGGCTTCGTCTATTGCGGCATCGCCCTGCTCGACCCCCGGGCCCTCGACGGGCGACGGGCCGAGCGATTCAGCCTGCGCGAGGTGTACTTCGAGCTGCTGGCCCGCGGCGCGCTGACCGCCCAGGAATGGCGGGGTTTCTGGAGCGACATCGGCGATCTGACCCAGCTTCGGGAGGTGGACGCCCACCACCGGGCGAACGCCTGACCCCACCGCCACAGCGGGCCTGCCCGGGTCGAGGGGCAGGTGCGCGGCGACCGCGGGCCTACCTAATTCGAGCGGTACGGGCGCCGCGACCCCGGGACTAGCATGGCCGTCCACTCCATCGGCCGGAACATCACCATGCACAGGATCCTGGCTATCGCCGTACTGCTCGTCGCCGGCGCGTTTCCACCGTCCGCCGGCGCTTTCTTTCAGGTGGACGCGTTCACGGTGCTCGGCTGCACCTTCAACGGCAACGTCGGCGCGTTCACCGCCTGCCTGACCTCGGCGTCCGCCGACGCGGTGAAGGATGCCGAGGCAACCCTCAGGAACTCGCCGGCCATGGCCCAGCTCGACTCCGAGCTGGCCCTGCTGCAGGTCGTGCGGCACGACGACATCGTCGAGATGGCGAGCTGTCTTCAGCAGGCCGGCGTCGACCTGGGCGGCGCCATCGGCTCGATGGCCGCGAACCCGCGGGGCACGGCAGCCAACCGCCTGCACGTGATGGTGGGCCAGCGGCTGGCCACGCTCACCGCCGGCATGGGCCAGGTGGCCCTGGCCGGCCGCCAGTTCGACCCGTCGTCGCCGGCGAACGCCGGCTCCGCCCTGGACCAGGCCTTCGACCAGCTCGTCGCCGCGGCCGCCACCGATCCGGTCGCGAGCTGCGGCATTCCGGTGCTGCAGGCGCAGCAGGCGCAGATCAAGCAGGTGGCCGCCCAGGCCTACGGCGTGCTGCAGACCCAGGTGAACACGCTGATGACCGACGCGGTGACGCCCGCGCTGCACAGCATCTCCCGGGCCGTGCTGGCGGAGTCGCTGCAGGCCATCGACGCCAGAGGCGCCAACGCGCCGCCGATCCAGCGGCAGCCGCCCCGAGCGACCACGCCCTCCCGCACGGCCCCGCCGCCGGTACGGCAGCCGCCGCCGGTGCGGCAGCCGCCGCCGGTGCGGCAGCCGGCCACCCGAGCCGACGCGGATCGGTCGAAGACGTCGACGACCATCAGCCAGGCCCGGGCGACGCGGTCCGAGCCGGCGGTGCGGACCCGCGCAGGCGCCACCTTTCTCAATCCCGACCCGGCCCTGCAGGCGGCGGGCCAGGCCATCGACGGCGGCCGTCGCTGGCTGAGCTCCCGGTTTCCCGACGACCTGCAGAAGATCGCCCACGCCGAGCTCGCCGCCTACCTGCTGCGCAATCCCCACCTGACCGCCTCCGCCGCCACCGTCGACGCCCTCGGCGACGCCCAGGCGGCCGGCGCGCCGGGCTCGGTGTCGCTGGCGCCGCTCGACGCGCTGCTCGACGATCTGCGCGAGAGCAACCACGACATGTACACCCACATCGCCCTGTCGACGATCCACTTCTACGGCCACGAGACCATCGACGTGGTCGTCGACCCGATCGTCGGCTTCGTGGTCGGCCACGTGTCGGGGCAGATCAGCCTGGTGGACAACGCCATCGCCGTGGCCTGCACCACCGGTCACTTCGTCTCCCAGCTTCCCTGCGGCGGCGTCAAGGCCCTGGTGGTGTTCCTCGCCAAGCAGCTCATGATCCCCGCCATCGAGTGGGCGGCGGTGGAGGCGATCCGCGCGAGCTGGGACGGCGCCACCGAGTGCGCGGCCGTCGCCGTCGGCGTAGCGGAGCCGGACGCCCGGCAGAACTGCGCCATCTATCAGCCGCTGCTGCAATGGTTCCCCGCCACCGCGGCCGCGGCGACCGCGTTCGTCCTGCCCCACATCGAGGACAGCCGGCGGGCCTTCGTCGACTACCACACGGCGGTGCTGAAGCTGGCTCAGTCGGCCGGCACACCGGCCGGGCGCCGCTGACGCCGGCGGCGCGCCAGACGGCGCGCCGCGGCCTTTCCGGGCGAACGCTTCGCCGGGCCCGCGGTCTATCGATCGACGGCCCGGCCGGACTCGACTGTGCACGCCGTCACAATGCCGGCGGCCGACCGTCACGATGCTTGACGTGTGACCAGCGCAATCACCGCGGCCGGCGTAGGCTCGACAAGTCACCACAGGACTCGGGTACGAAGCAGACCATGGACCGGCTATCCCTGCCCCGCTGGGCCGGCAAGGCGCTTGGCGCCGCCGCGGCGCTGATCTTCGCGCCGGCGGTGCCCGCCGCCCTGGTCTGGTGGCTGGTGGCCGGTATCGCGCTCGGCCACCTGGCGGACCGGCTGCTCGCCCGGGAGAACCAGCCCCGGCCGTCGCCGCGCCCCGACGCGGCCCCGGGCGCCGCGGTCATCCAGTTCGCCTTCGCCGCCCTCGGCCGCCTGGCGCATCTTGCGGCCGCCACGGACCCGGTTCAGCTCCGCACCGCGGAAGACCTGATGTCCACCCTCGCGCTCGACGCCGGCGAGCGGCAGGAAGCGCTGGTCTGGTTCCACGCCGGCCGGGACGACAGCTTTCCCTTCGACGCCGTGGCCGCCGCCGCGGCGCCGGAAATCGCCGCAAAGCCTGCGCTGCGCGAGTCGGTGGTGGCTGCCATGGCGCGCATGAGCGCCCTGGCCGACACGCCGGAAGCGACGTCGGCCCTGCTCGAGCTCGGCACCCGGGCCGGCATGAGCCGCGAGACCCTGGCGCTGCGCGCGGTCGCCGCGGCGGCGCTGGCGCCACGGCGCAGCGCCGAGGACCGCGCCCGGGAGACCCTCGGCGTGCTGCCGGACGACAGCGAGGAGGTCATCCGGCTGGCCTATCGCCGGCTGGTGTCGCGCTGTCATCCCGACCGCCTGGGACCGGGCGCCAACGATCAGGAGCTGGCGCTGTCCCAGCGGCGCATGTGGGAACTGCGTGAAGCGCTGGAGACCCTGGTCGGCTGACCGGCGGCGCCGGCCGTGACGACACCGGCCGGGCACCGGGCTAGAATGCCGCCCATGGAACACTGGATCGCTCCTTCGATTCTCTCCGCAGACTTCTCCCGCCTCGGCGAGGAGATCCGCGACGTGCTGGACGCCGGCGCCGACATCATCCACTTCGACGTGATGGACAATCACTACGTGCCGAACCTGACCATCGGCGCGCCGGTGCTGAAGTCGCTGCGCAAGGCGGGGCTGGACTGCGTGATGGACGTCCACCTGATGGTGAAGCCCGTGGACCGGCTGATCGGCGACTTCCTCGATGCCGGCGCCGACATCATCAGCGTCCATCCGGAGTCCACCGAGCATCTCCACCGCACCCTGACGCTGATCCGGGAAGGCGGCGCGAGTCCGGGCATCGTGTTCAATCCGGCCACGCCGCTGACGGTGCTGGACGAGGTCATCGATCTGGTCGATCTGGTGCTGATCATGTCGGTGAATCCCGGCTTCGGCGGTCAGGCGTTCATCGAGTCGAGCCTGGACAAGCTGGCCATCGCCCGGGAGATCATCGACGACGCCCGCCGCGAGGTGCGTCTGGAGATCGACGGCGGCATCAAGGCGGACAACATCCGCCTGGTCGCCGATGCCGGCGCCGACACCTTCGTCGCCGGGTCCGCCATCTTCGGCAGCGACGACTACGTGGCCACCATCGCGGCCATGCGCAACGCCCTCGACTGACCGAACCGTGCGCGCCTACGCCGGGTACCTGTTCGACCTCGACGGCACGCTCGTCGACACCGCCGCGGATCTGAATGCCGCCCTGAATCACGTGCTCGGCCGGGCAGGACTGGCGGCCGTCGACGAGGTACACACCCGCCACTGGGTCGGCCACGGCGCGAAGGTGCTGATCGAGGAAGCGCTGGCCTCGCAGAATCAGCCCCGCCAGCGCGCGGAATCGATGTTCGACGTCTTCATCGACTACTACCACCGTCACGTCGCGGACCTCAGCCGTCCCTATCCCCACGTGGTCGACGCGCTGGACGCGCTGCGGGCCCGGGGCGCCCGGCTGGCCGTGGTGACCAACAAGCGGGAGGGGCTGTCCCGCTCGCTGCTGGACGCCCTGGACCTGTCCCGCCGCTTCGACTGCCTGATCGGCGGCGACACCGCCGCCAGGCCGAAGCCGGCCGCCGATCCGGCGCTGCTGGCCTGCGAGCGGCTCGGCCTGACGCCCCGGGACGTGCTGTTCGTCGGCGACTCCACCACCGACGTCGGCTGCGCCCGGGCGGCGGGCTGCGACGTGGTCTGCGTCCCCGACGGCTACAACCACGGCACGCCCGCCCACGAGCTGGGCGCCGATGCCGTGATTGATTCGTTCCTGACCCTCGTTTAGGCTCACCCGCGTTTCCGCCGACCGTAGATCGAACCATGGAAGTGACGCGCCACTGCTACGCCGCCACCCTCGCCCATCCGCGATGGCGCAGCGGCTGGTGGCCCGTCTGACCGACCCGCGCCCGGGCGCCTCCTCCGACGACACTTCGTAGGAGCGCCCTCCCGGGCGCGATCTCAGGATTCGACGGCCTCTGCCCGATCAATCGCGCCCTGCAGGGCGCTCCTACGAAGATGAGCCACCCGGGATCCCATGCCCGGGGCGAATGAGACCGCTTCCATGAACGACACGACCCCCGAACCCGTCAGCGCCGAACGCTTCGCCGAACTCGCCGCCGAGGGCTACAACCGCATCCCCGTGGTCCTCGAGACCCTGGCCGACCTCGACACGCCCCTGTCCACCTATCTCAAGCTCGCCAAGGGCCCCTACTCCTATCTGCTCGAGTCCGCCCACGGCGGCGAGAAGTGGGGCCGCTACTCGATCATCGGCCTGCCCTGCCGGACGGTGATCCAGGTGACGGGCAACCGGGTCGAGGTGCGCACCGACGGCGAGGTAGTCGAACAGCTCGACACCGACGACCCCATGGGTTTCGTCGAAGCCTTCCAGCAGCGCTACCGGGTCGCGCCCCTGCCGGACCTGCCCCGCTTCTACGGCGGCCTGGTGGGCTACTTCGGCTACGACTGCGTGCGCTACGTGGAAAAGCGGCTGGCCGACAGCGCGCCGCCGGACCCGCTGGGCACGCCGGACATCGTGCTGATGGTGTCCGAGGACGTGGTGGTGTTCGACAACCTGCGCGGCCGCATGCAGCTCATCAGCCTGGTGGACCCGGCCGAGCCGGACATCCACGCCCGCACCCTCGACCGCCTGGAGGCCCTCGCCCGCTCCCTGGCCCAGGCCGTGCCGCCGATTCCGGACACCAGCGCCAATCAGCCCATCGAGGAGAGCGACTTCGTCTCCGAGTTCGGCGAGGAGAAATTCAAGCAGGCGGTGGAGCAGATCCGGGAGTACATCCGCGCCGGCGACGTCATGCAGGTGGTGCTGGCCCAGCGCATGTCGATCCCGTTCTCCTCGGACCCGATCAACCTGTACCGGGCGCTGCGCAGCCTGAACCCGTCCCCGTACATGTACTTCATGGACCTGGCGGACTTCCAGATCGTCAGCTCCTCCCCGGAGATCCTCGCCCGCCTCGAGGACGGCCTGATCATCAACCGCCCGCTGGCCGGCACCCGGCGCCGCGGCCACACCGACGAGGAGGATCAGGCCCTGGAAGCCGAGCTGCTCGCGGACCCGAAGGAGATCGCCGAGCACCTGATGCTCATCGACCTCGGCCGCAACGACGTCGGCCGGGTCTCGGAGACGGGCTCGGTCGAGGTCACCGAGAAGTTCGTCATCGAGCGCTACTCCCACGTCATGCACATCTCCAGCAACGTCACCGGCCGCCTCAAGGCAGGCCGCACCGCCATGGACGTGCTGCGCGCCACCCTGCCCGTCGGCACCCTGTCCGGCGCGCCCAAGATCCGCGCCATGGAGATCATCGACGAGCTCGAGCCGGTCAAGCGCGGCATCTACGGCGGCGCCGTCGGCTACCTGGCCTGGAACGGCAACATGGACACGGCCATCGCGATCCGCACGGCGGTGGTGAAGGACGGCACGCTGTACATCCAGGCCGGCGGCGGCGTGGTGGCGGACTCGGTACCGCGGCTCGAATGGAAGGAGTCCATGAACAAGGGGCGGGCGATCTTCCGGGCTGCGGCGATGGCGGAGTCGAAGTTCAAGTAGGTTTGTGGGGGACGCCCGCCGGAAGAGACTTCCGGGGGCTCCGACTGCCGCGGTTGCCGTTGGGGGAGTCCTGTGCGCTGAACGTAATACGCCCCCGGAAGTCTCTTCCGGCGGGCGCCTTCCGACGACCTCGCAGGATTCCGGCTGCGCAATCGGATGATGCTGCGAGGACGTGAGCGGGCGGGTGCCGGGGTTCGCTTTCAGGGGCGTATTACGTTCAGCACGCACGCGGCGCCCAGCGACAACCGCGGCAGTCGGAGCCCCTGAAAGCGAACCCCGGTTCCCGCCCAACCGACACCCTGAAACCACCCCGCGCCGAACCAGCAGCACCGACGCTGTGAGGGACGCCCACCGGGAGAGCCTTCCGGGTGCTCCGACTGCCGCCGTTGCCGTTGGGGGAGTCCGGAGCGCTGAACGTAATACGCACCCGGAAGTCTCTCCCGGCGGGCGTCTTCCGACGTCCTCGCAGGGTTCACCGCATTCAGCCTGCAAGATGCTGCCGCATGGTTTCGCGAGGGCGTGGTAGGCGGGTGCCGGGCATCGCTTTCGGGGGCGTATTACGTTCGGCGCATACGCAACCCCCAACGACAACTGCGGCAGTCGGAGCCCCCGAAAGCGATGCCCGGCGCCTGCCCGACCAACACCCTGGCACCGCCCCTCTACCGAATCGGCAGATCTCTCCGAGGCGCCCCGAGGAACAGCACCACCAGGCTGGGCAGCAGCAGCAGATTGGCGATAAGCGCCAGCAGCATGGCCACCGCCGTCAGCAGCCCGAACATCTGGGTGGGGACGAAGTTGGACAGCACCAGCACCGAGAAGCCGACGATGATCGTGATGCTGGTGTAGTACATGGCCCGGCCGATGGTCGCATGGGTCCAGGCCACGGCCAGGCGAACGTCGCCCTGTTCCGCCCGTTCCTCGCGGAACCGGTGGAGATAGTGGATGGCGTCGTCGACGCCGATGCCGACGCTGATGGCCGCGATGGTGATGGTCATCATGTCCAGGGTGATGCCCGTGTAGCCCATCACTGCGATCACCGCCGCCGCGGCCAGGATGTTCGGCACCACGCCCAGCAGCGCGTAGGTGAGCGAGCGCAGCAGCACCAGGAACATGAGCAGCGCCGCCAGCAGCACGTACTGCAGGGTGTCCACCTGGGAGGACAGGAGCTGCTCGAGCATGTTGTCGAACATCACCATCACCCCCGTCACCACCACGTCCTCCGGCGCGAACCGGAGTTCGTCCGTGGCGAAGGCTTCGATCTCCGCGACCAGCGCCGCCCGATCGAAGTAGGGCCCGCTCTCGATGATCCGGCCGGACAGGCGCATCTGCCCGGACGCCGGGTCCGCGTAGGGCGCGATCAGATCGCGCCGCAGCCCTTCCGGCAGCGCACCCAGCACGCCCGCGATCTCGGCGCTCGACAGGGGCTCGCCGTCGGTCAGCTCCCGGGCCACCAGGTCCAGGGAGGCCACCGACAGCACCTTGCCCACCTCCGGGCGCTCGTCGAGGAAACGGTGCATGGCCAGCACCCGGTCCACCTTGTCCCGGGTGAACCAGTACCGTTCCGGGAAGGTCTCCTCGCCGGTGGTGAAGAAGTCGTCCTCGGCGGGCGCCTGGTAGGGCTCGAAGCTGAGCACCACGTCGAAGGGGATCGTGCCGCCCAGGTGCCGGTCGACGAAGTGCATGCCCTGATAGATGTCCGTGTCCTCCTGGAAGTAGTCCAGGAAACGGTTGTCCATCGAGACCCGGCTGATGCCCACCACCGCCGCCACCGCGCAGGCCACGCCCAGCAGGGTGATGCCCAGGTAGCGCCAGCGCGCCCACTCGCTCATGACCCGGGTCAGGGTGAACTCCTGACGCTCGCTCGGCACCGCAGGCGGCGCCGCCATCAGCAGCAGCACCGCCGGGAAGAAGGTGAACGTCACCGCCATGCCGATGGCGATGCCGAGCACCATCATGAAGCCGAAGTCCTCCACCGGCACGATCCGCGACGCCATCAGCGAGCCGAAGGCCGCCATGGTCGTCAGCGCGTTGTACAGGCACGGGGCGAATTTGCTGACCATGGTCTGACGGACGAGCTCCCGGGCCGACAGATCCGGCTCCCGGAAGGCCAGCTCCCGGTGCCGGACGATCAGGTGGATGGTCAGCGAGATGGTGATGATGGCCAGCAGGGCCACGAAGTTCGACGACACCACCGTGGCCGGCTTCTCCACCGCGCCGAGCACGCCGATGGTGAGCAGCACCGTCACCGCGCTGGTGAGGATCGGCAGCAGGGTCCAGCGCACGCTGCGGAAGAAGGAGAACAGCACCGCCATGATCAGCACCACCACCGACGTGCCGAAGATCGCCAGGTCGTTCTTCACGAACGTCACCATGTCGGCGGCGATCATCGGCACGCCGCCGATGTGCAGCGTGCCCGCCGGCTCGTAGCGGTCGCGAATCGTCCGCACCTCGGCGATCACCCGCTGCCGGGCGGTGACATAGTCCTCGCGCAGCGCGTCGTGACGCGACTCCAGCGTCGCCAGACGCTGCTGCGCCTCAGCCGGCAGGCGCCCGCCGTCGGCCTCCAGCGCCCGTTGGCGGGTCCGCAGGGCGGCGCGCTCGCGATCCACGGCCAGCAGCTCGCCGTCCAGCGCCAGCCCGATGCGCAGGGCGCTGGTGGAGGCGTCCTCGGTGATCAGCAGATTGCGGAAGAACGGGCTGCCGGTCAGCTCCTCCCGCGCCAGGTCGCGGTCGACGTCGGGCGCGCGCAGGGTGTTGAAACCCTCGGCCAGCTCGGAGACGGGGACCGGCGGGCTCTGCAGCAGCGGCGCGTCGAGGATCGAGAACACGTCCGAGACCCCGTCGACGCCTTCCAGATCGGCCTCGAGCGCCGCCAGCGTATCGAGGTTGTCCGGCGTCAGCGCGTCGCCCTGATCCGGGCGGAACGTCATCAGCAGGAACTCGTCGCCGCCGAAGGTCTCGGACACCCGCAGGTAGGTGGCGAGCTCGGGGTCGCCCTGCACCACCAGCGTGTCCGAGGACGCATCGAAGCTGAACTGGGCCGCGTACCAGCCCGCCACCGCCATGACGGCCAGCAGCGCGGCGAGCAGCACACGCGGAAAATCCAGCAGCCTCAGGTAGACCCGGGCCAACCGATCGGCAAACGTGGTAGAAATAGGGACATCCGGCCGGACAGCGTGGCGCTATTGTTCTGAGATGGTGGCGAATATTCAACTCATCGAGGCCGTGGCCCGGCTGCTGACCGACAGCGAGCTCACTCTGGTGACCGCCGAGTCCTGCACCGGCGGCATGATCGCCGCGGAGCTCACCAGCGTGCCCGGTTCGTCCGAGTGGTTCGAGGGCGCATTCGTCACCTACCGGCTGTCCGCCAAGACCCGCATGATCGGCGTGCGCCAGTCGACCCTGGACGCGGAAGGGCCCGTCAGCGAACCCACGGCGAAGGAGATGGCGATCGGCGCGCTGCGGGCCAGCGACGCCCGGGTGAGCGTCGCCGTCACCGGCGTCGCCGGACCGGACGGCGGCGACCTGCTGGCGCCCGTGGGCACGGTCTGGTTCGGCTGGGGAATTCGCACCGACGAGCCCCGCTGCGTGCAGACCTCACGCCACGAGTTGGCCGGCTCCCGCAGCGAGGTGCGCGCCGAAGCCGTGCGGATCGCCCTGGAGGGGGTCCGCACGCTGCTCGACCGCCGCTGAGGCGGCCGCCCGGGTCAGCCTTCGAAGGCGACCTCGATCGCGGCCACCTGCTCCGGCGTCACCGGCTGGAACTGACCCAGCGTGCAGTTGCCGCTGCTGAGCGTGGTCATGAAGGCCCGGTCGTAGGAGCGGAAGCTGTCCGTCTCGCAGACCCGGTTGCTGCGCATCTCGAAGCGCAGCACCTCGTTCGGCCGCAGCCCGATGCAGCGTCGCGGCAGCCGGTTGATCCAGCGCTTGTCGCCGTTGCCCTTGAACAGCACCAGCTGGTCGTCGAGGACCTCGACGCTGCGATAGGCGTAGGTGGACAGGCACCGTTCGGTGTCGCCGGCGTAAGCGGCCGCCGTGAGCGGCGCGTCGAGAATGTCGTCCAGCGTTTCCTGTCGCGCCTGGGCGGCCGCCTCGGCGTCGAGGGCCTGCTCGGAGGACGGCGTGGAGGCAGCGCAGCCGGCCAGCACCACCATCGCCGCACCCAGGTACAGTGAATGGTTCATGACTACTCTCCCCTGCTGTGCAGCGCCGTTTCCCCGCGGCGCCGCGACGTGGATATTTGACCATGCGGACGGGCCGAAGTGCCAGAATCGCCCGAATCGCGCAGCCGCTCGTTCCATGGGGCCTGTATGGGTAATATAGGCCATACGAGGAATCTGCCCATGTCACCGAGTTCGTCCATCGTCATCCGCCTTCCCGCCCCCGGCCCCGCGCCGCGCTGGTGGGCTTCGGCCCGTATCAAGCCTGTCTGACAATCGGGGCGCCGCCCCACCCGAGAGCCGAATCCCAACCGAACAGGTCGAGCCGACATGCTGCTGATGATCGACAACTACGACTCCTTCACCTACAACGTCGTCCAGTATCTGGGCGAGCTGGGTGCCGACGTGGTCGTGCACCGCAACGACGAGATCACCCTGGACGAGATCGAGCGCCTGGCGCCGGACAAGATCGTCGTCTCCCCCGGCCCCTGCACGCCCAACGAGGCCGGGATCAGCATGGACGTGATCCGCACCTTCGGGCCCCACATCCCCACCCTCGGCATCTGCCTCGGTCACCAGAGCATCGGCCAGGTGTTCGGCGGCGACGTGGTGCGGGCCCGGGAGGTGATGCACGGCAAGACGTCGATGATCCACCACCACGACGTCGGCGTGTTCCGGGGGCTGCCGCAGCCCTTCGAGGCCACCCGCTACCATTCCCTGGTGGTGGCCCGGGAAACCCTGCCCGACTGTCTGGAAATCACCGCCTGGACTGAGCGCGACGGCGGCGCCTTCGACGAGATCATGGGGCTGCGTCACCGCGAGTACCCGATCGAGGGCGTGCAGTTCCACCCGGAGTCGATCCTGACCACGACCGGACACGACCTGCTGCGCAACTTTCTCACCGGAGAGGACGATGGACGTACGCACCGCACTGGCACGACTGGCTGAACGCAAGGCGCTCGACCAGGAGGAAGCCCGCCAGGTGTTCGCCCAGGTGATGTCCGGCGAGGCGACTCCGGCGCAGATCGGCGCGCTGCTCATGGGCTTCCGCGTGAAGGGCGAGACCGCCGAGGAGATCGCCGGCGCCGCCCAGACCATGCGCGACCTGTCGGTCAAGGTCGAGGTCCACGTGCCCTACCTGGTGGACACCTGCGGCACCGGCGGCAGCGGCGCCAAGCTGTTCAACGTCTCCACCGCGGCCGCCTTCGTCACGGCGGCGGCGGGCGCCCACGTGGCCAAGCACGGCAACCGCAAGATGACCAGCGCCAGCGGCAGCGCCGACGTGCTCGAGGCCGCCGGCGTCAATCTGGCGCTCACGCCGGAGCAGATCGGCCAATGCATCCGCGACGTCGGCGTGGGGTTCCTGTTCGCCCAGGCCCATCACGGCGCCATGAAGCATGCAGCGCCGGTCCGCCAGGAACTCGGCGTGCGCACGCTCATGAACCTGCTCGGCCCGCTCACCAACCCGGCGGGCGCCCGGCGCCAGGTGATCGGCGTGTTCAGCCCCCAGTTCCAGCAGATCGTCGCCGAGGTGCTGCGGCTGCTCGGCGCCGAGCACGTGCTGGTGGTCCATGCCAACGGCCTGGACGAGATCGCCCTCGACGGCCCGAGCTTCGTGGTGGAACTGAAAGACGGCGCCATCACCAGCTACGAGATCGCGCCGGAGGACTTCGGCATCGAACGCCGGCCGGTGGACGCGCTGCGGGCCGACTCGCCGTCCGCCAGCCTGGCCCTGGTGCTCGAAGCCCTGGAAAAGCCCGACTCGGCCGCCGCGGACATGGTCAGTCTCAACGCCGGCGCCGCCGTCTATGCCGCCGGCGTCGCCACCAGCCTGGCCAACGGCGTCGCCATGGCCCAGGACGCCATCGCCGCCGGGCTGGCCCGGGAACGCCTCGACGAGCTGGTGCGCGTCTCGTCGCTGATGGGGGAACCATGACCGGCACCGTCCTCGACACCATCGTCGCCCGCAAGCACGAGGAGATCGCCGCCCGGCGCGAGGCCGTCACGGCGACGGCGCTGGAACGCCAGCTCGCCGAGGCGGGCGCGCCCCGCGGCTTCACCGCGGCGCTGGAGGCGAAGGCCAGAGCCGGCAACGGCGTGATCGCCGAAATCAAGAAGGCGTCCCCGAGCAAGGGCGTGATCCGCCCGGACTTCCACCCCGAGGCGATCGCCCGGCAGTACCAGGCCGGCGGCGCGGCCTGCCTGTCCGTGCTGACCGACCACGACTTCTTCTCCGGCCACGAGGACTACCTGCGGGCGGCCCGCGCCGCCACCACGCTGCCGGTGCTGCGCAAGGACTTCATCGTCGACCCCTACCAGGTCCTGGAAACCCGGGCGCTGGGCGCCGACTGCCTGCTGCTCATCGCCGCCTGCCTCGGCGACCCGCTGCTGCGCGAGCTCTACGACCTCGCCCTGGCCGTGGGCCTCGACGTGCTGGTGGAGGTCCACGACGCCGAGGAGCTCGACCGGGCCCTCGCGCTGGCGCCGAAGCTCGTCGGCATCAACAACCGGGACCTGAAAACCTTCGAGACCCGCCTCGAGACCACCTACGAGCTGCTCGACCGGGTTCCGGCCGGCACCCGGGTGGTGACGGAGAGCGGCATCCACACCGCCGAAGACGTGGCGGCCATGAACGCCGCCGGAGTGCACGCCTTCCTGGTGGGCGAGGCCTTCATGCGGGCCGAGGACCCCGGCGCGGCGCTGAGGGCCATGTTCGGCTGATGAGGCCACGCCCACCTGGGCACCGCACCGGGCCACTTCCGGCCGATTCGGGCCCGCCTTCGTAGGAGCGGCCTCCCGGCCGCGATCTCGGGTCAGGACCGGGAAAGCCACGCGACCACGTCGGCACGACGGCAGATCGCGGCCGGGAGGCCGCTCCCACGAGGGGCGCGCGAGCGG
>DLCH01000052.1:908-11263 GCA_002480525.1 Gammaproteobacteria bacterium UBA7803 | reverse complement strand
GCGCATCTGATCCCGAAACGAAAAACGGGCCCGAAGGCCCGTTTCCCGATTCAAGAGGCTACCGGCGGGTGGTCATCGGGTGCCGAACACCACCATCGTCTTGCCTTTCACCGACACCAGGCCCTGGTCCACCAGGGTCTTGAGCACCCGGCCGACCATCTCCCGGGAGCAGCCGACGATCCGGCCGATCTCCTGGCGGGTGATCTTGATCTGCATGCCGTCCGGATGGGTCATCGCATCCGGCTGCTTGGTCAGTTCGAGCAGCGTGCGCGCCACCCGGCCGGTGACGTCGAGGAACGCCAGGTCGCTGACCTTCTGGGTCGTGCGCGTCAGGCGATCGGCCATCTGCCGGCCGACGGCGTAGAGCAGCTCGGTGTGCTTCTCCGCCAGCTCGCGGAACTTGGCGTAGGACAGCTCGGCCACCTCGCACTCGGACTTGGCCTTCACCCACGCGGAGCGCGGCGTGTCCTCGGTGAACAGCGGCATCTCGCCGAAGAAATCACCCTTGTTCAGGTAGGAGACGATGATCTCCCGCCCGGACTCGTCCTCCACGAGGACCGTCACGGACCCCTTGAGGATGTAGTAGATGGAATCGCTCTTGTCGCCGGCGTAGATCAGCGTGCTCTTCGCCGGATACTTGCGGCGATGCGCGGCCGCCAGGAAGGCGTCCAGGTGGCCGTCCTCCTCCCCGGCGGCGCCGTGGAAGCCCTTGGCCATCAGCGGCCGGCCAGGACGCCCGCCGTTGCTCAACGCCGAATTCGACGCCGGAGAATTCTTGGATGCAAGCATCGTCGTTCCGCTCCTTCGTAACCTCTTGCTGGATTAACTATGGCAAAGAAATCCGAGGTGGGTGTGACGCAATCGACAAAAGGCGCCATTTCACAGATTCGATGTGTCATATCCCAAGATTTGGGCCGGTCGCTTGTCCGAATGCGGGGCTTTGAGCCGAAGGCGTGCCGTGGTTCACTGCGCGCTCCGCGAGCGACATGGCATCCCGCAGACGATGATGAAGGCGACGATCGAGTGGCAGGACAAGGTCCATTTCAAGGCCACGGCCGGCAGCGGCCACACGGTCCCCATGGACGGTCCGCCGGACGCCGGCGGCGAGAACCGCGGCGCGCGGCCCATGGAGCTGGTGCTGATGGGGCTCGGCGGCTGCTCGTCCTTCGACGTCGTCAACATCCTGACGAAATCCCGCCAGAACGTCGTCGATTGCGTGACGGAGGTGACCGGCGAGCGGGCGGACGAGGTGCCTCAGGTGTTCACCAGCATCCACCTGCACTTCCGGGTGACCGGCAGGGGCCTGGACGAGCGCAGGGTCGCCCGGGCGGTGTCGCTGTCCGCGGAAAAGTACTGCTCGGCCTCGATCATGCTGCAGCGGGGCGGCGTCTCGGTGACCCACAGCTACGAGGTGGCGGAGGCCTGAGCGGCCGGCCTCGCCGGCCCCGGGGCTCAGACCCGGTAGGTTGTCTCCGTCATCACCCGGGACAGCAGCCGCATGGCCTGCTTGACCGGCGCCGGAAACTCGACGCCGCCCCGGGCGAGCGCCTCGGAGCCGTGACGGGCCTCGTCCTCGTGCATGCTCTCGACGATGCGCCGGCTGCGCCCGTCCGATTCCGGCAGCGAGTCGAGGTGACTCTCCAGATGGCGGCACACCTGGTCCTCGGTGGCTTCCACGAAGCCGAGGCTGACCCGGTCGCCGAGCAGGCCCGTCACCGCACCCATCGCATAGGACATCGCATAGAAAGCCGGATTGAGCCGGCTGGGCCGGCTGTTCAGCTCGTCGAGCCGTGACTCGCACCAGGCCAGATGATCCGTCTCCTCCCCGGCCGCCTCCAGCAGCGCCGTGCGCACCGCCGGATCGCGGGCGGTCAGCGCCTGCCCCTGATAGAGCGCCTGGGCGCAGATCTCGCCGGTGTGGTTGACGCGCATCAGGCCGGCGGCGTGCTGGGTGGCCGCGGGCTCGAGGGGCTGCTCGGGGACCGAACCGGCGGGATTGGGCCGGTGGCTGTCGTGCTGCCCGGACAGGGTCCGCAGGGCCCGGTCGAACTGCCCGATGAACCGATCGGCGATGGATTCCGGATCACGCGCCATGGGTCACCCGAGGCTGGTGAGCTGCCGGCCGCCCAGCAGGTGCAGATGGATGTGGTACACCGTCTGGCCGCCCTGGGGGTTGCAGTTCATGATCAGCCGGTAGCCGCCTTCGGCGATGCCCTCCTGCTGCGCCAGCGCCCGGGCGCGCAGCACCATGCCGCCCACCAGCCCGGCGTCGTCGGCGCCGAGATCGTTGGCGGTGGCGATGTGGCGCTTGGGGATCACCAGCAGATGGGTCGGCGCCTGCGGGCTGATGTCCCGGAACGCCAGCAGCTCGTCGTCCTCGAACACGACGTCGGCATCGAGCTCCCGGGCGGCGATCTTGCAGAACAGGCAGTCGTGACTCACGTGCGCGGCGCCTCCAGCGTCTTGAACCTGCCGCGATTCTACCCCCTCACGTCACGAACCTCAGCCCCGCCGGCGGCCCGCGGGCCCGTTGAACCGTTGCGGCGGAGGGCGTGACTCACGTCGACGTGCGCCTGCGGGCGCGAATCCCCAAGCCGTGAGAGGAACCGACATGAAGACGCTGAACCTGTGCGCCGCCGCCCTGGCGCTGCTGCTGTACCTGCCCGCCGCCGAGGCGGCCTGCATCGACGACGAAGGCCGCTGGCGCCTCGACTGCGAGGACGCCGGCATCCGCATCGACGACAAGGCCCTGGCCCGGCTGATGGACATCATCGAGATGCCCCGCATCGCCCTGCCGAACCTGATCGTCAGCGACGTCGACACCACCGTCTACTGGGACGCCGTCGAGGTGCTGCTGGCGGTGGGGAACATCGGCCCCCGGGACGCCGGCGCCTTCGAGGTGCGGGCCGCCGTGGAGGTCCGCCGCGCGGACACCGGCGCGGTGGTGGACCAGGTGGCGTTCTCCCGGTCGCTGTCGATGCTGCAGGCCGGCAAGGAAGAGCTGCTGTACCTGGGCGACGTGTACGTGCCGGACCGGGACTACGACTACGACCTGGTCGTCGTCGGCGTCGCGGACCCGGTCACGACCAGCAGCTTTCTGGGCTACGTCTGGGAGAGCAACGAGTCCGACAACACCACCCTTTACCAGTGCCGGGTGTTCGGCTACGCCGAGGGACAGGGCAACCCGGGCACCACCCGAGGCTGCTGACCGCCGCCGGTGTCGTCCGGCCCGGCGCCCGCTCCGCCCGACGGCGGCGGGCGCCGTGGCCGGGGGACGCTGTCCCGCGGGGTGGCTATGCTTGAGAGGCAGGCGCCGGGATGGCGCGCTGCCGAACTCACCTGCGAGGGCATGGCAAGGAGCGGCCGATGGCGGACACCAAGGACCTGGCGACGATCCTCAACGCGCGGATTCCGCTGGTCGCCATCGAATCCGCCGACGAGCGCCGGGTTCTGGCGCTGCTGCTGCGCCTGGCCATGGACCGGCAGCTCTCGTTCTACGAATGGCGGGTCACCCGGGGCCTCGAGCTCGGCGGCTTCGGCGCCCGGCCCGAGCGCGGGGGCGAGCTCACCGACCCGGAAGCGCTGCTGGCCCACATCGCGTCGACCCCGGGCCCGGCCCTGTACGCTCTGTGCGACTTTCATCCCTACCTGCGCGACGAGCCGAAGAACGTCCGCTACCTGAAGGACATCGCGCTGGACTTCGACACCCTCGGCAACGCCGTGGTGCTGGTCAGCCACACCCTCGACGTGCCGCCGGAACTCGGCCGGATGACGGCCAAGTTCAACCTGCGCCTGCCCAGCGACGAGGAACTGGTGGGGATGGTCCGGACCCAGGCCAAGGCCTGGGCCGAGCAGCACGAAGGACAGCGGGTGCGAACGGATCAGGGCACGCTGGACAAGCTGGTGGCCAACCTGCGCGGCGTGTCCCACGCCGACGCCCAGGTGCTGATCCGCCACGCTATCTTCGACGACGGCGCCATCACCGACTCCGACATTCCCGAGGTCAACCGCCTGAAGTTCGAGCTCATGGACTCCGAGGGCGTGCTCCGCTTCGAGTACGACACGGAATCCCTGGCCAGCGTCGCCGGCCTCGACAACCTCAAGTCCTGGCTGACCCTGCGCCAGAGCGCGTTCCTGCAGGGCGCGGGCCAGGCCGACCGGCCCCGGGGCGTGCTGCTGCTGGGCGTTCAGGGCGGCGGCAAGAGCCTGGCGGCCCGGGCCATCGCCGGATTCTGGGGCATTCCGCTGCTGCGCCTGGACTTCGGCACGCTCTACAACAAGTACTTCGGCGAGACCGAGCGGAACCTGCGCAACTCGCTGCGGCAGGCCGAGCTGATGGCGCCCTGCGTGCTGTGGATGGACGAGATCGAGAAAGGCGTGGCCACCGGCGGCAGCGACAACGCGACCTCGAAGCGGGTGCTGTCGACGCTGCTCACCTGGATGGCGGAGAACCGCAAGCCCGTGTTCATCGTCGCCACCGCCAACGACATCGCCGAGATGCCGCCCGAGCTGGTGCGCAAGGGCAGGCTCGACGAGATCTTCTTCGTCGACCTGCCGGACGCGGCGACCCGGGAGGAGATCTTCCGGATCCATCTCGGCAAACGGAACCTGGACCCCGGGAGCTTCGATCTGCCGGCGCTGGCGGCCGCGGCGGAGGGCTTCACCGGCGCGGAGATCGAGGAGTCCATCGTCTCCGCCCGGTATCTGGCCAGCAGCCGCGGCACCGACGGCCACGCCTCGCCCGCCACCCAGGCCGACGTGCTCGCGGCGGTGAACCGCACCTACCCCATGTCGGTGCTGCGCGCCGAGAGCATCGACGCCCTGCGCCGGTGGGCGCGGGACCGCACGGTTCCCGCCTGAGTCACCCCGCCGCGGGCACGGCCCCGAGCGCCAGGGGCCGCGCATCCAGTCCCCGTTCCGCCAGCAGAAAGGCCGCCAGCCGACGCTGGCGCCAGGTGCCGCCGGATACCGCGTAGGCGGCCCGGCGCGGCAGCACGCCGGCGGCGGCACGCAGCGACCCGATGGCAATGCGCCGGCCGGGGCCGCGGCCGTCGAGGCTCAGCAGCCGCCTGGCGCCGGGGTCGACCAGCGGCGGCGTGACGACGTCGACCAGCCACGCCTCGAAGCAGGCCGCCGGCAGGCTCACGGCGGCGCCCGCGGTGCACAGCCGAACGGTGGCGGTGCGGTGGCCACCGCTGAGCAGCGCATCCTCGCCGAACAGATCTCCGGGCCGCAGCGTGGCCAGATGGTCCCCGGCCGCTGACAGAATGTCCGCCCGGCCACCGCTGAGCACGTAGCAGCAGCCGGCGGGCTCGCCGGCCCGCAGCACGACGTCCCGGGGCTCGAACTGGTGGGCCGCCATGGCGCGCAGCACCTGCTGCCAGGCGACCGGGGAGAGGCGCTGCATCAGCGGCGACGCGAGAAACCGCTGCTGCCAGGACTCGCCCTCGGACACCCGCGGCAGCGCCGGCAACGGCACGGCGGCGCCGTCCGCCAGGGCATCGACGACGGACCCGGGCACCGCCGCCAGCTCGCTGGGCAACACCGCGACCACCTCCGCCGGCCCCGGATAGACCGGCGAGCGGGCTGCGTCCGACGGCGCCGAGATCCGCCTCGACACGCCCTGCCCGGCGACCCGGACCCGACCGGTCAGCAGATACAGCCGGCCCGGCAGCCGCCGCCCCGGACGGACCAGCCATCGGCCCGGCGGCACCCGCAGCAGCCGGACCTGGCGCGCGGCTTCGGCCAGCAGGGCCGGAGGCAGCGAGTCGAAGCCCTCGAGATGTTTCAGCCGCGCCGCGTCCATGGCGCCAGATTGCGCAGGACGGGCCGCCGCCGGTAGCGGCAGTCCCCCCGACGTCAGGTAGGACGATGCCGCTGGCGCCGGGCCATCGGGCTATCGGGCGGAACGCCCCGTCACGTGGCCGCAGTTGCGCAGCAACTGCCAAGCCACCGGGCTATCGGGCGGAATGCCCCACTCTTGGCCGCAGTTGCGCAGCAACTGCCAAGCCATCGGGCTATCGGGCGGAACGCCCCATTGCGTGGCCGCAGTTGCGCAGCAACTGCCAAGCCACCGGGCTATCGGGCGGAACGCCCGATAGCCCGGTGGCCGATGTCCGTCCGGAAATACCGGTTGCGCCAGTGAATCCGGTCCACCCCGTCGTAGGCCCGGCGCTGGGCCGCCGCCACGTCGTCACCGAGGCCCACCACGCACAGCACGCGGCCGCCGCTGGTCACCACCCGGTCCCCGTCGAGCCGGGTGCCGGCGTGGAACACTTTGAGATCCTCCGCGCCCACGTCATCGAGGCCGTCGATCCCGTCGCCCTTGTCGTAGCCGTTCGGATAGCCGCCGGCGGCCATCACCACGCCCAGCGCCACCCGGGGGTCCCAGTCCAGCTCGACGCCGTCCAGGGCGCCGTCCAGCGCCCGGCGGCACAGCGCCACCAGGTCCGANNTCCACGCCGCTCAGATCCCCGCGCGCGCTCCCGAAGAAGAGCGGCAGGGCCGAGCCGCCCCAGCGCGTCATCAGGCACTCGGTCTCCGGATCGCCGAAGCGCACGTTGTACTCGAGCACGAAGGGCTCGCCCTCGACGATCATCAGCCCGACGAAGAGCGCCCCGCGGAAGGGCACCCCCTCGGCCTTCATGCCCGCCAGCGTCGGCTCCACCACCCGCTTCTGGATGGCCGCCTCGAGCTCCGGCGTGACCACGGGCGGCGGCGAGTAGGCCCCCATCCCGCCGGTGTTCGGGCCCTCGTCGCCCTCGAGCGCGCGCTTGTGATCTTGCGCCGGCGCGAGGGCCACGTAGCGCTCGCCGTCGCAGACCACGTGGTAGCTGACCTCCTGGCCGACCAGGCACTCCTCGATCAGCACGCGCGCGCCGGCCTCGCCGAACTGCCGGTCGCGCATGATGCGGTGGATGGCGTCGGCCGCCTCGTCCGCGTNNGCCCCGTCCGGCATGATCATCAGCCCGGCATACAGGAACCCGACGTAGGGATGGCCGTCCGCGGCCATGCCGGCCACGGTCGGCTCGATGACCTCCCGCATGATCCGCTCGTGCACCGCCGGCGTGACCACCGGCGCGGGCGAGTAGGCGCCCATGCCGCCGGTGTTGGGCCCACGGTCGCCGTCGTCCCGGGCCTTGTGGTCCTGGGAGCTGGCGAACGGCACGGCCAGCCGGCCGTCGCACAGGCAGATGAAGCTTGCCTCCTCGCCGGCCAGGAATTCCTCCACCACCACGCGGCTGCCGGCTTCTCCGAAGGCGTCACCGGAGAGCATACCGCGCACCGCCTCCAGGGCTTCGTCCACCGTGGCCGCGACCACCACGCCCTTGCCGGCGGCGAGCCCGTCCGCCTTCACGACGATGGGCGCGCCCCGCTCCCGGATGTAACGCTCGGCCTCGTCGAGCCGGCTGAAGGTCCGGTAGTCCGCGGTGGGAATGCCGTGGCGGGCGAGAAAGTCCTTGCTGAAGGCCTTGGAGCCCTCGAGCTGGGCGGCGGCCGCGCTGGGGCCGAAGCACGGCAGACCGGCCGCGTCGAAGTGGTCGCGGATGCCGGCCACCAGCGGCGCCTCGGGGCCGACGATGGTGAGGTCCACCGCTTCACGCCGCACCAGCGCTTCCAGCGCCGCGAAGTCGTCGACGGCGACGTCCACGTTCTCGAGCCCCGGTTCCCGCGCCGTGCCGGCGTTCCCCGGGGCCACCAGCACCGCCTCGACACCGGCGGACTGGGCCGCCTTCCACGCCAGGGCGTGCTCGCGCCCGCCGCTGCCGATCACCAGGATCTTCATCGCCCGTCTCCCTGTCTGACTGCTCGGTGGCCGGAACGGCCGGGCGTGTTCAATGCCGGAAGTGGCGCACGCCGGTGAATACCATGGCCATGCCGTGCTCGTCGGCCGCCGCGACCACCTCGTCGTCGCGCACCGAGCCGCCCGGCTGGATCACCGCGGTGATGCCGGCGTCGGCCGCTGCGTCGATGCCGTCGCGGAACGGAAAGAACGCATCGGACGCCATGACCGACCCGGCCACGGTCAGCCCCGCCTCCTCGGCCTTCAGTCCCGCGATCCGGGCGCTCACCACACGGCTCATCTGCCCCGCGCCGACGCCCACTGTGCGGCCGCCGCCGGCATAGACGATGGCGTTCGACTTGACGAACCAGGCCACCTTCCAGGCGAACAGCAGGTCGGCCATCTCCTCGGCCGAGGGCTGGCGCGCGCTCACGACCTTCAGCGCCTGCTCGTCGAGGCACAGCTCGTCGGCGCTCTGCACCAGCAGCCCGCCGCCGACCCGCTTGTACTCCAGGCCGCGGCCGCCGGCTTCGAGGGCGCCGCAGGACAGCAGCCGGACGTTCTTCTTGCGCCGGGCCACGGCCACCGCGTCGTCGTCCACCCGGGGGGCGATCACCACCTCGACGAACTGCGCGTCGAGGATTGCCTCCAGGGTCGCGCCGTCCAGGTCGCGGTTGAAGGCGATGATGCCGCCGAAGGCCGAGGTCGGGTCCGTGGCGAACGCCCGCTGGTAGGCGTCCAGCAGGGTGTCGCCCACCGCCACGCCGCAGGGATTGGCATGCTTGACGATGACGCAGGCGGGCGCGTCGTCGAACGCCTTGACGCACTCCAGCGCCGCGTCCGCATCGGCGACGTTGTTGAACGACAGGGCCTTGCCCTGATGCTGGGTGAGGCTCGCCACCGTGCCGGTCCGCGCCGGGCCGGGCCGCACCTCCCGGTAGAACGCCGCCTGCTGATGGGGGTTCTCGCCGTAGCGCATGTCCATGAGCTTGTCGAAGGTCAGCGACAGGGACTCCGGCAGCAGCGTCTCGCCGCCCAGATAGGCGGCCACCAGGGCGTCGTAGCGCGCGGTGTGCCGGTAGGCCTTGACCGCCAGCGACCGGCGCATCGCCAGGGACGTGCCGCCGTCGGCATCCAGGGCCTCGACCAGCGCCGGGTAGTCCGCCGGGTCCACGACCACCGCCACGTCGGCGTGGTTCTTGGCCGCGGAGCGCAGCATCGCCGGCCCGCCGATGTCGATGTTCTCGATGGCCTCGTCGAGGGTGCAGTCGGCCCGGGACACCGTCGCCTCGAAGGGATAGAGGTTGACCACGACGACGTCGATAGCGCCGATGCCGTTGTCGGCCATGACCGCGTCGTCGGTGCCCCGACGGCCGAGGATGCCCCCGTGGATGGTCGGGTGCAGGGTCTTGACCCGGCCATCCATCATCTCGGGAAAGCCGGTATGGGCGGCCACCTCCACCACCGGCACGCCGGCGGCCTCCAGCGTGCGGTAGGTGCCCCCGGTGGAGAGGATCTCCACGCCGTGGCGGGCGAGCGCCTGGCCGAGCTCGACGAGGCCGGTCTTGTCCGAGACGCTGAGCAGCGCCCGGGCCGGTTTCACAGTGACCGTATCGTTCATAGGATTCCGTGGGTCTTGAGTTTCTTGCGCAGGGTGCCGCGGCTCATGCCGAGCACCTCGGCGGCCTGGCTCTGGTTGTTGCCGACGTAGCGCATCACGCCTTCGAGCAGCGGCCGCTCGACCTCGCCGATCACCACCTCGTAGAGATCGCAGGGCAGCTCGCCGTCCAGGGTGGCGAAGTAGTCGTCGAGCAGGCCCGCCACCTGCTCGCGCAGGGTCGACGCGCCGCCGTTGATGGTGGCCCGGGGGCCGGCCGGCGGCCTGCCGGCGCTCACGCTGCCTGCTCCAGGCCCATGGCGGCGATCCAGTCGAGCTGGGCGGCGGCATCGTCGAGGCGATGAAACGCCCGCACCGGGGAGGCGGCCCCGCGCGGCTCGACGCCGAGCTGCTCCAGATACCACTGGACGTGCTTGCGGGCGACCCGCAGGCCGCGGCCCGGGCCGTAGAACGCGTGCAGGGCGGCGACGTGCTCGGCGATCACCTGCCATTTCTCGGCCAGCGTGGGCTCGAGCCTGGCCGGGTCGGCCATCATGCCGAGCAGCCACGGCGCGCCGAGCGCGGCGCGGCCGACCATCACGCCGTCGACGCCGGTGCGTTCCAGCACCGCGCGGGCTTGGGCCGGCGTGCGGATGTCGCCGTTGGCGAACACGGGGATGCGCAGCCGGGCCTTCACCGCGGCGACCGTGTCGTGCTCGGCGGTCCCCTCGAAGCGGCAGGCGCGGGTGCGGCCGTGAATGGCGATGGCGGCGACGCCCTCCTCCTGGAGCCGGTAGGCGAGCTCGGCCACGTTGCGCTGCCCGGGCGTGTAGCCGATGCGGGTCTTCACCGTCACCGGCACGGCCACGGCCGCCACCGTCGCCCGGACGATGTCCACCACCAGCTCCGGCTCCGCCAGGAGCTGGGAGCCGGCGGCCTTGCGGCAGACCTTCTTGGCCGGGCAGCCGAAGTTGA
>DLCH01000052.1:0-604 GCA_002480525.1 Gammaproteobacteria bacterium UBA7803 | reverse complement strand
GGCCGGGCAGCCGAAGTTGATGTCGATGACGTCCGCGCCGTCGTCGGCGTGGCGGCGGGCGGCCTCGGCCACCGTGGCCGGATCGCCGCCGGCGATCTGGACCGCCCGGGGCTCGATGCCGGGCACGTCCGCCCGGCGCAGCCGGGATTTCTCCGTGTGCCACAGCTCGCCCCGGGAGGCCAGCATCTCCGAGACCACGTAGCCCGCGCCGAAGCGCCAGGCCAACTCCCGGAAGGGCGCATCGGTGATGCCGGCCATCGGAGCCAGCAGGACCCGATTGCGAAGCTGATGAGGCCCGATGGAAACCACGTGTTCGGTCGCGGATGGTGTCACGAGGAAAAGGGGCGCAATTGTAACGCCTCGCCCGGCGACCTCAACGTCGGCGCCGGCCGAAAGGGCCGCGGACGGCTCAGCGGAAGCGCAGGAAGTAGTTCACCGCCTCGGGGCCGGGGTCGTCGATGGTCAGCTCGACCTGCACCGGAGTCCGCGGAGGAATGAGCGACAGCCCCGCCGCGTCGCCGTCGAGGTACTCGTCGGGCTGATAGCGGCGGCCCGCCACCAGCATGCCCCGCACCGTTGTGAAGCGCAGCTCGAGGACGGGAAA
>DLCH01000058.1:94984-96843 GCA_002480525.1 Gammaproteobacteria bacterium UBA7803 | reverse complement strand
CCGGTGACGTCGGGCACGACCCGGGCCTCCCGGACCTGGATGCCCCAGGCGCCGAGGGTCGTGGCGATGTGGTTGAGATTCACGTCCTGGGTGCGGCCGGAGAGAATCTCGTTGCCGATGATGAGCACGCAGGCCGTGACCGCGTCTTTTTTCATGGTGAAACCGACCGCAAATGACTGCGCCAGCATGCTATCACGAGCCGGGACGCGTGAAAGGCGGGCCGTCCGGCGCGTGCAAGTGTTTCCTCAGATCAACGTGCTAACTGAATGAAATCCAAGCTGATTGATACGAATCGGCCGGAGTGTTTCAAGATTAGTAACAAAAAAGTCCTTACATTGTGTTTACAGTCCCCGGATCGCTGGCTAGATTCGCTTTGTACATGCGGTTCCAGCGCCGGAGGCGGCGTGCGGTCGGACAGGCGTGCATCCGGGCAATCGGACAGTCGCAAGACAGTCGAAAGACAGTCGGAAGACCGTCGAATGACGGTCGGAAGATAGCCGGAAGACAGTCGGAAGACAGCCAGCCTGCCGCGGTCACGTCGGTCGCCGACAGATAAGTTGCTGGAGTACGGGCTCTTTGTCTTCGAGCCGCCGCGACATCACCCTGACTCTCACGGGCGCGAGGCACGACGCTGAGTGGTACGCAACACCGAGGATAAGGTGAGCTGCACGCAATTCGCGGCACGCAATCTGACGATCGTCTTCCTGACCGGCCTGCTCGCCGCCTGCGGCGGCAGCAGCGGAGCGCGGAACAATCCGCCGCCGGCCGATCCCGACGATTCCGACCCGCCGCCGTCCAATCCGGCACCGACGCTGTCGCTGTCGGCATCCCCGACGGTGGTGCCCGCGGGCGGCAATGCCACGCTCACCTGGCAGTCCGAGCACGCTGACGGCTGCAACGCGTCCGGCGGCTGGACCGGCACCCGGGGCACCGGCGGCTCCTCGAGCGTCGGTCCCATCGACGCGGACACCGTCTTCCGGCTGAGCTGCTCCGGCGCCGGCGGGGGCGTGACCCGCGAGGTGACCGTCCGGGTCGCCGACGACAACGAGGTGGCGGTGGAGCTCGACGCGGCGCGGACCCAGATCGGCGTCAACGAGTCCACCACCCTGTCCTGGTCCAGCCAGGGCGCGACCCGCTGCACGGCCAGCGGCGGCTGGTCCGGCGACCGTCCCCTGAACGGCACCTTCGAAACGGGCCCGCTGGCGGACTCCAGGACCTACTCGCTGACCTGCACCGACGGCACGGAGAACGCCCTGGCTTCCGTGACGGTCGACGTGTTCGACAAGACCATCCGCTGGCAGGCGCCGGAGTACAACGAGGACGGCACGCCGGTCACCGACCTGGCCGGCTACGTCATCTACTGGGGCGAGGACAGCCGCGCCTACACGGGCAGCTTCCGCATCAACTCGCCGTCGACCACCTCCTGGGAGGCGGACATCACCCCGGGCACCTACTACTTCGCCATGACGGCCTTCGACTCCGAGGGCAACGAGAGCGACTACTCCAACGAGCTCCTGAAGATCATCCCCTGATCACGCGCCGGTCGCGGACCGGTTCACATCGGCGGCACCCGGGCCCCGTCCGGTCCGGGATCGTCGCCGGAATGCCCAGCAGTTCACAGGACCGGCCCAGCCTCTGAGGGAGACTTCGGCGCATCGAGTGCGTGACGGGCCGCGGAGGCCCGCAACCGTCCCATCGTGGCAGAGGTGACCCAGGTGACTGACCTACGACCGTTTCCGGCCTGGCTGGCGGGCTGCCTGCTGATGCTGGCGCTCGGCGGCTGTGCCGGCTCCACGGAATCCGCGTCCGCGGGCGCTGCCGAGCCGCCGGACAGCGGCTCGCCGCCGGCGGAACCGCCG
>DLCH01000058.1:0-94684 GCA_002480525.1 Gammaproteobacteria bacterium UBA7803 | reverse complement strand
GCTCGCCGCCGGCGGAACCGCCGCCCGCCGAGGAGCCGCCCCCCGCGACGTCGCCGCCCCCGGCGGTGAGCCTGTCGGTCGCCGACGCATCGGTGCCCGCCGGCGGCTCGACGACCCTGACCTGGTCCGCCACCGACGCCAGCTCCTGCACCGCCAGCGGCGGGTGGTCGGGCAGCCGCGCGCTGCAGGGCAGCGCCCAGGTCGGGCCGCTCGACGGTGCGACGACCTTCACCCTGACCTGCGCCGGCGACGGCGGCTCCGCCGTGGAGATGCTGTCGGTGTCCGTGGTGGGAACGGTGAGCCTGTCCTGGCAGCCGCCGGCCGAGAATCAGGACGGCAGCCCGGCGACGGACCTGGCCGGGTACCGGGTCTACTACGGGAGCTTCAGCCGCGACTACTCGGACGACGTCACCGTCTCCGGCGCGGCGACGACCCGGTGGGATCTGTCGCTGCCGTCGGGCGAGTACTTCATCGCCATGACGGCGTTCGACGCGGAAGGCAACGAGAGCGCCTACTCCAACGAGGTCGTCCGCGTCGTCGACTGACCGGTCGTGGCGCCGGGTCAGCGCAGGTCTTCGCCGAACACCCGGTAGGTCAGGGAGATCCGCCCGACCCATTCGTCGTAGCTGGATTCGGCGATCTCGTCGGAGTCGCGTTCCTCGTAGTAGGCGCCCACCGTCACGGTGAAGCGGCGCGAGAGCCGCCGCGTCAGGTCCAGGGAACCGCGGATCTCGTCGTATTCCTCGTCGGTGTCGAGAAACTCCCGTTTGCCCAGCTCGATCCGGCCGCGCAGGCTCGTGCGCGGCGTCAGCGCCCGGTTCAGGCCCACGGCCACGGCCAGGCGCTCGCTGTCCCTGGCGATGTCCTCGTAGTCCTCTTCCGTCGCCGACAGGGTCAGGCTCAGGTCGTTGGCGCCCACCCGCTGGCTCCAGGTCGCGGCGCCCCGGGTCTCGGTGAACACTTCGTTGACGTCGGTTTCCTCGTCGATGAAGTCGCCGCGGCCGCCGCCGCCGGCCAGCAGGGTCGACGACTGGTCGCGGATGTCCCGGGACGCCTCCAGGGACAGGGTGCTCGCCGGCCGCGGCGTCCACTGCACGTTGACGTCGAACACGGCGCCGTCGACGGTGTCCCGGCCCAGTTCCCGCTTGGTCCGGTTGTAGCCGCCGCCCAGCGAATAGGTGAGCTCCCGGCCCGCGTGGTCCAGGGTCAGCATGCCCAGGGTGGTCTCGAGGTCCGGCGCCACGGGGTCGTCGAACTCGACGTCCTGCCGGGAGGCCTCCAGGGTCAGGGTCCGGATCGACGACAGGTCGAGGACGTAGCGGGCGGTGCCGGTCTGGCGCTCGCTGTCGGTGTTGGTCTCCTCGACGGACACGTCCGCGTACAGGTACTCGATCTGGAACTCGGCGTTCGACTGGGGTCGCAGCCGCAGGGTCGGACCGGCTTCGGTGATCGACACGGTCTGGCGGTTCGCCTCGGTGTTCGGCTGCCGGGCGCGGATCGTCGACTCCGCCCGGGTGTTCCGGAGATTGAAGTCGAGGCGCTCGGGCAGCGCGTGCCAGACGATGTCGGCGGTGCCGCGGACGGCGGTCTCGTCGTCGAACAGCTCCTCTTCGTAGATGCGCCGCTCGACGCGGTAGTCGGCGGCCATGTCGACGGCGGCGCCGCCCTGGCGCAGCCGGAGGTCCGCGCCGGGCAGATGGATCCATTCGTCGACTTCGTCGTCGTCGCTGCTGGCCAGGGTGGTGTTGGTCGAGTATTCGCCGGTGTAGCCCACGGACAGCTCGGCGTCGAGGGCGAGGGCGGGCCCGGCGCCGGCGAGCAGCAGGACGATGGCGGCGGCGCGTTCGGCAGGGGTGAGCGAGGCCATGGTCAGAACGCCCGCTCCGGCACGGTGACGGTGTCGCCCGGGCCGAGCTGATAGTTGGTGGCCATGTCGCCCCGGTTCAGAATCCGGTCGAGGGCGATCGGCAGGGACTCGCCGTCGGCGCGATAGAGCATGGCGCGGCTGGTGTTGGCGAACTCGTTGGGGCCGCCGGCTTCGAGCACCACGTCCATGACGGTCATGCCCTGGCTGTAGGGGATCGTCACGGGGGTATTCACGGCGCCGGTCACCCGCACGCGGTAGCGCAGGCCCGGCTCGGTCACGATCACCGTGACGTTGGGGTCGCGGATGTAGGTCGACAGGCGCTCGGTGATCATGGCCGCGACCTCTTCCGGGGTGCTGCCGCCCACCATCAGGTCGCCGGCCAGCGGCACCGAGATCTTGCCGTCGGGCCGCACCGGGACGGTCACGCTGAGGTCCTCGTTGCGCCACACACGGATGTCCAGGCCGTCGCCGATGCCGATCCGGTATTCGTCGACGAATTCCGGGGCCCGCTGCTGTCCCGGAGGCGGCGCCGTGGTGCTGGCGCACCCGGCCAGGATCAGGCAGGCGACGAGCAATGAAAGCGTCTTCATGTCGGTGGGACCCCCTCTAGGTGCGCGATGTTCGAGCGTCGGCATCATAACGGCTTTGCCGCGGTTTTGTCGCAGCGCTCAAGAACGGCTTACAAGCCTCTACCATCGCTGAACAGCCACCTCACAGACCCGTCCGGCCCGGCGCTGGAGAATGGCCGCATCGATCACGAGGAAGCGGATGATGCGCAGCAGGCGGTATGAAGAAGAGGCGCGGACGTGGTTCCGCTCGGACCGGTTCTTTCGCAGCAACGACAACTGGTACTTCCACACCCGGGAAGGCACGGCGATCGGGCCGTACCAGAGCCGGTTCGATGCCGAGATCGACGCGGGCAGGCTGCTCGCCCTGCTTCGAAACACGCCGGACGAGCAGGCTCAGCGGGTGATCCGGGATTTCGTGATGGGCTCGGGCGGAGACCTGGACATCGCCAACGACCCGGCGTACACCAGCTACGTCACCCGGGAAGGGCGCGGCGCCCTCGCCGGCTCCGGCTGACCGGGCGCCCGGCCCCGGACGCCGCGGGGGTCATCGACCCCGGAACTGCGGCGTCCGCTTGGCGGCGAACGCCCGCCGACCCTCCTTGTAATCCTCGCTGTCGAAACAGGCGTCCACCAGAACGGCCGCCTGCTCGACGTCCTGCTGCCGCCCGCCGCGCTCGAAGGCGTTCAGGGCGAACTTCGCCGCCTTCACGGTCAGCGGCGCGTTGTCGGCGATCCGGCGCGCATAGTCGACCACCTCGGCCTCGATGTCCTCGCGGGACACCACGAAGTTGATCAGCCCCATGCCGTGGGCCTCGTCCGCCGCCATGAAGCGCGCCGAGAACAGGATGTCCCGGGCCCGGGAGGGGCCGACGATGCGGGCCAGCTTGGCCAGGCCGTCGTACTCGTAGCCGAGACCGAGCTTCGCCGCGGGAATGCCGAACCGGGAGTCCGGCGTGGCGAAGCGGATGTCCGCAGCCAGGGCCGTCGCCAGACCGCCGCCGATGCAGTAGCCCTCGATCAGCGCGATCAGCGGTTTCTCGAATCGCGCGAGCCAGCGGTTCGCCTCGCCGGCGATGCGCCCGTAGGCTTCCTTCTGCGCGGCGTTGGCGCGCTGGCTGTCGAACTCGGAAATGTCCGCGCCGGAGACGAAGGCCTTGCCGCCGGCGCCGCGCATGACCGCGATGCGCACGTCGTCGCGCCCGCTGAACGCGGCCAGCGCGTCCGCCAGCCCCTGCCACATCTCCAGCGACAGGGCGTTGTGGCGTTCCGGCTGGTTGAACACGATCCAGCCGATGCCGTGGTCGTCGACGTGGGCCAGCAGCTTTTCGGTGCCCAGGCTCAGGGCTTCGCTCATCGGGAGTCTCCGATCTGTCGGGCCCGGTCGAGCAGACGGCGGGCCTGATTGAGGTGAGGAACGTCCACCATTCTGCCTTCGAAGGCGATGGCCATCAGGCCCTGCCGCTCCGCCTCTGCCATGGCTTCCACGAGGCGCTCCGCTGCGGCGACCTCCTCGGCGGAGGGGCTGAAGGCGTCGTTGACGACGTCGATCTGGCCCGGATGGATGGTGATCTTGCCGGTGAATCCCATCCACGCGGCCTCCAGGCTCTCCCGGCGCAGGCCGTCGAGGTCGCGGATGTCGACGTGCACCGCGTCGAGGGGCTGGACGCCGCCGGCGGTCGCCGACAGCAGCGTCTGCACCCGGCAGTGGCGGAATACGTCCAGGTAGTGGCCGTCGGGGTGGCGGTTGCGGGAGGCGCCGAGGGCCGCGGACAGGTCCTCGGCGCCCCAGTTCAGGGCGATCACCCGCCGGCAGTCGGGAAAGGTGGGCAGGTTCAGCACGCCGCGGGGCGTCTCGGTGGCCACCAGGATCAGCCCGACGGCGCCCGGCGGATGGCCGCCGGCGCGCTCGTGGCGCGAGATCTCGGCGTCGATGCGCTCGAGGTCGGCCAGGGTCTGGACCTTGGGGATGACGTAGGCGTCCGGGGGCGCCGTCATGGTGGCGGCCAGATCGTCGAGGCCCCACGGAGTGTCCAGGGGGTTGATGCGGACGGTGCGTTCCTTGCCGCGGAAGTCCACCGTGCCGAGCCAGTCCGCGACGATGCGCCGGGCGTCGTCCTTGCGGTCCGGGGTGACCGCGTCCTCCAGATCCAGGACCAGGGCGTCGGCGGCGGTGGCCAGGGACTTCTGCAGCATCCTGTCGCTGGCGCCCGGCACGAAGTGCAGGCTGCGCCTCAGGCGCGCGACGCCGGCGGGCCTGGCCGGGCTGGCGCCGCTCATGCCGGGCGCTTCATCATCATCGCCCCGCGGGTGCAGCTGCACACCACCTCGCCGCGCTGATTGATGCCCTGATGCTCGAAGGTCACCACGCCCCGGTCGGGCTTCGACCGGCTCTCGCGCTTGTCGACGACCCGGGTGGTCACGCGGATGGTGTCGCCGATGAACACCGGGTTCGGGAACGTGGTCTTGTCGAAGCCCAGATTGCCGAGGGTCGTGCCCAGGGTCGTGTCGCCGACGGACAGGCCGACCACCAGCCCCAGGGTGAAGATGCTGTTGACCAGGATCCTGCCGTGCTGGGTGGTCGCCGCGAACTCGGCGTCCAGGTGCAGGGGCTGCGGGTTCAGCGTCAGCGCGGTGAACAGCAGGTTGTCGGTCTCGGTCACGGTTCGCGCCGGCTGATGCTCGAACACGGCGCCGACGTCGAGTTCCTCGAAGTATTTGCCGGGCATGTTGCTCTCCTCCGGGGGCAAGGTACCCCGCCGGGCCGGGTGTTGTCACCGCCGGGTGGTTCCGGCGCGCGGGCCGGGACACAATGGCGTTCGAAGCACGGGCAGGAGGGGGCCGGCGTGGATTTCCAGACAGCCGAGGAACATCAGCTCATCCGCGAGGCGGTCCGCAAGGTGTGTGCGGATTTTCCCGACGAGTACTGGGCGGCCTGCGACGCCGAGAAGCGTTTTCCCCAGGCGTTCTACGACGCCATGGCGGCGGGCGGCTGGATCGGCATCGCCATTCCGGAGGCGTACGGCGGCAGCGGCCGGGGCATCACCGAAGCCAGCATCGTGCTCGAGGAGGTGGCGGCCTCCGGTGCGGCCATGAACGGCGCCACGCCGCTGCATCTGTCCATGTTCGGCATGCATCCGGTCGTCCGGCACGGCTCCGAGGCCATGAAGCAGGCGTACCTGCCCAGGGTGGCGGACGGCTCCCTGCACGTGGCGTTCGGCGTCACCGAGCCCGATGCGGGCACGGACACCACGTCGATCACCACCTTCGCCCGGCGGGACGGTGACCGCTATCTGGTGCGCGGGCGCAAGGTCTGGACCACCAAGGCGCTGGAGTCCGAGCGGGTGCTTCTGCTGGTCCGCACCACGCCCCGGGACGAGGTGGCCCGCCGCACCGACGGCATGACCCTGCTGCTGGCGGAACTGCAGCGGCCGGAGGTCACCATCTCGCCCATCGCCAAGGTCGGCCGCAACGCCGTGGCCACCTGCGAGGTGGTCTACGACGATCTGCCGGTGCTGGTCACCGACCGGGTCGGCGAGGAGGGGCAGGGGTTCCGCTACCTGCTCGACGGGCTCAACGCCGAGCGCATCCTGATCGCCGCCGAGGCGCTCGGCATCGGCCGCGCGGCGCTGCGCCGGGCGACGGACTATGCCAGCGAACGCGTCGTGTTCGGCCGGCCGATCGGCCAGAACCAGGGGGTGGCCTTTCCGCTCGGAGAAGCCCGCATGCGCCTGGACGCGGCGGAGCTGATGGTGCGCAAGGCCGCCTGGCTGCTGGACGCCGGCCAGCCCTGCGGCGCCGAAGCCAACATGGCGAAATGGCTGGCGGCCGACGCCGCGTTCCAGACCGCGGATCAGGCCATGCAGACCCACGGCGGCTTCGGCTACGCCTCGGAGTACCACGTCGAGCGCTACTGGCGGGAGGCCCGGCTGATGCGCATCGCGCCGATCTCCCAGGAGATGATCCTGAATTTCGTCACCGAGCACGTCCTCGGACTGCCCCGGTCGTACTGACGCCTTCCCCGTAGGAGCGGCCTCCCGGCCGCGATCCACTGGACCTCCCGGCAACCGATCGGGATCTCCCGGAGAGATCGCGGCCGGGAGGCCGCTCCTACGGGGGGCGGGGTCGGCGGGTGGGTCAGTCCATCCGCCCGATCCACGTCTGGTGCGCCAGCGCGCAGACGGTGCCGTCGGCGTCGACGAGGGCGGTGCCGGCGAAGTGCTTCTTGCGCTCGATGCCTATGCGCCAGCCGATGACCACGTACTCGGCGTCGGCGGGCACGGGGCGCAGCACCCGGGCGGTCATCCGGCCGAGCAGGCCCGTGCGGATGCCGGCGGCGTAGTAGGCGAACTGGCCGGGACAGTCCAGGGCCGTCCAGACCAGCCGCTCGGGCAGGTTGCCGTCCGCGTCGGCGAACCTCGGGTCCGCCTGCCAGGCGGCGGCGACGCCGTCGAAGCCGGGCACGGGCGCGGCAAACACCCGCAGCCCGAGGCCCTCGGGGACGTCGGCGCCGCAGCACACGCACACCGGGTGAAAGCCGAGCCCGCCCGGCACCAGGGTGTTGAGGCCCGGCTGCAGGGCCGGCGACGCCGGCCGCGCGGCGAGGGCGGCGGCGAAGGACGGCGCCCGCGGCACGTCCAGGTCGAGGTCGGCGGGCTCCGCCTCGGCGATGAGGGTGTCGCCCAGGGTCAGGCGCAGGTGACTCTCGTCGCTGCAGTCGAGCTGCATCGGCGTGTCCAGGGGAATCGGCGCGCGCAGGGTCACCTGGATGCCGGTATGGGCCCCGGCGTCCGGCCGTTTCGGGAACTGCTCGGCGATGGCGCCGGCCACGTAGCCGCCGTTGCCGGAGCTCGGCGGGCCGCGGAACTGCTCGGGAATGGTCAGGGCGTTCGGCATGGGTGATCGCTCCGGTGTGCCTGCAAACCAGCCATGATAGCGCGTCGCCGCCGCCTGCAGGCGACGGCGCGGCGGCCGGGGTGTGGCAGACTGTGGCTTTGCCCGCCGGACCAAGCGCCATGACCCAGACAGCCAGACCGGGCGGCCGCCCGATTCTCATGCCGGACGAGGTCGCCCGGGTCCGCGCGCCCCTCGAACGAAGCGCCACCCTGCCGCCCGCGGCCTATGTCGATCCGCGGGTGTACGACGTCGAGGTCGACACCGTGTTCGCGCGGGACTGGGTCTGCGTGGCCCGGGCGGAGCAGGTGCCCGGGCCGGGGGACTACGTGTGCGTGGACGTGCCCGGCCAGCCCATCGTGGTGGCCCGGGGCCGTGACGGCGTGCTGCGCGCGTTCTCCCGCATCTGCCTGCACCGGGCGATGCCGGTGGCCGAGGGCGCGGGCAACGCCGGCCGCTTCGTCTGCCCCTACCACCACTGGACCTACGAGCTCGACGGCACCCTGCGCAGCGCGCCGATGATGGCGGGGGCCGAGGGGTTCGAGCCGGCGCGGTGCCGGCTGCCGGCCCTGCGCCTCGAGGTCTGGCAGGGGTTCGTGTTCGTCAACCGGGATCCCGAGGCTGCCGCCCTGGCGCCCCGGCTGGCCGGTCTGGAGGCGCTGATCCGGCCCTATCGTTTCGACGGGCTGGCGGTGGCCGCGACCACCGAGTTCGACAGCCCGTGGAACTGGAAGATCCTGGTCGAGAACTTCATGGAGGCGTACCACCACATCGGTATCCACGGCACGACCTTCGAACCGGTCTACCCGGCCCGGGACTCCAGCGTGCCGGACAACGGCGGCGAGCCCTGGACCTTTCTGCGCATGCCGGGCCGGGCCGGGACGGAGGACGCGGCGCCGGCGCTGTTCCCGGACCTCGAGGGCGCCGAGCGGCGCCAGCTCGTGGCGGCCAACGTCTACCCGACGCTGCTGTTCGCCGCCTCGGCGGCGGGCGCGTTCTGGTACCAGCTCGAGCCCCGCGGCCACGACGCGATGCGGCTCCGGATCCACGTGCTGCTGCCCGCCGCGGTGGCCGGGGCGATGAGCGAGGACGACCGGCATGGCGCCATCGAGCTGGTCCGCGGCATCCATCTCGAGGACGTGCCCGCCAATGAAGGGCCGTGGCGGGGGCTGCACGGCAGCATGACCGGTCAGGGACGGCTCAGCCCCTACGAGAAGGCGATCTGGCAGCTCAACCAGCTCTGGCTGGACCGGGTGGAGGCGCGGCTCCTGTGAAGGTCCCGGCCGGCTGGGTCCCAGGCCGCGGGCGCCGGCGGGCGCGCGCTCCCGATGGGCGTCAGGAGGCCTTGCGGGCCAGGTGCTTGCGCTTGTTCTGCACGTAGTCGACCAGGATGTACTCGCCGAGCTTCTCAGGCGACGTGTAGAACACCCGGCCGCCGTTGATCCGCGCGATCTCGTCCATGAACGCCTTCAGGTAGTAGCTCGCGTCCAGCATGAAGGTGTTGATGGCGATGCCGCGCCTGGTGCAGTGCTTGACCGCCTTGAACGTGGCGCGGATGGTCTCCGGCGTCGGCGGGTAGGCGAACTGGGCCTCGCCGCCCTCGAGATGGGCGGTGGGCTCGCCGTCGGAGATCATGATGATCTGCTTGGTCCCGCCGGTGTGTTTCGCCAGCAGCTTGTCGGCCAGCAGCAGGGCGTGCTGCATGTTGGTGCCGAGCACGTACTCGTCCCACTGCAGGTAGGGCAGGTCGTGGGCCTTGAGTTCCTTGGCGTAGGCGGCGAAACCGATGATGTAGAAGCTGTCCCGGGGATACTGGGAGGTGATCAGGTTGTGCAGCGCCAGCGCCACCTTCTTGGCCGCCTGGAAGGACCCGCGCAGCGCCATGGACCAGGACAGGTCCACCAGCATCGCGGTGGCGGTCGAGGTGATCATCTCGCTGCGGTAGATCTCGAAGTCGTCCTGCTTCAGCCGCACCGGCGTGTGCGGGCCTTCACGGTCCAGGGCGTTGCGAATCGTCTTCGGCATGTGCAGGTGAAACGGGTCGCCGAATTCGTAGGGTTTGGTGTCTTCGAGCCGCTCGCCGAACCGCCCTTCTTCGGGAATGGCGTGATTTCCTAAACTCTGACGCTTGAGGCGTTCGTAGATCTCGCCCAGGGCCTTCTGCCCGATCATGCGCGAGCCGCGCGGGGTCAGCTCCCAGCGGTCGCCTTCGCCCGGACGGATGTAGCCGGCGTCCTCGAGGGCCCTCATGAGCTCGTTGAGGCGGTCGAGATCCTCCGCCGCGTCCTCGCCCATCAGGTCCTCGAGCAGGTCCCGGTCGATGCCCGACAGGTCGCCGCCGCGCTCGGCGTCCTGCATCTGGGAGATCAGCTCGTCGAGCTGCTGCATCTCGCTCATCAGGTCCATGGCGCCCTGGAGGTCGATAGGCTGGTCGCCGTTGAACGCGTAGCGGCCGCCCTCGGGGTTCAGGAAGTCCATCTCCTTGGCCAGGCGGGCGAGCTGGGACTGCAGCTCCGGGTCGCCGAAGCGGTCCGCCATGAGCTGGGCGAGCTGCTGGCGCTGGTCCGGCGACAGGGAGTTCATCAGCGACTGCGCCGCCGCCATCTGCTGGCGCATCTGCTCGAGCAGCTCGTCGAGGGACTGCGGCGGGTTGTCGCCGAACATGTCGCCGAACTGCTCCATGAACTCGTCGAACCCCGGGTCCTCGCCGGCGATCTTCTTCGTCAGCATGTCGTTCAGCGCCTCGAGCATGTCCTTCATGCGGTCGATGTCGCCGTCGGACATGTTGCGGATCATGTTCTCGACGTCGCTGAAGAACGAGTTGGCCATGCCCTGGCGCAGCTCGTTGAGCAGCTCGAGGAACTTCTTCTGGGCGTCCGGGTTGATGAACTCGTACTTCTCGAGGGTGCGCACCCGGGCGGCAAGCTCCTCGGGCAGGTCGTCGAGCTGCCCGGCGTTGTTGCGGGCGATGTTCTTCAGCACGTCGCCGGAGAAGTCGTCCGGATCCTGTTCCTTCGCCAGCCACTCCTCGATGCGCTCCCGCTCCATGGCGACGATCTCGTCGAGGCGCTCGCGGAAGCCTTCGAAGATGCTCGACAGGTCGTAGCGCTGGAGCTGCCGTTTGCGCTGGTCGCGGAGCTGCTTGAGCATGTCCCGCAGGCCCTGCATGGAGCCGCCCTGGGGGATCTTCATGCCACGGGACAGCATGTTGCGCATGGCCCAGCGCAGATCGCCGTACTCCATGAGGTCGTCGGCGAGCTGGCCGAGGATCTCGTCCGCGTCCAGGGACAGCTTCTGGCTGCCGTCCCATCTCGAGAACTGGTGGCGCGTCGGGAAGATGCGCATGGCGTCTACCTCTGTGGGTCAGCCGGTATAGGTCGCGTAGCCCATGTGGTCGTACTTGTTGAGCAGCTTGTGCAGATGCAGTCCCTCGAGGATCAGCTCGACCGTGGACGCGCGCACGCCGGCCGATACCTGGCTGCGGTCCGGAAAGACGTCGTTGAGCGCCGGCAGGCGCTCGGCGATGGCGGCGTAGTCCCCGGCAGGCGTGCCCTCGCCGGTTTCCACCACCAGTTCCCCGGCGAACGCCGCGGCCACCGACTCCAGGTCGTTGACGTCGTAGTGGCGGTCGAACACCGTCTTCACCGCGGCGGTGAATATCCGCTCGGTGATGCGATCCTCCTGGCCTTCCTCCATGGACTCGAACTCGATCTTGCCCTGAAAGGCGGGCACCACGAAGGGCAGGTCGGACACCCGCGGCACGACCTCGCTCTCGCCGGTGCGCAGGGCGCGCCGGAAGGCGTTGGCGACCAGCGCCTCGTACAGCGAGATCGACGCCCGAACCGACACCCCGGAGCGCTGGTTGACGTCCGGCGAGCGGCGCGCGTGGTGCACGATCTCGGCGACGATCTCCTTCATGAAGCCGGGTACCTCGAGGTGGTAGTCGCCGAGGTCGTCGATGTCCGCCTCCTGCTCCATGATCGCGATCTCCTCCTCGATGCGGAGGGGGTAGTGGGTGCGGATCGTGGCACCGTAGCGGTCCTTCAGGGGCGTGATGATGCGCCCCCGGTTGGTGTAGTCCTCGGGGTTGGCGGTGGCCACCACCATGACGTCCAGGGGCAGGCGTACCCGGTGCCCGCGGATCTGCACGTCCCGCTCCTCCAGCAGGTTCAGCAGGCCCACCTGAATCCGCTCGGCCAGGTCGGGCATCTCGTTGATCGCGAAGATGCCGCGGTTGACCCGCGGCACCAGGCCGTAGTGCAGGGTGAACTCGTCGGACAGGTAGCGGCCCTCGGCCACCTTGATGGGGTCCACCTCGCCGATCAGGTCCGCGATGGTGATGTCCGGGGTCGCCAGCTTCTCGGCGTAGCGGTCGTCCCGGTGCAGCCAGCGGATGGGCGCCTGATCTCCCTGCTCGGCCATGATCTGCCGGCCGTGCGCGGAGATGGGCTGGAACGGGTTCTCGGGGATCTCGGTGCCGGCGATCACCGGCGTCCACTCGTCGAGCAGGCCGGTCAGGCTGCGCACCAGCCGTGACTTCGCCTGGCCGCGTTCGCCCAGCAGTATGATGTCCTGGTTGCCGAGCAGGGCGTTGGTGACCTGGGGCAGCACCGTGTCGTCGTAACCGGAGATGCCCGGGAACAGCGCCTCGCCGGAGCGCAGGCGGGCGATCAGGTTGCGCCGCAGCTCGGCCTTCACGGGCAGCACCTGGTGACCGCTGGATCGCAGCTCGCCGAAGGTCCGGGGCAGGTCGGCGGGATTGCTCATGGTGGTCTCGATCCTCGGAGCCTGGTATGCCGAGGACAGTCTCGCAGGGCGCCGTGGCGATGGCAAACCGGCGCAGCGCGCCGCACTACACTGGGGCCTGTAATTTCTCCGGACCACGACCGTATTCCTTCCTGACGGCCGGATTCCGGGCCATCGAGCCGGACCGGAGCCGCCGCCGCCAGCCATTTGGACGAGGCATTGAGCGCGGAATTCGCAGAACTGTATCGAAGCCACTACCGGCGGGTGCTCGGCCTGTGCCAGCGCCTGCTCGGTCAACCCCATCAGGCGGAAGAGGCCGCTCAGGAGGTGTTCGTGAAAGCCTATCGCGCGATCGACCGCTACGACCCGGCACAGCCGTTCGCGGCCTGGGTTCTGCGCATCGCCGGCAACCACTGCATCGATCTGATCCGCCGCCGGGCCCGGGAGCCGCTGGGCTTCGACGAGGCCGGCACGGACGTGGCGGCGGTCGCGGACACCGCCGGCGGCGCGGAGGCGGCGCTGGCAGACGCGCGGGACGCGGAGGCGGTGCGGGCCGCCGTGGACGCACTGCCCGATCGCTACCGGGTGCCGGTGGTGCTCGCCTATTTCGAGGAAGCCAGCTACGACGACATCGCCGCGCGGCTCGGCATCACCCGCAACCACGTGGGGGTGCTGCTGCTGCGGGCGCGGCGGGCACTGCGCGAGGCGCTGGCGGAACGTGAAGTGGAGTCGACGTGATGACCTGTCCCGACGAACTGATGCTGATGATGCGCGCCGACGACGCCCTGGACCCCGCGTCCCGGGCGGCGGTGGACGACCATGCCGCCGGCTGCGCCGTGTGCGCGGCCCGGCTGTCCGGGCTGGCGCGGGAGGCCGGCGTGCTGTCCGCGGCGCTGACCTCGACGGACGAGGCGCCGATTCCGCCCCTCGACCTCGCCGGCGCCCGTACCTGGTTCGGGGCGCTGGCCGGAGCCGGCGTGGTGGCGCTGCTGTCGCTGCTGGCGCCGGCGGTGCTGGGCGCCGCGCTGCCGGCGGTGGCCGGCTGGTTCAATCCCTTCGATGCCTGGGGCCTGGCCGAGATGGCCGTCGACGGCGTCGTTTTTCTGGTTCAGAACGGAGATGCCATCATGACGGTACTCGTTGAAACGGCCTCGGTCGCCGTGCTCGTCGCCTTCGCGGTCTGGTTGGGGCTGCGTTTCCGGGACCGCCGCGGCGGTCCGCTGATGCTCGTGTCGCTGCTCGGCGTCGCGGCGCTGCTGCCGCCCCCGGCCGAGGCCCTGGACCTGCGCCGGGCCGAGGAGGGCACGGTGCTGATTCCGGCCGGCGAGACGATCGCCGACACGCTGATCGCCTTCGGCGAGACCATCGAGGTCGATGGCGACGTGGAAGGTGACCTGGTGGCGTTCGCCAGGCGGGTCTCGGTGCGGGGCCGGGTGGGCGGGTCCATCGTCACCGGCGCCGAGACCGTGACCATTGCCGGCGAGGTCGGCGGCAGCGTCCTGGGCTTCGCCGAGACCCTGTCCGTCCCCGCCGTGCGCATCGGCGGCAACCTGTTCGGTTTCGGCCAGTCGGTGGAGACCAGCGCGGCGATCGCCCAGAACGCCCTGGTGTTCGCCGAGCGGGCCGACGTCGCCGGCAGCGTGGACCGGGACGTGATGGGCTTCGGCGAATCCGTGGAGATCGGCGGCGTGGTGGCCGGTGACGTGACCGCCTACGCGAACCGGCTGGCGCTGCTCGCGCCGGCACGGGTCGGCGGCGACGTCGTCGCCAACGTGGCCAGCGCCGACAACGTCACGGTTTCGCCCAGCGCCGTGGTGGACGGGGAGGTGACCACCAATGTCCGCGAGGATTTCGAGGACGATCACGAGTTCGGTGCCGGGCAGCACATCGTCTTCCAGCTTTTGTGGTTCACCGCCAAGTTCGTCACCGGATTCGCGCTGCTCGCGCTGGTGCCGGGCCTGCGCCAGGTCTCCCTGGAGACGCCGACCCAGGCGTTCCTGGCCGGGGGCATCGGGGTCGTCAGCCTCGTCGCCGTGCCCGGTGTGGCCGTGCTGGTGGCCTTCACGCTGATCGGCCTGCCGCTCGCCGCGATCGCCATCGTGCTGTGGCTGATCGCGCTCTACCTGGCCCAGATCGTCGTCGCCTACGTGGTCGGCGCCCGGCTGCTGCGCGGCCGGGGCAGCCACTACGCCGCGCTGCTGGCGCTGGGTCTCGCGGTGGTGATGCTGGTGGTGAACGTGCCGTTCCTGGGCGGCCTGGTCAGCTTCCTGCTGACGATCTGCGGCCTCGGCCTGCTGGCGCTGTTCCTGTGGGATCGGCTGCGGGGCGACCGCGGGCCGGAAGCCGCGGCCTGACACCGCGGTCCGGCGGCTGCGTCCGCCGGCGGCACGGCCGCCGGCGGATGGACCGGGTCAGGCGAGGTTGCGCGACGACGGCCTGCCGAGCATCCGGTCCGAGATGATCCTGAGCTGGATCTCGCTGGTGCCCTCGAAGATCTTGGTGAGGCGCGCGTCCCGCCAGTGACGTTCCACCGCGTGGAGCTTGGTGTAGCCGGCGCCGCCGAGGATCTGCAGGGCGTCCGAGGTCACCCGCTCCGCCATCTCGCTGGCGTACCACTTCACCATGGCGGCCTCCTTGTCCGCCGCCACGCCGGTGTCCATCAGCGTGGCCACGTGATACATGAGCTGGCGCGCGGCCTCGACCTCGCTGGCCATCCGCGCCAGCTTGAAGCGGGTCTCCTGGAAGTCGGCGATGGGCACTCCGAACTGCACCCGCTCCTGAGCGTACTGCATGGCGTCCTCGAGCGCCCCGCGGGCCAGGCCGATGGAGCGCGCCGCGGTGTGGGCCCGGGCGACGTTGAGGAAGTTGACCGCGTTCTTGAAGCCCTCGCCGCCACCGCCGCCGCCGGTGATGACGTTCTCCTTGGGGATCCGGCAGCCGTCGAAGGCGAGCTCCCAGGTCTTCCAGCCGAAATAGCCGATCTTCGGGATCGGTGCGCCCTGGCAGCCCTTCGGCAGCTCGCCCCGGGGCTTGTCGATGATGAAGGTCTTGAGTCCGGTGTGGCGGGCGTTCGGGTCGGACGGTGTCTCCACGCGGGCCAGGAGCTGGATGTAGTCGGCGCCGTCGGCGAAGGTGCACCAGTACTTGTTGCCGGTGATCACCCACTCGTCGCCGTCGAGCACGGCCTTGCAGCTCACCCCCGCCAGGTCGGAGCCGGCGTTGGGTTCGGACAGGGCCACCGCGGCGAGGTACTCGCCCTGGGCGGCCTTGCGGGTGAGCGCCAGGCGCTTCTCCTCGGGCCAGCCCTCCACGCCCATCAGCGACGCCGCCCGGGCGATGATGCTCGCCACGCTCATCCAGCCCCGGGCCAGCTCCTCGGCGATCAGGCAGTACTCGAACACGCCGAGGCCGAGGCCGCCGTGCTCCTCCGACATGCGGATGCCGAAGTAGCCCATGTCGCCCATCTTGCGGCGCAGGTCGTCGGGGATGTCGCCCTGGATCGGATCCAGCTCGTTGGCGACGGGAATGACTTCCCGGGCGGTGAAATCCCGCGCCACCTCCTGGATCATGCGGCGCTCTTCGGTCAGGTAATGCTCGGTCATCGGTCTCTCGGTTGTCTCGGTTCACTCACGGTCCCGCCCGGCCAGGACCCGTAGGAGCGGCCTCCCGGCCGCGAACGCGCCGCGAGGCGGCGGTTGCCCCACACGGTAATCGCGGCCGGGAGGCCGCTCCTACGCGTTGTCGGTCGCATGCCGAGCGGGTCGGCGCGGTCGATCGCGCGTGGCCGGTCACATGCCGATCAGCTCGGCCCGGTCGATGAGATTCTGCACGATCCGGATGCTCGCCGCGTCCACCATCACGCCGTCGACGTTGATGGCGCCGAGCCCCTTGTCGAGTGCTTCCTCGTAGGCGGCCTTCTGCTTGCGCGCCTCGGCCACGGCCTCCGGGTCCGGCGTGAACACCGGATTGGCGAGCGCCACCTGGCTGGGGTGGATCGCCCACTTGCCGACCATGCCCAGCACGTAGGCGCGCTCGGCCTCCTTCGAGTAGCCCTCCGGGTTGCGGAAGTTCGCGTAGGGGCCGTCCACCGGGTCGATGCCGTTGGCGTGGCAGGCGATGGTCATGCGGTAGCGCGGATAATGCCACACGTCGGGCGGGTAGGTGCCGGACGCGCCGACGTAGCCGAGCTGCATCTGCTGGCTGGCGGAGTAGTCGCCCATGCCGAAGATCAGGCACTCGAGCCGGTCCGAGCAGGCGGCGATGTCCTCGACGTTCATCATGCCCTCGACTTCCTCGATCAGGCACTCGATGCCGATGCGGCGGGTGAGGCCGAGCTTGGCCTCGAGCTGGTCGAGCAGCAGGTGCAGGAAGCGCACGTCCTCCACCCGCTTGGCCTTGGTGAGCATGATGGTGTCGAGCTTCGCGCCCGCGCCGGTCACCACCTCGATGACGTCGTCGTGGCACCACGGCGTCTCGACGTCGTTGATGCGCACGCACAGGGTCTTCGGCTTCCACGCCAGGCCGTTCAGGGCGGCGACGATCTTGCCCCGGGCCTCGGCCTTGGCGTTGGGCGCCACCGCGTCCTCGAGGTCCAGAAACACGTGGTCGACGTCGAGGCCGGCGGCCTTGGACATCATCTTCTCGGAGCTGCCGGGCACGGAGAGCTGGCAGCGGCGCGCCCGGCGGGGCTGCTCGCGTCTGGGTTGTCGGCTCATGGGTCGGGTCCGTCGTTCAGGAAATGGCTCTTGCGTTTGATCAGCACGCGGCGCTCGCCCTCGAACACCACGGCGTCGTCCTGGTTCACGCCCCAGTGGCGGAAGTTGACGATGCCGGCGTCGTCCCGGTCGGCGTCCTCGACGCCGAGCACCTCGGTGTAGGCGTACAGCGTGTCACCGTGGAACACCGGCGCTTTCAGGCGGATGCGGTCGAGGCCGAGCTCGGCCACGGCGTTCTCGCCGGTGTCCTCCATGGTCAGTCCGATCACCATGGCGATGGTGACGCCGCCGAACTGCAGCCGCCGGTTCCAGCCGTCCCGGCCCATCGCGTTCTGCGCCATGCGGTGCTCGTCGAAGTGGGCGTCGGCGGTGTTCAGCACCTGCAGGGTGATGCCGACGTTGTCCTGCTCGCACATGGTCTTGCCCCGGGCGTGGCGGAACACCTGGCCGGGCTGGAAGTCCTCGAAGTAGTTGTCGTCGCCGGTCAGCGCCATGGTCAGCTCCGCGTCCGCCGCCGGACGAGGTTGGTGCGGTGGAACTCGATCACCCGCTCGCCGTGCTGATTGAAGCCCTCGGTGTGCCAGGTGACGATGCCGAAGCCCGGCTGGCCCTTGGATTCCCGGGCGATCTTCACGGTGCTGCGGGCGGTCAGCGTGTCGCCCACGTGGACCGGCGCCAGGAAGGCGCAGCCGTCCACCCCGAGAAACGGCCCGCCGCCCTCGGACAGATCCTCCACGGACAGGCCGAACACGGTGTTGAACACCAGCAGCGGGTTCACCACGGTCGCGGGATGGCCCATGGCGCGGGCGTAGGGCTCGTTGAAGTAGAGCGGACAGAACGACAGGGTCTGGCTGGTGAAGGCGGCGTTGTCGCCCGCGGTGATGGTCCGGCCCCAGTGGTGCTCGAACACCCGGCCCTCGGTCATGTCTTCGTAGCGGTTGCCCTTGTGCCGGGTGACGGCACGGCTGCGGAAGTCGGTCTCCTCGCTCACGTCATGCGCTCCGTCGCTGCCCGAGGGCGGCCGGGCGCAGGGCCGCGGCGAGGGCGGCCACCCCGTCCATGTCCGGCAGGCGGCGGCAGCCGTCCTCCACCGTGTCGGCGGCGTCGCCGCCGATCAGCGGATCGGCCAGGGTGTGGAACTTCTCGGCCAGCCGCTGCCACTGGGTGTCGAGATCGGTGGCGGGAATGGCCACGTTGGCTTCCGTCTCCAGGGACCGGCCGTCGGCGGTGCGGATGCGCACCCGGGTCTCCGGGCGGGCGCGCTCGTGGGCGTGGACCGTGACCCGGTCCCGCAGCGCCACCAGGTCGCGGCGCCGGGTCAGGGCATCGGTGAACAGCTCGATGCTCGCGGTGTCCTCGCCGGCCAGCGCCATGGCGACGGTGAAGCGCAGGCTGAACTTGGCTTCCAGGCCCGTGACCGGCGCGGCGATGTTGCAGACGTCGAAGTGGCCGGCGTTGACCCAGACGTCCACCGCCTCCACCTGCCTGGGCTTCAGCTTCTCCAGGCGCTTGAGCTGCAGGGCCGCCTCGATGGCGGAATGGGTCAGGTAGCAGGCGGCGTGGTACTTGAAGCAGATGTCGGGGACGAACTCCCGGGTGGCCAGGGCCGAGAAGAACCGGTCCAGGGAGGCCGCGTCGGACAGGGTCGACATGAAGCCCTGGTGCGCTTCCAGCACGTCCGGCCGGCTGGTGAATCCCCGGGCGGCGAGCTGGGCCGCCTCGACGCCGGTGGCGGCCGCGTGGCCGGCATGGAGCGGCTTGCACATGGTGCCGAACTGGCTCTTGAGCCCGGCCGCCTGGGTGGCGGCGATGCCCAGCGCCGCGGCGGTGTGTTCGACGTCCAGCCCGAGCAGCCGGGCGCTGGCGGCCGCGGCGCCGAGGCTGCCCAGAGTGGCGGTGGCATGCCAGCCCCGGGCGTAGTGGCCCGGGCCGGCGTAGCGCCCGAGGATGCACTCCGTGTCGACGCCGGCGCAGTAGGCGGCGATCACGTCCGCGCCGCTGCTGCCGAGATGCTCGGCCAGGGCCAGCACCGCCGGCGCTACCGGCACCGTGGGGTGGCCGATCATGGCGTCGTGGACGTCGTCGTAGTCGTGGGCATGGCCGGCGGCGCCGTTGGCGAGCGCCGCCTGGCGGACGCTCACCGACAGGGCCGTGCCGAGCACGGACGCCTGGGGGTGGCCGCCCTCGTCGGCGATCTGGGCCTGCAGCATGGTCGCCAGCGGCTCGCCGGCGCCGGCCAGGGTGACGCCGAGAAAGTCCAGCAGCGCCTGGCTGGCCACGGTGGCCGCCTCGCCGGACAGGGCGTCGAAGTGCGTCTCGGTGATGCGCTGCGCGAGCGCCTGCGTCGGGCCCATGGCGGTTCCTTCTCCCCTGAGTCTCGCCGAAGTGCTTCCGTGTGGGCGGCCTGTGTACGGCAGCCACGGCTGCTAAGCTAGCGGCTGGTGCAGTGAGGTACAACCGGGGCCATGGCCGAACGAATCTTCTGCTGCGAGGAGAACACCGACGAGCCGATGATCGGCACCGCCGATCCGGTCGACGTCTGGGTGCTGCTGGAGTACAAGCCGACCTGGAAGGCGAAGGCGCTGGCGGACAACAGCCTGGACGCTGCGACCCGGGCCTGGCTGGACGACAACCTGGCGGCGCTGGAGGGCGCGGGCCTGAAGGCCCGGCCCCAGTTCATCCGCCGTCCCGAGCTCGACCGCGACGAGACCCAGCTCTACGTCGCCACGCCGGCGGGGCTGTTCGGCGCCGCCGGCGTCGGCTACGAGTTCCTGCAGCGGATCCGGCTGGCGGACGAGGTCGCCGACCCGGTGATCCTGCAGCGGGTCGACATGCCCCGCTACTTCGTCTGCACCAACGGCCAGCGGGACGTGTGCTGCGCCCGCTACGGGCTGCCCATCTACGCCGGGCTGCGCGAGCGGGTCGGCGACCGCGCCTGGCAGGTCACCCATCTCGGCGGCCACCGGTTCGCGCCCAATGTGCTGGTGTTGCCCCAGGGCGCGCTCTACGGGCGGCTCACCGAGGCGGGGCTGGACGACTTCGTCGCCCGGGTGGAAGCCGGCGAGCTGGCCTTCGACTGGCTGCGGGGCCGCAGCGCGCTGCCGCCCGAGGCGCAGGCGGCGGAGGCCGTCACCCGGCGTTCGGACCTGTCGTCGCCCCGGGCGGTGGAGCTGCCGGACGGCGTCTGGGAGGTCACCTTCGACTCGCCGGCGGGGCCGGTGACCCGCCGGGTGCGCCGATCCCCGGAACCCCGCGCCGTGCTGAAGAGCTGCGCGGACGAAGGGCCGAAGCCGGTCACGCCGTTTCTGCCGGCCTGACCGCGGGCGGCCGGAAGCGGGTCGCGCCCCTCGGCAGCTCCTCCATCACGAAGCGCCGCAGCGCCGGCGTCAGATCCCTGGGGTCCCCCGTCGGCTCGAAGGGCGCGCCGATGCGGATCCGGTAGGTCCGCCCGCGCTTGTTCAGCAGTTCCCGGAACAGGGTCATGTCCCGCAGCTCGTGGTGGATGGCGTAGAACAGGTAGTACAGCCAGGAGTTACGCCCCTCGATGTGCATGGGCGTGACCGGCGCCCGGTATTTCACCGCCAGGTTCAGCGCCGACGGCAGCCAGTCCCGTTCCACCAGGCCGCCCAGCGTCGGCCGGGCCAGCCGGCCGGACGGAAAGATCACGATCAGGCGCTGCTGGCGGAAGGCTTCGATCATGTGGCGCACCGTCTCGCGGTTGCGGCCGTGGCTGCGCCGGGTCTCCATCCACTCCACCGGCACGATCACGTCCGCCAGTCCCGGCGAGACCCGGATCGCGTCCCGGTTGGCGAAGAAGCTGATGTCCTCGCGGACCCGGCGCAGCGCGTCGAACACGGCGATGCCGTCGGCGATGCCCGAGGGGTGGTTGGGGGTGACCACGGCGAGGCCGCTGGCGGGAATCCGCTCGAGCCCGCTGACCTCGAGGCGCAGGTCCAGGGTCCGGCTGAGGTGCTGCAGGGTCTCGAGTCCCGGCAGCGGCGCGATCTGATCCGCCATGCGGATGGCGTGCCGGTAGCCCAGCAGCGGGTAGATCGCCGGCTTCAGGCTGCGCCACAGCCAGGGGTGGCGGCGCAGCCCCTCGGCCCGCTCCTCGATCAGCTCGTCGACGATGTGGCGCACGAGGTCAGGAACGCCGTCACCGCCGCCGCGAAGGCCTCCGGCGCCTCCATGTTCATGCCGTGGCCGGCGTCGAGGTCGGCGACGCGCAGGTGGGGCATGTGCTCCGGCAGGAATTCCCGGTGGGGGCGGAAGCGCCGCTCCCGGGTGCCGCAGACCAGCAGGGCCGGCCGCTGGTTCTCCGCAAGGCGGGCGCGCACCGACGTGTGGGGGTTGGTGTGCTCCATGGTGGCGGCGATGCCGGCGGGGTCGTGGCGGGCCGCGTCCGCCATCAGCGCCCGGTAGATCGGCTGCGGCAGCTTGCGGGCGTGGCGGGGGTGGACGGCGATCCGCTCCATGGCCCGGTGGCCGCCCGTCCGGACCTTCTCCGCGGACTCGGCGGCGGACGCGATCCAGCGCTGCTGGACGTCCGCATCCGCCAGGGCCGAGGTCGAGTTGGTGAAGGCATGGCCGATCACCCGGTCCGGATGCTCGAACGCGTAGCGCAGGGTCAGCCCGGCGCCGAGGGAGTAGCCGAGCAGAAACCAGCGCTCGGCGCCGAGGGCCCGGCGGATGGCGTCGAAGGCGGCGACGTAGGCGCCGGGATCGTAGGCGGCGGCATCAGCGGGGCTGGGGGCGCCGGCGTGACCCCACAGGGTGACCGTCACCGGCGTGCAGTGGCGGCGCAGAGCCTCGAGGTTCGCCTGCCACTGGCCCGGCCCGGTGAGGAAGCCGTGTACCAGCAGCAGCGGCGGGCCATCGCCCGGATGGACCCGGTACGGCAGTTCCATTCAGTCGCCGAGCACCTGGTCCAGATAGGTCTTCAGCCGCTGCCAGGCGTCCAGCGCGGGTCCCGCGTTGGTTGCCGGGTCCCGGTCGACGTGGAGCCAGAAACCGTGATTGACGTGGTCGTAGACGTGCACGTCGTTGTCGATGCCGGCGGCCCGCAGCGCGTCGACGAAGGCGTGCACGTCCGCCACGGGAATGCCGGCGTCGTTCTCGACGAACGTGCCGTACACCGGGTGGTGGATGTGCTGCATGCGCTCGGGATCGTCGAGCAGCCGGCCGTAGAAGATGGCCGTGCCGTCGTGGGCGTCGCTGCCCAGCGCGAAGGACAGCGCGACGCCGCCGCCGTAGCACCAGCCGATGGCGGCGACCTTGCCGGTGGTGTCGTCCCGGGCCTCCAGGTAGCGCACCGCCGCTTCGAGGTTGGCGATGATCACCTCGGGCTCGGCGAGGGTCTCCCGGACCAGGGCCATGTTCTCCTCGCGGTTGCTGCCGGTGCGGCCGCTGTAGAGATCGGCGGCCAGGGCGACGTAGCCCTCGGCGGCGAAGCTGTCCGCGGTCTGCTTGACCCGGTCCACCAGCCCGTTCCATTCGTGGATGAGAATCACCGCCGGATGGGGGCCGGGACCCTCGGGGACGGCCAGGTAGCCGACGGTCGCGTCGTTGGCGTCGAAGTAGCCGACGTCGCTGCCGAGGAGGGCGCCGCCCTCGCCGACGATGGCCGGCGGCAGCTCGTCGTCGGCGGTGGGCCGGAGCGGCACGGTGCCGTCCGCCGCGGCGGCAGCCGCAGTTGCACTCGCAGCCATGACGAGCGCCACGGCCAGGGCGATGGAGCGGTGGGTGTTCCGGTAGACGGTGCGTGTCATGGGGCGTCCCTCCCTTGCGGACTGTCCGGCAACATAACCAATAGCGGGAGCGGCGGCCAGCGGGTGTTGGGGGCAACGCCAGGGGATGGCTATCATGCGCCCGACGCGAGACGGGAGAGCGACGGTGGTGGACGCCGCGGCCTACGATCCGGAACCGATTCTGGTGGTCACCACGGGTGGCACCATCGACAAGGTCTACTTCGACGCCAACAGCAACTACGAGGTCGGCGAGTCGGTGGTCGGTGACCTGCTGCGCCAGGCCCACGTCGCCGTGCCGTTCGAGATGCTCGGGCTGCTGCGCAAGGACAGCCTCGACATCACCGACGAGGACCGCGCGATGATCCGCGAGCGAATCGCCGCCCGCCCCGAGCGGCGGGGGATCGTCACCCACGGCACCGACACCATGACCGAGACCGCCCGGGCCCTGACCGGGCTCGGGGAGCGGACCGTCGTCCTCACCGGCGCCCTGGCGCCGGCCCGCTTCGCCCAGACCGACGCGTTCTTCAACGTCGGGATGGCGGTGGCCGCGGTCCAGGCGCTGCCGCCGGGGGTGTTCATCGTCATGAACGGGCAGATCTTCCCCGGCGACGGGGTGCGCAAGGACCGACAGCGGAACCGGTTCGTCCGGCACTGAGGGAACCCCGGCGGGATCGAGGAGGGAGGCCAGCGATGAACGACGCCCCGGGACCGGCCCGGTCGGGTCGGCCGGAATTGTCCGACAAGGCGGGTTTTCGCCACGGCGCGTGCGACGGTTTCCGTCGCGGGCGCATCAGTACGTACTGTGTACCCCACACATCGTTTGGAACCGATTGGGTTCCGTTCCCTATCGATCGGGGCCTGTTCCGCAGGCCCCGTTTTTTTTGCCCGGCGCTCGAGCCGCGGCCCGAGGGAGCCCGGCCATGAGCGCGCTGCCGCTGGAAGGCGTCACCGTCCTCGATTTCGGCCAGGTCTACAACGGCCCCTACTGCGGCTTCCTGCTCGCCCAGGCGGGCGCCCGGGTGATCAAGGTGGAGTCGCCCCAGGGCGAGACCCTGCGGGGCCGCGCCCGGGCCACGGCGGCGAGCTACCCGTTCGCGCTGCTGAACACGGGCAAGGCCTGCATCACCCTCGACATCAAGACGCCGGGCGGCCAGGCCCTGCTGAAGCGCGTGGTCCGCCAGGTCGACGTGGTGCTCGAGAACTTCGCGCCGGGCACCCTGGCACGCTACGGCGTCGGCGCCGACGCGCTGCGGGCCGAGCATCCCGGGCTGATCTACGCCGCCAGCACGGGCTTCGGCACCACGGGGCCGTACCGGGCGTACCGCGGCATGGACATCACCCTGCAGGCCATGACCGGGGTGATGAGCATCACCGGGGACGCCGACAGTCCGCCCACCAAGGCGGGGCCGGCCCTCGCGGACTTCATGGGCGGGGCGCACCTGTTCGGCGCCATCGTGGCGGCGCTGTACCGGCGCAGCGTCAGCGGCGAGGGCGCGATGATCGACGTGTCCATGCAGGACTGCCTGTTCCCGGCGCTGTCGACGGCGCTCGGCGCGTACTTCATGGCCGGGCACCAGCCGCCGCGCACCGGCAACCGGCATGCCGCCCTGTCCGCGGCGCCCTACAACGTCTACCGGGCGGCCGACGGCCACGTCGCCATCATCTGCATCCGCGAAGGCCACTGGCGCAATCTGGTGGCAGCCATGGGGCGGCCGGAGCTGCTCGACCGGCCCGAATTCGCGGACATGGCGGCCCGGGCCCGCCACATGGACGCGCTGGACGCGGAGGTGGAGCGCTGGACCGCGTCGCTGCCCAAGCACGAGGTGTTCCGCATCGCCCAGGCCCACGACGTGATCTGCGCGCCGGTGCAGTCCCTCGACGAGGTGGTCAACGACCCCCAGCTCCACGCCCGGGGCACCCTGGAGTGGGTCGAGCATCCCGATCTCGGGCGGGTGGCGCTGTGCCACTCGCCGCTGCGCTTCGCCGGCGCGGAGCTGCCGCCGCTTTCGGAAGTCCCGTATCTCGGCGCCGACAACCGGGCCATATACTGCGGCGTTTTCGGGCTGAGCGAGTCGGAGCTGGAGGCGCTGGAGGCAGACGGCGCCGTGTGAGACGTCGCCCGGGCCCGGCCGACATCCCAGACGGAGGTGAGACCCGCCGATGAGCGCCTATACCATCGCCAGAGAACAGATCGACGCCGCCATCGGCCAGGCCGAGGCCGCGGGCGTGGACCCCGAGACCCTGCTGCGCGCCATGCTGGCCACCCTGACCGAGCGCTATCGCGACCTGAAGGGCCCCGAGGACCTTAAGGCCGTGCTGCAGTTCCAGCTCGACAACAGCCAGGGCGACGAGGACTACATGTTCATGCGTCCCTGAGATTCCCGCGCGGTCGTTTCGCAGCCCGCCTGCCCGGCGTGATAATCTTGCGCGCCCGATTTCACACCGACTCGAACAGCAGGCGTAACCATGACCAGCGATCAGCCCCGCGGGGCGTCCTCTCAGACCGACTCCCCCTTCGACACCATCGAGGAAGCCCTGGCGGCGGTAGCCGCCGGCGAGATGGTGGTGGTGGTGGACGACGACGACCGGGAGAACGAGGGCGACCTGATCATGGCGGCCAGCAAGGCCACGGCCGAGAAGGTCGCGTTCATGATCCGCCACACCAGCGGCATCCTGTGCACGCCGATTCTCGAGGAGCACGCCAAGCGCCTGCACCTCGACCCCATGGTGGCCCGCAACGACGCGCCCATGAGCACGGCCTTCACCGTGTCCATCGACTACACCAAGGGGCTGACCACCGGCATCTCCGCCGAGGAGCGGGCGGCGACCGCCCAGGCGCTGACCAGCAACAACGTCGCGCCCGAGGACTTCGTCCGTCCCGGCCACATCTTTCCCCTGGTCGGCCGTCAGGGCGGGGTGCTGGTGCGCTCCGGCCACACCGAGGCGGGCATCGACCTGGCGGTGCTGGCCGGCTGTCCGCCGGTGGGTCTGCTGGCGGAGCTGGTCAACGACGACGGCACCGTGCAGCGCCTGCCGCAGCTCATCGACTTCGCCCGGGAGCATCGGCTCAAGATCATCTCCATCGCCGACCTCATCGCCTACCGCCAGCAGCGCGAGCAGCTCGTCGAGCGCACCATGGAGTTCACCGTGCGGACGCGCATCGGCACCGCCCGGGCCACCGCCTACCGGACCAAGTTCGAGGAGGCCGAGCACATCGCGCTGGTGTTCGGCGACATCCACGCGCTGGATTCCGTGCCCGTGCGGATTCACCGGGAGAAGCTGCTCGACGACCTGTTCGGGCCCCAGTCCGAGCACCAGGAGAGCCTGCTGGACGCGTCCCTGGACCGTATCGAGAAGCTCGGCGCCGGCGTGCTGATCTACCTGCGCTCCGGGTTCGTCGGCGTGCCGCTGGACAAGCTCACCAGCGGTTCCAAGGAGGACGCCCGCAAGGCCCAGTGGCTGGAGATCGGCGTCGGCGCTCAGATTCTGCGCGATCTGGGGCTCGCCAAGATCCGCCTGATCGCGGGCCGGGAAGTGGACTACGTGGGCGTCAAGGGCTTCGGCCTGACCCTGGAGGCGACGGAGCTGCTGTAGGCCCGGCGCCCCCGCCTGACGGCCGGGTCAGCCCTTGGGCCCGAGCAGCAGCCAGAGGATCAGCCCGAGGATCGGCAGCACCAGGACGATCACGATCCACAGCACCTTGGCGCCCGTGGAGGCGCCGCTCTGGACGATCTTGACCAGCGCGTAGATCACGATGACCAGGTGAATCAGGCCCAGCAGGCCGCCGGTTTCCACGCCCATGTCGTCTTCCTGTGCGTCCGTGAGCGGCCCATGGTAGCGCGATGCCGATCCGCGCCGATAGACGGCGATCAGCGCCGGTAGCGGAAGTCCGCCCGGCGGTCCTCCGGACCCACGTAGACCACGCGCACGTCGCGGGTGAAGGCGCGGCAGGCGCCGCAGCGCACCCGGGCGCGCAGGTCGGCGACGGTGGCGCCCTCGCCGAGCCGGGCCGCCGCCCGCGCCAGGTCCAGCGCCTCCATGCGGCCGCAGGGCACGCAAACGGCGTACACTCGAAAACTCTCCAGCAGGTCCGACAGCTTCTGCATGATGGTGGATGAATATACAGTATCCGGCGCGCGGCTGCCCCTGGCGCTGACCCTGGGCGACCCGGCCGGCATCGGTCCGGAAGTGGCGACGCGCCTGCTGGCGGAACGGGCGTCGGGCCCCGACGTGCGGCCGCTGCTGCTGATCGGCACCCGCTGGGCGCTGGAGGCCGGCGCCGAAGCCGCCGGCGTCACGCTGCCGGAGCTGGCGGACGTCCCCGGTCCCGACACCGCCGGCGCGCCGCTGGCGCTGCTGGACGTCGGCCTCGGCCCGGAGGGCTTCGAGTTCGGCCGCGTCGACGCCCGCTGCGGCGAGATCGCGGTGCGCTCGGTGGAGACGGCGGCGCGCGCCTGTCTGGCGGGGCAGGTGGCGGGCATGGTCACCTGTCCCATCCACAAGGAAGCCATTCACGCGGCCGGCTACGTCGACGACATCGGCCACCAGGAGATCCTCTCCCGGCTCACCGGCGCGGACTGGACCGCCACCATGCTCATGACGCCGGGGCTGCGGGTGGTTCACCTGTCCACCCACAAGTCGCTGATCGAGGCGGCGCGCTACGTGACCCGGGACAACGTGCTGCACAAGCTCCGGCTCACCGCGCGGACCCTGTCGACCTGGGGGCTGCCCGGCGCCCGCATCGCGGTGGCGGCGCTGAATCCCCACGGCGGCGAGGGCGGGCTGCTCGGCCGCGAGGAGATCGACGAGCTGGCGCCGGCGGTGGCCGACGCCCGGGCCGAGGGGCTCGCCGTGAGCGGCCCCTGGCCGGCGGACTCGGTGTTCAACCGGGCCATCGACGGCGAGTTCGACGTGGTGCTGGCGCTGTACCACGACCAGGGCCACATCGCCATCAAGGTCCACGATTTCCACGCCAGCACCACGGCCACCCTGGGCATCCCGTTCGTCCGCACCTCGGTGGATCACGGCACCGCCTTCGACATCGCCGGCCGCGGCGTGGCGGACCCGCGCAGCCTGGCCGCGGCGGTGGCCGCCGCGGAGGCCCTCATCGACGGCCGCCTTGCGCAGCTCTGAGCGGCCCGGCACACTCCCTCAGTTACTCGAGCCAACACATAGCTCTCGTAGGAGCGGCCCTGGGCGGGTAGCCTCCCGGCCGCGATCCGGTTGCCGTGCAATCCGGTGAATCGCGGCCGGGAGGCCGCTCCTACAGGGTAGAAGTCACTCATCCATCCGGGGGGAACATCCGATGAAGGCAGCCGTATTCCGCGAGGTCAATCAGCCCATGGAGATCGAGGAGGTCCAGGTCTCCAAGCCGGGGCCCCGTGAGGTGCTGATCCGCACCGTGGCAGCCGGGGTGTGTCACTCGGACCTGCACTTCTTCAACGGCACCTACCCGGGCCAGCTCCCGATGGTGCTCGGCCACGAGAGCGCGGGCGTGGTGGAGCAGGTCGGGTCGGACGTTCATTACGTCAAGCCGGGCGATCACGTGATCACCTGCCTGTCGGTGTTCTGCGGCCACTGCGAATACTGCCTCACCGGCCGCATGACCCTGTGCCAGGAGCCGGAGACCAAGCGCCGCGAGGAAGAGGAGCCGCGCCTGTCGGACGCCGGCAAGCCGCTCACCCAGTTCGCCAACCTGGGCTCCTTCGCCGAGCACATGCTGGTCCACGAGCACGCCGTGGCGAAGATCCGCGAGGACATGCCGCTGGATCGCGCCGCGCTGATCGGCTGCGGCGTCACCACCGGCGTCGGCGCCGTCATCCATACCGCCAGGGTGGAGCCGGGCTCGACGGTGGCGGTGATCGGCTGCGGCGGGGTCGGCCTGTCCTGCATCAACGGCGCCGCCATCGCCGGCGCCAGCCGGGTGATCGCCGTCGACACGGTGCCGTCGAAACTCGAGCTGGCGCGCAAGTTCGGCGCCACCGACGTGGTCAACGCCAAGGACACCGACGCGGTGGAGGCGGTCAAGGAGCTGACCGACGGCGGCGCCCACTACACCTTCGAGGCGATCGGCCTGAAGGCCACCGCCGAGCAGGCCTTCAACATGCTGCGCAACGGTGGCGCGGCCACCATCATCGGCATGATTCCGCCCGGCGACATGGTGACCCTGCACGGCGTCGAGTTCCTGTTCGAGAAGAAGATCCAGGGCTCGTTCATGGGCTCGAATCGGTTCCGGGTGGACATGCCCCGGTTCGTGGACCTCTACCTGCAGGGCAAGCTGCACCTCGACGACATGATCTCCAGCCACATCAGGCTGGCGGACATCAACGACGCGATGAAGCAGCTCGAAACCGGCGAGATCGCCCGCAACGTCATCATGTTCGAGTAGTCCCATGCGCTGGCTGTCTTTCATTCGTGACGGTGCCCCGACCTTCGGTTACCTGACCAGCGACGGCGCCGGCGTGGTCGACGTCGGTGCCCGCGGCAAGTTCGCGGACCTGAAATCCGCCATCGCCGCCGACGCCCTCGACGAGCTCGCCGGGCTGTGCGGCGACGCGGCGGATCTGCCCCTCGAGGGCCTGGTCTACCTGCCGACGGTGCCCAATCCGGACAAGATTCTCTGCGTGGGTCTCAACTACAAGGCGCACCAGGAGGAGACCGGGCGGGGCGGCGAGGGCTTCCCGACCATCTTCGTGCGCTTCGCCAACGCCCAGGTCGGCCACGGGCAGCCGATGATCCGGCCGAAGGAGTCCAACACCCTGGACTACGAGGGCGAGATCGCCCTGGTCATCGGCAAGGCCGGACGGCGCATTCCCAAGGCCCGGGCCCTGGACCATGTCGCCGGCTACAGCATCTACAACGACGGCAGCGTGCGGGAGTATCAGCGGCAGACCACCCAGTTCACCCCCGGCAAGAACTTTCCGTCCACCGGCGGCTTCGGGCCGTGGATGGTGACCCGGGACGATGTCGCCGACATCGGCGCCATGGAGATCACCACGCGGCTGAACGGCGAGGTGATGCAGAACGCCACCGCCGACCTGCTGGTGTTCGATTTCGGCGACATCATCGAGTACTGCTCCACGTTCTGCGAGCTGACCCCGGGGGACGTGATCGTCACCGGCACGCCCGGCGGCGTGGGCGCCGCCCGCACCCCGCCGGTGTTCATGGACGAGGGTGACGAGATCGAAGTCGAGGTGAAGCCCATCGGCGTGCTGCGCCACCGGGTCACCGTCGGCTGAGCGTGACGGGCACGGCCCCCACAGACCCGGGAGCGGCCGAGCGGTGAAGTTCGGCATCGGCCAGAGCGTGCCCCGCACCGAGGACCCGCGGCTGGTCACCGGCGCCGGCCGTTTCACCGACGACGTCGATCTGCCCGGCCAGCTTCATGCGGCGTTCCTGCGCTCGCCCCACGCCCACGGCGTGATCCGCCGGCTCGACGTGTCCGCCGCCCTGGCGGCGCGCGGCGTGCATGCCGTGTTGACCGCGGAAGACCTGCACGAGCTCGGACCGCTGCCCTGCCGGGCGCGCATCACCGGTGCCGACGGCGAGCCGGCGTTCATCCCGGAACGGCCGGTGCTGGCCCGGGACCGGGTGCGCTTCGTCGGGGAACCGCTCGCCGCGGTGATCGCCGAGACCCGGGCCGCAGCGGTGGCCGCGGCGGAGCTGATCGAGCTCGAGGTGGACGATCTGCCGCCGGTGGTGGATCTGGAAGCCGCGGCCGGCCCCGACGCCCCTCGGCTGCACGACGACTGCCCCGGCAATCTGTGCCTGCGCTACGAGAACGGCGACGAGGCCGCGACCGCGCGGGCGCTGGCCTCGGCCCGCCACCGGGTCGCCCTCGACCTGGTGAACAACCGGGTGGCGCCGACGCCGCTCGAGCCGCGGGCCTGCGTCGCGGACTACGGCGAGGACGGATTCCTGCTCTACAACCCCAGCCAGGGCGCCTACGCCCAGCAGGGGGTGCTGGCGCGGGCCATCCTCAAGGTCGATGCCGAGCGGGTGCGGGTGATCAGCGGCGACACCGGCGGCGGCTTCGGCATTCGCGGCGAGGTCTACCCGGAGGCGTGCGTGTGCCTGTTCGCGGCCCGGGCGCTGGGTCGGCCGGTGAAGTGGCGCGGCGACCGCAGCGAGATGTTCCTGTCGGACGCCCACGGCCGCGACAACCGGACCCGCTGCGAGCTGGGCCTGGACGAGGACGGCCGGGTGGTGGCGCTGGCGGTCGACACGCTGGCCAACCTCGGCGCCTACTGCTCGGCGGTGGGACCGCTGGTGCCCACCGTCGCCGGCGGCCGGGTGGTCGGCACCGTCTACCGGATTCCGACGCTGCATCACCGGGTGCGCTGCCTGTTCACCAACGTGATGCCGGTGTCCGCCTACCGGGGCGCCGGCCGCCCCGAAGCGTGCTACGTCATGGAGCGGTTGATGGACGCCGCCGCGGAACAGCTCGGGCTGGCCCCCGACGAGATCCGCCGGCGCAACTTCGTCCGTCCCGAGGACCTGCCGTTCACCAATCATGCCGGCGTGACCATGCACAGCGGCAACTTCGCCGGCACCCTGGCCCGGGCCCTGGAACGCGCGGACTGGGCCGGCTTCGGCGGCCGCGCAGAAGGCGCGGACGGACGCTGGCGGGGCATCGGCCTCGGCTACTACGTGGAATCTTCCGGCGGCGGCCCCGAGGAGGAAGCCCGGGTGTCCGTGGCCGCCGACGGCACCGTCGAGGCGGTGGTCGGCACCTACTCCCACGGCCAGGGCCACGAGACCGCCTACGCCCAGATCCTCGCCGAGGCGCTGGAGGTGGACTTCCACCGGATCCGCATCGTTCAGGGCGACACCGCGGTGGTGAAGTTCGGCGGCGGCACCGGCGGTTCCCGGTCCTCCCAGATGGGCGGCATCGCGGTCCGGCAGGCCGGCCAGGCGGTGGTGCGGCGCGGCCGGGACACGGCGGCGGCGCTGCTGCAGGCTGCGCCGGAGCGGGTTTGCTACCAGGGTGGCGTGTACCGGCTCGACGACGGTCCCGGCGAGGTGACCCTCGAGGAGGTGGCGCGCGCCGCTCTGGACGCCACCTTCGGCGGCGCGCCGCTGGCGGAGACCTTCCGCTACGACCGGGGCGGCGGTTACACGTTTCCCAATGGCTGCCACGTGGCCGAGGTGGCGGTGGATCCGGACACCGGTGAGATCGAGGTGCTGCGGTACACCGCGGTCGACGACTGCGGCCGGGTGATCAACCCGCTGCTGGCCACCGGCCAGGTCCACGGCGGCGTCGTCCAGGGGCTCGGCCAGGCGCTGCTGGAGCACGCCGTGTACGACGCCTACGGGCAGCTCGTGACCGGCTCGTTCATGGACTACGCCATGCCCCACGCCGCGGACATGCCGGACATCGACGTGGGGTTCCACGAGGTCCTGGAGCCTACCAACGAGCTCGGCGTCAAGGGCATCGGCGAGGGCGGTGCCTGCGCCGCGCCCCACGTGGTCTTCAACGCCGTGTGCGATGCGCTGCGGCGCGGCGGCATCGACCGCGTCCGCCGCGAGCGGCTGCAGATGCCGCTCACCGCCGAGAAAGTCTGGCGCTGCCTCGCGGCCGGCGGCTGAGCGGCGTGCGCCTGGCCCCCGTGGCCCTGCTGGCCGCCGCGCTGACGGGTGGCCCGGGCTGCGCCACCGATGCCGGCCGGGGCGCCGACCTCGTGCCGGCGACCGGGCTGTCCCACTATCGTTTCGACGCGCCCTCGGGCCGGTGGACCCTGCCCGACGAGCTTGCGGAAGTCTCCGGCCTGGTCGACGACGGCGAAGGTGGGCTGCTGGCGCACCACGACAACGGCGCGGCGCTGTGGCGGCTGGCGCCCGGCGCGACGCTGGAGATCGTTGCCGTGCCCGGCGCCCCGGGTCCGCCGGGGGATTTCGAGGGCCTCGCCCGCCGCGGCGACGCGCTGTGGCTGCTGGGGAGTCCGGGCCTGGTGTACCGGGCCACCCTCTCGCCCGGAGGCACCACGGCCTGGCGGCAGGCCACGGTGCTGCGCGGAGTCTGTGGTTTCGAGGGCATCGAGACGGCGCCCGACGGCGGGCTGCTGCTGGCCTGCAAGTATCCCCGGGCGCCCCGCACCGGCCACGTCCTGCTCGTTCGCGTGGCGGCGGATGCCGCCCAGTCGGAGGTGCTGGCCATCGACGTCGCCCCGGTGCTGAACGCCACCGGCCTGCGCCGGCTGCGCCCGTCGGGGCTCGCCTGGCTGCCCGCCCGGGCAGGCCGTGCCGGCGGGGCGCCGGCGCGACTGCTGGTGCTCGCCGGCAAGGAGCGGGTGCTGCTGGAGGTCGATGCGGAGGCGGGCCGGCTGCTGGCCTGGCGGCGGCTGCTCCGGGCCCGGCACCGCCAGGCAGAGGGGATCGCCGTGCTCGCCGACGGCGCCATCGTCATCGCCGACGAAGCCGACGGTCGGGCGGCGACGCTGACGCGCTACGCCCCGGCCCCGCCGTGACGCCGGCCAGGCGCCCGCGTCGAGCGCGTCACTCGTGCCGCAGCGCGTCGATGGGATTCAGGTGCGCCGCCTTGCGCGCGGGTATGAAGCCGAACAGCACGCCGATGAACACGGAGAAGCCGAAGCCCAGGGCCATGGTGCCCGGCGACAGCACGAACGGCAGATCGAGCTGCGCGGTGGCCAGCCAGGTCGCGCTCATGCCGATCGCCAGGCCGATGATCCCGCCGATGGTGGACAGCACCACGGACTCCACCAGGAACTGAGTCAGCACGTCCGCCGTGCGTGCGCCGATCGCCAGCCGGATGCCGATCTCCCGGGTCCGCTCGGTGACCGACACCAGCATGATGTTCATGATGCCGATCCCGCCCACCAGCAGCGAGACCGCGGCGATGGCGCCGAGCAGCACGGTCAGCGTGTTGGTGGTGCGCTCCAGGGCGTCGGCCACGTCCTGGGTATCCCGGACGTTGAAGTCGTCCTCCGCTCCGGGCGCGATCCGGCGCCGCTGGCGCAGCAGCGCCTCGATGTCGTCCTGCACGCGCGGGGTGGTGCCGTCGACGAGCGCGGACACGTACATGACGTTCACGTCCAGCTCGCCGGCCAGGCGGCGCTGCACGGTCTTGATGGGCATGAGCACGGTCCGGTCGCGGTCCTGCCCCATGGAGGTACCCTTGGCGCTGAGCACGCCGACCACCCGGCAGGCGGTGCGCCCGACCCGCAGCGTGGAGCCGAGCGGTGTGGCGTCGAGGTACATGTCGTCGACCAGCGTCTGCCCGATGATGCAGACCGCCGCGCCGGACCGGACCTCCGCCGGCTCGAAGGGCCGGCCGTACGCCAGCGGGTGATTGCGCACCTCGAAGTAGGCGTTGGTGGTGCCCTCGACGCTGACGGACTCGTTGGCGTTGCCGTAGACCACCGTGGCGGAGCGGGACAGCGACGGCGCGACCACCACGCCCGGCACCTCCCGCTCGATCGCCTCGGCGTCGGCCAGCTCGAAGGGCTCGGCGGGGATGCGCAGGCCGCCGGGTCCGCGCTGGGAGGTACCCGGCATCACGAACAGCAGGTTCGAGCCGATGCTGGCGATTTCCTCGGTCACCGCGCGGGTGGCGGACCTGCCCAGGTGCACCATCACCACCACGCTGGCAACGCCGATGATGATCCCCAGGGCGGTCAGAAACGACCGGAGCTTGTTGCGCCCGATCGCCTGGACGGCGATGACCAGCGTGTCGACGGGCCTCACGCCGGCGGCCCGTCCCGCACCAGACGTCCGTCGACGAACTGCAGCACGCGCTCGGCGTGGGCGGCGATGTCCGGCTCGTGGGTGACCATGACGATGGTGATCCGCCGCTCCCGGCGCAGCGACTCCAGCAGCGACATGATGTCCCCGGCCGTCGCCGTGTCGAGATTCCCCGTGGGCTCGTCGGCCAGCAGCAGCGACGGCTCCGTGACCAGCGCCCGGGCGATGGCGACCCGCTGCTGCTGACCGCCGGAAAGCTGGCTGGGCACGGCGCCGGCGCGGTCGCCGAGGTGCACGGCCTCGAGCGCCGCCAGGGCCCGGGCCCGGCGGGCCGCCGGCCGGACGCCCTGATAGACCAGCGGCAGCTCCACGTTGCCAAGCGCGTGCACCCGTGGCAGCAGATTGAAGCTCTGGAACACGAAGCCCATGTAGTGCCGGCGCAGCAGGGCCAGCTCGTCCCGGTGGAGCGCGCTCACGTCGACCCCGTGGAAGCGGTAGCTGCCGGCGGTGGGGACGTCCAGGCAGCCGAGGATGTTCATGCAGGTGGACTTGCCAGACCCGCTCGGCCCCATGACGGCGACGAATTCGCCGGCGCGGATCGCCAGGTCCACGCCGTCCAGCGCCCGCACCTCGGCGGCGCCGCTGCCGTAGATCTTGAAGATGCCGGCCATCTCGAGGATCACCGGCGCCGGTTCGGCGGCCGGCCGGGCGTGGCTGCTCATGACGTCGTCATGAGGCCGGCTACCCGGCCCCGGCCCGGGTGCCGGCGCCGACGATGATCGCATCGCCCGGGGTCAGCTCGGAGCCGGGGACTTCCGTGTAGCGTCCGTCGGTGTGGCCGGTGCGCACCAGCACCCGCGCCGGCGCACCGTCCCGCAGTACCCACACGGTGTTGCCGGGGCCGGCGTCGTCGCGCTGGCGGGCCATCCCCGGCGGGCCGATGACGATGCCGCCGCGCGATTCGTCGTCCGGCGGCTTGAACCGGAGCGCGGCGTTGGGCACGCGCACGACCTGCTCGCGGATGCCGGTGGTGATCGTCGCGGTCGCCGTCATCCCCGGGCGCAGCCGGCCGTCCGGATTGTCGGCGCTCAGCACCGCCGTGTAGGTCACCACGTTGTTCTCGATGGTCGGATACAGGTAGACCTTGAGGACCCGGGCGTTGAAGGACTCGTCCGGCCAGGCGTCGACGTTGAACACCGCAGGCTGTCCGGTGGACACCAGCCCGACGTCGGCCTCGTCGAGCGCCAGCTCCAGCTTCATCCGCTCGAGGTCCTCGGCCAGCAGAAACAGCTGGGGGGTCTGGAAGTTCGCCGCCACCGCGTTGCCGGGCTCCACGTTGCGCTGCAGGACGACGCCGTCGATGGGGGACGCGATCACCGCCTTGTCCAGCCGGGTCCGCGCCACCGAGACCGCGGCTTCCGCCTCGCGCACCGACGCGCGGGCGGAGGTGACTCTGGCCGCCGCCCGCTCGCGGGCCGCCCGGGCGGCGTCGAGGTCCGCGTCGGAGGCCAGGTTCCTGGTCACGACCTCCTCGGTACGTCGTTCGTTGAGCCGGGCCTCGGCCAGGGTCGCTTCGTTCTCGGCGACGCTGGCGATGGCCAGCGCCAGCCGCGCCTCCGCCTGGGCCAGGGTGACCGTGAGCTCCTCGGTGTCGAAGCGCGCCAGCACGTCGCCGCGGGCGACGGCATCGTTCTCCGCCACCAGCACCTCCTCGATGCGCCCCGAGATCTCGGCGCCGATGCTGATCTCCCGCATGGGCGCGAGATTGCCGGTGGCGGTGGCGGTCAGCACCATGTCGCCGCGGTCGACGGTCTCGGTGCGCCACTGCACGGCCTGCTCCACCGGACGCAGCCACCAGAACAGCAGGGCGGCGGCGGCCAGCGCCGCCCCCAGCCACGCGGCGATCGTCAGGCGGCTGCGGCCATGCTCGGCGCGCAGGGTCGCCTGCACGTCCCGGGTCATGTCCGCAGGCGCCTGGCCGGCCGGCTTGGCGGGCGCGCTGGTTGGGGCATCATTCATGCGGTCCATGGTGTGCAGCGGGGATCCGGGCTGCCATGCGTAGTTGTACGCACGCGCCCACGATGCCCGTCGCCAGCAGGCCGGCAGAACCCCAGGGTCAGCTCACCCATTCGGAGATCTTGCGCCAGGCCCACACACACGGCGATGGCGCGCAGTCCCGATAGACGCGCAGGACGTGGCCGGAACCCCCGCCGGCGCGGACGGTCTGCGCCTCGTAGCCGTAGTGCTCCTCGGACCAGGCGCCGCCGTCGCGCACGGTGGTGAAGTCGAGTTGCCAGATCCGCTGGTCGGGCGGCAGCCCGCCCGCCAGGACGTCGACCACCTCGCGCACCCGGCTCAGGGGCAGGTCGTGGCCGAGCCGGATGGGGTGGGGCAGGCCGGGATGGTGCGCATCGATGGCGACGCGGCAGCGATCGAGCACCACACCGTCGGGGCCGGGCCGGCTGCGGCAGTGGCCCCGGGCGGATTTGCGCCAGTCGCCGTGCTGCTGGTAGTTCGGCCAGCGAACCTCCCAGCGTCCATCCGGGCAGGCCAGCACCCGCGCCGGCGGCGCGGACAGCTCGGCGGCCAGGCGCGCCACCACGCGGGCGGCCACCGGGTCTGCGGCAGCGGCGTCCAGGCAGCCCGCGTCGGCGGCGGGGGCGACCGGCTGAAGCAGAATCCAGGCCGCGGCGAGCAGGTTCATCGGCCGAGGTAGTACAGAAAGTCGATCATCGGGTCCCCGGCGTCGCGCCGGCGGGCGCGCAGGACGACGTCGCCGCTCCCGCCCATCCAGAAGGCGGTGCGCTCGTCGGGATCGGTGAACCATCGGCAGGGGTCCGGACAGGCCCGCCGGTAGACGGGAATGTTGCCGCCTTCGTAGTCCGGCGCCTCCATCAGCCTGACCTGGTAGCCGTAGGCCTCCGCCGACCAGACGCCGCCGTCGGTCACTTCCTCGTAGCTGATCTCCGTGACCTCCGCGTCGGGGTGGTCCCGGGTCGCGGCCGCGAACAGCCCGATCACCCGGTCCAGGGCGATGGGGTAGGGCAGGTCGATCACCTGGTGGGAGCCGGCGACGGCCGCGTGGCGCTCGACCCGACACTGCACCGGGTCGTCCCGGTCGAAGCAGACGGCCGTGGCGAACAGCCGCCAGCCGTCCCGGGACTCGAAGGGGTTCCACCGGGCCACCCAGCGGGGGCTGGGGCCCCGGCAGTAGCGGATCTCCGCCGGCGCCGAGGGCAGCGCCGCCTGCAGCACGTGCACGGCCCGGGAGTGCCCGGGCGTGCGCTCGTCCACCGGCTCGCAGACGAACCGTCCGGCCACGGCGGCGTCGGCGAAGGCGATCAGCAGCAGGCAGGCGAGGACGGTAGATCCGCGTCCCCGCCGCGGGCGCCGCCGGTCACGCCGGCAGGTGGAACATGTCCGCGAAGTTGCCATGGTAGAACCGGTCCCTCGATGCGGCGGGGACGGCTGCCTCGTCGAGGCTCGCGTCGAACCGGCCGATGGGGTCCCGCCCGCCCTCCGGGTGGGGATAGTCCGAGGCGAACATGAAGATCTCCGCGCCCGCCTGGTCGATGAGCCAGCCGGCGTCCTCGTAGGGAAACAGGCTCACGCGGACCTGCCGGCGGAAGAACTCCGAGGGCGTGAGCTCCAGGCTCTGGAGCAGCGGCTCCGCCTTGCGGAACGCCCGGTGGCCCTGGTCGAGAATGCGCAGGAACCCGGGCACCCAGGTGGCGCCGAGCTCGATGACCCCGCACTTCAGCTCGGGGAAGCGCTGGAACACCTGGTCGTAGATCAGCGCGGTGAGAAAGTTCTGGGGCGAGTGGGAGATGGCGTGGTAGTCCTTGCCGCGCAGGTTCTCGCCGCCGCCGAGCCAGTCGGTGACGGGGGGATGGCCGGTTTCGTGGTAGTCCCGGTCGAGTCCGCGGCCGCCGCCGATGTGCAGCACGATGGGCACCCGCTCGCGCTCCAGCAGGTCCCAGATCGGGTCGTAGTCGAGGTGGGAGGGCGAACGCCCGCCGGCCGGGTCTGACTTCAGCCAGAACGCCCGGACCCCCTGCTTCAGGCCGTGCCGGACGGCTTCCAATGCCAGCCCGGGGTCGAGCAGCGGGGCGAAGCCGACGCCGAGCATGCGCTCGTCGCCGGCGCAGAAGCTGCCCATGGCCCGGTTCAGCATGTCGGTGCCGCCGTACAGCTTGTCCGGGTCGCTGGAGCCGGCGAACTGACCCATGGCGAAGGTGGGGAACACGAGCTGCTTCTCGAAGCCGAGCAGGTCGAGGGCGTGGGAGCGCTCTTCCGGCGTCGAGGCGCCGTACGCCGCCCAGCCCTTGGGGCCGGAGATCAGCGGCTGTTCCAGCAGCTCGCGGGTGGCCGCGGGATCGGCGCGCCGGGCCTCGGCCTGGGCGATGGCCTTGCGCACCCCCTTGCCGCCCTTCTCGGTGGCCAGGGGTGCGATCAGGTTGCGCTGTTCGGCGGTGGCATGGTCCGTCAGCCAGGTCAGGGTTTCCATCACGTGGCTGTCGGCGTCGTACATCTTGCGGCCGCCGGTGTAGGGGGTCGTTTCGCTCATCGGTGCGTTCCTCAGCCGGCTGATTGCGAATCCGGGCGGCCGACGGCGCCGGCCACCATGTCGCGCTGCTCCCTGGTCGACGGCAGGGTCGGCTTGCGGCCCCGGGTGACGTTGAACGGCTCGGTGTCGATGTCCTCGAGCTCGACCTCCCCGGCGAGCACGGACTGCTTCCAGGCCTGGTGCTCGTCCTCGCGGCCCTGGAATTCCGGCATCACCGTCTCGGCGAACAGCTTCAGGCTGTCGCAGATGTCCTGGTGGGTGTTCTTGCCCGCCTGATTGAGCAGGATGACCTGGTCGACGTTGGCGGCCTCGAGCTCGGCGAGGCGCTCGCGGATGGTCTCCGGGGAGCCGATCAGCTCGCTGCCCGTGCGCTTCTGGCCGGCCGGGGTCTGCTTCCACTCGAGATAGCGTTCCCAGAAGTTGACGGTGCCGGGCTCGAAGGGGCCTTCCTTGTTGTAGAGCTGGAGCGCGAACTGGAAGAAGGTCCAGCCGTCGGCCTTCTGCCAGGCCTCCTCGTCGGTCTCGCAGCACATGAAGCCGGCCACCACGGCGATGTTCGGATTGGCCTGGTACTCGCAGAGCTTCTCCTGGTGCCGCAGGAAGGTGTTGTAGTACGCGTTGACCCAGGCCCGGGCGGCATCCAGGTCGGCGAACTTGAAGCACAGCGCGCCCATGCCGCGGTGGGCGGCGTACTTGATGGTGTCGAGCTGGGAACAGGCCACCCACAGCGGCGGATGGGGTTTCTGCAGCGGCTTCGGCACCACCGCCCGCAGCGGGAACTTGAAGAACTCGCCGTCGTATTCCCAGCCGTGATTCCAGAACATCGGCAGGGTGGCGCGCACCGCGTCCTCCCAGACGTCGCGCTTGTCGCGGAAACGCAGGTTGAACGGGTGCAGCTCGGTCACCGAGGCGCCTTCGCCGAGGCCGAGTTCGACCCGGCCGTCCGACAGCAGGTCGAGGGTCGCCACCTTTTCTGCCACCCGGGCCGGGTGGTTGGTGGTGAGCTGGATGATGCCGTGGCCCAGGCGGATCTGCTTGGTGCGCTGGCTGGCGGCGCCGAGGAACACCTCCGGCGCGGAGGAGTGCGAATACTCCTCGAGAAAGTGATGCTCGACCTCCCAGGCGTAGTCGAAGCCGAGCCGGTCGGCCAGCTCGATCTGATCCAGGGACTGCTTGAACAGCCGGTGCTCGCTCTGCTCGTCCCAGTCCCGCGGTAGCTGATGCTCGTAGAAAATGCCGAACTTCATGCCTCTCTCCCCTGTCGATGCATGCGTGCGCTCGAGTGTTGCACAACGGGCGGGGGGTGGGAAACGGTCGCCCACTGGGTCGCCGGGACGTATTCGGGTAGGGTTGGGGCTGATCCGGACGCCGAGAGGACCCATGCCCCGACTGCGACTGCCCGCGGCCCTGCTGCTGTTGACCTGCACCCTGACCACCGCCGCCCAGGTGGCGCCACCCGTGTTCACCGATGAGGCCCGGGCGACCGCCCGGCAGCTCGCCGACCGGGCGCTGGCGAGCGACCTGGCCTACCGGATCACCCGGGATCTGACCACCGAGGTCGGCCCCCGGCTGGCGGGCACGGCCCAGGAGGCGCGGGCCCGGGACTGGGCCGTCGCGACCCTGGAGGAACTCGGCTTCGCCAACGTGCGGGTGGAATCGTTCCCGCTGTCGCTGTGGACCCGGGGCGAGTCGGTGCACGAGGAGGCTGCCATCGTGGCGCCGTATCCGCAGCCGCTGTTCGCCACCTCCCTGGGGGGCGCCGGCGGCACGCCGCCGGAAGGGGTGGAGGCGGAGATCGCGTTCTTCGACAGCTTCGACGATCTGCTGGCGTCGGCGACGGGCGAGGACGTTCTGGCCGGCAAGGTGGTGTTCGTCAACGACCGCATGACGGCCACGCGCACCGGCGAAGGTTACGGCTGGGCCAACCGCAAGCGCCGCACCGCCTGGCTGGAGGCGGAGAACCGCGGCGCCTCGGCGGTGCTGATCCGCTCCGTGGGCACCTCCAGCCACCGCTTTCCTCATACCGGCATGATGGGCTTCCCCGAGGGGCGCCGGGCGGGCATTCCGGCGCTGGCCGTGTCCGCCCCGGACGCCGACCAGATCGAGCGCATTCACGCACGGGGCGAGACGATTCGCGTGCGGCTGAAGACCGCGGCGGACTGGCGGGAGGAGACCACCAGCGGCAACGTCATCGCCGAGATCCCGGGGACGGGCGCGCCCGAGGAGATCGTCATCATCGGCGCCCACCTCGACAGCTGGGATCTCGGCACCGGTGCCCTGGACGACGGTGCCGGCGTGGGCATCGTCACCGCCGCCGCCAAGCTGATCCGCGACCTGCCGCGGCGGCCGCGCCGCACGGTGCGGCTGGTGCTGTTCGGCGCCGAGGAGGTGGGGCTGGTCGGGGCCCGGGCCTATGCCGAAGCCCGGGTCGCCGACGGCACGGTGGACGACCACGTGCTCGGCTCCGAGTCCGATTTCGGCGCGCGGCGGGTGTGGCGGCTCAGCTCCAACGTGGCGCCCCACGCGCTGCCGTTCGTCGAGGCGCTGCAGCGGGAGCTCGCCTTCCTCGGCATCATCCGCGGCGGCAACGACAGTGGCGGCGGGCCGGACATGAGCCCGCTCCAGGCGGCGGGCATGCCGGTCATGCGGCTCGATCAGAACGGTGAGGACTACTTCGAGTTCCACCACACGCCGGACGACACCTTCGACAAGATCGATCCGGACGAGATGGCGCAGAACGTCGCGGCCTGGGCCATGTTCGTGTGGCTGGTGGCGGACAGCGACCAGGCGTTCCGGCCGCTCGACGCGCCCTGAGGCGGCACCGCGGCCGTCAGCCGGCCTGCAGGACCTCCAGCACCTTCTGCGGGTGGGCTTCGGCCTTGGGCACGCGCTTCCAGTGCTTCTTCACCTTGCCGTCGGGGCCGACCAGCACCGTCGAGCGGATCACGCCCATGGTCTTCTTGCCGTACATGTTCTTCTCGCCCCAGGCGCCGTACTTCTCCATGACCTTGCGGTCCGGGTCGGACAGCAGGGTGAACGGCAGCCCGTACTTGGCGACGAACTTCTGATGGCTGGCGCCGTCGTCCGGCGACACGCCGAGCACCACGGTGCCCGTCTTCTCGATGTCCTTCCAGAGATCGCGGAAGCCGCAGGCCTCCTTGGTGCAGCCCGGGGTGTCGTCTTTCGGGTAGAAGTAGACGACCACGTTCTTTCCCTTGAAATCCTTCAGCGCGACTTTGTTTCCGTCCGCGTCCTTAAGGGTGAATGCGGGGGCGGCTTTGCCTTCTTCGATCGCCATGCTCGGATTGCCTCCAGTTCGGGTCGTTGGGGAAACGCCGGCGAAAGCTAGCAAACGCCCGCGGAGGCGTCCACGCCGGGGTGATCGGCTCCGGCAAAGGTGCTAGGTTGACGGCTGGGGAAACGCCGGCAGCAGGCCGCGGAGGGGTAGATGAGCACACCGTTCACCGGCGCCGATCTGGTCGCCCGGGCGCTGGCGCAGATGGGCGTACGCCACGTCTTCGGCATCGTCAGCATTCACAACATGCCGCTGTTCGATGCCATCAACCGTCTTGGCGAGACCCGCATCGTCGACGTGCGCCACGAGCAGGCCGGCACCCACGCCGCCGACGGCTACGCCCGGGCCACCGGCCGGATGGGCGTGATGATCGCCAGCACCGGTCCCGGCACCAGCAACTGCGTCACCGGCCTGTACGAGGCCCAGTACGCCTCCTCCCGGGTGCTGCTGATCACCGGTCAGGCGGAAACGGCGTTCTACGGCAAGGGCATGGGCTACGTCCACGAGGCCGAGGCCCAGGTGGCGATGCTGCGCAGCGTCTGCCGCCGGGTGGAGAGCCCGCGCCACGTCGACCAGCTCGCCGGGTCCCTGGCCGCGGTGGTGGCGGACATTCACGCCGGCCGCGGCGCGCCGGGCGCCATCGAGATACCCATCGACCTGCAGTACGCGGAGACTGCCGAGACCGACTTCCATCCGCCGCGCGGACCGGCGCTGGCGCCGGACGGCCAGGCTCTTGAACGGGCCGTCGACCGGCTCGGTTCGTCCCGCCGCCGGGTGATCGTGGCCGGCGGCGGCGTGGTCGCCGCCGACGCGGCCGAGGCCCTGACGCATCTCGCCGAGCGGCTCGACGCGCCGGTGCTGACCACCAACGGCGGCCGCGGCGCGATGGCCGACGACCACCCGCTGTGTCTCGGCAACTACTACACCAGCGCGGGCATGCACCAGGCCATTGCCGATGCCGACCTGACCCTCGCGGTGGGCACCCGTTTCGCCGTCGGCGTCGACGGTCAGGGCGCGCGGCTCAAACCGCCCGGCCAGCTGATACAGATCGACGTGGACGCCGGCATGCTCGGCCGCGTGCACGCGGCGGACCTGGCGATCGCCGCGGATGCGCGGCTGGCGCTGGAAGGCCTGCTCGAGTCGCTGGTGGACGTGCCGCCCAACGACGCCCAGTTCAACGAGACCGTGCGGGAGGCGGGCGAGGGCGTGCACGCCGCCATGCGCCGGCGGCTCGGCACGGACTATCCGCGCATCATGGACGCCATGCGCGGGCGGCTGCCCCGGGACGGCCTGTTCGTCCGCGATCAGACCATCGCCGCCTACAACTTCGGCAATCAGCTCTTCCCGATCTTCCAGCCCCGCACCACCATGAATCCCGTGTCCGGCGCCATCGGGCCGGGCCTGCCGCTGGCGGTGGGCGCCGCGGTGGCCACGGGGCGTCAGACCCTGGTGATGCATGGCGACGGCGGCTTCATGTTCCACGCCACGGAGCTTGCCACCTGCGCCCAGTATCAGCTTCCGCTGGTGATCGTGGTGTTCAACGACGGCGGCTACGGCGTGCTGCGCTGGCTCCAGGACACCCGCTTCGGCCGGATCAACGAGACCGACCTTGGCACCGTGGACTTCGCGGCGCTGGCGGAGAGCATGGGCGTGCCCGGCGTCCGCGTCGGCAGCGTCGAAGCGTTCGAGGAGGCCCTCGACGTCGGCATGGCGGCGCCGGGCCCCTATCTGATCGACGTCGACATGACCCGGCTCGCCCCCATGGAGATTTCCATCATGCCGAAGCGGCGGGAGCCGGCGTGATCGATGGGAGGGGCTGGTCGGATGCCGCCGATGCGGCGGCGCTGCCCGGGCACATGGGCGTCTACGAGCTGGCGGACGCCGCCGGCCGGGTGCTCTACATCGGCTGCGCCGGCGGCCGCAGCCGCTTCGGCCTGCGCGGCGAGGTGTGCGACGCCCTGGGCCGGATCGACGGCGCGAGCCGGTTCCGCGTCGAGGTCACCACGGCCTACCTGACCCGTCATCGAGAGCTGCTGATGCGTCACCAGGCGGCGCACGGCGGGCTGCCGGCGGCGAACGGGCCGGTGCCGGGCCTCGGCAGGCTCAGCCCGGGGTAGGCCATGGACCTCGCGCTCAGTGAGGAGCAGACCCTGGTGGTGGACAACGTCCGCCGCTTCGTGCGGGAGGAGATCGAGCCGCTGGAGGCGTCCCTCGATCCGGACGCCGACGAGCTGCCCGCCGACGACTACCGGCGCCTGGTCGACAAGACCCGGGCCATGGGCCTTTACGGTCTCGACATTCCGGTGGCCTACGGCGGGCCGGACATCGACCTGGTGACCCGCACCCTCATCGCCATCGAGACCGCACAGCATCGCGCGGGCCTCTACGCACCGTGCTACGGCGTGTTCGGCGGCGCCGGACTGGCCCAGCTCTTCGAAGCCACCGAGGCTCAGAAGGAGCGCTATCTGTTTCCCATGCTGCGCGGCGAGAAGAAGGGGTTCTTCGGGCTGACGGAGCCCTCCGGCGGCAGCGATCCGGCCCGCGCGATTCAGACCCGGGCGGTCCGCGACGGCGACGACTGGGTGATCAACGGCGGCAAGATCTTCATCAGCGGCGCCGACCGGGCGGACTTCGGGCTGGTGTTCGCCCGCACCGATCCCGAGCGGGGGCGCGCCGGGGTCACCTGCTTCATCGTCGACACGGACATGCCGGGATTCCATGTGCGCCGGGTGGTCCACACCCTGCGCGCGGCCCGCTACGCCACCGAGCTCGGCTTCGAGGACCTGCGGGTGCCCCACGCCAACGTGCTCGGCGAGGTGGGCGGCGGCTTCGCCATCGCCAACGACCGGCTGTCGCGCCAGCGCATTCCCTACGCGGCGGGCTGCATCGGCGTCGCCATCAAGGCCCACGAGATGGCGCTGGCCTACGTGCCCCAGCGGGAGACCTTCGGCGCGCCGCTGTCCTCGCGCCAGGCGATTCAGTGGATGCTGGTGGACAACGAGATCGACATCCGCAACGCCCGCTGGCTGACCCTGGAGGCGGCTCACCGCGCCGAGCGCGGCGAGGATTTCCGCAAGGAGGCCGCCATGGCGAAGCTGGTGGCCACCGAGGCGGGCAGCCGGGTGGTGGACCGCTGCATCCAGATGTTCGGCGGCTACGGTGTCACCAAGGATCTGCCGCTGGAGCGCTGGTACCGGGAGATGCGCATCCGTCGCATCGGCGAGGGGCCGAGCGAGGTGCAGCGGCACATCATCGCCCGCGACCTGCTCGGGGCGTCGCTGCGCTGAACCCCCATTCCGGGGGTGCGATCCGATGGTTCAATCCGCAGTGTAGCGCTGCCGAATGTCCGCCAGTCCCGCGTCCAGGGTCGCCCGGTCGAGCCATCGACCCCGCACCATCACCCCGGCGATCTGCCGGGTGGCGGCCACCTCGACGGTGGGGTCGGCGCGCAGCCACACCAGATCCGCGGCGAGGCCCGTGCGCAGGGCGCCGAAGTCGTCGGTGCGGTCCAGGAACCGGGCGGGGGCGTCGGTTCCGGTCCGCAGCGCCTCGGTCGGGCCGAGTCCGGCGGCCACCAGGGCCTCGAGCTCGCGATGGATGGAGAAGCCGGGCACGTTGAAGATCTGGGGCGAGTCCGACCCCAGCAGCAGTCCGACGCCGCCCTGGTGCAGCGCGGCGATCTGCCGCTTGCGCACGGCCAGAGCACGCCGGGCGGCTTCCGACCCGAGGCTCGCCCGGGCCAGCGCCTGCTCGTAGCGCCGGCGCAGATGCGGCGGCAGGTAGGCGGTCTCGGGCCGGTCGAGCAGCTCCGGAATGCGGTCCGCGGCGGCAAAGTTCTCGATCAGGGTCTCGGTGGGGACCACCCAGGTGCCGGCGTCCCGCATCCGCTCGACGAGTCCCGGCAGCCGGTGCAGGTCCACCGAGCTGGCGAGCGCCAGCCCGAACAGGGAGCCGCCGCCGGACGCCGCCGCGGCATCGTCGTCCACCAGCGCCTGCATGAAGCCGTCGAGGTGATCGACGGTGCGCTGGCCGGCGGCGATCGCGTGCAGCAGCCCGACCTCGGCCGGCACGTGGCCGCCGAACGGGATGCCCAGGCGCGCCGCCTCGTCGGCCACCGCGTCGTATTCGGCGCGGGTCAGCCCGGGATGGATCTTGAGGAAATCGTAGCCCGCGGCCGCCTGCTCCCGGGCGCGGCGGCGGGCCTGGGCCGGGCTCGTCACGGTCTCGCCGTTGAAGGACGGCCCGGCGGTGATCAGCCGGGGGCCGAGAACCTCGTGGGCGGCGAGGTCGCGGCGCAGCGCCAGGTGTTCCGGATGCCCCAGCATGCCGCGGACGGTGGTCACGCCGTTGGCGACCCACAGGAACAGCACGTCGTCCCGGTAGGCCCGTCCCTGGTCCGGCGCCGGCACGTGGGCGTGCATCTCGGCCAGTCCCGGCATCAGGAAGCCGCCGGCCAGATCGATGACCTCGGTGTCCGGGCCCGGAGCCAGGTCCGGGCCGATGGCGGCGATGCGGCCGTCGATCACCCGCAGGTCCGCGCGCTGCCGCCCGTCTTCGGTCAGCGTGAGCAGGGTGCCGTTGACGAACAGATGGTCTGCGCCGGCGCCGGCGGCGAGCATCCAGAGACACGCGGCCAGCAGGACGCGACGCATCGGGGGCAGGCAGGTCATGGCTCGGGCTCCGGGGTGTTTTCGACGATGCTACGCATCCGCCGGAGCCCGGGGAAGGCGGGCCGGGCCCGCCACGGCGTCAGCCGGTCCGCACCTCGATGCGGCGCGGGCGCAGCTCCGCCCGCTTCGGTATGTCGATGCGCAGCACGCCGTCCCGCAGCGACGCTTCGATGGCGTCCACGTCGAGCTGCTCGCCGGAGACGGAGAAGTCCCGGCGGTAGTGGGTGGCGCGGACGTCGGCATGCAGGGACTCGGTGTCCTCGGGCATGCTGATCTCGACGTCACCCTCCACCGTGAGGGCGTTGCGATCGCTGTGGATGTTCAGCCGTTCCTTCGACACGCCCGGCATGTCCAGCACGATGGTGATGCCGTGCTCGTGCTCGAAGATGTCGCCGGCGGGGCGCAGATGGGTCGGGCCGGCGGCCTCGCCGGTCTGGCGAACGGCGTCGCGGGATTGCTCGGTGACCTGATTCATGTCGACCTCCACGATGTTCCGCTTTCAATCGATGGTTCTATTGATCCTCGAGGACGGCCTGGCGCAGGGTCAGTGGACCTCGATGCGCCGCGGCTTGACGGCTTCCCGGCGGCCGATCCGCACGTGCAGCACGCCGTCCCGGTAGGTGGCGTCGACCTTGTCGGGGTCGACGTCCTCGGGCAGCGTGAACACCCGCTGGAACTCGCCCTCGAAGCGCTCCCGGCGGTACCAGGTGGACGCCTCCTCAGTCGCCGGCGCCCGCTTGCCGGAGACGGACAGCAGATTGTGCTGCAGGGACACGTCGAGACTGTCGGTGTCCAGGCCGGCGGCGAACAGGTAGACGTCGACGCTGTCGGGGCTCGAGCCCACGTTCACGGGCGGATAGGAGCCCTGGCGCACGGAGCGGATGCCGGAGAACCACGGCGACGGCGAGAAGTCGCTGCGCCAGTCGTGGTCCCAGCGCCACAGCTCGTCCAGCAGGCTCTCGAAGGGGGACAGTTGACCGTTCATGTTCTTGCACCTCCTCGTGAAGCACAAAAGCCGAAGTCACGATCCGGCGGGCAGTGGCCTGCCCGCCTTCGACGAGGAAAATTGGGGTGCCCCGGAGATTTTCAAGGGCCGGCGACGGCCCGGGCCCGGGTCAGTCGCCGTAGCTGACGCCCATGCCGGCACGGACGTCGTTGTTCACGCCGTAGGGCGCGATGGGGTAGCGCAGCCCGTTGCGGGACAGGGCCTCCAGCCCCGCCAGCGTCTTCGGCAGGAATGCCGGCGGCAGGGCCATCAGCAGCTCGTCCTCCATGACGCCGCCGTAGCGCCGCTCGGCGAAGCACGGGATCGACAGGCTCGGCTCGCCGGTGGCGAGGGCCCGGCCCCAGGAGTCGGCGCAGGAGGATTCGCCGACGCAGCCCCATTCGAGCTTGCGGTAGCCGGTCCACTGCAGGCCGTTGATGAACAGGATCATCTGGGCCGGGGTGGCGTAGATCAGGCAGATGTCCGGCGGGTCCAGCCGGCCGCTGGCCAGCGGGCTCACCGCCATGGCCTCGAAGCGGCCGTAGGGCACGACGTCCATGGCGTGCTGGTGGGCGCTGGCCTCGGCCTGATCCTGGTACCAGACGCCGGCCATGCGGTCGCCGGACAGCCACTCGTCGCTGCGGGGATGAAGACCGATCACGGTGCTGCACTGGGCGCCGACCAGGTCCTCGGCGGTGATGCCCACGGTCCAGCCGTTGCGCGCCGCCTGGCCGACGATCTGGTCGGTGGTGTGGATGGCCGAGGGCCGGCGGATGCGCGGTATCGCCTCCATCGCCTCGCGGGTCTCGAACAGCTTCATGCCGATGGGCGTGGTGCGCAGCCGCAGCAGCCGGTTCAGCCGGTCCACCAGCTCCGGCCAGTCATGGCTGGTCTGGTCCGTGGCGATGACGTCGCTCATGTTCTCCTCCCCAGGAAGTCCTCGACGGCGGCGGTAAGGTCCGCCGGTCGATCGTAGTGAACCATGTGGCCGGCGCCCGCGATGGCGACGTGCTCGGCGTCGGCGAAACAGCGGACGCGGGCCTCGAGCTCGCCGGGCGCGAACTCGCCGTCTCCCGGCAGCGCCATCTGGGCCCGCCAGTACTCGGCGGCCTCGTCGCCGCTGACCACCAGCGTCGGGCAGCGGACCGCCCGCCAGTAGTGCTCCGTGTCCTGGCGCTGCACGCCGAGGAACACGCTGGCCACGCGGGCGTCGAAGGCCCAGCGCAGGTGCCCGTCGGACTCGCGACGGGTGGCCAGCGCGGCCAGCTCCCGGGCGCGCCCGGGCGGCAGCCGGGGGTTGTTGTGGCTCAGCCGTCCCGCGGCGAATTCGAGGTCCGGCAGCGGGCGGTCCGGCGGTGGCGTCAGCGTGGCCAGCAGCCGCTCGGCGTGGTGGCGGATGCGCAGGGTGGCATCGTCCTCCTCCAGGCGCGCCGGCGGGCCGAGGCCTTCCACCAGCACCAGCGCGGCGATCTGGTCCGGATACAGCGCGGCGAACCGGGCGCCGATCTGGCCGCCGAGGCTGTGGCCGAACAGGGTGAAGGGACGGGGCTCCAGCGCTTCGACGGTGCGGTACAGGTCGTACAGGAACTGGTCCATGGCGTAGCCGCCCGGCCGGTCGCTGTCGCCGTGGCCGCGCAGGGCCGGCAGCAGCAGCCGATGGTTACGGGCCAGCGGCTCGGCCACCGGCAGCAGGCTCTCCGGCACGTCGCGCATGCCGTGGAGCATGATCAGGGGTGGCGCGTCGGCGGGGCCGAGCTCGAGCACGGCCAGGCCGACGCCGTCGACGTCGATGCGGTGGCGACGCGGCTCCACGCCGGTCCGTTCCCGGATCAGTCGCCGCCGACCCGGCGGAACTCCGGCGGACGCTTCTCGATGAACGAGCGCACGCCCTCGCGGAAGTCGTCCCGCTTCAGGCTCTCGTCCATCCAGGCGTTGCTCTCCTGCATGGCCTCGCCCAGGGGCATGTTCAGGTGCCGGTAGACCTGGGCCTTCATCAGCCGCAGCGAGGTGGGGGAGGTGGTGGCGGCCAGCTCGCGGATGTAGTCGCCGGCGGCGGTCACGCTCTCGCCGGTGTCGCAGAGCCGTTCCGCCAGGCCGAGCCGTTCGGCTTCCTCGCCGTCGAACTTGCGCGAGCTCCACAGCAGGTCGAGGGCGCGGCCGGGGCCGATCAGCCGCGGCAGGATCCAGCTCGCGCCGTGCTCGGCGATCAGGCCGCGCTGGGAGAAGGCGGTGGCGAACCTGGCCTGGCGCTCGACGAAGCGCATGTCCGAGAGCAGGGCGAACACGAAACCCAGGCCGGCGCAGGCGCCGTTCACCGCCGCGATGATGGGTTTGCGCACGCTCAGCAGGTAGCTGTAGGTGACCCGGAAGTTCTCGCCCAGCTCCGGGTCGCCGGGGCTGGCCTTCAGCGCCGACAGATCCTCGGCTTTGCCCGCGCCGCCGCCGGAGATGTCGTTGAGGGCGTTCATGTCCATGCCGGCGCAGAAGCCGCGGCCGGCGCCGGTGAGCACGATGCCGACCACCCGCTCGTCGGCCTCGGCCGCCGCCAGCGCGTGGCCGATCTCCGCGAGCATGCGCACGGTGAAGGCGTTCAGCGCGTCCGGACGGTTCATGGTGATGACCGCCACCGGGTCGTCGACGGTGTACAGAATGTCCTGATAGGGCTCGTTCGCCATGGTCTCCCCCGGAGTGTCGATGAGCCTCGACTGTACCCGATCCCGGCGCGCAGAGGCGAGCGGCAGCGGCCGGGCGCCCGTCGGGGCCGGGGCCCGCGGCGGCGTCGGTGCCGCCGCCGGATCCGCCGGAAGGACCCCCGGCTGTTCGGTTATCATGCGCGCTCCACTGGCTGGCCGGCGGAAGCGGTTTGAGTCGTTCGTTTCTGGCATTTCTGACGTTCTGCCTGGTGCTGGTCCTGGCGACCGGCGGCGTGGTCTGGTACGTGGGCCCCACCCTGGCCGGCATCGTGGTCGACGCGTCCCGTCGTGAGAATCCCTACTACCTGCTCCAGCTCCTGCCCGAGGCGGCGGTCGCCCAGACGCCGGAAGATCCCTCCTTCCGGGCGCGTTTCGCTGCCCTGGCCGCGGAGGACGGCGCCGAGCTGGTCTGGCAGGCGGGTTCCGTGGAGGTGATCGAGGGGTCCGTCCTGCTCGACGTGGCCGGGGCCCAGATGCTGCGCTTTCCCACCGGCGCGGGCCTGGTGCAGATGTTCACCGGCACCAGCTACCGCGGCCTGCGGGAGGGATTCGGGGCGCTGCCGGTGCGGCATCTGGGGAGCGCCGGCGCGCCGCCGGACATCAGCGCCGGCGCGGCCGGCCTGGTGGTGCTGTACCGGGTCGACGAGGCGGCCCCGGCGGACCCGCTCGGCGAGCCCGGCGCCTCCGGCTGGCTGAAGCTGCTGCCGGACCATGGCGGCCGGCTGGCGTGGAACGCTGCCGTGGATCCGATCCGCGGTGAAGACGACTGGAACCGGGTCGCGCTGCTGCAGTTTCCGGACGCCCTGTCGGCCCAGCGCTGGTTCGAGGACCCGGCGACGGTGACGGAGCGGGCGATCGCCGCCCGTTACCTCGACGACATGACCGTGCTGCTGGTCGAGCCCTCGGCGGTCGTGTCGCGGTAGAACAGCCGCACGGTACCGAACTCGTCGAACTCCCCCAGATTCGGGTAGGTCAGGGTGGCGATGGTGCCGACCTGGCGGTAGGCCGGATCGGGCAGCTCGGCGATGCGCGAATCCGCGACCAGAACCGCGTCGGCATGGCGGCAGGCGGCGGCCAGCAGCGGCAGGTTCTCCCGGTCGTACAGCACGTCCGCCATCAGCATCAGATCGTTGTCGGTCGGGACGTCGGCCAGGTCGTCGGCGAGGGTGACGGCGACGCGGTTCAGGGCGGCGTTGGCCGCCGTCGCCGCCAGCGCGTCCGGGTCCGAGTCGCAGGCGATGACCCGCGCCGCTCCGGCCATCGCCGCGGCGATCGCCACCACTCCGGAGCCGGCGCCCAGATCCACCACCCGCCGTCCCCGGACCAGCTCCGGACGGTCGAGCAGATGGCGCGCCAGGGCCAGGCCGCTGCCCCAGCACAGCGACCAGTAGGCCGGCCGGGCGATGACCGCGCGCATGACGTCGGGCGGCAGGGGGCCTAGCGGGAAGTCGTCGTTGATCAGCGCCAGGGAGATCTCGGGACAGCCGGGCAGGGGCCGGCAGTCGAGCCGGGCCATGGGCAGGGTGGCCCGCAGGCGTCGTTGCAGCGTGTCGATGTCCATGCCGCGCATGTTACGCGAGGACCCCGCGTCGAGCCCCGTCGGCTCTAGAGGTCGGAGGTGTGGCGGCGCACCCACAGCAGACCGAGCACCCCGAGGGCCAGCGCGCCCAGGGTCGACAGGGTCTGAAAGGTCGGATCGGCGGATTCCGGGCCGGTCTCCGCCCCGGGCGATGCCTCCCCGGACTCCATCGCCGGCGTGCTGTCCCCGGGTGCCGCCGCCAGGGCGCCGACCGGCGCCGCGGCGAGGGCCGCGGTCAGGATCAGTGCTCGGATGAAGGCTGCGCCCATTGCCAGGCCTGGGTAGCATCGGAATGGTCGTCAAGGATACGGAGAAGGGGGTGGTGATGCCTGGACGCCGATGTAACCCGTGTAAACGGTTGGTAATTCTGCTGATGACAGGCCTGCTGACGGTACCCCTGTCGCTGCCGGCCCTGGCGGCCGAGGGCGCCGGGGCGGCCTGTACCGGCGAAGGCTACCGCGCCTTCGATTTCTGGGTCGGCACCTGGCGCGTGGCGCTGGCGGACGGCCGTCACGCCGGGCGCAACGAGATCCGGCTCGAGCAGCAGGGCTGCGTGCTGGTGGAGCGCTGGCAGGGCGCCGGCGGCGGCACCGGCATGAGCATGAATTTCTTCGACCCCGTGGCCGCCCAGTGGCGCCAGGTCTGGGTGTCGCCCCGTACCCGGATCGACATCCGGGGCGGCCGCAGCGGCGACGACATGATCCTGGAGGGCACCATCACCTATCCGGACGACGGCCGTACCCTGCCGTTCCGCGGCACCTGGACGGCGCTGCCCGACGGGCGTGTCCGGCAGTATTTCGAGGAAGCCCGGTCTCCCGGGACGTGGACGCCGTGGTTCGAGGGCTTCTACACCCGGGAGGTGCCGGCCCCTTGATCCGGATCGCCTGCGGAGGCCTCGCCAGTCTCGACATCCGCAGGGCCTTTTGCTTTCATTGCTGGCTGGCTTTGTAGGGGGAACGCCATGCCCATGATTCTCAACGACGAGCAGAACATGCTCAAGGACAGCGCCAAGGACTTCTGCTCCGCCAGCGCGCCGATCGCCCAGCTCCGCAAGCTGCGTGACGACGACAACCCGGACGCCTTCGACCGCGGCACCTGGAAGTCCATGGTCGAGCTCGGCTGGTCGGGCATTCCCTGGCCGGAGGAATTCGGCGGCCTGGCGTTCGGCTACAAGGGGCTCGGCGTGGTCACCGAGGAGACCGGGCGGACGCTCACGGCCAGCCCGCTGATCGCCACGGTCTGGGTCGGCGGCACCATTCTCAACCTGGGCGGCAGCGACGCCCAAAAGTCCGAGCTGCTGCCCGCGGTCGCCGGCGGTGAGCTGCTGCTGACACTGGCGCTGGAGGAAGGCCACCGGCACGACCCCTACGGCATCGCCACTGCCGCCAAGGCCTCCGGCGACGGCTTCGAGATCGACGGCGCCAAGACCTTCGTGCTGGACGGCAACTCGGCGGACAAGCTGATCGTCGTCGCCCGCACCAGCGGCAAGGCCGGCGATCGCGACGGCATCACCCTGCTGCTGGTAGACCGGGACGCCGCCGGCGTCACCGTCAACCGCATCAAGATGGCCGACTCCCGCAACGTCGCCAACATCGAGTTCAAGGGCGTGAAGGTCGGCAAGGACGCGGTCATCGGCGCCGTGGACAAGGGTGCCGACGTGCTCGATCCGGCTCTGGACATCGCCCGCATCGGCCTGTGCGCCGAGATGCTCGGCAGCCTGCAGGAGTGCTTCGAGCGCACCGTGCAGTACCTCAAGGAGCGCGAGCAGTTCGGCGTGCCGATCGGTTCCTTCCAGGCGCTCAAGCATCGGGCCGCGGACATGTTCTGCGAGGTCGAGCTGTCCAAGTCCTGCGTGCTGGAGGCGCTCACGGCGCTGGACGAGGCGCGCGACGCCACCGAGATCGCCAAGCTGGCGAGCCTCGCGAAGGCGAAGGTGGGCGAGACCTTCAACCGGGTGTCCCGGGAAGGCATCCAGATGCACGGCGGCATCGGCATGACCGACGAGTTCGACATCGGCTTCTTCCTCAAGCGCGCGGCCGTGGCCGAGCAGACCTTCGGCGACGTGAACTACCACCGCAACCGCTACGGGGATCTGGAAGGCTACTGAGCCGGATCGCCGGACATCGGACACCACGACGGGAGCTGCGGCTCCCGTTCGTGTTTCTGGGGTGTCATCGGGGCGTCATGTCCGGATGCCAAGAGAGTGAACCACCGCCCAAGGAGCCGAAGACCATGCGTGACATCGCGACCCTGCTGCTGGCGACGGCCGTCGCCACGACCCTCGCTTCGCCGGCCGGTGCGGACACCGCCCGGGGCACCGTGTTCGAGGACCGCAACGGCAACGGCCGGCTGGACGCCGGCGAGCCGGGCATCGAAGGGGTGAGGGTGTCCGACGGCCTCGACGTGGTGACCACCGACGCCGACGGCGCCTGGCGGCTGGACATCGACGCCGAGGCGGTGATCTTCATCACCAAGCCCCGGGGCTTCGCCACGCCGGTGAACGAGCACCAGATTCCGCAGTTCTACTACATTCATCAGCCCCAGGGGTCGCCGCCTGGGATGCGCTATCCGGGCGTGGCGCCCACCGGGCCGCTGCCGGAGCGTATCGACTTCCCGCTGATCCGGCGCGACGAACCGACCCGCTTCGACGCGCTGCTCCTGTCGGACACCCAGCCCCAGACGGCCGCGGAGGTGGACTACATCCGCGACGACGTGGTGGCGGAGCTGATCGGCACCGACGCCGCCTTCGGCATGACCATGGGCGACGTGCTGTTCGACGACCTGTCCCTGTTCCCCCGCTACAACGCCATCATCGCCCGCATCGGCATCCCCTGGTACAACGTGCCGGGCAACCACGAGCTCAACTTCGAGGCCGAGGACGACCGCTACTCGCTCGAGACCTTCAAGCGCTACTTCGGCCCGCCCTATTACGCCTTCGAGTACGGCGAGGCGCTGTTCGTGGTGCTGGACAACATCGAGTACCGGGGCCACGGCGAGTCCGACCCCGGCGACGTGCGCGGCAGCGGCGGCTACATCGCCAACCTGGGCCGGCGCCAGCTCGCCTGGCTGGCCCAGGAGCTGCGGCACGTTCCCGAGGAACGCCTGGTGTTCCTGGCGATGCACGCGCCGCTCGAGACCTACATGGGCGAAGCCCCCGGGGTGACCACGGCGGACCGGCGCGAGCTGTTCAAGCTGCTGTCGGGCCGGCCGAACCTGTACGCCGTGGCGGGCCACACCCACACCACCGAGCATCGCTATTTCGGCGCGGACGACGGCTTCCGCGGGCCAGGCGAGTTTCATCATCACGTGCTGGCCACGGTGTCCGGCTCCTGGTGGAGCGGCCCCTTCGACCCGCGCGGCGTCCCCACCACCGACCAGCGTGACGGCACGCCGAACGGCTACCACGTCCTCGAGGTGGACGGCACCGACGCCACCGTCCGCTACAAGGCCGCGGGCTTCCCCGCGGACTACCAGATGCGGATTCTGTTCGACGTGGCCCATCACGGCATCCGGACCGACGGCCTGCGGGACTTCCGCGCCGGCGAGCTGTTCGACGGCCGCTTCGGGGTGGATTCGGTGCCGGCGGCGGAGCTGCTGGTGAATCTGTTCGACGGCGGGCCGAAATCGACGGTGGAGTTCCGCATCGACGACGGGCCGTACCTGCCGATGACGCGGGTGAGCCGGGCGGACCCGTACATGATCGAGGTGTTCGCCCGCAACGCGGACACCAAGAAGTCCTGGCTGGAGGCGACGCCGTCGTCCCACCTGTGGTCCGCGGACGTGCCGGACGACCTCGGCCCCGGAACCTACACCGTGTCGGTGCGCGCCACCGACGAGTTCGGCCGGGAGCACCACGGCCACCGGATCATGGAGATCACCGGGCGGTGAGCCCGTGCTGTTGTAGGAGCGATCTCCAGATCGCGATTTCCGAGGACCTCGCAATCGCGATCTGGAGATCGCTCCTACAAGGAGGGCCCGGGGTCACCCCGGCCCCACCATCCGGCTCGGATCGACGATCTCGTCGAATTCGGCTTCCGAGAGATATCCCAGGTCCAGGCAGGCTTCCTTGAGGGTCGTGCCCTCGGCGTGGGCCTTCTTGGCGATCTCCGCCGCCCGGTCGTAGCCGAGCCGCGGGCTCAGCACGGTGACGAGCATCAGGCTGCGGTCGCGCAGCTCCGCGATGCGGGCGCGGTTGGCCTCGATGCCGCTGACGCAGCGCACCTCGAAGCTGGCCGCCGCGTCGCCGAGCAGGCGGGCGCTCTGCAGCACGTTGTAGGCGATGACCGGCTTGAAGGTGTTGAGCTGCAGGTGCCCGTGGGTGCCGGCCACCGTGACCGTGGCGTCGTTGCCGATCACCTGGGCGCACACCATGGCCAGGGCCTCGCACTGGGTCGGGTTGACCTTGCCCGGCATGATCGAGCTGCCGGGCTCGTTGGCGGGGAGGATCAGCTCGGCGATGCCGGTCCGCGGGCCGCTGGCCAGCAGGCGGATCTGATTGGCGACGTGCATCAGGCTCACGGCGACGCGCTTCAGACTGCCGCTGATCTCCACCATGGCGTCGTGGGCGCTCATGGCTTCGAAGCGGTTGCCGGCGCAGACCAGCGGCAGGCCCGTGTCCTCCCGCAGGCGGGCCACCACGGCCTCGGCGAAGCCGGCGGGCGCGTTCAGGCCGGTGCCCACGGCGGTGCCGCCGATGGCCAGCTCCGCCAGCCGCTTGAGGCTGTCCTGGACGGCGTCCCGGCCCCTGGCGAGCTGGGCGGCGTAGCCGCCGAACTCCTGGCCCAGGGTGACCGGCGTGGCGTCCATCAGGTGGGTGCGGCCGCTCTTGACGATGTCGTGGAACTCGCTGGCCTTGCGCGCCAGGGCCGCCTCGAGCCCGGCCAGGCGGGGCAGGGTGTAGCCGTGGATCGCCTCGAAGGCGGCCAGGTGCATGGCCGTCGGAAAGGTGTCGTTGGAGCTCTGGCTGGCGTTGACGTGGTCGTTGGGCTTCACCGGCTTGTCCCGGCGGAAGTCGGCGCCGAGGATCTCGCTGGCGCGGTTCGCCAGCACCTCGTTCAGGTTCATGTTGGTCTGGGTGCCGGAGCCGGTCTGCCAGACCGACAGCGGAAACTCGCCGTCGAGCCGGCCTTCGAGGACCTCGTCGCAGGCCCGGGCAATGGCGCTGGCCTGCTCCCGGGCGATGACCTCGAGCTCGGCGTTGACCAGCGCGCAGGCCTTCTTCAGCCGGGCGTAGGCCAGCACGATCTCCCGGGGCATGGTCTCCTCGCCGATGGGAAAGTTCTGCAGGCTGCGCTGGGTCTGGGCGCCCCAGTAGCGGGCGTCCGGCACTTCCATCGGGCCGATGCTGTCGCGCTCCTCGCGAACGGGTCCGGGGGTGGCGTCGGTCATGGGAACCTCCGCGGGTCGTCGTCGGGTCAGGATTTGCGGCGGATGCCGATGGTGCGCCCCGCCAGCTCCGGGCGAGGCAGGGCGGCGTGTCGCTCGAACAGCGCGTCGATGCGGGCCGCGGCGTCGGCCGGGAACGGCGCCGCGCGGCGGCTGGCCATGTCGACGTGGATGGCGAGCTGCTCCGAGGTGGCCGCCAGGTAGCCCTGCTCGGCGTGATACATGTGCTCGAAGAAGTGCAGGCGCTTGGCGTCGCGGTCGAGGAGCTGGAACTCGACCCGGATCGGGTCGTCCAGCAGCAGCTCCTGCAGATAGTTCACGTGGACCTCCGCCGTGAAGCAGGAGCCGCCACCCTCTGCCACGTAATCGGCGCCGATGCCGAGCAGGTCGTAGACGTGGTCCAGCGCCCGGTCGAACGCCACGTTGTAGAAGGCCATGTTCATGTGGCCGTTGTAGTCGATCCAGGCCGCCTCCACCCGCTGCTCGGGGCAGACGACGACGGCATCGGCGGCTGACGGGGCGCTGCTCATGGCGGCATCTTACCTTGACCCTGCCGGCGGCCGCACGGATGATCCGGCGCTGGTGCGGGCTTTCGGGCCCCAGCACGGGGAACCTCGGGTGCCGGAACGAATGCCGGAAGACGGCAGGTCAGCAGAGCCGCCGCCGGACGCGGCGGCCAGCGGCGGCGGGTCCGGGCGCAAGTCCCGGGAGCGCCGCCTGGCGCGTCACGCCCGCCATGCGCGGATGGTCTGGGAGGATCCCCGGTCCGCGTCCACCCTGATGCGCGACGGCCTGCTGCGGCTCTGGGCCGCCCGGGGCGGCGGCCTCTACGGGCTCGGCTACGTGGTCACCTTCCTCTGGCTGGAGATCCGCCTGGTGGTCTCGGAATTCGACGCCAGCGGCGGCATTCTCGACTTCGTCACCGATCAGCTCGTCGAGTACCTGTTCCGGCTGGGCTTCATGTCCCTCGCCAACATGGCCATGGCCTTCGTCTGGCCCGCCCTGCTGCTCGACCGGATGGGCGCCTGGGCCCTGGTGCTGCTGGGGCTGGGCTACCTGGCCTTCGAGCACGGCCTGCGCCCGATCCTGGAGCAGCGGTTTCCGGAGCTGCGCCGCAAACCGAAGGCGTCCCGGAAGAAGCGGGGAGCCCGGGCCGCGCAGGGCCTGGCCGGCGACAATGGCGGCGATCGACGCGAGGACCATTGACCCCGGCCGGGCGCCTCCGGTTGCCGGGTCGGAGCCCGCCCCGTAAGCTTGCGCGCTTCGTTCGTGGGAGGACTACCGGTGCAGCAGAATTCGCCGAACGGTGCGCACACCCTGATCCGCAGCCTGACCGACGCCGGCGTCGAGGTGTGCCTCGCCAACCCCGGCACCTCGGAGATGCACATGGTGGAAGCCATCGACGGGACGCCCGCGCTGCGGCCGGTGCTGTGCCTGTTCGAGGGTGTGTGCACCGGCGCGGCGGACGGCTACGGCCGCATGCGGGGCGCGCCCGCCATGACGCTGCTGCACCTCGGCGCCGGCCTCGGCAACGGCATCGCCAACCTGCACAACGCCCGGCGTGCCGGTACGCCGCTGGTCAACGTCATCGGCGAGCACGCCGTGCACCACGTGCCCTACGACGCGCCCCTGACGGCGGACATCGAAGGCATCGCCCGGCCGGTGTCCTCGTGGGTCAGGACCAGCCGCACGGCGGACAGCCTGGGCGACGACGCCTGGGATGCCGTGGCCGCCGCGCTCACCCCACGACCGGATCCGGCCGGCAGCATCGCCACCCTGGTCGTGCCCGCTGACTGCGCGTGGGGGCCGGGCCGGCCGGCGCCGTCGAACCGCTCGCTGCCCCAGCGCTACCGCGCCTTCGATGACGCCGCCGTGGCGTCGGTGGCCGCCGCCGGTCTCGATGCCGGCACGCTGCTGCTCATGGACGGCAACGCGCTGACGGAAGCCGGCGTGCGCGCCGCGGGCCGGCTGGCTGCCCGCACCGGCTGCCGGGTGCTGACCACCACATTCCCGGCCCGGGTGGATTCCGGACCCGGCCTGCCCGCCATCGGCCGGCTGCCGTACTTTCCCGAGCAGATCCGCGAAGTGCTGAGCGGCGTGTCGACCCTGGTGCTGGTGGGCGCCCAGGCGCCGGTCAGCTTCTTCGCCTACCAGCAGCAGCCCAGCGATCTGGTGCCCGCCGACACCCGGGTGTTGCGTCTGGCGCACCGCCACGAGGACGGCGCCGGCGCGCTGGCCGCGCTGGCGGACGACCTCGGTGCCGGCGCGGAGGGTCCCGTGGTGACGGCGGTCCGGCCGGAGCTGCCCGGCGGCGCGCTGTCGACCCGGTCGGTGAGCGAGATTCTCGCGGCGCTGGCGCCGGACGACTGCATCGTCGCGTCGGACTCCGGCGGCGGCGGCGCTGCCGTGCCGGCGATGCAGCGCAGCGTGCGCCACGCCTGGCTGCACCTGACCGGCGGCGCCATCGGCCAGGGTGGCCCGGCGGCGGTGGGCGCCGCGCTGGCCTGTCCGGATCGCACGGTGTTCGCGCTGCTCGGCGATGGCGGCGCCATGTACACCAACCAGTTCCTGTGGACCGCGGCCCGGGAGCAGCTCAAGGTGGTGACGGTGGTCTATCGCAACCGCCGCTACGGCATTCTCGACGTGGAGTACCGCCGGCTCGGCATCAACGAGGTCGGCGAGCGGGCGGCCAGCCTGTTCGATCTGTCCCGGCCCGACATCGACTGGGTCGCCCTGGCCGCCTCCCAGGGCGTGCCCGGGGCCAGGGCCGATACCTGCGAGGACTTCGCCGCGGCGCTGGGCCGCGCGCTCGCCTCGGACGGTCCGTATCTGATCGAGGCCGTGGTCTGATGCCGGCGAGCCGCTGACGCCGGTGGCGGAGGAGCTGAGTCAGAGAATCCGCCACCAGCTCGCGCGGTTCCTGGTGGTGGGCGCCGCCGGGTTCGCGGTGGACGTGGGCATCCTCGCCGCGCTGGTCTACGGCTTCGGCTACGGCCAGCAGAGCGGGGGGCTGATCGGCAGCCGCCTGGTGGCGTTCGCCGGCGCGATCATCACCACGTTCCTGCTGAACGCCCGCTACACCTTCGGCGCGTCGATCCGCCGCGCCAGGCTCACCCGCTACGTGCTCATTCAGGTGCTCGGCGCCGCGCTGAACATCGGCACGTTCACGGTACTCGTGCTGGGGCCGCTGAACCGTCCGCTCATCGCCCTGGCGCTCGGCTCCGCGGTGGCGACGGTGAGCAACTTCGTGCTGGTTCGGCGGTACGTGTACGACTGGCGCTGAGCGGCCTGCGCGGCAGCCTCAGACGCAACGGCCCGGCAGGGTCGCGATCCACTGGCGGATGAGATCCACGCCTTCCCGGTGGGTGAGGGACCGGCCGGTCTCCGGCATCCGGGTGGCCGGATCCGTGGTCTCCATCCGGTACACCAGAATGGAGTCGTCCGGCGCGCCGGGCACGATGGAGTAGGGGCGGCCGCCGGTGCCGCGGCCGGCGGCGATGGGCGGCTTGCAGTAGCCGAGCTGGCGGAACGCCGTGGTGTGGGCGTCGAGCAGCAGCCCCGAGGTGTCCGCGGCGCCGGCCGGGTTGTGGCAGTGGCCGCAGTTCGCGTCGAGGTAGGCCCGGGCGCGGGCGTCGAGCGGCGCGTCGGCATCGTTCCAGGCCGGAACGTCGGGAATGCGGGCCGCGTCGGGGAGGCCGTGCAGATCGCCGCGCGCCGCCCAGGCGGCGAGCTGGCCGGGCCCGCCCGGGGCGTAGGGCCGGTTCAGGTGTCGGGCCTTGACGCCGATCAGCTCCAGGCGGCCGTCGGTGTGATTGGTGGCGTGGCAGCCCGCGCACTCGCTGCGGGCGGGAACCACGTAGGGCAGTCCGGTGCGTTCCCCGTCCGGAAGGGCAACCTGCATGGGCTGGACCGCGCCGGTGAGACGCAGATACGCGTCCTCCCCATCCCAGACGTAGGGCAGGGCCTCCCAGCCATCGTCCCGCTTCACCAGCAGCCGGGTTTCGATCAGCCGGTGGCGCGACAGGTCGAGGCCGGCCACGTCGCCGTCCCAGTCCTGGGCTGCGACGGCCACGCCGTCCCGCTCCGGATAGAAGAAGGTCTTGGTGACCACGCTGCCGACGGGGAAGTCGAGGCTGCTGCGCTCGCGATAGCCGATGGCGCCGCCCGGCGGCAGGTAGTAGGTGCGCAGCTTCAGCGCGTAGTCCGTAAACAGCGGCGTCTTCACCGCATAGGGCTCCACGCCGTCGCCCAGGACGAGCCGGTCGCCGCTGCGCAGGATCAGCCCCCAGTCGGACAGGCGCTCGGGGCGAAACCCCGGCTCCGGCACGGTCACCTGCGGCCCCGCGGGTTGGCAGGCCGCGGCCAGGGCCAGCAGCCCGGCGGTCAGCAGCCAGCGAACGGGGGCCGGGGGCCGGGCGGTCACGTCAGCCTCAGGAGCCGAGCTCGAGGCTCACCGGCGGCAGCTTCTCGTGGCTGCACGCATGGGGGGCCAGGTCGGTGGACGGGCTCGCGTAGCCGTTGGCGGCGTCGACGTTGACGAAGCCGGCGCCTTCGTCGGCGATGCAGATCGCCGCCACGTCGGCGTTCCTTTCCGGGTTGGCGATGCCGTCCCAGACGATGTCCGGCAGGCTGCCGGTCTCGCCGAACAGCCCGACCCGCAGCGCGTCGAGCTCCTCCCGGTCCGGTGCCGAGCCGGCCTCGCCGAAGCTGTTGTCGTAGATGAAGATGGCTTCGGGGTAGGGGTCGAAGTCGGCGGCGGTCTCCCGCTCGCCGCTGTAGGCCGCGCTGAAGGCGCTGGAGATCAGCACGTTGGCGGTCTTGTTGTCGCCGACCCGGTTGTTGAAGATCTCCACCTTGTCGTTGGAGTTGATGATGATGCCGGTGCCGGCGGGCACGCTCGCCACGGCGCTGCCCGGGGCGCCGAAGTTGGCCGTGTTGTTGCCGGTGATGTCGTTGTCGAACACCCGGGTGCTGTGGCCGAGCTGGGGCAGGTCGGGCATGTTGAACACCAGCACGCCGCCGGTGTTGTTGCGGGCCACGTTGTCGAACACGTCGGCGTGGACGGTGTTCTCGATCTCGATGCCGGCCACGTTGTACTCCGCCCGGCTGTTCTTCACCACGACGTTGCGCGACTGGCCGACGTAGATGCCGGCGTCGGAGGCGCCGATGGCGACCACGCCGTCGACCAGCACGTTCTCGGTCTGCACGGGGTAGATGCCGTAGGCGCCGTTCTCCGTGTCCGGTCCGTTGGTCCACTCGGTGCGCACCCGGCGGATGACGATGTTGCGGCCCTCGTTGACCTTCAGCGCGTCGCCGACGGTGTCCTCGATGGCGAGGTCCTCGATGGTGAAGTCGCTGGCATTGACCAGCAGGCCCTCGGCGCCGGCGATCTGGCCGGCGAAGCTCAGCACGCTGTCGTCCATGCCGGCGCCGCGGATGGTGACGCCGTCGGTATTCAGCGTGACGCTGCGGGTGAAGGCGTGGGTGCCGGCGGGCACCTCGATGACGTCGCCGGGCCGGGCGGTCTCCAGGGCCAGGCGGAACTCCTCCTCGAAGCTGGCTGCGGAGGGCCGCTCCTCCGCGGCGGCGCCCGCCGCCTGATCGGTCGGGCTGCCCGTATCGCCGCAGCCGGCGATCAGCAGGGCGGTCAGCAGGGTGGTGACGGTACGCATGCTCGGGCTCTCCTCTCCCCGGTGGAGTCCGGTGTTATACGTCATGGGTCGAAGCCTCTCAAGGCGGCCCCGGCCTCAGAACAGCACGAGCACCCGGTCGATGGTCCAGAAGCCGGCGACGCAGCCCATGGCCACGGCGAAGCCACGCTCGGCCACCGGCAGCAGGGCGGCGGCGGCCCGGTGGGCGGCCCAGCCGGCCGCCAGCAGCGCGGCGATGACGGCGAGCTGACCGGCCTCGATGCCGAGGTTGAACATCAGCAGGGACACCGCGAGCTGGTCCCGGGGCAGGCCGATGTCCGCCAGGGCGCCGGCGAAGCCGAATCCGTGCAGCAGGCCGAAGGCGAAGGCCATGATCCAGGGCGCCGCCACGGTGAGCCGCGACCGCCGCGCCTCGGGCACCATCAGCTCCCGGGCGAGGAACAGGATCGACAGGGCGATCACGGCCTCCACCGGTCCCGGCGACAGCACCACCAGGCCGAGCACGGACAGCGCCAGGGTGACGCTGTGGGCGACGGTGAAGGCGGTGACGGTCTTCACCAGCGTCCACGGGCTGCGGATGAACAGCACCAGGCCGACCACGAACAGGATGTGGTCGATGCCGAGCAGCAGGTGCTCGATGCCGAGCAGAAAGTAGCCGCCGATGGCGGGGGTATCCGCGGCCAGGTCCAGGCTGGGGTCGGCGGGCTTGAGGATCTGGCTGCGGACGTCGCCGTTCAGATAGCTGATGCGCACCAGCGCGTCGGTCAGGGTGGCCGCCAGGCCGTCGATGCGCAGGGTGCCCCGGGTGAGGTCGCAGTGCGTCTCCCAGCGCTCCAGCAGCGCCGACCCGGTGTGCTCGGGAAGCTGGACCGCTTCGCGTCCGCACTCCGGCGGCAGCGCCGGCTCGATGGCCAGCCGGCGGTCCGCCAGCACCGGCTGCTTCCAGGTCACGGCAAAGGTATCCGGCGCCGTCTCGCGGATCTCGAGATAGGCGGGGCGCACTTCGTGGGCGAGCCCTGCGGAGGGAATCAAACCAAGCGCCACGACGATCAGCAGGACCCGTAGGAGCGGCCTCCCGGCCGCGACCGACCGTTTCGCGGCCGGGAGGCCGCTCCCACGGGCGCGTCGGTCGGATCGGGCAAATGATCTCACGGCCGCACGATCTCGTAGCGCTGCAGCAGCGCCTGGTAGCGCGCTTCGTTGGCCAGCCGGCGCTGCTGCTGGCGGTAATCGGCGACGACCTGGTCGGCGACCTCGTCGAAGGGACGCTGGCGGGCCGGCAGGTAGTCCTGCACCTGCACCAGATGCCAGCCGTAGGCGGAGCGCACGGGGCCCGCCCAGCCGCCGACCGGCAGCGCGGCGACGGCGGCCGCGAAGTCGCGGCCGAACAGCTCGCCGATCTCGCGCTCGGAGCGGGCCACGTAGCTGCGCTGCAGCATGAAGGGGTCGCCCTGGACGGCGGCCTCGTCGGCCTCGCCCCCATCGAGCGCGGCCAGCGCCGCGCGCGCATCGGCCTCGGCCTGGTCGCGGCGCTCGCCGCTGAAGTAGCGATGCACGAAGCTCCAGCGCTCCGGCTGGGCGTAGTCGGCGGCGTTGTCGTCGTAGAAGCCGCGCAGCTCCGCCTCGGAGGGCGGCTCCGCGGTGGCCAGGTCCTCGGTGAGGAAGGTGAGCTTCTGGGCGAGACGCCGGCGGATGATGACGTCGTCCTCGTCGAGGCCCATGGCGACGGCCTCGCGGTAGTAGATCTCCTCGCGGATCCACTGCTCGATCAGGGCGGCCAGCTCCGCCTCGGTGGGCGGGCGGCCCATCTGGGCCTGCCATTGAGCGGACAGTCTGGCGCGCTCGGCGTCGCTGACGACGATGCGTCTCTGGGTGTCCCCGCCGAGGGCGTCGGCGAGGTAGAACAGCGCCGCACCGGCGAGCAGAAAATACAGCAGCGGCTCGCGCAGCAGCCTGGCGATCATCAGAAAGGAACTCCCCCGGTCCGAGAACCGGGGGAGTATATCAGCGCCGCCGTCCGTGGCGGCGTCGGGTCAGGCCGCGAACTTCTCCAGGTGGTAGTCGGCGTTGCCGAACTGGCTGTCGATCACCAGGATCCGCTTGAAGTAGTGGCCGATGGCCAGCTCCTCGGTCATGCCCATGCCGCCATGAAGCTGCACGGCGTTCTCACCGATGAAGATGCCGTTGCGGCCGATGAGGTGTTTCAGCGCGTGGATGGTCCGCTGGGCCGTTTCCGCATCACCCTGGGCGGCTTCGAGGGTCGCGCGGTAGAGCAGGCTCTTGGACTGCTCGTACTCCATGAACATGTCCACCATCCGGTGCTGCAGGACCTGGAAGTCCGACAGCGGGTGGTCGAACTGCACGCGCTCCTGGGTGTACTCGACGGTGTCCTTGTACAGCCGCTCCATGGCGCCCACGGCCTCGGCGGCCAGCGCCAGGATGGCGTCGTTGGCTACCGCGGAGAGGATCTCGAAGCCTTTGCCGGCCTCGCCCAGCAGCCGGTCGGCGCCGACCCGGACGTCCTTGAGCTCGATCTCGCAGGCGCGCAGGCCGTCGACCGTGGGGAAGCCGTCGCGCTTGACGCCATCCGCATCGGCGTCGATCAGAAACAGCGAGATGCCGTCCGTGTCGATCTGGCCGCCGCCGGTCCGGGCGGAGACCACGATCTGATCCGCCGTGGCGCCGTGCAGGACCATCGACTTGTGGCCGTTCAGCACGTAGCCGTCACCGTCCTGCTTCGCGGTGGTGGTCACGTCGTGCAGGTCGAAGCGGGACTGGGGCTCGGCGTAAGCCAGCGCGAGCTGGCGGCTGCCGTCGATCACCTTCGGCAGCACCTCGGCCGCCAGGTCGCCGCCGGCGCGCTTCACCGCGCCCCCGCCCATGACGATGCTGGCCAGATAGGGCTCCAGCACCAGGCCCTTGCCGAACTGCTCCATCACCACCATGGTGTCGATCTGGTTGCCGCCGAAGCCGCCGTGCTCCTCGGCGAAGGGCAGGGCGAGCCAGCCGAGCTCGGCCATCTGGGCCCAGTAGTCCCTGGAGAAGCCGGGATCCTGCTCCGCCAGCTTGCGGCGGGTTTCCAGCTCGTAGTTGTCCTGGACGAAACGCTCGACGCTTTCGCCGATGAGCTTCTGCTCGTCGCTCAGTTCGAAATTCATTTGGATGACCTCTTGATGCCCAGTACGTTCTTGGCGATGACGTCCTTCTGCACTTCGCTGGCGCCGCCGTAGATGGTGTAGGCGCGGCTGGCCAGGTAGCCGGCCATGCCGCCGCGGGCGAACTTGGGTCCGACGCTCTTGTCGCCCCAGGCCGCGCTGAACACACCGCCGGCCTCCATGGTCAGCTTCTGGATGCGCTGCTGAATCTCGGTGCCCTTGAGCTTGAGGATCGAAGACTCGGGCCCCGGCGCCGCGCCGGCCTGGGCGCTGGCCAGGCTGCGCAGCTCGGTGTACTCGGCTGCCAGCAGGTCCACTTCGAGCTCCGCCACCTTCGCCCGGAAGCTGCCGTCGTCCATCAGCGTGCCGTTGCCGCGAGTCACGCTGCGGGCGTTCTCCTTCAGGCCCTCGAGCGCCACCAGCGAGCGGGACAGGCCGGCGAGGCCGGTGCGCTCGTGCTGAAGCAGGCCCTTGGCGTAGGTCCAGCCCTTGCCTTCCTCGCCGATCCGGTTCTCCACCGGGACCTTCACGTCGGTCAGGTACACGGTGTTGACCGTATGGTTGCCGCCCAGGGTGATGATCGGCTTGACCTCGATGCCTTCCTGCTTCATCGGGATGAGCAGGAAGGTGATGCCCTCCTGCTTCTTGCCCGAATCGTCGGTGCGGGTGAGGCAGAACATCCAGTCGGCGATGTGCGCCGCCGTGGTCCAGATCTTCTGGCCGTTGACCACGTAGTGGCTGCCGTCCTCGGACAGCACGGCCTTGGTCTTGAGGGACGCGAGGTCGGAGCCGGCGCCCGGCTCGGAGTAGCCCTGGCACCAGTTGACGGTGCGGGCGCGGATGTCCGGCAGGAAGCGCTGCTGCTGCTCCTCGTTGCCGTACCCCATGATGATGGGCGCGACCATGCCGACGCCGAAGGGCATGTCCCACGGGAGGGTGGCACGTGCGGTCTCCTGCTCCCAGATGTAGTGCTGGGTGGGCGTCCAGCCGGGGCCGCCGAAATCCTTCGGCCATTTGGGGACGTCCCAGCCGCCCTTTTCCCGGGCCTTCTTGAACCAGTCCAGGCGCCACTGGTTGTAGTCGTCGCCGGGCTTGTAGGCATTGTCCTTGAAGAACTGACGAACTTCGTCGCGGAACGCCAGATCTTCTGAACTGAGCTCGATGTCCATGGCTACTTCTCGCGGTTGGTTGAGTGCGGATTCGAGGGGCGGAGCTTACTGAAAGATAGAATCTTTTACTAGAACCATATTCTAGTTAACATCGGTTCTGCCGACCGGGGAGACCGCCTGCGCAGGGGCGGCGGAGAGGAACATGCCGAGATCCAGCCAGCCAGCACGCCGGGATCGACCCGAGCCCCGCGCCGCCACCGTGGCGCGGCGTGCGAGCGTGCTGAAGGCGGCGCTGGACTGCTTCACCCGCCACGGTATCGACGGCACCACCATCGGCGACATCCAGAAAGCGGCGCGCTGCAGCGTCGGCAGCCTGTACCACCATTTCGGCAGCAAGGAAGGCATCGCCGAGGAGCTGTTCATCGAGGGCATCAGCCGCTTCAACCGCGGCATGCTGCGGCGGCTGCGGCAGTCCCGGGGTGCAGAGGAGAGCGTCAAGGCGGTGGTCCGGTTCTACTGCGACTGGTCCATGCGCAACCGGGCGCTGGCCAGCTATCTGCACTCCCGGGACATCGACTTCTCCGAGCAGGCCCGGGCGCGGCTGAAAACCGTCTACCGCAGCTACATCACCGAGGTGTTCACCTGGTTCGGCCCCTTCGTGGCCGGCGGGACGATGCGGGCGCTGCCGCCGGAAGCCTACGTGCCGCTGATCAGCGGGCCGATTCAGGAGTACGTGCGCCGCTGGCTCTCCGGGCACTACGAGCCGTCGCCGGCGCGGATGAAGGAGCTGTTCGCGGATGCCGCGTGGCAGGCCGTGCGCTCCCGCGGTCCGGCGGGTCCTGCCGTTCACTGAGCCGGCGGGCGCCGCCGGCCGTGCCGCTAGAGTGACTCTTCGTCGGTCTCGAAGGGCGTGAACACGAAGATGCCGAAGCGCACGTAGGGGTGCTCGATGGTCTCCGAGGGCGCGGTGATCGCGGGAATCGGTCGATGCACCGGCGGCAGGCTCCGCAGGTAGTCGGCGATCGCCCCCAGATCCGGGTCGCTCAACGCCATGTAGTTCGGCCACGGCATCACCGGCAGCCGCTGATGGCCGTCGGTGCCGACGCCGGTGGCGAGGGCGCGGACGATGTCCCGCCGGCTCCAGCCGCCGAGTCCGGTCGCATCCGGGGTCAGGTTGGGGGCGAACACCAGTCCCGGGTGGGTGTCGTCGTCGCCGTCCGTGTAGGCGATGCCGACGCGGGAGCCCGCGAGGTGCGGGCCGGTGGCGTTCTGGCCCAGCAGATAGCCTTCGGTGTGGCAGCGGGCGCAGCCCAGCAGATTCACCAGGTAGGCGCCTCGGGCGACGCTGTCCGCGCCGTCCAGGGCGCCGGCCGGTCCCGTCGCGGCGTCTCCGGACCCGCCGGGCGTGCCGGCCGCGCACGCCGTGAGGAGCAGCAGCGGCAGAAGCAGCAGCGATCGGCGAACGGCGGGCATCTCGGATTCTCCTGGGTCGGCTGCGGTCAGCATGCCAGAGCCGGCGGCGGCCGGCTATCTCTCCGGTCCGTCCGGGGCGGCGGCGCCGCCGGACTTCTCCCGGGTCAACAGCAGGCCGGCGACGATCACCGCGAGCCCCGCGGCGGAGGTCCAGTGCACGTCCTCTCCCAGCACGGTGCCGATCAGCACCAGCGAGAGGAACGGCGACAGGAAGATGAGCTGCCCCGTGCGGCCGGCGTGCCGGGTGCGGCGCATGGCCTGCTGCCAGAGCAGGAACGTGAAGCCCATCTCGATCAGGCCGACCCAGGCGCCATAGCCGAGCCGTTCCCAGGTCAGCGCAGGCAGGCCCGGCCCCAGCGCGCAGGCGATGGCGACCAGCGGCGTGGCCGCCAGGAAGCTCCAGGCCATCAGCGTCACCGGCGGCAGATCGACCCTGGCGTTGCCGAGCCAGTAGCCGGCCCACAGCAGGGTCGAGGCCAGCGCCAGGCCGACGCCGGCCCAGTCCAGGTCCGGCCAGGCGTCGAACCGGCCCTGGGTCAGCAGGATCAGCACCCCGAGGTAGCCGACGGAGATCCCCGCCAGCAGCCGGCCGGACAGGGGCTGCTTCAACACCGGCACCGCCAGCAGCGCGAGCACGATGGCCCAGGTGTAGTTCAGCGGCTGGGCGATCTGGGCCGGCAGCCGGTCGTAGGCCTCGAACAGCACCAGGTAGTACAGGAACGGATTCACCAGGCCGAAGGCCGCGCCGGTGACGAGGGTCCGGCGACCCGGGTGCCAGCAGCCGGTGGCCGTGGCGAGCACCGCGAACAGCGCCGTGGAAATGACCGTGCCCAGCAGCAGGAGCTGGAGCGGGGCGAGCACGCCGAGCCCCAGCTTGAACCCGGTGGCCACGGTGGACCAGGCCGCGACCGCCGCCAGGGCGTAGAGCAGCGCCGCGCGTTCGTCGCGGTCGCGGCTCACGGCTGGCCTGGCCGGTGGCGCACCGGCGGGTTTAGTGGTTCCATGGCGTCATCCTGACCGATCCCGGACGGCGGCTCCATGCTCTGCGACGACGACCTGCGCGCGCGCATCTGCGCCAACCTGACCGCCTTCGAGCCACGGCTCGCCGAACAGGACGTGCGCCGCGCCGCGGTGGCCGTCACCGTGGTGGACCTGGCCCACGGCGCCGCGCTGGCCGGTCTGCCGGACTACGCCGAATGGCAGTCCCATCCGGCCCTGCTGCTCACCCGCCGGTCGGCGGCGCTGCGCAACCACCCCGGCCAATGGGCGTTTCCGGGCGGGCGGGTGGACCCGGGCGAGACCGCGGTGGAGACGGCGCTGCGGGAGATGCACGAGGAAGTCTCCCTCGAGCTGCCGGAGGAGGCCGTGCTCGGGCGCCTGGACGACTTCGTCACCCGCTCCGGCTTCGTCATGAGCCCGGTGGTGGTGTGGGGCGGGCCGCGCCGGGAAACCTGGCCGAATCCCCAGGAGGTCGCGTCCGTGCACCGGATTCCCTTCACCGAGCTGCTGCGCGACGACGCGCCGCGGCTCGACCCCGCCGACGACGGCGACCATCCGATCCTGAGAATGCCGGTGGGCGACGACCACATCGCCGCGCCGACGGCGGCGATCATCTATCAGTTCCGGGAAGTCTGCCTGCTGGGCCGGTCGACCCGCGTCGCCCACTTCGAGCAGCCGCGGTTCGCCTGGAAGTAGCGCCCCGGGGGGCTCAGTCGCCTTCCTCGAGCGCGCCCTCGTAGTCCTCGTTGGCGTGGTCGACGTCCTCCTCGGCCGGGGACGCCTTCGCTTCGGCCACTTCCGCCTCGATACCGATGTGGTACGTGGCGTAGCCGGGCATCACGAACTGATCCAGCGCCATGCCGATGACCCGGCCCCGGTAGGGCGAGGTGATGACGTTCTGCTCGTTGCTGATCGGGTCGATCACCGTGCCCAGGACGTCGCCGGGATTGACCCGCCGGCCGAGCCGGACCTCGCCGGCGAGGATGCCGCCGTGGTCGGCGCGCACCCAGCGGCTCTGGTAGTAGATGGGCTCGGGATTTCCCCACAGGCTGCGCTTGTCGTACATCTCCAGCGTGTCGAGCAGCGTGAAGATGCCTTTGACGCTGTGGTTCACGGCCTCTTCCTGGACCTGCATGGGCATGCCGGCCTCCAGCGTGACCGCCGGGATGCCGGCGGCGGTGGCGGCCCCGCGCAGGGTGCCGTCGGCGCCGTCGCTGTGCAGGATCACCGTCGAGCCGAAGCCCTCGGTCAGCTCCACCACCTGATCGTCGTTCAGGTCGGCCCGGAGCTGGGGCAGGTTGGTGCGGTGAAACGACCCGGTGTGGAGATCCACCAGCCACGAGCAGTGGCGGATCACCTGGTTGAACAGGGAGTAGGCGATCCGGGAAGCGGCGCTGCCCGTGGGATTGCCCGGGAAGAACCGGTTCAGGTCGCGGCGGTCGGGCAGGTAGCGCGAATTGCGGTGGAAACCCTGCAGGTTGACGATGGGCACGCCGACCAGGGTTCCCGCCAGCCGCTCGGGATCGACCTCGTGCAGCACCCGGCGGACGGTTTCGATGCCGTTCAGCTCGTCGCCGTGCACGGCCGCCGTCAGGCACAGGGTTGGCCCCGGCGCCGTGCCGTGGGCCACCAGCACCGCCGACGGGATGGTGTTGCCGGTGAAGGTTTCCGTGGGCGTCCAGGTCAGCCGGGCGAACGTGCCGGGCGCGACCTGACCACCGAGCATCTCGAACGAATCCGGGCCGACGGGCGTTTCTTCCGGGGCGGCTTCGGCGGGCTGCGCGCCGGCTTCACCGGCGCCGGCCGCGGGCCCGGCGGTATCCGCCTCTTCGGCCTCGGGCTCCAGCGCGGCGAGCACGATCTCGGGATGGATGTCCGGCACCGGCACCGGGTCCGGGCCCGGCGGCGGCAGAACCGCCACCCGGGGCTCGATCACCGGCACGGCCAGGGTCACCGGCGTCATGTAGGTGGTCGCGGCAGCGCGAGCGCTCTCCGCCGGCGGCTGGCAGGACGCGGCGGCCAGCGTGCCGGCCAGCAGCAATGCGGCACGGCCGGGCAGCCGGGCGGATCCCTGTGCGCCGGGGCGGGCTCGACAACCGAAGCTGTGGTTCAAAACCCACATAGTTTCAACATTATACGGGTGGAAGCTCAAGGCGACGCAAGGAAAAACGCATCTCCGTTACAACATTTCGGAGGCTGCGTCGGGAGTTATAGCAGGCGAGTCGCATTCCGACTGCGACCTCTGCCTCAACCCGTGGTTCGCAGCGCCGGCCGGCGCGTCGGACAGGACGGCGCCGCCGGGCGGCGTTGACCCCCTTCGAGGGATTGACCACACTTCTGCGCGGATCGGGGGGACCGTGAAGGGATCCGTTCGTTTTTCACGCACATCCGCAATTCTGTACAGCAAGGAAGGACCATGGCGATCAAAGAAGGTGACAAGCTGCCCGAGGCAACCATGCACGTGATGAAGGACGGCCGACCCACGCCCGTGACCACGGCAGAGCTGTTCGGCGGCAAGAAAGTGGTGGTGTTCGCCGTGCCCGGCGCCTACACCCCGACCTGTTCCCAGGCGCACCTTCCCGGGTTCGTGGTCAACGCCGACGACATCCGGGCCAAGGGCGTCGACGCGATCGTCTGCCTGTCGGTGAACGACGCGTTCGTCATGGACGCCTGGGGCAAGGATGCCAATGCCGAGCACATCATGATGGTGGGCGACGGCAACGGCGAGTTCACGAAGAAGCTGGGTCTGGAAATGGACGGCAGCGGTTTCGGCCTGGGGACCCGGTCCCAGCGCTACGCCATGATCGTCGAGGACGGCGTGGTGACCAAGCTGGCCGTCGAGGAGCCCGGCAAATTCGAGGTCAGCAAAGCCGAAGCGGTGCTCGAGGCGCTCTGACCGCGACTCAGTCCTGCCGCGCCGCCGCCAGCGTCTCGGCGGCGGCGCCCACCGGACGGATCAGGCACTCCTGGGCCGCCGTGGCCACCAGGGTGCCGTCCCGGGTGAAGAACTGACCCCGGACGAATCCCCGCGCACCGCCGGCGTTCGGCGATTCCTTGGCGAACAGCAGCCAGTCGTCGGCGCGGAACGGCCGATGGAACCACAGCGAGTGATCCAGGCTCGCGCCCTGGATCGAGTCCCGCATCCGCTGCCGCCCGTGGGGCAGCATCGACGTGCTCATGAAGTCCAGGTCCGACATGTAGGCCAGCACCGCCAGGTGCACCTCCGGGTCGTCCGGCAGGCGGTCCCGGGTGCGCAGCCAGGTGTGCTTGTAGGGCGGGTGGGTCCCCTCGTCGGTCATCAGGATGCGCTCGACCTGGCGGCTCTCGATGGCCTCGAAACGGAACGCGAAGCGCTTCACCTCGGGGCGCTGCTCGGCGATCTCCAGGTAGGCTTCCCGGTCGCCCCGCAGCGCCTCCGGCGGCGGCACGTCCGGCATCGGCAGGGCGTGCACCAGGCCGTCCTCCCGCTTGTGCCACGACGAGCTCATGTTGAAGATCGCCCGGCCGTGCTGAATCGCCACTACCCGCCGGGTGGAGAAGCTGCGGCCGTCGCGGATGCGGTCGACCTCGTAGAGGATCGGCGTGTTCCAGTCGCCGGCGCGCAGGAAATAGGCGTGTATCGAGTGCAGCTCGTGGGGCGCGTCGACGGTGCGGAACGCGGAGGCGATGGCCTGGGCCAGCACCTGGCCGCCGAACACGTGCTCGGTCTGATGGTTCTGGCCGCGATAGAGATTCTTCTCGATGCGCTCGACGTCGAGGAGGTCGATGATTTCCTGGAGGACCGGATTCATGAACGGTGGTGACTGCCTGAACGGGCTGGCATTCTACCGGATTCCCCGGGCCCGGGCGGGCGTATCCTCCCGGCGAACGGGGCACGGCGAGGATGCGTCCGGGACGACGATGGCATCGACGATGGCGGCAGCGACATTTCTGGTGGCGGCATGATGGTGGCGGCATGAAACTGGTACGGATCTACACGGGCGACGACGGCCGTTCCCATTTCGAGGACGTCGACGTCGCGCTCGAGGACCACGGGCCGATGGGACGCCTGTCCGCGCTCTGGCCGGGCCGGGGCGTGCTGTTCCGCGAGGTCGACGGCGATTACGACCTGGACTTCCACACCGCGCCGCGGCGTCAGCTCGTGGTCAACCTGACCGGGTCGGTGGACATCGAGGTGGGCGACGGCACGGTGCGGCGGATCGGCCCGGGCGAGATCCTGCTCGCCGAGGACACCACCGGACAGGGCCACATCAGCCGCGCCGTCGCCGGGGAACCCCGGAGCTGCCTGTTCCTGCCCCTCGACGACTGATCCCCGCGCCCGTGCAGCCGCCGGCAGGCATGGACATCGACCGCCGCGGGGTGTGGTTCGCGCTGGCGGCCTACGGTCTCTGGGGCATCGCGCCGGTCTACTTCAAGTTTCTCGGCTTCGCCGACCCCACCGAGGTGGTGGCGCACCGGGTGGTCTGGTCCGTGGTGCTGCTGGCGGTGGTGATCACCCTGCGCGGCGGCTGGCGGACCGTGCGCGCTCTGACGGCGCCCCAGCTCGGCTGGCTGGCGGTGAGCGGCCTGCTCATATCCGGCAACTGGGTGCTGTTCGTCTGGGCGGTGTTCAACGACCGGATGCTGGACGCGAGTCTCGGCTATTTCATCAATCCGCTGCTGAACGTGGTGCTCGGGGTCATGTTCTTCCGCGAGTGGCTGCGGCCGGCCCAGCGCGTGGCGCTGGCGCTGGCCGCCATCGGCGTCGCCAACGAGGTCGTCGCCGTCGGGGTGGTGCCCTGGGTGGGCCTCGTCCTGGCCCTCAGCTTCGGCCTGTACGGCCTGGTGCGCAAACGCCTCGCGGTGGGATCGGCGGTGGGGCTCGGCATGGAGACCACGCTGGTGCTGCCGCTGGCCGCCGGCTACCTGCTGACGGCGGCGTCGGCGGGGGAGGGCAGCCTGGCCCGGGGCGATCCGGCGCAGCTCGCGCTGCTGGCCGCGGCCGGCCCGGTGACCGTGCTGCCGCTGGTCTGCTTCGCGGCGGCGGCGGTGCGGCTGCCGCTCAGCGTGCTCGGTTTTTTCCAGTACATCGCGCCGTCGGCGATGTTCCTGCTGGCCGTGTTCGTCTACGGCGAGCCGTTCCGCCCCAGCCAGCTCGTCACGTTCGGCTGCATCTGGGCGGCGCTGGTTATCTTCTCCTGGGAGGCTCTGTATCATCAGCGGCGACTGCACCGCCAGCTTGCGGGAGGCAAGGCATGATCGTTCTCCACACCATGGAACGGGCTTACCCCTGGGGGACCCTGCGTTCCACGTTCTCGAGCAAGACCAAGGTGGTTCTCGAGGAGAAGGGGCTCGCCTATCGGGTCGAGCGCGAGAAGATCGGCGACATCTGGAAGAAGACGCCCGAGGTGCTCGCCAAGAACCCGCTCGGCAAGGTGCCCTGGATCGACGACGGCGACCTGCGGGTCTACGACTCCACCGTGATCAACGAATACCTGGACGAGCGTTATCCCGCTCCGGCCCTGCTGCCCCGCGACCCGCTGGAGCGCGCCAGAGTGCGGGCGTTGGAGAACTATGGCGACGAGATCGTCCTGTCCGGTCCGCTGCCGCGCATCTGGATGCCCTGGTGGTCCAAGCCGGAGCAGCGCAACGAGGAGGACATGGCGCAGGGGCGCGAGACCCTGAAGCAGCGGGCATTGCCGTTCCTCGAGAAGACGCTGGAGGGGCGTGATTATCTCGCGGGCGAATTCACGCTGGCGGACGCGCCGTACATGGCCGTGGCGATGGTGCTGCAGGTGGACGGCATGAGCCTCGACGGCTTTCCCAACTTTGCCGCTTATCTCGAGCGGCTGCGCGGCCGTCCCTCCTATCGGGCCATCGACCCGCGCACCTCCCTGGAGGACTCCGCCGGCCGGACGTGACCGTCTCCGGCCTCGGCGGTGCGCTCAGTAGCGGTTGGAGCCGGCCAGCCTGTCGGCCCGGAGCATGGCCGACTGCAGGGAGCCCAGGGGGCGGATCCACGGCGTCGACCCGCCGATCTCGTCGGGCAGCGAGGCCACTGCCCGGCGCGCCTTGTCGACGTCCTCGTAGATCCCCAGCAGCAGCACGTAGAACAGCTCGCCGCCGCGCTCCACCCGCGCCGCGGACATGTTGCTGATGCCCTCCCGGGCGACGAACGCCTCCAGGCTGTCCTTGCTCGACATGGCCATGAGCTGCACGGCGTAGAAGCTGGCGGGGAGGTCGGTGAGGGCCGTGGGTCTGGCGGGTCGGTAGGCGAGGCGGACGTGTTCCGGGGCGTCGTCGGGCAGCGGCTGGGCAGCCGATGCGTCGATGGGCGGCGGGCGCGGGGCGTCTTCGCCGCGGCTGGCGCCGCCGGCGCCCTCGGGTCCGCTGCCGGGGAGGCGCGCATCCGGCGGCGCGCCGGCATCCGGACCGCCGCCGGGCAGCGGCGCGGGTGCGGGCAGATCCGGGACGCCCGCCGGCGCCTCCGGCGGCGGCGCTGGGCTCGGCAGCCGGTCCGGCCGGGGATCGTCGGCCAGCGCCTGGTCCCGGACGCAGGACCAGCCATCGCCCGAAGCACTCATCTGGCAGAACCAGCCGCCCTGTTCGGGCGCCCGGGTGATGGGCGAGTCGGGCACCCGCGTGCCCTGGGAGCCGCAGCCGCTGACAAGAATGCCGACCGAGAGCAGGATGCCGATGCAGGTGGGTCTGATCATCGCGCTAATGTGCCGACGTGCCTCCGGCCTGTCAAAACCGCGGGCGGGTCGCCGGGCGGATCAACACGACCGAAACATTTCCCCGGCACGATAGCTGCGTTGAATCGCTTCGAGAATCTGGCCATTATAAGCGCGCGCTGCTCCCAGGAGCGCGGGTCGCCGGCAGGTCACTCGGGCCGCCGGCTGCTAGCTGAGGAGTGCTATGGTCGCCACGATTTCCGAGTTCGAGCGCGTGCCGCGCATTCTGCGGCTCGACATTTCGGGTAAGCCGGTCGAATGGGTGAGCTGGCAGGAGGCGGTCTGTCTCTACGCCCGCGACATCGTGGTCTGGACCCTCGGCGACGCCGTGCTGCGCCTGCGGGGCGGTCATTCCAGAGTCAGCGCCACCCGCAGCACCATGGACATTCACAGCATCATCGCCTGCGACGGCAAGATGCTGCCGCCGGTGCGCGGCGTGCCGCCGCTCACCAACGAGGCCCTGTTCCGCCGTGACCTGAGCGTCTGTCTGTACTGCGGCAAGACGTTCCCCGACGGCGAGCTCACCCGCGACCACGTGGTGCCCCTGTCGCGGCGCGGGCAGGACGTCTGGGACAACGTGGTGGCCGCGTGCAAGCGGTGCAACCACCACAAGGGCAATCGCCTGCTCGAGGACTGCGGCATGGAGCTGCTGGCGCTGCCCTACGTGCCCAACTTCGCGGAGTATCTGGCGCTGACCAACAGCGGCCGGATTCTCGGCGACCAGATGGATTTCCTGAAGAAGAGCTTCAGCCGGCAGAGCCGGCTGCTGCAGTAGCCGCCCCGCCGGCGGGCCGCTCAATCCCGCGGCCGCCGGGCGTGGTCCGCGATCACCCGGGCCACGCAGGCGGTGATCCGTTTGCCCGTCGCGATCTCCAGGAACTCGTTCGGCCCGTGGGCGTTCGACTTGGGCCCCAGCACGCCGGTGACCAGGAACTGAGTGGACGGGTAAGCATCCCCCAGCATCTTCATGAACGGAATCGTGCCGCCCATGCCCATGAACCGGGCCGGCGCGCCGAAGTGGTCCGTCGATGCCCGCCGCACCGACGATTCCAGCCACGGCGACAGCGCCGGCGCCTTCCAGCCGGTCTGGGGCGTCTCCAGCTCGAAGCGCACCCGGGCGCCGTGGGGCGGGTCCCGCTCCAGCTCGGTCTTGATCGCCCGGCCCGCTGAGGCGGCATCCAGGGTCGGCGGCAGACGGAACACCAGCTTGGCCCGGGTTCCCGGCCGCAGGGTGTTGCCGGCGTTGCCGACGTCGGGCGCGCCGCCGAGGCCGACGGTGGCCAGGCTCGGCCGCCAGGCGTTGTTCAGCAGCAGCTCCACCAGGTCGTCGGTTTCCGGCTGCATGCCGTCGATCCAGGGGAACCGGCCGACGATGCCGTCCCGCCCCAGGGCCGCCGCTACCTCGGCGAGCTGGGCGTGGGCATCCGCCGGGACGTCCACGTACAGGGCCTCGTGCAGCCGTCCGGTGGCGGCGTCCTCCACCCGCTCGACGAGCGCACGCAGCAGCCGGAAGCTCGACGGCACGATGCCGCCGGCTGCCCCGGAATGCTGCCCTTCGGTGAGCACCCGCACGTCGAGCACGCCGGGCAGCATGCCGCGCAGGGACGTGGTCACCCACAGGGCCTGGTAGTCGCCGCACTCGGCGTCGAGGCAGACCACCAGCTCCGGGTCGCCGATCCGGTCCGCCAGGGCCTCGACGTAGAACGGCAGGTCGAAGCTGCCGCTCTCCTCGCAGCCCTCGATCAGCAGCACGCAGCGGGCGTGTTCGATGCCTTCGGCCTGCAGCGCGGCGATGGCCGTGAGGGAACCGAACAGGGCGTAGCCGTCGTCGGCGCCGCCGCGGCCGTACAGCCGGCCGTCCCGGATCACCGGCTCCCAGGGGCCGAGCTCCGGCTCCCAGCCGTCGAACTCCGGCTGCTTGTCGTAGTGGCCGTACAGCAGCACCGTGCCGGGGGCGCCGGTGCCCGCCACTTCGATGAACAGCAGCGGCGTGCGTCCCGGCAGGGTCACCACCTCGGCCGAGAGCCCGTCCACGTCCGCCGCCAGAGCCCATTGCTCGAGCAGCCGGACGGCCCGCTCCATGTGGCCGTGGGCCTGCCAGTCCGGGTCGAACGCCGGCGACTTGTTGGGTATGCGCACGTAGTCGCACAGGGTCGGCACGATGCTGTCGTCCCAGCGGGCGTTGACGAAGCGGTCGACGTTGGCCGTGTTCATGGTCGCTCCGGTGCTTGGTGAACGGTGATCTTAGAAGGTCCCGCCGGCCATTGGCCATCCGGGCGGGGGACGGTCACTCGAAGCCGCGCACGCAGTCGTAGCCGTGCAGCCAGTCGAACTGCTTCATGGCGATCTCGGGCAGGTAGCGGCTGCCCAGCGCCAGCTTGAAGTTGCGCGTCCACACCGCGCGGCGTTCGCTCAGATGGAACTCTTCACCCTGGGCCCGGGAGCGGGCCTGGACCCGGGCGGTGCGGGGCAGGCGGTAGCGCTCGTACTCCTCGAGCCCGCTGGCGGGCTGGTCCTCCCAGCGTTCCAGCAACCGCGACAGCACCCAGGCGTCCTCGATGGCCATGCCGGCGCCCTGGGCGAGATACGGGCGCATGGGGTGGCAGGCGTCGCCCAGCAGGGTGACGCAGCCGCGCCGCCAGGTGGGCAGCGGCGCGCGGTCGTAGAGGGCCCAGCGGTAGACCTCGCCGGCGGCGTCGATCAGGTGGTGGATCATCGGGTGCCAGCCGGCGAAGTCCTCTGCCAGCTCGGCGCGCTCGCCCGGCTCGCGCCAGGACTCGCCCGGCCGGCGGTCGGTCTCCACCACGCCGACGAAGTTCACCAGCTCGCCGCGGCGCACGTAGTAGTGGACGAAGTGGCGCTTGGGCCCCAGCCACGCCGTGGCCGTGGGCGGTATCAGTTTCTCCGGCAGATCCGCCGCGGCCACCATGCCGCGCCAGGCGACGTGGCCGGTGAACACCGGCGCCGCCGCCTCGAACAGGCTGTCGCGCACGGCGGAGTGGATGCCGTCGCAGCCGACGATCACGTCGTGGCGTTCCCGGCCGTCCTCGAAGTCCGCCCAGGGGCCCCGGTCGTCTTCGCCGGCGCCGGTGCAGACCCGGCCGGTGCGCACGGCAATGCCGCGGCCGGTAACGGCCTCCAGCAGCAGACCGTGCAGGTCGCCCCGGTGCACGTGGTAGTAGGGCGCGCCGTAGCGGGCCTCGGAGAAGTGGCCGAGCGGGCGGGCGGCGATGAGGTAGCCGGTGCGCCAGGTCCGGAGCTGCACGGCCTGGGGGTAGAAGGCCACGTCCGCCAGCGGGCCCTTGAGGCCCAGGGCGTGCAGCACCTTGGTGGCGTTCGGTGAGAGCTGGACCCCGGCCCCGAGGGATTCCGGGGCCGCGTAACGCTCGTAGACGGTGACGTCGGTGACGCCGGCCTCGCGCAGGGCCAGGGCCAGGGTCAGCCCGCCGATGCCGCCACCGACGATGCCGACGGAGCTCAATCCGGACCCCGCGTGGTCATCGTTCGAGATCGCGGATCACGTGCCCCGCACCTTCCAGCGGGTGCCCTCGCGGCTGTCCTCCAGCTCGATGCCGGCGGCCGCCAGCTCGTCGCGGATCTCGTCGGCGCGCCGGAAGTCCTTGTTGCGGCGGGCGTCGTTGCGCGCCTCGATGAGGGCCTCGATGCGGTCGGCGTCCAGGCTGCTGCCGCGCTGGAAGTGGGCGTCCACGGTGTCGCCCAGCAGTCCGAGCAGCCAGCCGCCGGCCAGCAGCCGGCGCTGAATGGCCGTGCGCTCGGCGGCGTCGGTGGTCTGGTGCACGGCGTCCGCCAGGGCGTGCATGGCAGCCAGCGCCCGGGGCGTGTTCAGGTCGTCGCACAGCGCTTCGAGCACGTCGGCTGGGTAATCGCTCGCCTCGAGGTCTGTGAAGTCGGCGCTGGTCTGGCCGGCGCCGCGCAGGGCTTCGTAGAGCCGGTCCAGGCTGCTGGCGGCCTGGGTCAGCAGATCCTCCGAGAAGGCGAGCTGCTGGCGGTACTGCCCGGACAGCAGGGCGTAGCGCAGCACCTCGCCGCTGTGCCGCTCGAGCAGTTCGTGAATGGTCACGATGTTGCCGAGCGACTTGGACATCTTCTCCTGGCCCAGCGTCAGCATGCCGTTGTGCAGCCAGTAGCGGACGTACTCGTCGGCATCGTTGGCGCAGCGGCTCTGGGAGGCTTCGTTCTCGTGGTGGGGAAAGGTCAGATCCGAACCGCCGCCGTGAATGTCGATGGTCTCGCCCAGGTGGCGCTTGATCATCGCCGAGCACTCGATGTGCCAGCCCGGCCGGCCCCGGCCCCACGGGCTGTCCCAGCCGGGCAGCTCCGGCCCGGACGGTTTCCACAGCACGAAGTCCTTGGGGTCGCGCTTGTAGGGTGCGACCTCGACCCGGGCGCCGTCGATCATGTCCTCCAGCGAGCGGTGGGACAGGCTGCCGTAGTCCGGGTCCGACGGCACGTGGAACAGCACGTGGCCGTCGGCCTCGTAGGCGTGACCGCGCTCGACCAGCCGCTCGATCATGGCGATGATCTCGGCGATGTGGCCGGTGGCCCGGGGCTCCACGGTGGGTTCCAGGGTACCCAGCGCCAGCACGTCCTCGCGGTAGGCCCGGGTGAAACGTTCGGCCAGCGCGCTGATGGGCTCACCGCCGGCCTGGGCCGCGGCGTTGATCTTGTCGTCGATGTCGGTGACGTTTCGGACGTAGGCCACGTCGCGGTAGAGCACCCGCAGCAGCCGGTAGAGCACGTCGAACACCACGGCGGGGCGGCCGTTGCCGATGTGCACGCGGCCGTACACGGTGGGGCCGCAGACGTACATGGTGACGCGGTCGGGGTCGGCGGGCCGGAAGGTTTCCTTGCGGCCGCTCCTGGTGTTGTGAAGTCTGAGTTCCATGACGCTGCTCCGAGACGGTGGCTGAAGACGGGTTGGCGGGGCCGTGGCCGGTCAGCGACAACAGCGGCGGCGCGTCTTCGCGGTCTCGTCGGTCTCGAAGGCGGGGGAGTTCATGGGCGGCGAGTATAGGTCAGGCCGGGTCGGCGGTCACCCGCACGCGGTCGCCGTCGACGCGCAGGTAGAAGCAGTTCGGCCGGTTGGTGTGGCAGGCGGGCCCGGTCTGATCCACCAGCAGCAGCACCGCGTCGCCGTCGCAGTCGAAGCGCAGTTCCCGCAGCCGCTGGGCGTGGCCCGAGGTCTCGCCCTTGCGCCACAGCGCCCGCCGGCTGCGGGAGTAGTAGCAGGCCCGGCCTTCCGCCAGGGTGGCGGCAAGCGCCTCCCGGTTCATCCAGGCGAGCATCAGCACCTCCTGGGTGGTCGCGTCCTGGGCGATGGCGGGGACGAGCCCCCGGTCGTCGAACTTCACCGCGTCCAGCACGGCGCCGAGGGGCCGGGTGTCGCCGGTGGCGGCGTCTTCGAGCTCGTGGAACAGGCTCACGCGCCGAACCGCTGCTCGAGGTAGTGGAACACGGCCCGGGCCGCCATGGCTTCGCCGCCCTCGGGCCGGCCCGGCCGGTAGCGGGTGTTGAACGCCATGATGTCGAAGTGCACCCAGGGCACCTCACCGACGAAGCGGTCCAGGAACAGGGCTGCGGTGACGGCGCCGGCGTAGGGCGTGGACGCGGAGTTGACCACGTCGGCCACCTTGCTCTCGAGCTTGTAGTTGTAGTCCCGGTGCAGCGGCATGCGCCACACCGGATCGTCCACCGCCGCGCCGGCCCGGGCGATGGCGTCCGCCACCGCGTTGTCGTTGCTGAACATGGCGGAGATCTCGGCGCCCACCGCCGAACGGGCGGAGCCGGTCAGGGTCGCGAAGTCGACGATCAGCGCCGGGCTCTCCTCCGCGGCCAGGGCGATGGCGTCGCACAGCACCAGCCGGCCCTCGGCGTCGGTGTTGTCGATCTCCACGGTGATGCCCTTGTAGGTGGGCAGCACGTCCCCGGGACGGAAGGCGTTGCCGGCGACGGCGTTCTCCACCGCCGGGATCAGCACCCGCAGCCGCACGGGCAGGCGCTGGGCCATGACGAGCTGGGCCAGGCCGAGCACCTGGGCCGCGCCGCCCATGTCCTTCTTCATGGTGCGCATGGCGCTGGCGGGCTTGAGATCGAGACCGCCGCTGTCGAAGCACACGCCCTTGCCGATCAGCACCACCTCCGGGTGGGACGCGTCGCCCCAGCGGATGTCGATCAGCCGCGGCGCGTCGGTGGCGGCGCGGCCCACGGCGTGAATGGCGAACAGGCTGCGGTCGAGCAGTGCCTCGCCTTCGGTGATGGTGCATTCCGCCATCTGCACCTGGGCGAGCTGATCCGCCTCGGCCGCCAGGTGGGAGGGCAGCATGTCCTGGGCGGGGGTATTGATGAGATCGCGGATCAGCGTGGTGGCCGCGGCCAGGTTGGCGAGCCGGTTGCCGTCGTGCGCCGCGGGCAGCATCAGCCGGGCGGGCTGGCGCTCGGCGGTGCGGTAGCGCTCGAACTGGTAGGCGCCGGTGGCCCAGCCGAGGAGCTGCAGCTCGGTGACCTCGCCTTCGATCTGGTAGACGCCTTCCGCCAGGGTGAGCGGCAGACCGCCCAGGGTGCTCAGGGAATCCCGGCCGTCCCAGCCGACCGCGACCCGTCCCGGGGCGCCGGAGGCGTCCGGCAGCCACACCGCCTGGCCGGGCTTGGCCTTGAAGCCGCCGCGCTCGGCCCAGCGGCGCTCGGCGTCGCCGAGGCTGCCGAGGAACTCGTCGAGCGCCTCGGTGCGGACCAGGCGGATGGGCGTCACGGCTTCGTCCGTGGCGGTTACGAAAACGTCGTTCATGGGGACTCGGCTGGTTCGAAACGGGTTGCGGCGATGGTCTATGATGCTCCGGTCCGGCGCAAGGCGGGAGGAAGGACGGATGCGGATTTTCGGGATTCTGGCCCTGGTCGTGCTGGCGGTGACGTCACCGCCGGCGGAGGCTCGCACCAGCAAGCCCATGCTGCTGGGCAAGCACTGGATGGCGATCACCGGCAAGCCCCTGGCTGCTACCGCCGGCGCGCGCATGTTCCATCAGGGCGGCAACGCCGTGGACGCGGCCTGTGCGATGCTCGCCGCCACCTCGACCATGTGGGACGTGCTGAGCTGGGGCGGCGAGACCCAGGCGCTGATCTATCACCCCGGGGAAAAGAAGGTCATCGGCATCAACGCCCTGGGTGTGGCCCCCAGCGGCGCGACCCCCGAGTTCTTCCGCGAGCGCGGCATGGACGTGCCGCCGGAGTACGGGCCGCTGGCGGCGGTGACGCCGGGCACGCCGGGCGGGCTGCTGGTGATGCTGGCGGAATACGGCGAGCTCAGCCTCGCCGACGTGCTGGCGCCGTCCATCGAGATGGCCGAGGGCTATCCAATCGAAGCCCAGGCGGCGGACTCCATCGAGCGCATGAAGGAGGAGATCCGCCAGTGGCCGGCGTCGCGGGAGCTGTTCCTGGTGCACGAGGGCGAGGCGCGGGAGGCTCCGTATCCCGGCGAGATCTTCCGCCAGCCGGACCTGCGCCGCACGCTGGAGAAGCTGGTCGAGGCGGAGCGCGAGGCCCTCGAGGCCGGCGCGTCCCGCAAGGAGGCGATCTACGCCGCCTACCGGCGCTTCTACGAGGGCGACATCGCCGAGGCGTTCGTCGCCGGTTCCCGGGAGGTCGGCGGGCTGCACACGCTGGAGGATCTGGCGAACTGGCAGGTGCACGTCGAGGAGCCGGTGCAGACCCGCTACAAGGACATCGACGTCTACAAGCTCACCTCCTGGGTGCAGGGCCCGGTGATGCTGCAGGCGCTGAACATGGCCGAGCGCGTCGACCTGGCGGCCATGGGCTACAACAGCGCGCGCTACATCCACACCCTCTACCAGATCATGAACCATGCGTTCGCCGACCGGGACTTCTACTACGGCGACCCGTACTTCCCGCCGGACGAGCCGATGGCGGGGCTGCTGTCCAAGGAATACGCGGCGGCGCGGCTGAAGGGCATCGATCCCGAGCGCAACGATCCGCTGGTGAAGCCGGGCGACCCGTACCGCTTCCAGCGCGGCGACAACCCGTTCCTCGAGTATCTCGAGAACTGGACCAACGCCGTGGACGAGGACGCCGGGGTCATGCCGCCATGGCAGCAGGCGAGCCTCGATCCCCGCCACGACGAGCAGTTCCTGGCGGGCACCACCTCGATTCAGGCTGCCGACGCGGACGGCTGGGTGGTCTCGGTGACGCCGTCGGGCGGGTGGATTCCGGCGGTGGTCGCCGGCGACACCGGCATCGGCATGAGCCAGCGGATGCAGAGCTTCGTGCTCGACCCGGCCCAGAACCCCTACAACGTCGTCGAGCCCGGCAAGCGCCCCCGGGCCACCCTGACCCCGGGCATGGCGCTGCGCGACGGCAAGCCGTATCTGTCCTTCGCCGTCCAGGGCGGCGACTCCCAGGACCAGAACCTGCTCCAGTTCTTCCTCAACGTGGTCGAGTTCGGCATGGACGTGCAGGAGGCGGTGGAGGCGCCGAACTTCTGGAGCTTCCAGCTCCGCAATTCCTTCGGCGACCACCGGGCCCAGCCGGGGCGCATCCTGCTGAACGAGAAGATTCCGGCGTGGGTGCGCGCCCAGCTCGTCGACATGGGCTACGAGCCCGAGTACCGCGACCGCACGTCCGGGCCGATCACGGCCATCGAGTTCGACCAGGAGAGCGGCGTGATGATGGGCGGCGCCAGCGACTTCGGGGAGGATTACGGGGTGGGGTGGTAGCACCGTCACCCTGCCTGTAGGAGCGGCCTCCCGGCCGCGATCCGCCGCCGCTTCGCGGCGGCCTGGCGATTTGCCCAAGGCAAACCGCTGAGTTCCAACCCGATGCCCGGGGGCATCGCGGCCGGGAGGCCGCTCCTACGGTTGGGTGGGGGCGATCTCAGACCATCCGGACGGGAATGTCTCCGAGGCCCAGGTTGTTCTTCTCCAGAATCCGGTCGGCACGGTAGCTGGAACGCACCAGCGGGCCGGCGGCCACCTCGGTGAAACCTAGCGCCAGCCCCTGCTCGCGGTAGCGCTCGAAGTCCTCCGGCGGCACCCACCGTTCCACCGGCAGGTGATTCAGCGTCGGGCGCAGATACTGCCCCAGGGTGAGGATGTCCACGCCGTGGTCGCGCAGGGCGACCATGGCCTCGTGGATCTCGCCGTCGCTCTCCCCGAGGCCGAGCATCAGGCTCGACTTGGTCAGCACGTCGGGCCGGTGACGCTTGGCGTGGGCGAGCACGTCCAGGGTGCGCTGGTACCCGGCCCTGGGGTCCCGCACCACGTGGGTCAGGCGCTCCACGGTCTCGAGGTTCTGCGCGAACACTTCCAGGCCGGCGTCCACCACGATTTCGACGGCGCGCGGATCGCCCGAGAAGTCCGGGGTCAGCGCCTCCACGGCGGTGAGCGGATTGACCCGCTTGATGGCCCGGATGCAGGCGGCGTAGTGGGCGGCGCCGCCGTCGTCGAGATCGTCCCGGTCGACGGAGGTCAGCACCACGTAGCGCAGGCCCATGAGCCGGACCGATTCCGCCGCGTGCTCGGGTTCGTCGGCGTCGAGCCAGCCGCGCGGGTTGCCGGTGTCCACCGCGCAGAACCGGCAGGCCCGGGTGCAGACGTCGCCCATCAGCATGATCGTGGCGGTGCCGTTGTTCCAGCACTCGCCGATGTTGGGGCAGTGTGACTCCTCGCAGACCGTGGCGAGGCGATGGGTCTTCACCGTGCGCCGCACGGACTCGTACTTCTCGCCGCCGCCCAGGCGGACCCGCAGCCACGGCGGCTTGCGGCCGCTCGGACCCGTCGGCTCGCCGCGGCGCTTCACGCCGTCCTTGATGGCGGACACGCCCCGGGCGTTCCTGAATTTCTGGCCGCTCTTCACCATGTCGTTCATGGGGCCATTGTAGCGCCGGGTGGGACCCGTATATAGGAGCGGTCCCGGCCGGGCAGGCTCTCGGCCGCGACCGGCTGATTTCCGAGTGTGGGAGCGGTCTCCAGACCGCGATCGGCCGCCGCTTCGCGGCGGCTTGGCGGTTTGCCGAACGCAAACCGCTGGGCTGCAACCTGCTGGCTCGGGCTATCGCGGTCTGGAGACCGCTCCCACAGGCAATGGATGGTCCGAGCGGTCAGATGCCTTTGCGGCCCAGCCGCTCCATCTGCTCGAGCCAGCGCCGCCGGCGCTCGTCGTCGACGTTCTCCACCATGCCGAACAGGCTCTCCCGGACCGGCGAGATGCCGGCGAACTTCAGCACGTTGCGCTCCAGGCTCTTCAGGCTGTGGGCGCCGAAGTACAGCCGGTAGGCGAGGGCCGGCATGCCCATGGTGACGACCACCCGGGCCGAACGCCCCTCGAGCAGACGCTTGAAGCGGCCGTTCGGCAGCGGCTCGAAGGCGAAGTCGTAGCGGAACACCTGCTCGAGATAGGCCTTCAGCAGCGCCGGCATGGTGCCGAGCCACAGCGGATACAGGATCACCAGGTGGTCGCTGGTGCGGATCATGGACTGGGCTTCCCGGACCACGGCCGGCCGCTCGCCGTGCTCGAAATCTTCCTTGTTGCGGATCATGGGAAAGGTGAGGCTCGCCACCTCGATGGCGCGCACCTCGTGGCCGGCGCTCTCGGCGCCGGCCCGGTAGGCATCCTCCAGGGCGTGGCACAGGTGCGTCCGGCTGGGGTCGGGGTGGCCCTGGATGAGGGTGATGCGTCGGGACACGGTTACCTCCGTTCGTCCTGTTCCTGCCGGCCGGACCCGTGGCCTGCCGCTCTGGGCTCGATCCCCAGCCCGGCTTCCACCGCGGCCAGGTGGCCCATGGTCGTCAGCAGGCTGTCGGGATTCAGGCTCAGGGAGTCGATGCCCAGACGGACCAGGAACTCGGCGATCTCGGGAAAGTCCGAGGGCGCCTGGCCGCAGATGCCGCAGTACCGGTGATTTCGGTGGGCGCCGGTCACGGCGAGCTCCAGCATCTTCAGCATGCCCGGGTCGCGCTCGTCGAAATCGAAGGCCACCGTCTCCGAGTCGCGGTCCACGCCCAGGGTGAGCTGGGTCAGGTCGTTGGAGCCGATGGAGAAGCCGTCGAACAGGGCGGCGAACTCGTCGATCAGGATCACGTTGTTGGGAATCTCGCACATCATGTAGACCTCGAGGCCGTCCTCGCCGCGTTCGAGCCCGTGGCGGGCCATGCAGGCGAGCACCGCCCGGGCCTCGGCTACGCGGCGGCAGAACGGCACCATGACGATGACGTTGTCGAGGCCCATGTCCCGGCGCACCCGGCGCAGGGCCGCGCACTCCAGGGCGAAGCCGGGCTCGTAGTCCGGATGGGCGTAGCGCGCCGCGCCGCGGAAGCCGAGCATCGGATTGGGCTCCTCCGGCTCGAAATCCAGCCCGCCGAGCAGGCGCGCGTACTCGTTGGTCTTGAAGTCGGACAGGCGGACCACCACGGGGCGGGGGTGAAACGCGGCGGCAATGGCGCTGATCCCCTCGGCCAGGGTGGCCACGAAATAGCTCGCGGTGTCCGCGTGGCCGGCGGCGAGCTGCGCGAGCGTCGACCGATCCTCGGCCCGGCTCAGACGCTCGGGGTGGGCGGCCGCCATCGGGTGGACGCGCACGTGCTCGTCGACGATGAACTCGAGCCGGGCCAGACCGACGCCGTCAGCGGGCAGGCAGGCGGCCCGGAACGCGAGCTCCGGATTGCCGAGGTTGACCATCATGCGGGTCCGGGGACGCGGCGGACTCGACAGATCCGTTTCGGTGCGTTCGACCTCCAGCGCGCCGTCGTAGACGCGGCCGGTCTCGCCCTCGCAGCACGCCACCGTCACGGTCCGGCCGTCGCCCAGGGCCGCGGTGGCGTCGCCGCAGCCGACGATGGCGGGGATCCCCAGCTCCCGGGCCACGATGGCGGCATGACAGGTGCGGCCACCGCGGTCGGTGACCAGCGCCGCGGCCTTGCGCAGCACCGTGCCCCAGTCCGGCGCGGTGGTTTCGGCCACCAGCACCTCGCCGACCTCGAAGTCGTTCAGGTCCGCCGGATCACGGATGACCCGCACGCGCCCCGCCACGGCGCTCTGACCCACGGCGCGGCCGCGGGTGAGCTCCGCGCTCCGTTCCAGCAGGCGATGATGCACCAGCACGTCCGGCCGCTGCCGCGACGCGACGGTCTCGGGTCGCGCCTGGACGACGTAGATCTCCCCGTCCAGGCCGTCCCGGGCCCACTCGATGTCCATGGGCACGGCGTGGCCGGCGCGGCCGGAGTAGTGTTCCTCGATGCGCATGGCGATGCCGGCCAGCCGGACGGCTTCCGCGTCGCTGACGGCGAAGCGGCGGCGCGGGTCCAGCGGCGTCGGCTCGTTGCGGGTCACCGTCCGGCCCGGCCGGGTGTCGTAGACGAGGCGCATCGCCTTGTCGCCCAGCCGGCGCCGGACGACGTTGGCGAAGCCGCGAGCGAGGCTGGGCTTGTGGACGTACAGCTCGTCGGGATCGACGGAACCCTGGACGACGTTCTCCCCCAGGCCGTAGGCGGCGGTGATCAGCACCACGTCCCGGAACCCGGTTTCGGTGTCCAGGGTGAACATGACGCCGCTGGCGCCGAGGTCGGCGCGGACCATCTTCATCACCCCCACGGACAGGGCGACGGCGAAGTGATCGAAGCCGTGATCGATCCGGTACTGTACCGCGCGGTCCGTGAACAGGCTGGCGAAGCAGCGCTGACAGGCGTCCAGCAGCGGCGCTCCGCCGGTGACGTTCAGGTAGCTCTCGTGCTGTCCGGCGAAGCTCGCTTCCGGCAGATCCTCCGCGGTCGCCGAGCTGCGAACCGCCACCGTCAGGTCGTCGCCGTACTGGGCGGTGAGCTCGCGCTGGGCCGCCTCGATCTCCGCTGCCAGGCCCTCGGGCAGAGCGGCGCCGAGGACGAGCTCCCGGCACTGGGCGGCGGCGTGCTGCAGCGCCCCCGTGTCGGACCCGTCGACGCCGTCGAGCGCACGGCGCAGCGGTGCTTCCAGGGCGTTGTCCCGGACCAGCGAGCGGTAGGCTTCGGCGGTCACGGCATAGCCGTTGGGCACCGGCACGCCCCGGCTCAGCAGGCTCCGGTACATCTCGCCGAGGGAGGCGTTCTTGCCGCCTACCAGGGCGACGTCGGCATTGCCGAGGCTGCCGAACCAGCGGATGTAGCGCGACTCCTGCACGTCGGCGCGGCGCCGGTGGCTCAGCCGCCGACGCCGTCCATCTCCGCGACCCGGGCGATGAGTTCCTCGACCCGGGTGCTGTAGCCCCACTCGTTGTCGTACCAGCTCACCACCTTCGCCAGGCGACCGTCGATCACCTGGGTGAGGGCGGCGTCGAAGATGCTCGAATGGCCGTCGCCGATCACGTCGCTGGAGACGATGGGGTCGGTGCAGTAGGAGAGAATGCCGGCCAGCGGACCTTCCGCGGCGGCCCGCATGGCCGCGTTGATGTCCTCGGCGCTGGCGTCGCGCTCGAGCTCCACGGTGAGGTCGACGATGCTGCCGTCCTGCACCGGCACGCGCATGGCGATACCGTCCAGGCGGCCCGCCAGCTCCGGCAGCACCACGCCGATCGCCCGGGCCGCCCCGGTGGAGGTGGGCACGATGTTGGCGGCCGCGCTGCGGGAACGCCGCTTGTCCTTGTGCGGGGCGTCGATCAGCCGCTGATCCGAGGTATAGGCGTGCACGGTGGTCAGCAGCCCGCGCCTGATGCCGAAGGATTCGTGCAGCACCTTGGCCAGCGGGGTGGCACAGTTGGTCGTGCAGCTCGCGTTGCTGATGATGCGGGAGTCCCGGGTGACGACGTGATCGTTCACGCCCATGACCAGGGTCGCGTCCAGCGGCTCCTTGGTGGGGACCGTGACCAGCACGCGCCGGGCGCCGGCCTCGAGATGCCAGTTCAGCTCCTCGAGCTTGCGGAAGCGGCCGCTGGACTCGATCACGTAGTCGACCCCGAGCTCCTTCCAGGGCAGCTTCCTCGGGTCCGGCTCGCTCAGCACCTTGAACGGGTCGCCGGCGATCACCAGGGTGTCGTCGACGCACTCCACGCTGCCGTCGAAGGTGCCGTGGATGCTGTCGTACTTGAAGGCGTAGGCCAGGTCGTCGGGGTCGGCCAGGTCGTTCACCGCGACGATGTCGTAGTGCCGGCGCAGTTTGGCGATCCGGGTGATGGTCCGTCCGATCCGGCCGAAGCCGTTGATGGCGATTCTTGGTAAGGGCACGCGATCCTCCTCGAGCGGCCGTTCCGGCCGCGACGGTGCTCCCCTCTCACAGACCCCTGCATACTGCCACGGCGCCCCCGGCGGTGTCAGTCCGCAGCCGGCGCCGCCTCGCTCTGGAACTGCAGCGTGTGCAGCCGGTAGTAGAGCCCCCGGCGGGCCAGCAGCGCCTCGTGGGTGCCGAGCTCCTCGATCCGGCCCTGGTGCAGCACCAGCACCCGGTCCGCCTCCTGAATGGTCTGCAGACGGTGGGCGATGATGATCGACGTCCGCCCGGCGGTCAGGGTGCGCAGGGCGTCCTGGATCAGCAGCTCGGTCTCGGTGTCGATGCTGGCGGTGGCTTCGTCGAGCACCAGGATCTCAGGGTCCGCGGCCAGCACCCGGGCGAAGGCCAGAAGCTGGCGCTGGCCCTGGGACAGGTTCTGGCCGCGCTCGGACAGCTCGGTGTCGTAGCCCCGGGGCAGGGCGCTGATGAAGCCGTGGGCGTTCACCCGGCGGGCGGCCTGCTCGGCGCGTTCCCGGGTGATGGCCGGGTCGCCCAGGGCGATGTTGTCGTAGATCGTGCCCGAGAAGATGTGGAAGTCCTGCAGCACCACGCCGATGCGGCGCCGCAGGTCGTGGCTGTGAATACGGTTCAGGTCGATGCCGTCGAGGAAGATCTGGCCGTCGTCGAAGTCGTAGAAACGGGACAGCAGGCGGATCAGCGTGCTCTTGCCGGACCCGGTGGGGCCGACGATGGCGAGCTTCTCGCCGGGCTCGATGGTGAAGCTGACGTCGTGGATGATCGGCCTGCCGGGCAGGTAGCCGAAGTCGAGATGCTCGAAGCGCACCTCGCCGTGCAGGCGCTCGGGCAGCTCCGCCGGCACCGCGGGCTCGTGGATCTTCTCGTCCCAGTCCAGCGCCTGGAAGATGCGCTCGCCGCTGGCCATCGCCCGGAACAGCACGTTGGTCTGCTCGCCGAGGGCGACGATGGGCTGGAACAGCATGTCGACGAAGCGGGTGAACAGGATCACGCCGCCCAGGGTCATGACGTTCTGCACCGCGGCGCCGCCGCCGTACCAGATGATCACGCCGAGGGCGACGTGGGCCATGGAATCGGTGAAGGCGCCGTACAGCGTCTCCACCCGGGCGCTCTTCAGCTCGTTGGTTCGGTTGTCGACGTTGATGCTGGTGTAGCGCTCGAGATTGAAGCGCTGCCGCTCGGAGAGCTGCACGACCTCCAGGCCGGCGAGGTTCTCCTGCAGGTTCTGGTTGAGCGCCGACAGGGTCATGCGCACGGCCCGGAAGAGCTGGCGGGTGGTGCGCCGGAAGTAGTAGGTGACCGTGCCCATGATCGGCGTCACCAGCAGCAGAATCAGGGTGAGTTCCACGTCGACCGCCAGCATGATGCCGAGCGCCACGAAGAACGGCACGAACTCGCCGATCAGCGTGCCGATGCCGCGCAGCAGCTCGTAGAGCGCCTCGATGTCGTTGGTGACCCGGGTCATCACCCGGCCGACGGCGACCCGGTCGTAGAAGGCGGCGGGCCGGGTCTCGAGGTGGCTGAACAGGTCCAGGCGCAGGTCCCGCAGCCCCTTGATCACCGAGGTGATCAGGGTCATCCGGTGGGCGTGGCCGAATACCGCCGTGCCGATCTGCAGGGCGATGTAGATCAGGCAGGCGCCGAGCAGCGGCGACACGTTCAGGCTGGCGGTCAGCCAGTCGTGGACCGCCAGCAGGCCGAGGTCGGGGGTCAGCCCGCTGTCGTCCTCGAGCAGCACGTGGTCGATCACCACCGCGGACATCAGCACCGGCATCATCACCTGCAGCGTGGAGGCGATGAGGATCAGCACGCCGCTCACCGCGAAGGTGATGCGGTAGGGCTTCAGCCAGCGCAGCAGCCGCCGCAGCAGGCTCACGTTCATTACGGCGCCGGTGAGCTCGGCGTCGAACATGGCGTAGTCGCGGGCCGGGGCGCCGTCGTCGCCTTTTCCCGCGTCCGGTTCCGTGTCCATGGCCGGCGCGCCCTCCGCCGTCCGGCTGCGTCCGGCGGCCATCAGGCGGGCGCCTCGGGCCGGCTGCCCGTGCGGTAGTCGTCTTCCGCGGCGCCCTCGCGCTGGATGCGTTCGAGCTCCGCGTACAGGCCGCCCCGGCGCAGCAGCTCCTCGTGGCTGCCGACCTCGGCGATGCGGCCGTTCTCCAGCACCACGATGCGGTTGGCGTGGCGGGCCGTCGAGACCCGGTGGGACACCAGCAGGGTGGTCTGACCGGCGCGCAGGCGGCGCAGCTCGCTCAGGATGTGCTCCTCGGTGCCGGTGTCGACGCTCGAGAAGCAGTCGTCGAGCACCAGCACCGGGGCGTGGCGGATCAGCCCGCGGGCCAGGGTGGCGCGCTGCTTCTGGCCACCCGACAGGGTCACGCCGCGCTCGCCGACCAGGGTGTCCATGCGCTCGGGGAAACCTTCGATGGTGTCCCGCAGGTCCGCCGAGGTGGCGGCGGACCAGATCTCCTCGAGTTCCCGGGCCGGGTCGTCGTAGGTCAGGTTGTCCCGCAGCGGCTCGCCGAACAGGAACGGGTCCTGGGGGACATAGGCGATCTGGGAGCGGAGCTGGGCCAGCGGGTAGTCGCGCACGTCGTGGCCGTCGAGCAGGATGGTGCCCGGCGGCGGGTCGAGCAGCCGGATCAGCAGCCGCAGCAGCGTGGTCTTGCCGGCGCCGACCCGGCCCATGATGGCCACCGTCTCGCCGCGCTCCACGGTCAGCGACACGTCGTCGAGGGCCAGCGCCGCGTCCGCGTCGAAGCGGAAGCTCAGGTGCCGGAGCTCGATGCGCCCGCGTACCTGATCCGGGGTGGCGCCGCTCGGCCGGTCCTCGATCTCCGGGTCCAGGGACAGCACGTCGAACAGCCGGTCGCTGGCCACCGCCGCGCGCTGCAGCAGGTTGACCAGGAAGCCGGCGGTGCGGAACGGCGGCACCACCATGTGCAGCAGACCGATGAAGCTGACCAGCACGCCGACGGTGATGGCCTCTTGCTGCACCAGGTAGCCGCCGTAGCCGAGGATGGTGACCATGCAGATGCCCGCCAGGGCCGGCATCACCGCAGTCATCATCGAGTTGATCCAGGCCTGCTCGTAGAACGCGTCGGCGTAGGCCTGGTTGGTGCCGGCGAAGCGGCGGATCTCGTTGTCCTCCTGGACCATGGCCTGGATGGTGCGGATGCCGGACAGATTCTCCTGCACGTGGGCGCCCAGATCGGACAGCCGGTCCTGGACCTCCCGGGAGGCCACCCCCATGCGCCGGGACGACCAGCGCGCGTACCAGAACACGAAGGGCAGCGGCGGCAGCAGCAGCAGCGCCAGGGTGGGCGCCTGGTAGAACATCACGCCGAAGCCCACCAGCGGCGCGTAGATCATGATCACCAGCAGAATCGTGCCCATGGAGATGAGGCGCTGGATCAGGCTGATGTCGGCCACCGCCCGGGTCATCATGTCGCCGATGGTGTGGCGGGCGAAGAACCGCCGGCCCTGGTGCTGCAGGGCGTCGTAGAGGGACTGGCGCAGGTCGAAGGCCACGCGCAGGCCGGTGCTGCGCACCGCGTAGCGGGCGCCGGACACGACCAGGAAGCGGCCCGCCACCGCGGCGAAGATGCCGATCACCGGCCACTTCAGGTCGGCACTCCCCGCGCTGATGCGGTCGATGCTGATGCCGAGCAGCACCGGCACCGCCGCCTCGAGCAGGCGCGCCACGCCGAACAGCCCCACGCCCGCCAGCAGCCGCACGCGGTAGCGGCCGACGAACTGGCGGAGGCGGAGGAGGGAGGCGATCATGCCGGTTCGACGGGCTCGTGGCGGGATCGCGATCTGGAGATCGCTCCCACGGGGATTCTGGTGAACTCGGCGGATCGCGGCCGGGAGGCCGCTCCTACGGGAGTGGGGTGGCCCGAACGGGATCGCGGCCGGGAGGCCGCTCCTGCGGGGGTGGGACG
>DLCH01000027.1 GCA_002480525.1 Gammaproteobacteria bacterium UBA7803 | reverse complement strand
TGCCGGGAGGCCGCTCCCACGGGCAGGGATCGCGGCCGGGAGGCCGCTCCCACGGGCGGAGATCGCGGCGGGGAGGCCGCTCCTGCGAGTGGGTGCGGTGCGGCCGGTCAGTCCGCCAGCGCGTCCAGGTATTTCTCGGCGTCGAGGGCCGCCATGCAGCCGAAGCCGGCGGAGGTGATGGCTTGACGGTAGACGTGATCGGCCACGTCTCCGGCGGCGAACACGCCGGGGACGCTGGTGGCGGTGGCGTTCCCCTCGAGGCCGCTCGTGGTGACGATGTAGCCGCCGTTCATGTCGAGCTGGCCTTCGAAGATCTGGGTGTTGGGCTGGTGGCCGATGGCGATGAACACGCCGGTCACGTCGAGCTGGCGCTCCGGGCCCCCCTGGGTGCTCTCGAGGCGCGCGCCGGTCACGCCCTGCTCGTCGCCGAGCACCTCGGCCAGGGTGTGATGCCACACGGGCTCGATGTTCTCCCGGGCGAACAGGCGGTCCTGCAGGATCTTCTCGGCGCGGAGCTCGTCGCGGCGGTGCACCAGGTAGACCTTCTCGCACAGGTTGGAGAGGTACAGCGCCTCTTCGGCGGCGGTGTTGCCGCCGCCCACCACGGCGACGGTCTGGTTGCGGTAGAAGAATCCGTCGCAGGTGGCGCAGGCGCTCACGCCGCGGCCCTTGTAGGCCTCCTCGGAGGGCAGGCCCAGGTACTTGGCGGAGGCGCCGGTGGCGATGATCAGCGCGTCGCAGGTGTAGGTGTCGTTGTCGCCGGTGAGGCGGATCGGCGTGGCCGACAGGTCGGCGGCGTTGACGTAGTCGTTGACGATGGCGGCGTCGAAACGCTCGACGTGCTCGGCCATCTGCATCATCAGCTCCGGCCCCTGGAGCTCGGCGTGGCCGCCGGGCCAGTTCTCCACCTCGGTGGTGGTGGTGAGCTGACCGCCGACCTCGACGCCGGTGATCAGCACCGGCTTCAGGTTGGCCCGGGCGGCGTACAGGGCCGCCGTGTAGCCCGCCGGGCCGGAGCCGAGAACGATGAGACGGTGATGCTGGTCTGCCACGGGCGCGCTCCGGGTCGGAAAAAGCGTCGCATTGTACCTGGCAGGTAAGGCGGGTTGAACGTGACGGCGAGATCGTTCTGGAACGAACTCATGCCGTCAGGGGAACACCCGTAGGAGCGGCCTCCCGGCCGCGATTGGCAGCTCCTCGCGACTCTTCGCGACACCGTCCCGCGGTTTCCCGAGGGGAAACCGCCAGGCCGCCGCTCGCGCGGCGGTCGATCGCGGCCGGGAGGCCGCTCCTACGGGGATCCTGGCGTGCGGCGGGTCAGTAGGTGTACTCCGGCGACGGGCCGAAGTCCCACAGCACCACGGTGGCGCCGAGCAGGGCGACGAAGGACACCAGCGCCACGGCGAAGACCGCGCTGGCGTACAGGAAGCCGCGCTCGGGCGGGACGCCCATGACGATCGGCGTGCCCCGGTACAGCAGGTAGATGCAGTAGCAGGCCACCAGCACGCCGATGGTGATGTCCAGCCAGAGCACCGGGAACAGGCCGAGGACGCCGGCGAGGAAGAACGGCGACGCCGTGTAGCTGATCAGCGCCACGCCGTGGGCGAAGTCGGTCTGGGTGCCGTAGGAGACCGCCATCCAGCGCACCATGAAGCCGAGGAAGGCGACGCCGAACACCATCGCCAGGAAGAACAGAATGCACATCGGCAGCGCGCTCTCCGGCGTGAGGCGCATCGTTTCCTCCGCCACGCTCCAGCCGACGCTGGTCACGCCGATGTACCAGCAGATCGCCGGAATCAGGGCGAACGGTATGGTGTGCAGCGCGAACACGGCGGCCAGTCCAGGGGAATCGTCGCGAACGCTCTCCCAGCCTTTCTGGGGCATGAACGTGACGAGCAAGCCGTTGAGCAGGGTTCTCATGAATTGTCCTCTCCGGATGAGTCATCGAGTATGTCGAAACCGTGGCGATCCAGGTCCTCGAACTGGTCGTTGTTCACGGCCCAGACGAACAGGGCGCCGGCGATGGCGATCAGCAGCAGCGAGATCGGAATGAGCAGCAGCAGAATGGTCATGGCTCAGCGCGCCTCCAGGGCCGGCGCCGGGGCCGCGGCGGCGCCAGCGGCAGGCCGCGGCGCTTCGGCGAGCAGCCGGCTCGCGTTGGTCATCACCAGAATCGAGCTGCCGGCCATGCCGAGGGCGGCCACCCATGGCGGCATGAAGCCGAGCGCCGCGAGCGGCACGGCCGTGAGGTTGTAGGCCAGGGCCCAGAACAGATTCTGGCGGACGATGCGGCGCGCGCGCCGGCCCACCGCCACCAGGTCGGCCAGCGCGCCGAGCCGGCGGCTCAGCAGCAGCACGTCGGCGTTGCCCTTCACCAGGTCGCTGGATTCCAGCACGGCGGCGGAAACGTCGGCCGCGGCGAGCGCCGGCACGTCGTTGATGCCGTCGCCGATCACCAGCACCCGCCGGCCGCGGCGCTGCAGCTCGCGGGTGACTTCGAGCTTGGTTTCCGGCGCCTGGCGGGCCGCCCAGGCGATGCCGAGTTCCTCGGCGAGCGCCCGGCAGCGTTCCGGCGCGTCGCCGCTGACCATGGTGATGTCCAGCCCGGCGGCCTTCAGGCCCGCCACGGCCTCGGCGGCGTCCGGCCGGACGGGGTCGGAGATGGCGAAACGCGCCACCGGCACCCCGTCGACGGACAGATAGACCGCCCGGGCGTCGTCTTCCTCCGCGCCGCAGAAAGCGGCATGCCCCACCCGCAGGACGTGCTCGGCGTAGCGGCCCTGGACGCCGGCTCCGGGAACGGTCTCGACGTCCGACACCAGGCCCGCATCGACGTCGGGGTAGGCCTGCACGAACGCACGGGCCAGCGGATGGTTGGCGTGGCGTTCCAGCGCCGCGGCAAGACCGGCCAGTTCGGTACGGTTCATGCCGGCGGCGGTGCCCGACTGGGGCTGGGCCAGCCAGCGGATGCCCGTGAGGGTCGGCTCGTGCACGGTGAGGGTGCCGGTCTTGTCGACGATGGCCGCATCCACCTCGGCGGCGCCCTCGAGGGCGTCGCTGCGGGTCAGCACGATGCCGCTCTGGCGCAGCCGGGTCATGGCCGCGGTGATGGCGGCCGGCGTCGCCAGGGACAGGGCGCACGGGCAGCTCACCACCAGTACCGTCAAGGCTGCGACGAACGCCTGGCTCGGGTCGACGATCTGCCAGCACAGCCAGGTGGCCGCCGCCAGCAGCAGCACCGCGGGCACGAACCGGGCGGCGATATGGTCTGCCAGGCGGGCCACCGCGGGCTTGTCGGCCTGGGCGCGCGCGGCCAGGCTGGCGATGCCGGCGATGCGGGTGTCGTCGACGGCCGCCACGGTCTCAATCTGGAAGCCGGCGCCGCGGTTCAGGGTGCCGGCGAACACGGTCTCGCCCCGGTGGCGGCGGACCCAGTCGGATTCGCCGGTCAGCGCGGACTCGTCGAGCACGGCGTCGCCGAGGCTGACGGTGCCGTCCAGCGGCACCTGGTTGCCCTGTTCCACCCAGACCCGGCTGCCGGCCGGAATGGCGGCCAGCGGCACCGGCCGGGCGGAGCCGTCTTCCTGTACCACCAGTGCCTTCTCTGGCAGGGCGGCGAGGGACCCGTTGGCATCCTCGAAGCGGGCCTTGAGGCGGTCGTCCACGAACCGGGCGGTGAGCAGCAGGAAGGTGAACATCACCACCGAGTCGTAGTAGACCTCACCCGTGCCGGTGAGCGTATGCATCAGGCTGATGGTGAACGCCGCGGCGATGGCCAGCGCGATCGGCACGTCCATGCTCAGCCCGGCGCCGCTCTTCATGGTGCGCAGGGAAGCGACGGCGCTGCGGAAGAACGGCATGGCGGAGTAGCCCACCACCGGAATGCAGAACAGCAGGCTGGCGTAGGCCAGCAGCCGCTCGAAGGCCTCGTCCATGCCCGTGAACGCCCCGGAGTACATGGCGATGGCGAACATCATCACCTGCATCATGGCGAGCCCGGCGATGCCCAGGCGCTTGAGCAGGTCGCGCTGGCGCTCGGTGGTGCCGCCGCCGCGGCGGCCGGAGTCGATGCGCGACAGGCTCGGATGGAAGCCGGCGTCCTCGATGATCTGCAGCAGCGACACCGGATCGGTGTCGTCGGCGTGCTCCACGAGCACCAGCCGCCTCGCCGGATTGACGAAGGTGGCGCGGATGCCGTCGCGGCCGGCCAGGGCCTTCTCGATCTTGCTGACGCAGCCGCCGCAGTGCATGTCGTTGACGCTGATGGTGGAGAGCGTCACGGCGCCTGCTCCTCCTGCCAGCTCGTCTTCGACAGCGGCCGGTCGGCCTTGTCGATGGCCTGGTTCGGGCTCGAGAACGCGACGTAGAGGGTGATCACGCCCATCAGCACGGCGGCCAGCGGGATGGCGATCACGAGATACAGCATGCCTTTCTTCATGGCGTCGGCCCCAGGAATCGGGTGGCCTCAGTATCGCAGCGGCCGGTGTCGGTGTCGCACAGGCGAATGGTCACCTCGCTGTTGGGCGCGGTCACCGCGGACGCCGGGGCGGACAGGATCAGGGACAGGTCCAGCAGTTCGTTCGGCGCCAGCACCACCGGCTCGGTGGGCTCGATGGTCATGGGCAGGGCGCTCTCCACGCTGACGGCCACCGTGGCCGGCTGCTGGGTCTTGTTCAGCAGGCGCAGGCGGTACTGGTTGACCACCCGCCCGTCGACGAGCTGATACAGTTCGCCACGCTCGCGCAGCACGTCCACCTCCAGGGCGTTGCGGGTTAGCACCGCGTAGGTGAACGCGGTCATCATCACCAGGAGCGCGATGGCGTAGCCGACGCTGCGGAAGCGCAGCCAGTGGGTCCGGCCGCCGGCCAGCTCGGTCTCGGTGGTGTAGCGGATCAGGCCGGGCTCGTAGCCCATCTTGTCCAT
>DLCH01000018.1 GCA_002480525.1 Gammaproteobacteria bacterium UBA7803 | reverse complement strand
CGTTTCCGCCCGACTTGCATGTATTAGGCCTGCCCCCAGCGTTCAATCTGAGCCATGATCAAACTCTTCAGTTTATAGAGTTTGCGCAGCCTGCTTCCGTTGCCCGAGGGCACCGTCGGCAAGCCACTGATCGATTATTTCAGACTCAATGAATTGTCGAGCTGAATGCTCGTAACTCACTCGAATGCTACGCCTCGCGACGCTCATTCGACGGTGAATCACAGGCACCCACACGAATGGCTTGTTCAGTTTTGAGCTTTTAAAGAGCGGCCTCGTTGGTAACCCCCCGAGGCAAGGGACGCGTATTATACGCAGGGTCCGAACCTTGGCAAGCGCCCCGAAGAATTTTTTTCCGGTTTCTTCGGTCTCTCCAGCTTCCTGGTCGACCGCCTCAACCTTCGAAGCCTCATCGGGCTTCCCCACCGCTCGGAACGAACCCCGGACTCTCTCCGGGCGACCTTCCGAACTTCAGCCGGGTGTCCCATCGTGACGTCGAATCCGTCGCGATCGTGACCCGTCTGGTGGTCTTCTTCCTGGGCCGGCGGACCCGGTTCCGGGTCCGTGCCTCAGCGCGGCCGCGCATTGAGCCGTTTTCGGACGGCTACGTCAAGCGGTTCGACGCAGCATGTGCCAATTTTTTTTGCCCTTGCGCAGGAGATAGAAGCGCCCGTGCAGGGCGTCCTGCCAGTCCAGGGCCCGCTCGACGTCGCTCTGCACCGCACCATTCACCCGGATTCCGTTGCCGGCGACCAGCTTGCGGGCCTCGCCCCGGGACTTGGCGAGCCCCGAATCCGCCAGCGCCGCCAGCAGCCCGATCTCGGCATCCGCCACGTCGGTGCAGCCCATGCCGTCCTGGGCGAGCTGGTCGAGATCGCTCTCGGACAGCCCGGCGAGGTCGCCGTCGAACAGGGCGGCGGTGATCCGCTCCGCCGACGCCAGCCCGTCCGGGCCGTGCACCAGGGTGGTCACCTCCTCCGCGAGGCGCCGCTGGGCGAGGCGCCGCTCCGGCGCTTCCTGCGCCTCGGCGGCGATCGACGCGACCTCGCCGAGCTCGAGGAACGTGAAGATCTTGAGGAACCGCACCGCGTCCGCGTCCGCCGTGTTCAGCCAGAACTGGTAGAACGCATAAGGCGAGGTGCGCCGGGCGTCCAGCCATACGGTGCCTTCCGCGGTCTTGCCGAACTTGCTGCCGTCGGCCCGGGTGATCAGCGGCAGGGTGAGGGCGAAAGACTCCCGGCCCAGCTTGCGCCGCACCAGGTCCATGCCGGAGACGATGTTGCCCCACTGGTCGCTGCCGCCGATCTGTACCGAGCAGCCGTAGCGGCCGGCCAGTTCGGCATAGTCGTTGGCCTGCAGCAGCATGTAGCTGAACTCGGTGTAGGAGATGCCTTCGCCCTCCCGTTCCAGACGGGAACGCACCGAGTCCCGCTGGATCATCTGATTCACCGAGAAGTGCTTGCCGATCTCCCGCAGGAAGTCGATGACGGTAAGATCCGCCGTCCAATCCAGATTGTTGACGATCACCGCCGAGCTGTCCGCGTCCGCGCGCGCGCCGAAGGCGACCAGACCTTCCACCTGCCCGCGGATGCGGTCCACCCAGCCGGACACGGTGTCGGCCGTGTTGAGATTGCGCTCGGCGCTGCGGCCGGAGGGGTCGCCGATCATGCCGGTGGCGCCGCCGATCAGCAGGATCGGCCGATGCCCGCGGCGCTGAAACCGGCGCAGCGTGATCAGCGGCACCAGGTTGCCGATGTGCAGGCTGTCGGCGGTGGGATCGAAGCCGCAATACACGGTCCGGCTGCCGCTCTCCAGGTGCGCCTCCAGCGCCGCCTCGTCCGAGACCTGAGCGAGCAACTCCCGTTGCCGCAGTTCTTCCAGCAGTGATGCAACCTCTGACATAAATCCGAACAGCCCGACCGGGGAGCGCGAACCTTAGCAGACTGCTCTCGGCCCATGTAGCCGGCGGCGCTACCCCCCCCAGGGCGGCGCGTTCGGGACGCCCGCGGCGGGCTGTTCACCGGGGTCGAAAACGATATACTCGCGAGTGGTGGGGCGGGCGTCACAAAATCGTTGTAACCGTCCGATTTAGAATAACTTTTCGACAATCGCGCTCCGGCCGTCCGGGTCGGGGCCCGGCAGCCTTCGGGGCTGTAGCGGGCGCGCGGTCATGCCCACCGGGGGCGCAAGGCAGGACATGGGAAAAGGATGTCGCTAGGCAGTGTGAATCCGGGTACGTTTCCGCGGCCCCACCTGATTCTGATCGGCGTGCTCACGCTGCTCATGACCGCGTTCGCCGTCGATCAGTTCTCCGACGACGAAGGCGACCGCTTCAACACCGAAACCGTGCTGCTCGAGCTGCCCGGGGCCGATGCGGCGGCGGCCTCGCCGACGGCGCAGCCGTCCGCCCTTCCAGCGGCTCTGCCGGGCGACGACGCCACGACCCGCCTGGCCGCGCGCGGGCCGGCGCCGCTGGCGATCGACGCTGCCCAGGGCAGTGCCGCGGCCGCCCTGCTCGACGCCGCCGATCCGACGGACCTCGTGGGCGCCACCCGCGCCCCGGCCCTGCCGGCGCCGCGCCTCAACGTCGAGCAGATTCAGGTCCGCCGCGGCGACAACCTGTCCGTGATCTTCAAGCGCCAGGGGCTGCCCGCCCGGGACATCCATTACCTGCTGGCCAGCGAACCCCTGGGCCGGCGCCTGAAGAACATCTTTCCCGGGCACAGCCTGACGTTCAGCCGGGCGGAGGACGGCACCCTGGTGAAGCTGGCCTACACGCCGGGCCCGCTGGAGACCCTGGAATTCGAACGCGTCGGCGACGACTTCGTCGGCCGCGAGCTGCGCCAGGAACCGCGGCGGACCCGGGCCTACAAGCACGGCGTCATCGACCACAGCCTGTTCATCGCCAGCCAGCGCGCCGGGCTCTCCGACAACGTCACGATGCGTCTGGCGCAGATCTTCCAGTGGGACATCGACTTCGTGCTGGACATCCGCCAGGGCGACGAATTCCACGTGGTGTTCGAAGAGCTGTACGTCGGCGACGAGTTCATCGGCCACGGTGACATCCTGGCCGCGGAGTTCGTCAACCGCGGCGAGAGCTACCGGGCCATCCGCTACGCGGACAGCCATGGCCGGGCCGACTACTACAATCCCGAAGGCGACTCCATGCGCAAGGCGTTCCTGCGCGCGCCGGTGGAGTTCTCCCGCATCAGCTCCAACTTCAACCTGCGCCGCATCCATCCGCTGTTCAAACGCAACATGCCCCACCGGGGCATCGATTACGCAGCACCCACGGGCACGCCGATTCTGGCGGCCGGCGACGGCCGCGTGGTGACCGCCTCGCGCACCAAACCCAACGGCAACTTCGTGGTGATTCAGCACGGCGAGCAGTTCACGACCAAGTACCTGCACATGTCCAAGTTCGGCCGCGGCATCAAGAGCGGCGTGAAGGTCAAGCAGGGCCAGGTGATCGGCTACGTGGGCGCCACCGGCTGGGCCAGCGGCCCGCATCTGCACTACGAATTCCTGGTGAACGGCGTGCACCAGAACCCGCGCACCGTGGAGCTGCCCGACGCGGAGCCGATACCGCGCACCGAGCTGGCGCGCTTCAACGAGCGCGCCGCGCCGCTGCTGACGCTGCTGGACGACTTCAAGCAGCAGGTCCAGCTCGCCTACGGAGGCTGACGCCGCCGTGCGCGGTCAGGTCTACCTGGGCGCCATCTCCGGAACCAGCGTCGACGGCCTCGACCTGGCCCTGGTTCAGGTCGCCCGCCGCATCGACGTGCTGGCCGCCGCCACCCGCCCGCTGCCGGAAGCGCTGCGCCGCAGCCTGCTCGAGCTCGGCCGGCCCGGCGCCGACGATCTGGACCGGCTCGGCGAGGCCGATGCCGCCCTGGGCGAGTTCATCGGCACCGCCGCACTGGAATTTCTCGACAGCAACGGCCAGGCGCCGTCCGCGGTCACCGCCCTCGGCAGTCACGGCCAGACGGTCCGCCACCGGCCGGGGGCGACCCACCCGTTCACCCTGCAGATCGGCGATCCCAGCCGCATCGCCGAGGTGACCGGCATCACCACCGTCGCCGACTTCCGCCGCCGCGACATGGCCGCCGGCGGCCAGGGCGCGCCACTGGTACCGCCGTTCCATGCCGCGCTGTTTCGCGATCCCGGCGAGAGCCGGGCGGTGCTCAACATCGGCGGCATCGGCAACTTCACGCTGCTGCCGGCGGATCCGGCCGCCGCGGTGACCGGCTTCGACACCGGCCCCGGCAACGCCCTGATGGACGACTGGATCGCCCGGGCCCGCCAGCGGGCCTTCGACGACAACGGCGACTGGGCGGCGTCCGGCCGGGTGGACGAATCGCTGCTGCAGCGGCTGCTGGCGGACCCCTACCTGACCACGCCACCGCCCAAGAGCACCGGCCGGGAGTACTTCAACCTGGCGTGGCTGCAGGCTCATCTCGATGCCCGGCTGCGCGAGCGGGCGATCGACGACGCGGACGTTCAGGCGACGCTGTGCGCGTTCACCGCCGAATGCGCGGTCCGGGCGCTCGTCACCTGGGGCCCGGCGGACCTGGGACGGGTACTGGTATGCGGCGGCGGGCGCCACAACCGGGCGCTGATGGCCGCGCTGGCGGAACGGCTGTCCTGCCCGGTCGAGCCGGTGGAGACCCTCGGCGTGGACGGCGACAGCATCGAGGCGGCGGCCTTCGCCTGGCTGGCCCACCAGACCCTGAACGGCCTGGCCGGCAACGAGCCGGCGGTCACCGGCGCTCGTGGCCCTCGCGTGCTCGGCGCCGTCTATCCGGCCTGACCCGCGGTAAGCCACCGCACGGGACGCACCGATTCATCGCGCCACGGCACGGGGCCGCCGGCATGGGCCAATAGGCGGAGTCCTCGAGCCCGGGAAATCAGATCGCGAAGGAGTTGCCGCAGCCGCAGGTCGCGGTGGCGTTGGGATTCTCAACCACGAACTGGGCGCCCTGCAGATCCTCGTGGTAATCCACCTGGGAGCCGGAGAGATAGGGAAAGCTGAGCGCGTCCACCAGCATCGTGACGCCTTCGCGCTCCACCACGGCATCGTCCTCGGCCACTTCCTCGTCGAAGGTGAAGCCATAGGAGAACCCGCTGCAGCCGCCGCCGGTGATGAACACGCGCAGCTTCAGCCCGGGGTTGCCCTCGGCATCCATCAGCGCACGCACCTTGGCAGCCGCGCGGTCGGAGAGAACGATATCGGTTTCCATGATCACTGAACGTTGCACCAGGGACGACGATGTCGTCAACGCCCCGGGTCAGTTCTTGCGGCCGGACTCCCGGCTGGCCGCTTCCTCGCCGGGGCCTTCCGCAGGAAACGGGTGCACCTTGGCCGAGTCGGCCGCCTGCTCGTGCAGGAGCTGGCCATCCACCATGGCGCCGAGCTGCATCTCGATGAGCTCGTAGTACACGTTACCCTTGACCCGCGCGCGGGCGGCGAGTTCCACCCGGGCGGAGGCGTAGACGTTGCCTTCGACCTGGCCGTTGATCACCACGTTGGGGACGCGGATCTCGCCTTTGACGGACCCCTCCTCGCTGATGATCACCGTGGCGGCGCCGCCGTCCTCCGCGGACAGCACGTTGCCTTCCACGTAGCCGTTCACGTAGAGCTGGTCCTTGAAGCGGATGTCACCGACGACCTCGGTGTTGGGGGCGATGAGCGTGACGCCCTTTTCGACTTTGATGCGGGCCATGAGAACCGTCCGTTGTCTGCCTGGATCCTGGCCGGGGCCGTGCACGACGGCCGGACACCCCGGCCGCTCTCCGCGCAGGGTGCCCGGACGCCTCCCGGAAGTATAGTCATCGCCCGGACGGCCGCGTCCCGGCAGGTCCGTCAACCGGTTTGCAGAATCCAGTCGAACCGCCGTTCGGCGGGCTCCGCGCCTCCCGAGGGCGCCACCGTGACCACCACGGCGCGGGGCCGGAAGCCGTCCGGCAGGGTGAGCAGACCTTCGAAGTCCTGGAAGTAGCGGAAGCGGAACCGCAGGGGATACTCCTCCAGGCTGGTGAGATCGGACAGCGGCAGGGACGCTTCGACGACGGTGCCGTCCTCCTCGGTGCGCAGGCCCTCCACGGCCACCCGGGCCCGGCCCGAGACCCAGCTCCGCCGCTCCTCGGCCTGGGTCAGCAGCAGGTGATAGACGAAGGTGCCGTCCCGCTCGCCGGCGCCGAGGTCGAACTCGGCGATCTGCAGGCCGCGCTCGATGCTCGACGGCGCCATGAGGCTCTTGTAGAAGGTGACTTCCTCCCGCAGCCCGCCGATCCGCTCCTGCATCTCGCTGATGGTGTCCCGCAGCGAGCGGGCCGCTTCGGCGTCGACGTTCTGGGCCAGGCGCGCGTCGGCGAGCTCCCGGGTCAGCGCGTTGACGTCCGCTTTCAGGGCGCGCTCGCGGGTCTCCAGCGCCTCGAGATAGGTGGTGTCGAGGTCCCGCGTCGCGGCGCCGAGCCAGTAGCCGAGGCCGGCGGCGGCGGCCACCACGAGCGCCACGCCGGCGGCCGCGACGGCCCGCCACACCGGCCTGTGCGCCACCACCCGGTACTGTCCGCCGGCCCCCGGGGCCGGGCGCTTCAGGCGTCGCCATTTATCCATCCGCATGACTCAAAGCATATACTAGCGAGTCACCCTGACCACCCGGAGCCGAGCGATCCCGCGCCTGCCGTTCACCCGCAAACCCAGCCTGGAAGGCTTCCGTCACGATCTGTCCAGCGCCCAGGCGCTGCCTCAGCTCGCGGTCCTGGCCATCGCGGCCGGGCTGCTGACCGGCGCCGTGACGCTGGGCTTCCGCGCGGCCATCGACTATCTGCTGGGCGGCTTCCTGCTGCCGGCCGGACCGGAGTCCTTCGAAGCGCTGCCCCGGGAGGAGCGCTGGCTGCTGCCGCTGGCGGGCGTGGCCGTGCTGGTGGCGGGCTTCGCGCTGCTGCGCACCGGCAACGTCCGGTTCGGCGTGGTGCACGTCATGGAGCGGCTGTCCCGGCACCAGGGCTACATGCCGATGCGCAACGCCGTGGCCCAGTTCTTCGGCGGCATCGTCGCCCTGGTGGCCGGCGTCCCGGGCGGGCGGGAAGGCCCGGCGATCCATCTCGGCGCCGCCAGCGCGAGCCTCATGGGCCAGGCCTTCGAGCTGCCCAACAACGCCATCCGCACCCTGGTCGCCTGCGGCACGGCGGCCGCCATCGCGGGCTCCTTCAACACCCCCATGGCCGGCGTCATCTTCGCCATGGAGGTGGTGATGATGGAGTACACCATCGGCTCCTTCATTCCGGTGATCCTGGCCGCCGTCACCGCCACGCTGATGACCCACTACTTCATCGGCCCCGAGCCGGCGTTCGCGGTGGCGCCGCTGCAGCTCGCCACCCTGCTGGAGATTCCGTTCGTGGTGCTGTGCGGCGTGGTGATCGGCGCCCTGGCCGCCAGTTACTCGTCGCTGGTGCAGGTGTTCACCCGGTTTCACGGCCGGCCGTTCTGGCAGCGCGGGCTGGTGGTCGCCGTGCTCACCGCGGCCGCCGGCTGGGCCGCCCCGGAGATCATGGGGGTGGGCTACGACACGGTGAACGCGGCCATGGCCGGCGAGCTGGCGCTCACGGCGCTGGTCACCGTGGCGCTGCTGAAGGGGCTGACCAGCGCTGCCGCCGTCGGGCTCGGCATGCCCGTCGGCATCATCGGCCCGACCTTCGTCATCGGCGCCGTGGTGGGCGGGCTGCTGGGCCTGCTCGGCTCGGCGCTCGGCAGCGGCGACGCCGCCAGCCCCGGGTTCTACGTGATGCTCGGCATGGCGGCCATGATGGCGGCGGTGCTGCAGGCGCCGCTGGCGGCCCTGATGGCGGTGCTGGAGCTCACCGCCAACCCGAACGTGATCCTGCCGGCGATGCTGGTGATCGTCGTCGCCACCATGGTGGCCGGGGTGACGTTCCGCCAGAAGTCCGTGTTCCTGTCGTCACTGGCCACCCTGGGCCTACAATACCCGCCCGATCCGGTGCGGGCCCATCTCCAGCGGGCGGGCGTGGCGTCGATCATGAATCGCAGCCTGGCCCGCCTGGCCGAGACCTGCACGGCCGCGGAAGCCCGCCAGGCGCTGGCGGCCGCGCCCCGCTGGATCGTCGTGGAAACCGAACCCGGCCGGGTGCGCTGCGTGCTCAACGCCATCGATCTGCGGGCCCACCTGGACGAGGAGGCGCCCGCCGACGACGCGGCCGTGAGCCTGCTGGCCATCCCGGGCGTGCGCCGCGACGCCGGCGACATCGACTACCGGGCCACCCTGGACGAGGCCTACGCCAAGCTCCGCTCGCCGGACGTGGAGGCCCTGTGCGTGCGCCGCACGTCCGCGCCGATGATCGCATCGGTGCGCGGCGTGATCGTCCAGGAAGACATCGACAACTATCGGGAATCGGCGGCATGAGCACGATCTATCTGTGGGTGAAGGCCTTCCACATCATCGCGGTGGTGACCTGGTTCGCCGCCCTGTTCTACCTGCCCCGGCTGTTCGTCTACCACCAGAGCACCACGGACACGGCCGGGCGGGAACGATTCAAGGTGATGGAGGACAAGCTCTACCGGATCATCATGCGGCCGTCGATGATCGCCGCGCTCACCTTCGGCATCGCCATGCTGGCGCTGAGCCCGTCCATGCTGGCCGCGCCGTGGATGTGGCTGAAGCTGCTGGGCGTGGTGGCGCTGCTCGGCTATCACCATTATTGTGCCCGTCTGGTCCGGGCGTTCGCGGCGGATGCGAGCCCCCACAGCGAACGCTTCTACCGGGTGTTCAACGAGGCGCCCGCGCTGCTGCTCATCGGCATCGTCATCCTGGTGGTGGTGAAACCGTTCTGACGCCCGCCGGACACATCCTGTCGAGAGACCTATGCAACGCCAGAAATCCTCAGAGCTGATCGCCCGTGCCGCCCGTTCGATTCCCGGCGGCGTCAACTCGCCGGTCCGCGCTTTCAAGGGCGTCGGCGGCGACCCGGTGTTCTTCGAGCGCGGTGAGGGCGCCTACCTCACCGACGTCGACGGCAACCGCTACATCGACTACGTCGGCTCCTGGGGGCCGATGCTGCTCGGCCACGGCCATCCCGACGTGGTCGCCGCCGTGCAGCGCCAGGCCGGGCTGTCGCTGGGCTTCGGCGCGCCGACGGAGCTCGAGATCGATCTCGCGGAGCTGGTCATCGATCTGGTGCCCGGCATCGACCGGGTGCGCATGGTCAACTCCGGCACCGAGGCGACCATGTCCGCCATCCGCCTGGCCCGGGGCTTCACCGGCCGGGACATGATCGTCAAGTTCGCCGGCTGCTATCACGGCCATTCCGACTCCCTGCTGGTGAAGGCCGGCTCCGGGCTGCTGACCCTCGGACTGCCCAATTCCCCCGGCGTGCCCGCCGCCCTGGCGGCCCAGACCCTGACCCTGCCGTTCAACCGTCTCGACACCCTGGACGAGTGCTTCGCCCAGTACGGCGACGATATCGCCGCGGTGATCGTCGAGCCGGTGGCCGGCAACATGGGCTGCATTCCGCCCGAGCCGGGCTTCCTGGAGGGCCTGCGCAAGGTGACCCGGGAGCACGGCACGGTGCTGATCTTCGACGAGGTGATGACCGGCTTCCGCGTGGCGCGCGGCGGCGCCCAGGCCCGCTACGGCGTCACCCCGGACCTGACCACGCTCGGCAAGATCATCGGCGGCGGCCTGCCCGTCGGGGCCTTCGGCGGGCGCGCCGACATCATGGCCCACGTCGCCCCCGAGGGCGGCGTGTACCAGGCCGGCACGCTGTCGGGCAATCCGCTCGCCACCGTCGCCGGCCTGACCACGCTGCGGGCCCTGGACGACGGGGTCTACCAGCGCGTGGCCGCGGCCACCGAGCGGCTCGCCGCCGGTTTCGCCGACGCCGCCGGCCGGCACGGCATCCCGGTGACGGTGAACCACGTCTGCGGCATGTTCAGCGTGTTCTTCACCGGCTCGGCGGTGACCGAGTTCGACCACGTCGCCAACGCCGACACGGCGGCGTTCAACCGGTTCTTCCATCTCATGCTGGACGAGGGCGTGTATCTGGCGCCTTCGGCCTTCGAGGCGGGCTTCGTGTCCGCCGCCCACGACGACGGGACCATCGAGGCGACCCTGGCGGCGGCGGATCGCGCCTTCGCCGCCCTGGCCGCCTGACCCGACCCACGAGCCCGAGAACGCGGAGCAGCAGCCGATGTATGACGTCTACGGCCTGGGCAACGCCCTGGTGGACATGGAATTCAGGGTGGAGGACAGCTTCCTGCACCAGCACGGTATCGCCAAGGGGCACATGACCCTGGTGGAGGAAGAGCGCCTGAACGCCCTGGTCGCCGCCCTGGCGGACCACGAGCCCGAGCGGATGAGCGGCGGCTCCGCCGCCAACACCATGATCGCGGTCCAGGGCTTCGGCGGCCGCACGTTCTACTCCTGCCGGCTCGCCGACGACGAGGTGGGCGGCTACTTCCTGCGCGACCTCGGCACCGCCGGCATCGTCACCAACGGCAACGCCGCCACGCCGGTCATGGCCGGTCAGTCCGGCCAGTGCCTGGTGCTGGTCACACCGGACGCGGAGCGGTCGATGAACACCTTTCTCGGCATCTCCACCCGGCTCGGCCCGTCGGAGATCGACGAGGAGGCCCTGCGCCGCTCCCGCTACTACTACACCGAAGGCTATCTGTCCTCGGGAGACGACAGCCTGGCCGCGGCCATCGCCTGCCGGGAGATGGCCGAAGCCTCCGGCGTCAAGACGGCCATCAGCCTGTCCGACCCCAGCATGGTGGAGATCTTCCGGGACAACCTGGTGAAGATCCTCGGCAACGGCGTCGACCACCTGTTCTGCAACGAGGAGGAGGCCCTGACCTGGGCCGGCACCGACCGCCTGGACATCGCGGTGAACGAGCTCAAGGACATCGGCCGGGCGCTGAACGTGACCCTGGGCAAGCGCGGCAGCCTGGCGGTGACGCCGGACGGGCAGGCCATGGTGCCCGGCTACGAGGTCAGGGCCGTGGACACCAACGGCGCCGGCGACATGTACGCTGGAGCCTGCCTGTACGGCTGGTGCGCCGGCATGAGCCCGGAACAGGCCGCCGCCTTCGGCAATTTCGCCGCCGCCCGGCTGGTTCAGACCTACGGCGCGCGGCTGCGCCGGGTCGACGACTACGCGGCCACCCGGGAGGACTTCACAGCCGAACGGGCAGCCGCCCGCTGAGGGCCACGGCGTCCCGTTCGATCCCGCAGCCGTAGGCCAGCACCTCCACGCCCTCGGCGGCGGCAGACCGCAGCGCCGCGCCGTAGGCCGGATGCACGTCGTCCGCCGGCGTCGCCACCTCGACGCCGGTGTGCTGCACGCAGAACAGCAGCACCGCCCGGTCGCCCGCCCGCCGCCGCTCGACCAGCGCTTCGACGTGCCGCACCGCGCGCTCGCTGACCGCGTCCGGAAAGGCGCCGAGCCCGTCGCCGAGCCACAGGGTCAGGCTCTTCACCTCGATCCAGCAGGCGCCGCCCTCCCCCGTCAGGAGGAAGTCGAAACGGCCCCGTCCGGCTCCGGGGATGCGCGCCTCCCGCCGTACCCCGGCCGGCTCGCCGAGCTCGGCGATGATGCCGTCCGCCAGGGCCTCCGCCACCAGATCGTTGGCCCGGGCCGAGTTGATGCCGACCCGTCCGGCGGGGGTGCAGACCACCTCCAGGGTGTGCCGGTACTTGCGCCGCGGATTGTCCGAGGTGGAGAACCACACCTCGAGCCCGGGCTCGGTGCAGCCGGTCATGGCGCCGGTGTTGGGACAGTGAACCGTGAGCACGCCGTCGGGCGTCTCCACGTCGGCGAGAAAGCGTTTGTAGCGCCGCACCAGGCGGCCGGCGGCCAGCGGCGGCAGGAACCTCAACCGACCCCCCAGTCCGCGAGCGCCGCGCCGATCCGCTCGATGCCCAGCTCGATGTGGGCTTCGGAGGTGGTGAAGGCGAAGCGCACGTAGCGCTCGGCCCGGTGCGCGCCGAAATCGATGCCCGGGGTGACCGCGACGCGGTACTCCTCGAGCAGCCGCCGGCAGAACGCCAGGGCGTCCATGCCGGTCCCGCCGATGTCGACGTACACGTAGAACGCGCCGGCCGGGCGCAGCGGCACCTCGAAGCCCAGCCGGTCCAGGCCGGCGCAGAGCACGTCGCGCCGCCGCGCGAACTGCTGCCGGCGCGCCTCGTGCACCGCCATGGCGCGTGGCTCGAAGGCCGCCAGCGCCGCATGCTGGGCCAGGCTCGGGGGCGAGATGAACAGGTTCTGGGCGAGCCGGCTGACCGGCTCCACGGCGTCGTCGGGCACCACCATCCAGCCGAGCCGCCAGCCGGTCATGCCGAAGTACTTGGAGAAGCTGTTGAGGACGTAGATGTCCTCGGCTACCGCGAGCCCGGACCGGTACCCGGGGGCGTCGCCGTCGTAGGTGAGCCCCTGGTAGATCTCGTCGAGCAGCAGGAACCCGCCCCGGTCCCTGGCCAGCGCCGCCAGCGCCTGCAGATCGGCCACGCTCAGCACGGTGCCCGTGGGGTTCGCCGGCGAGGCCACCAGCATGCCCCGGGTCGCCGCCGTCCAGGCCGCCGCAGCGCGTTCCGGAGTGAGCCGGAAGGCCTCCTCCGGCACCACCGGAACGGCCACCGGCACGCCGTTGACCAGCCTGGCGAACACCTCGTTGCACGGATAGCCCGGGTCGGTGAGCAGCAGCTCGTCGCCCGCATCGAGCAGCAGCGCCGAGAGCAGCAGCAGCCCGGCGCTGGCGCCGGCGGTGACGACCACCCGGGCCGGGTCCACCTCGACGCCGGCCCACTCCCGGTAATGGCGGGCAATCCGGGACCTCAGCTCGGGAATGCCCAGCGCCTGCGTATATTTGGTGGCGCCGGCATCGAGGGCGGCATGACCGGCGGCGACAATGTCCGGCGCCGTCGGGAAATCCGGCTCGCCGACCTCGAGGTGCACCACCTCGTGGCCGGCCGCCTCGAGCGCCTTGGCACGTTCGAGCAGTTCCACCACCCTGAACGGGGCGATCTGTGCCAGTCTGCGGGCATACATGGCGCTATTTTCCATGGTCAAAAACTTGCGCGCACTATATGGCGCTCGCCAGGGGGTTCTGGTAGCTTACGCGCCCTTCGATTTCCCGGCGTCAAGGTTTTCAGGACGCAGCTCCCAAGCCAGGAACAGTCAGGAACCAAGAGACGAAGCCATGGCGGCAAAGAAAGGCGCGAAATCACCCGCAAAGCCCAGCACCAAAGCTGCGGCGAAGAAAGCAGCGGCGAAGAAACCGGCCGCCAAGAAGCAGACCCCGGCGGCGAAGAAAGCGCCTGCGGCTAAGAAAGCCGCGGCGAAGAAAGCAGCGGCTAAGAAAGCCGCGGCGAAGAAAGCAGCGGCTAAGAAAGCCGCGGCTAAGAAAGCGCCTGCGGCGAAGAAGGCTGCGGCGAAGAAGGCTGCGGCGAAGAAGGCGGCGGCGAAGAAGGCCACCGCCAAGAAGACAGCAGCCACCGGGAAGGCGCCGGCCGCCAAGAAGGCGGCGGCGAAGAAGTCCCCGGCCAAGAAAGCGCCGGCGAAGAAGTCCCCGGCCAAGAAGACGCCTGCCAAGCAGGCTGCCGCCAAGGCGTCCACCGCCAAAGCGAAGCCGAAGTCCAGGACCACCGCAGCCAAGTCGGCCACCCGGAACAAGCAGTCCCCAGCCAAGCAGTCGAGAGATTCCGAAACAACAACCATGAAAACCAGGTCCAAAGCTGCCACCCCGAGTCCGTCCCGCCCGACGGGTTCCCCGGCGGATTCCCCGTTCCGCAACTTCACGCCCTACGAGCCGGCGAAGAACGAGGAATACATGAGCGAGGCCCAGCTCGCGCACTTCCGCTCGATTCTGCTCAAGTGGCGCCAGGAGCTCATGGAGGAGGTGGACCGAACCGTTCACCACATGCGCGACGAAGCGGCCAACTTCCCCGACCCGGCGGACCGGGCCACCCAGGAAGAGGAATTCAGCATCGAGCTGCGCACCCGGGACCGGGAGCGCAAGCTGATCAAGAAGATCGATCAGACCATCGACCGCCTCGACCAGCACGACTTCGGCTACTGCGACACCTGCGGCGTGGAGATCGGCCTGCGGCGTCTCGAAGCCCGGCCGACGGCGACCCAGTGCGTCGACTGCAAATCCCTCGACGAGATCAAGGAGCGTCAGCTCCACGGCTGAGGCCGCACCGGTGAAGGGCGTCGGCGGCGGCAGATTCGCGCCTTCGCCCACCGGGCCCCTGCATCTCGGTTCCCTGCTGGCCGCCGTGGCCAGCTTTCTCGACGCGCGACGCCAGGGCGTCGCCTGGCACGTGCGTCTGGACGACCTCGACACACCGCGCAACGCCGCCGGCGCCGACCAGGCGATCCTGGTGGCCCTGGAACGTCACGGGCTGCACTGGGACGGCCCCGTGGTGCGCCAGAGCGAGCGTCTGCCCCGCTACCACGAGGCGCTGGACGTGCTGGCCCGCCAGGGGCTGCTGTTCTACTGCCGCTGCCCGCGACGCCGGCTCCGCGACCACGCGACCTATCCCGGCACCTGCCGCCGCCACACCGCGCCGCGGCCGGACAGCGCCGTGCGCCTGCGGGTCGACGACGCCCGGGTCTCCCTCACCGACCTGGTCCAGGGCGAACAGCACTGGCGCCTGGCCGAGGCCGGCGGCGACTTCGTCGTGCGCCGCCGTGACGGCCTGTTCGCCTATCAGCTCGCCACCGCGGTGGACGACGGCGACGGCGCCGTCACCCGGGTGATCCGCGGCCGCGACCTGCTCGACACCACGGCGCGCCAGGTGCTGGTCATGCAGCGCCTCGGTCTGCCGGTGCCGGTGTACGGGCACGTGCCGCTGCTGGTCGACCGCGCCGGCCGCAAGCTGTCCAAGCAGAACCACGCGGCGCCGCTGGATCTCGACCGCCCCGCCGACAACCTGCGCCGTGTGCTGCCCGCCCTGGGGCTGGACGGAGCGCCCGCCGACGCCGGCAGCGAGGCGCTTCTGAGCTGGGCCGCCGATCGCTTCGACCTCGCCCGGGTACCGCGCCACGACAGCGTTTCGTGAGTAAGTATGACGGCTTTGCTACTATCGGACGCCATGACGCAGGTACTCATCGTCGAGCCTGACGCGGCCGCCAGGGCGCAGCTTCGGAGCATTCTCGAGAGCAACGGTTTCAGCGTCGCGGAGCCCGCGGGCGCCGCGCTCGACGCCCGCTCCCTGGAATCCATGGACGTGTCGGGCTACCCCTGCGTGGTGGCCAGCGCCGAAGGCTGCCGGGACCGGGGCATCGACGTGTTCGCCCTGTGCCCGGGAATTCCGGTGATTCTGATCGCCCACCGGCCCGACGTCCGCGCCGCCGTCTCGGCGATGAAGCGCGGCGCCGCCGACTACCTGCCGCTGCCCGCCGAGCCGGACGAGCTGGCCGCCGCCATCGAGCGCTGCATCGCCGAGCGCCGGCGGCTCGGCGGCGACCTCGCCGATCGCCAGGACTTTCCCATGGTCGGCGACAGCGCGCCCATGCAGGCCCTGTACGAGCGCATCCGCAAGATCGGCCCGACCGACTCCACCGTGCTCATCCGCGGCGAGTCGGGCACCGGCAAGGAACTGGTGGCCCGGGCCCTGCACGCCTGCAGCCGGCGCGCCAACGCGCCGATGATCTCTTTGAACTGCGCCACCATCCCGCCGCGCATCATCGAGACCGAGCTGTTCGGCTACAGCCCCGCCGACGCGCGCCCGGACACGGCGCGGCGCGGCCTGCTGGAAGCCGCCGACGGCGGCACGCTGTTCCTCGACGAGATCGGCGAGCTCGGGCTCGAAGCCCAGGCGCGGCTGCTGCGGGTCCTCCAGGCCGGCGAGCTGCGGCGCTTCGGCTCGACGGAAACCCTGCCGGTGGACGTCCGCCTGATCACGGCGACTCACCGCGACCTGGACAAGCTGATTACCAACGGTCAGTTCCGGGAGGACCTGTACTACCGGCTGAACGTGGTCGCCATCGAGGTGCCACCGCTGCGCGAGCGCGGCGAAGACGTGCTGAAGCTGGCCGAGGCCATCCTGGAACGGGCCCGGTCGAAGCTCGGCAAGCAGAGCCTGCACTTCAGCGAGCCCGCCCGCCAGGCCATGCTCGACTACCGCTGGCCCGGCAACGTCCGCGAGCTCGAGAACGCCATCGAGCGGGCCGTGATCCTGTGCGACGGCGACGGCATTCCGCCGGACCTGCTGGCCATCGACGCCGGCCCGGCCCGTCCACCGGAGCCGCCGCCTCCCGGCGCCGAACAGACCTCCCTGGAAGACTATTTCGTCAGCTTCGTGCTCGCGCACCAGGACAGCCTGACCGAGACCGAGCTCGCGGAGAAGCTCGGCATCAGCCGCAAGAGCCTGTGGGAGCGGCGGCAGCGGCTCAACATCCCCCGCAAGCGCACCCGCCAGCGCGGGCCGCGCCGGGACGCCCAGTGATCCCAGGTCCGCCCTCCAGCGTACGCCGCCGCGCCGCCCGGCCCGCCGCGCGCCGGCTGCCGGGCGCCCAGACTCGATAGGTGCCGAATCAGGTGACCCAGCAAGCCAGATACCTCAACGCCGCCGAGCACGGCCTGATCCGGGACGAGGTCGACCCGAATGCCATCGACGTGGTCGAGCGCCTCGAGGACGCCGGTTTCCAGGCCTTCCTGGTCGGCGGCTGTGTCCGCGACCTGCTGCTCGGCGCCCACCCGAAGGACTTCGACGTCGCCACCAGCGCGACCCCGGAGCAGGTCAAGCGGGTGTTCCGCCGGGCCAGGCTGGTGGGCCGCCGCTTCCGCATCGCCCACGTGCGCTACGGCCGGCACATCATCGAGGTGTCGACGTTCCGCAAGGGCCAGGCCGAGGAAGAGGACGAGCGCCGCCTGGCGGACTCCGGGCTGATCCTGCGGGACAACGTGTGGGGCACCCTGGACGAGGACGCGTTCCGCCGCGACTTCACCATCAACGCGCTGTATTACGATCCCCAGCACGAGGAGATCATCGATTTCGTCGGCGGTCTCGACGACCTCGAGCACCAGCGTTTGCGGTTCATCGGCGACACCGAGACGCGGCTGCGGGAGGACCCGGTGCGGCTGCTGCGCGCGGTGCGCTTCCAGGCCAAGCTCGGCTTCACCCTGGACCCGGAGATCGAAGCGGCGGTGCCGGAGCTCGCCGAGCACCTGCGGGAGATCCCGCCCGCCCGGCTGTTCGACGAGGTCTGCAAGATCTTCGTTTCCGGCCGCTCGGAAGCCGCCTGGAACTACCTGGCGCCCACCCGGGTGCGCTGGGCGCTGTTTCCCTGCTGCCCGCCGGACGATCCGCTGGTGACCCTGGCCATGCGCAACACGGACCGGCGCATCGCCGACGACAAGCCGGTGACGCCCGGGTTCCTGTTCGCCGTGGTGATGTGGCGCGACTTCCAGGCCCGGTTCGACGCCCACGCGCAGAACCGCAAGCCCGCGGAAGCGCGCGCCGCGGCGGCCGGCGAGACCCTGGCCGAGCAGCAGCAGATCATCGCCATTCCGCGCCGGTTCTCCCAGTTCATCCGCGACGTCTGGGGCCTGCAGCACCGGCTCGAGGCGCTCCGCCCGCGCACCGTCGCCGGGCTGATGGAGCACGAGCGGTTCCGCGCCGCCTACGACTTCCTGGTGCTGCGCGGCGAGGCCGGCGAGCCGGTCGCCGAGGCCGCCGACTGGTGGACCCGCTACCAGGACGCCGATCACGACGCCCGGGAGGCCATGCTCGACGAGCTCCGCGGCAGCGCCGAGCCGGAGCAGAAGAAGGGCCGCCGCCGCAAGCGCCGGCGTCGCAAGAAGCCCGAAGGTTGAAGCGCGCGCAGCCGCCGTACATGATTCGGTTCGGACTCAGCGTGGCCCCCCGAACCAGCTCATGGACAGGATGAACATCCCGGCGCAGTCGAGATTCCGCAGCGACCCGGAGGCCGAGCGGCCGGGCGCGGCGCCACGCTACGTCACCGTCGAAGGCCCCATCGGCGTGGGCAAGACCACGCTGGCACGACGCCTCGCCGAGCATTTCGGCTACCCGATCCTGCTGGAGCCCGCGGCCGAGAACCCGTTCCTCGACCGGTTCTACCGCGAGGGCCGCCGCCACGCCCTGCCCACCCAGCTGTTCTTCCTGCTGAACCGGGCGCGGCAGATGGCCGAGCTGCCCGGCGACGACCTGCTGGGTCCGACCCTGGTCGCCGATTTCCTGCTGGAGAAGGACGACCTGTTCGCGCGCATGACGCTGGACGACGCCGAGTACGCGCTGTACCGGCAGATCTACGACTCCCTCGACCTGCAGACGCCGACCCCGGATCTGGTGATCTATCTGCAGGCTCCGGTGAGCGTGCTGCTGGCCCGGATCCGGCGCCGGGGCATCGCCTACGAGCGGGACATCGAGAGCGACTACCTGGAGACCCTCAACCGCGCCTACACGGAGTTCTTCCACTACTACGACGACGCGCCGCTGCTGGTGGTCAACGCCAGCGAGATCGACTTCGCCAACAACGACCGGCACTTCGCCGCCCTGCTCGAACAGATCGGCCGCATGGACGGCCTCCGGCAGTACTTCAACCCCAATCCCACCCTGCTTTGAGGATCCCGTCGCCGTGCCCAGCCCCGAGCAGCAGCCTGCCTGGAACACCCTGTCCCGGATCGCCACCGACCTGGCCCGCACCCCGGTCGCCGAGCTGCTCGCCGACGAAGCGCGCAATCGGGCGCTGCGGGTCCACGCCGCCGGCCTCGATCTCGACTTCTCCAAGCAGCGGCTGAACCCGGAGGCGCTGGACGCGCTGGTCGCGCTGGCCAGGGCGCAGGACCTGGAAGGCTGGCGGGCGCGGCTGTTCGCCGGCGAGGCCATCAACAGCACCGAAGGCCGGCCCGTGCTGCACACCGCCCTGCGGGCCCGGGAGGACGAACGCCCCGAACTCGCTGCCGGGGCGGTGGCCGACACCCTGACGCGGCTCGGCCGCTTCGCCGACGACGTGCGCAGCGGCCGGGCCCGGGGCTGGACCGGCCGGGCCTTCACCGACGTGGTGCACATCGGCATCGGCGGGTCCCATCTCGGACCGGAGCTCGCCGTCGAGGCGCTGGCCGACGGGTCCGGGCCGCGCTGCCACTTCGTCGCCAACGTCGACGGCGAGGCGCTGACCCGGGCGCTCGATGGCCTGAACCCGGAGACGACGCTGGTGGTGGTGGTCTCCAAGTCGTTCTCGACCCTGGAGACCCGGGTCAACGCCCTGTCCGCGAGGAGCTGGTTCCTCGAGCGCAGCGCCAGCCTGGCGGCGCTGTCCAGGCACTTCGTGGCGGTCAGCGCCAACGTCGAGGCGGCGGGCGAGTTCGGCATCGACGCCGGCAGCGTGTACCCGATGTGGGACTGGGTGGGCGGCCGTTTCTCGCTGTGGTCGGCCGTCGGCCTGCCCATCGCGTTGGCGGCGGGCTCCGCGGCCTTCGGCGAGCTGCTCGCCGGCGCCCGGGAACTCGACCGGCACTTTCTCGACGCGCCGCTCGAGGCCAACGCGCCGGTGCTCATGGCGCTGGCAGGCATCTGGAACTTCAATTTTCTCGGCGCCGGCAACCTGGCGGTGCTGCCCTATGCCCAGCGGCTGCGGCTGCTGCCGGACTACCTGCAGCAGCTCGAGATGGAGAGCAACGGCAAGCGGGTGCAGCGGGACGGTCAGAGTGTCGGCGTGCACACCATGGGCATCGTCTGGGGCGGCGAGGGCACCAACGGCCAGCACGCCTTCCACCAGCTCCTGCACCAGGGCACCCGCTCGTTCAGCGCCGACTTCATCGTCGCCGCCCGCGCCGGGCACGGGCTCGAGGAACACCACCGCTGGCTGCTCGCCAACGCCCTCGCCCAGAGCCAGGCGATGATGGCGGGGCAGACGTCCGACGACCCGCATCGGGCGGTGCCCGGCGACAAGCCGTCCACCACCATCGTGCTGGCGTCCCTGACCCCACATTCGTTGGGCGCCTTGTTGGCGCTGTACGAGCACAAGGTGTTTTGCCAGGGCGTGATCTGGAACATAAACTCGTTCGACCAATGGGGTGTCGAGCTGGGCAAGCGCCTGGCTCTGCCCATCCACGACCAGCTCGGCGGGGCCTCGCCCCTCGAACAGGATGCGTCCACCCGGCATCTGATCGAATCCCTGCGCTGAACGGGCCACGCCGAACGAGCCGCGACTAGAGAACTGGGGAGTACGTCATGTCCGAAGTCCACGTCTATTCCGTTCCCGACGCCGTCCGCGACCGCGCCTTCATCAACGAGGAGCAGTACCGCGCCATGTACCAGCGCTCCGTGGAGGACCCCGAGGGGTTCTGGGCGGAGCAGGCGGACATCTTCCTGAGCTGGGACAGGAAATGGGACCGGGTGTTCAGCGAGGACATGCCGGCCGGCCGTGTGAGCTGGTTCGAGGGCGGCCGCCTGAACATCTCGGTGAACTGCATCGACCGCCACCTGCCGGACCGGGCCGACCAGACCGCCATCATCTGGGAGGGCGACGATCCGGCCGACGACAAGACCATCACCTATCAGACGCTCCACGACGAGGTGTGCCGGCTCGCCAACGGCTTGAAGGCCCGCGGCGTGGGCCGGGGCGACCGGGTGTGCATCTACATGCCGATGATTCCCGAAGCCGCCTACGCCATGCTCGCCTGCATGCGCATCGGCGCGGTGCACTCGGTGGTGTTCGGCGGCTTCTCGCCCCAGTCGCTCAAGGACCGCATCCTCGACTCGGACTGCCGCTGCGTGATCACCGCCGACGAAGGCGTCCGCGGCGGCCGCAAGGTGCCGCTGAAGGCCAACACGGAGGCGGCCCTGGAAGGCTGTCCGGACGTGCACAGCGTGATCACCGTGCGCCGCACCGGCGCCGAGGTCGCCTGGAACGGCGACCGGGACGTCTGGTACCACGAGCTGGTGGCGGACCAGCCGGACACCTGCGAGCCCGAGATGATGGAGGCCGAGGACCCGTCCTTCATCCTCTACACCTCCGGTTCCACCGGCAAGCCCAAGGGCGTGCAGCACGGCACCGCCGGCTACCTGCTGCAGGCGGCCATGACCCACAAGTACGTGTTCGACTACCAGGACGGCGACGTCTACTGGTGCACCGCCGACGTCGGCTGGATCACCGGGCACTCCTACATCGTCTACGGGCCCCTGGCCAACGGTGCCGTCACGCTGATGTTCGAGGGCGTGCCGACCTATCCGGACGCGGCGCGCTGCTGGCAGGTGGTCGACAAGCATCAGGTCAACATCTTCTACACCGCGCCGACGGCGCTGCGCTCGCTGATGGGCCAGGGGGACGGCTTCGTCACCGGCACCTCGCGGCGATCCCTGCGGCTGCTGGGCTCGGTCGGCGAGCCCATCAACCCCGAGGCCTGGGAGTGGTATCACCGCGTGGTGGGGGACGGCCGCTGCCCCATCGTCGACACCTGGTGGCAGACCGAGACGGGGGGCATCATGATCGCGCCGCTGCCCGGCGCGACCGCGCTCAAGCCCGGCTCGGCGACGCTGCCGTTCTTCGGCGTTCAGCCCGGCCTGGTGGACGAGAACGGCAAGCTGATCGAGGACACCGAAGCCCGTGGCAATCTGGTGATCACCCACACCTGGCCGGGTCAGATCCGCACGGTCTACGGCGACCACCAGCGCGTCGTCGACACCTACTACAAGGCCTATCCCGGCTACTACTTCACCGGCGACGGCGCCCGCCGCGACGCCGACGGCTACTACTGGATCACCGGCCGGGTGGACGACGTCATGAACATCTCCGGCCACCGCATCGGCACCGCCGAGGTGGAGAGCGCCCTGGTGCTCCACGACGAGGTGGCCGAGGCGGCGGTGGTGGGCTTCCCCCACAAGGTGAAGGGCGAGGGCATCTACGCCTACGTGACGCTGATGAACGACAGCCACGAGGACCCTGAGAAGCTGCGCTCGGAGCTCGTGGATCTGGTGCGCCGGGAGATCGGCCCGATCGCCAAGCCCGACGTGATCCAGTTCGCGCCCGGGCTGCCCAAGACCCGCTCCGGCAAGATCATGCGCCGCATCCTGCGCAAGATCGCCGCCGACGAGCTGGACAACCTGGGCGACACCACCACGCTGGCGGACCCGGCGGTGGTGGACGAGCTGATCTCCAACCGCGTCAGCGTCTGACCCCGACCCCGGCCGGGCCGCCCCCCGCGCCGGGCGTCGACCCGCCGGGTGCGCCCGCCGGGCACTCAACGCCACCGGCGGCGGTGACTGACGCCGCCCCGGGGCTTGCGCCGTTCCCCACCTCGCGCGTCCGCGCCGATACTCGTGATCGCAAACGTGCCCCCGGTCACAGCACCGGCACGGCAGCCCACTACGATCATTTCATGCCCGCGCGAAAGCGCGCCGGGCAGGCCCGGGGCAAGGCTCCCCGGCGGATCAGCAACGGAGGGACACGAGCATCATGGACGATCAGGATCTGGACCTGGATTTCGAGGATCTGGGCGGGGAGCCGGAACTGGAGGCGGACACGGAGACGTTCTACTGGGCACTGAAGAACGCCCTGGAGCGCACCCAGATCGAGCCGCCCGCCAGCCCCCTGTACTGAGCCGGTTCCGGCCCCCGCGGTTTTCGCCGGAAACGCCCTGCCGTAGAGTTGGACCCTTCCCGTGGAGGGTCCGACATGGGGTATCACAGGCTCGGCGGGCGGCTCGCCGCCGGTGCCATCATCGCCTTGGTGATGGCAACGGGCTGCACGAGCACGTCGCGGCATGCGCCCGACGCCGGCCCGGACGATCCGGTCGCCGAGTGCCGGGTGCTGTTCCGCGACACCGACCGGGCGGTGTCCGCCGCCGGGGTCGGCGACGCCCAGAGCTGGCGGATTCCGGGGCTGCCCTACCTGCGCTCGAACCGTTTTCTGGCCGGCGGCGTCGCGGTACCCGACTCGGGACCGGCGTTCGACGCCTGGGTCGAGCGGCTCCGCGGGCTCGACCGATCCGCGCGACGGGCCGAACTCGCCAATCTCCCGGCCGGGCGCCTTCCACCGGACCGGCTGTCCGCCCTCGATCGCTGCGCCGCCGTACTGCAACGGGTGGACCTTGCGGCTGGCACCCGGCGGGCGGCGCTCACGCGGGTTCGGGTGCCGGACGCCTACCGGCGGACTCTGCGGATCCTCGGTCTCTACCCGCTGTCGTCCCAGCCGTTTCTGCTCGGCGTCCACGGCCTGCACCGGGAGACCGAGCGGGTCTTCGCGACGCCCCTGGACGGCCTGCCGGTGGCCGGCCGACTGGTGCGGGTCGGTCCGGCAGGGACTTCGGCGGGCACGAGCCCGGACACGGCGGCGGCAATCCTGGCGCGATCGGCCCGCAACCCCCTCGGGATACCGCTGCCCGACGATGCGGCCCTGGCCGAACTGTTCGAACGACACGCGCCGATCTGGGAGATCGACGTCGGCACTGACAGCGACTCGCCCGGCACGCCACGCTTCGACCCGGCCGGCCGGGTGGTCGTCGACGGCGCACCGGCCGTCTTCACCCTCGCCTCCCATACGCGCTGGTATGGCGAGACCCTGCTTCAGCTCAACTACCTGATCTGGTTTCCTGCGCGCCCGCGGACGGGGCCGTTCGATCTGGTCGGCGGACGCCTGGACGGCGTGATCTGGCGGGTGACCCTCGGCCCCGACGGCCGCCCGCTGATCTACGACTCCGTGCATGCCTGCGGGTGCTATCACAAGTTCTACCCGACGCCGAGGGCACGGCTGGTGGCGAGCTACCGCGGCTGGGAGGAACCCCTGCTGGTTCCCCAGAGCATCCCGGACGGCCCGGACCGGCTGGTCATCCGCCTGTCGTCCGGCAGCCACTACGTGGAGCGGGTGTATCGGGCGGAGTCGGCGCGAAACCGGCAGGCGTCCACCTATACCCTGGAAGACTACGACCGGCTGCGGTCGCTGCCCCATCCCGAGCATGGCCGACGCAGCCTGTTCGACCCGGACGGCATCGTACCCGGCAGCGAGCGTCGCGAGCGATGGCTGTTCTGGCCGATGGGCATTCCCGAGCCCGGCGCGATGCGGCAGTGGGGCCAGCACGCCACGGCCTTCGTCGGACGCCGGCACTTCGACGATCCCGGCCTGATGGCGCGCTACTTCGCGCCGGTGGAGACACCGGCGAAGCGCCGGTCAGACTAGTGCAGTGCGCCGCGTCGGCCAGCCAGCGGAGCCGAGGGGGATCGAGCGGGACGGGAGCAGCAGGGGACAAGGAAGGGACAAGGAAGGGACAAGGAACGGGGAAGAACGGCAGAAGGGCGGGAAACCGGACCGGCGACGCAGGTCTGGCGACCCGCCCCGCCGGTCCGACGACCGAAGTCGCCCCGAGCTACGCGCTCTCGGCGTAGTTCGGCACTTCCTTCATCGACAGCTTGATGCGACCGCGCTGGTCCACGTCGAGAACCACCACGTCCACCATCTGGCCTTCCTGCAGGTAGTCGGTCACCTGCTCCACCCGCTCGTCGGCGATCTGCGAGATGTGCAGCAGGCCGTCTTTGCCGGGCAGGATGTTGACGAAGGCGCCGAAGTCGACGATCCGCTCGACCCGGCCGTGGTAGATCCGGCCCACTTCGGCCTCGGCGGTGATCTCCTGGATCTTCGCCACGGCGGCTTCCATGGACTCCGCGCTGTCGGCGTAGATCCGCACGCTGCCGTCGTCCTCGATGTCGATGTCGGCGCCCGTCTCCTCGACGATGGAGCGGATGGTCGCACCGCCCTTGCCGATGACGTCGCGGATCTTGTCCTGCGGCACCATGATCACCTTCATGGACGGGGCGTTCTCGGACACCGTGTCCCGGGACTTCTCGATGACCTTGGCCATCTCGCCGAGAATGTGGATCCGCGCCTCGTGGGCCTGGTTCAGGGCCACTTCCATGATCTCGTCGGTGATGCCGGCGATCTTGATGTCCATCTGCAGCGCGGTGACGCCCTTGGCGGTACCGGCCACTTTGAAGTCCATGTCGCCGAGGTGGTCCTCGTCACCGAGGATGTCGGTGAGGACCGCGTACTTGTTGCCTTCCTTCACCAGACCCATGGCCACGCCGGCCACCGGCGCCTTCATCGGCACGCCGGCGTCCATCAGCGCGAGCGAGGTACCGCAGACGCTGGCCATGGAGCTCGAGCCGTTGGACTCGGTGATCTCGGAGACCACGCGGATCGTGTAGGGGAAGTCCTCCACGGTCGGCAGCACTGCCTGCACACCGCGCCGCGCGAGGCGGCCGTGACCGATCTCGCGGCGCTTCGGGCCGCCCATGAAGCCGGCCTCGCCGACGCTGAACGGCGGGAAGTTGTAGTGCAGCAGGAAGTTGTCCTTGTAGGAGCCTTCCAGCGCGTCGATCAGCGCCGCGTCCCGCAGGGTGCCCAGGGTGGCCACGACGATGGCCTGGGTCTCGCCCCGGGTGAACAGAGCGGAGCCGTGGGTCTTGGGCAGGAACGGCACCTGGATGTCGATGGGACGCACGGTCCGCAGGTCCCGGCCGTCGATGCGCGGCTCGCCGTTCAGCACCCGCTGACGGACGATGTTCTTCTCGATCTTGCCGAACGCTCCGGCCACGTCCTCGGCATCGAACTGCGGGTTGTCACCGCCGGCCAGACGCTCGATGACGCCGTTGCGGATCTCGGAGACCCGAGCCTGACGCTCCATCTTGTCGGTGATCCGGTAGGCCTCGCCCAGATCGGCCTTCACCGCGGCCTCGACGGCGGACTTGAGCTCCTCGTCGGTGGGCGGCGGCTGCCAGTCCCAGCGCGGCTTGCCGGCCTCGGCGGCCAGTTCCTTGATCGCGTTGATGGCGATCTGCATCTCCTGGTGGGCGAACAGCACCGCGCCGAGCATCTGGTCCTCGGTGAGCTCTTCGGCCTCGGACTCGACCATCAGCACGGCTTCGTCGGTTCCCGCCACCACCATGGACAGCGAGGACTCCAGCAGATGGGCGTAGCTCGGGTTGAGCAGGTACTCACCGTCCTTGTAGCCCACCCGGGCGGCACCGATCGGGCCGTCGAAGGGGATACCGGACACGGCCAGGGCCGCCGATGCGCCGATCAGCGACGCGATATCGGGATCTTCGTTCTTGTCCGCGGACATCACGGTGCAGATCACCTGCACCTCGTTCATGAAGCCCTTCGGGAACAGCGGCCGGATGGGCCGGTCGATCAGGCGGGACGTCAGCGTCTCCTTCTCGGACGGACGGCCCTCACGGCGGAAGAAGCCGCCGGGGATCTTGCCCGCCGCGTACGTCTTCTCCTGGTAGTTGACGGTCAGCGGAAAGAACGCCTGACCGGCCTTCGCCTGCTTCATGCCCACGGCGGTGCACAGCACCACGGTATTCCCCATGGTGACGAGCACGGCGCCGGTGGCCTGCTTGGCGATGCGTCCGGTTTCCAGGGTGACTTTCTGTTCGCCGAACTGGAATTGTTTCGTAACTGGATTCAAACCTTATCCTCCGTAATTCTTCCACGCCGCCCGCGGCCCCATTGCCCCGGGCGACTCACGTGCCGGCCGATGGCCGGCACGCACTTACCTGCGCAGACCCAGCCGGTTGATCAGCTCCGCATAGCGGCTGGCGTTCTTGCGCTTCAGGTAGTCGAGCAGCTTGCGTCGCTGATTGACCATCCGGATCAGTCCCCGACGGGAGTGGTGATCCTGCTTGTGGGAGCGGAAATGCTCCTGCAGCGCGTTGATGTTGTGCGTCAGCAGGGCGACCTGGACCTCGGGGGATCCGGTATCGCCTTCCTCGACCGCATATTCCTTGATGATTTCAGCTTTGGTTGCTGCAGACAGTGCCATGTTTGGATACTCCAATATGCCTGTTTGAATGAAGAGGCCATCCGCGCATATTTACAGACGCCTCATGTTGAAACGACGAGCCGGCGCGGTGCGACCCGCCCGTCGTCGAGAACTTCGCCCACGCCGAGAAACCGCGTGGCGCCTTCGTCCAGCCGCTCCGACAGCCGTACCCAGCCGCTGGACGGTGCCTGGGGCACCAGCACCGGCTGCCCCTGGCGCAGATAGTACGCCGTATCGTCACTGAGCGTGATCTCCGGCCAGTCGCCGACGGCGCTCGCCACCGGCAGCAGGAACGGGTCCAGGGAGCCCTGCTCGAGCGCCGCTTCGAGGGTCTCGAAGGTCACCATGTCCTGCTCGGTGAACGGACCGGCGGAGAGCCGCCGCAGAGCCACGACGTGACCGCCGCAGCCCAGGTGCTCACCGAGTTCCTGGGCGATGGTGCGCACGTAGGTGCCCTTGCTGCAATGAATCGACAGCGTCAGCTCGTCGCCCTCCAGCGATACCAGCTCGTTGGAGAATATCTTGACCCGCCGCGCTTCCCGCTCGATCTCGATGCCCTGCCGGGCCAGCTTGTAGAGCGGCTGGCCCTGGTGCTTCACCGCGGAAAACATGGACGGCACCTGGTCGATCTCGCCGCGGAAGAACTCCAGCGCGGCCTCGACCCGGGCCTCGTCGATACCTTCGACCGGCCGGGTGGCCATGACGTTCCCGTCGGAATCGCCGCTGTCCGTCGCCACGCCGAGCTTGATCCGGGTCCAGTACTTCTTGTCGGAGGACAGCAGGTACTGGGAAAACTTGGTGGCCTCGCCGAAACACAGCGGCAGCACGCCAGTCGCCAGCGGGTCCAGCGCGCCGGTGTGACCGACCTTGCGGGCATTGAACAGCCGCTTGGCCTTCTGCACCGCGTCGTTGGAGCTCCAGCCCTGGGGTTTGTCCACCACCAGGATGCCGCTGACGTCGCGGCCGCGGCGGCGCTTAGCCATGGCCGTCGCCTCCGTCATCGCCTTCGCCGTGCTGGCGCCGGTCCGATGCCACGGCCTTTTCGATCAGCGCCTCGAGCCGCGGACCTTCCTCCATCAGCTCGTCGTAATGAATGCGCAGCCGCGGCGTCGTGCGCATGCGGTGACGCTTGGCCAGCTCCGAGCGGAAGAAACCCGCCGCGCCGTTTAGCACCTCGATCAGCGTCTGCCGGGACTCGGCGGTGTCGGCGTCCAGCGACGACACGTAGACGTCCGCGTAGGACAGGTCCCGGCTCACCTTGACCTCGTTGACGTTCACCAGGCCCACGCGCGGGTCCCGCATCTCGCGGGAGATGATCGACGCCAGTTCGTCACGGATGAAATCGGCGACCCGAAGGTCACGCCCGGAATCCGCCATCGTTCCACCTCGTGGCGTTGCCGTACTCCGTCATCACAGCTCCCGCGCGACCTCTTTGGTGTCGAACACCTCGATCTGGTCGCCGGGACGGATGTCGTTGTAGTTGCGCACGCCGATGCCGCATTCGGTGCCGGCGCGCACTTCGTTGACGTCGTCCTTGAACCGCCGCAGGGACTCGAGCGCCCCTTCGAAGATGACCACGTTGTCGCGCAGCACGCGGATCGGCTTGTTGCGGTAGACCGTGCCCTCGGTGACCATGCAGCCGGCCACCTGGCCGAAGCGCGGCGAGCGGAACACGTCCCGGACCTCGGCCACGCCGACGATCTCCTCGCGCACTTCCGGGCTCAGCATGCCCGACAGCACCTGCTTCACGTCGTCGAGCAGCTCGTAGATGATGCTGTAGTAGCGCAGCTCGATGCCTTCGCGCTCGATGATGGTCTTCGCCGAGTTGTCCGCCCGGACGTTGAAGCCGAAGATCACCGCCCCGTAGGTAAGCGCCATGTTGGCGTCCGTCTCGGTGATGCCACCGACGCCGGAGCCGAGCACGTTGACCGACACCTCGTCGTTGCCGAGGTCGCCCAGGGCCTGGGTGAGCGCCTCGAGGCTGCCGCGCACGTCGGCCTTGAGGACCACCTTGAGGACCCGCTTCTCGCCCTCGCCGAGGCCGGCGAACATGTTCTCCATCTTCGCGGCCTGCTGGAGCGCGAGCCGGTGCTCGTGGCTCTTGTCCCGGCGGAACTCGGCCAGCTCCCGGGCGGTCCGCTCGTCGGAGGCCACCGAGAACTCGTCACCCGCGTCCGGCGTGCCGTTCAGGCCGAGCACCTCGACGGGCACCGACGGGCCGGCTTCCTTCTCCTGGTCGCCGGTCTCGTTGAGCATGGCCCGCACCCGGCCGAAGTACTCGCCGGCGATGATGATGTCGCCCTGCTTCAGGGTGCCGTTCTGCACCAGCACGGTGGCCACGGGACCACGGCCCCGGTCCAGGCGGGATTCGATGACCACGCCGCGGCCCGGCGCCTCGGGCACGGCCTTGAGCTCGAGAATCTCGGACTGCAGCAGCACCGCCTCGAGCAGCTGGTCGATGCCTTCGCCGGTGTGGGCGGAGACCTTCACGAACTGGGTGTCGCCACCCCACTCTTCCGGCACGACGTTCTTGGCCGCCAGCTCGTTGATCACCCGCTCCGGGTCGGCGCCCTCCAGGTCGATCTTGTTGATCGCCACGACGATGGGCACCCCGGCGGCCTGGGCATGCTGGATGGCCTCCTCGGTCTGGGGCATGACCCCGTCGTCGGCGGCGACCACCAGAATCACGATGTCCGTGGACTGAGCGCCCCGGGCCCGCATGGCGGTGAACGCCGCGTGGCCGGGGGTGTCGATGAAGGTGATGCGGCCATTCGGCGTGTCGACGCCGTAGGCCCCGATGTGCTGGGTGATGCCCCCGGCCTCGCCGCTGGTCACCCGGGTCTTGCGGATGTAGTCGAGCAGCGACGTCTTGCCGTGGTCGACGTGACCCATCACGGTCACCACCGGCGGCCGCGGATGCTCCTCGCCTTCCACCTCCAGCGACGCCTCGAGCTGCTTCTCGATGGCGTCCTCGTGGATCACCTTGGGCCGGTGCCCCATTTCCTCGACGACGATCACCGCCGTGTCCTGGTCGACCGTCTGGTTGATGGTGGCCATCACGCCCATATTCATGAGCGTCTTGATCACTTCGCCGGCCTTGACCGACATCCGGCTCGCCAGCTCGCCGACGGTCAGCACGTCGGGCACCTCGACCTCACGCGCGATGAAGTCGGTGGGCCGGAACTCGCCGCCCTGCTGGTCGACCTTCAGCGGCCCCTGGTGCTGGCGACGCTTGCCGCGGCGCTCGCTCTTCAGCGACAGCTCGCGACGGCGGCCGCGCCCGGCGAAATCGTCCTTGCCGCGATCGCGCTCCTTGCCGCGGCGGTGCTTGCCGGCCTTCTCGCTGGCCTGGGCCTGGGCCTGCGCGGCCACGGTGGCCTCCACCAGATTTTCCGGCTCGGCCTTGGCCTTGGCGGCCTCCGCTGCCTTGCGCTCGGCCTCCTGGCGCTCCCGCTCGGCCTTCTCCCGGGCCTCGGCGCGCCGCTGGTCGGCCTCGGCGGCCTCGCGGCGCTTCTGCTCGGCGGCAGCCATCCGGGCTTCTTCCTGCTCGCGGATGCGCTGCATCTCGATCTGGGCCTGGCTCATCCGGCGCTGGCGGACCGGCGCAGGCTTCGCCTCCGCGGGCTCCGCAGCTTGCTCGGGCTCGGCGGACGGCTCGGGCTCGGCCGCTTCCGGCTCCGCTTCCGCGGCGGTCTCCGCTTCGGACTCCGCGGCGGTTTCCTCGACTTCCGGCGCGGGGGTTTCCGCCTCCGGAGCCTCGGCGGCCGCGGGGGCGGCCGTCTCCGGCGCGCTTTCCAGGGCCTCGGCTTCCGCCTCGGCGGCAGCCGCCGCTTCGGCTTCGGCCGCCGCAGGCGCTTCCTCGGCCTCGGGCTCGGCACGCTTCACGAAGGTGCGCTTGCGGCGCACCTCGACGGTGACGTTGCGCCCGGACCGGCCCTGGCCGGACTTCAGCGTGCCGACCGACCGGCGCTTGAGCGTGATCTTCTTCGGCGCCGCGGTGTCGCTGGACCCGTGGCTGCGCTTCAGAAACGACAGCAGCGTCTGCTTCTGGTCCTCGGTGACCGGCTCACCCTCGCTCGAGTGGGGCAGGCCCGCCTCGTTCATCTGCTTGAGCAGACGGTCCACGGGGGCGCCGACCGACTCCGCCAGTTGTTTTACGGTGACATCCGACATGCCGTATCCCCTTTTATTCCTCGGCGTCCTCGAACCATGGCGCCCGGGCGGTCATGATGAGCTCCGCGGCCTTCTCCTCGCCCAGATCCTCTGCGATTTCCAGCAGATCCGGCACGGCCAGCTCGGCCAGGTCTTCCATGGTCACGACGTCGTTGTTGGCCAGCAGGTAGGCCAGATGGCGGTCCATGCCTTCCATGTTCAGGAGGTCCTCGGCCGGCTCCTTCTCGCCGAGCAGCTCCTCGCTGGCGATGGCCCGCGTCAGCAGCGCGTCCTTGGCCCGGTTGCGCAGCTCGGTGACGATCTCCTCGTCGAAGCCCTCGATGCTCTTCATCTCCTCGATGGGCACGTAGGCGATCTCCTCCAGCGTGGTGAAGCCTTCCTCCACCAGCACTGCCGCCACGTCCTCGTCGACCTCGAGGGATTCCATGAAGTCGGCCATCAGGCGGTTGGCCTCTTCTTCCTGCTTCGCGACCGCTTCTTCCTCGGTCATGATGTTGAGCGTCCAGCCCGTCAGCTCGCTGGCCAGCCGGACGTTCTGCCCGCCACGGCCGATGGCCTGGGCGAGGTTGTCCTCCTCGACGGCGATGTCCATCGAGCCCGTGTCCTCGTCCACCACGATGGACTGCACCTCGGCCGGCGCCATGGCGTTGATCACGAGCTGGGCCGGGTTGTCGTCCCAGGGCACGATGTCGATCCGCTCGCCCGCCAGCTCGCCCGACACGGCCTGGACCCGGGAGCCGCGCATGCCGACGCAGGCGCCCACCGGATCGATGCGGCCGTCGTTGGTGCGCACGGCGATCTTCGCCCGCGAGCCCGCGTCCCGGGCCGCGCCGCGGATCTCGATGATCTCCTCGGCGATTTCCGGAACCTCGATCTTGAACAGCTCGACGAGCATGCGCGGCGAGGTCCGGGTGAGGATGAGCTGGGGACCGCGGTTGTCCGGGCGCACCTCCAGCAGCAGCGCCCGCAGCCGGTCGCCCACCCGGAAGGTCTCCCGGGGAATCAGGTGCTCCCGGGTCAGCAGGCCCTCGGCGTTGTTGCCGAGGTCGACGATGATGCTGTCGCGCCCGAGCTTCTTGACCTGGCCGCTGACCAGCTCGCCGACCCTGGGCAGGTAGGCGTCCACGACCTGGGCGCGCTCGGCCTCGCGCACCTTCTGCACGATGACCTGCTTGGCGGTCTGCGCCGCGATGCGGCCGAACTCCACCGACTCCACCGGATCCTCGATGACGTCGCCGAGCTGGGCGTCGGGCTTGCGCTCACGGGCTTCCTCGACGGTGAGCTGGGCAGCCGGATTCCACTCGACGTCTTCGTCCTCGGACTCCAGCGCTTCCTGCGCCACGGCCTCCGGGTCCGCCACCGTCCAGCGGCGGTAGGTCTCGTAGTCGCCGGTCTCGCGATCGATGGCCACCCGGAAGTCCGCATTCTCGTCGTAGCGCTTCTTCGTGGCCGTGGCCAGAGCCGCCTCGATGGCCCCGAAGATCACATCCTTCGGGACGCCCTTCTCGTGGGAGACGGACTCCACGACCAACAGCACTTCTTTGCTCATAACCTACTCGATCCTTTCAACGCCCCGCCTCGCGGGGCACCGCACCCGCAGGTGCGCCAGCCGGGACCTCCCGGCGCCGATCAACCGTTTGCATGCGTCTCAATCGAACTGCGGAACGAGCCGCGCCCGATGAATGTTCTCCAGCGGCAGCACGTACTCCTCGTCGGCCGCCTCCGCATCCGCGCCGCTGCCGGCCAGCGGCTGCACCACGACCTCGCCATCCTCCAGGCCTGCCAGCACCCCGACGATGTGCTTGCGTCCGTCCAGGGGGAAATTCAACCGCACGTCGACCACCGCACCGAGATTGGCCTGGTACTGGTCGGCCTTGAACAGGATGCGGTCCATGCCGGGCGAGGACACTTCCAGCGTGTACGCCGCGGGCATGATGTCCTCGACGTCGAGCAGGTCGCTCACCTCCCGGCTGACGCGCTCGCAGTCGTCGACGCCGACGCCTTCCGGCCGGTCGATGTAGATGCGCAGACGGGAGCGGTGCCCCTGGGACAGGAACTCGAGCCCCCACAGCACACACCCCAGCGCCTCTATGGCCGGAGTGAGCAGGGTCTCGAGCTGATCTTCCCGTTTGTTCAACGTGTTGGGACTCTCCTGTCCTCGTCTTCTCGTTCGCGCCGCCGCCGTGTCCGCCGGGATGCCGGCCGGCACAAAACGCACGGAAAAAAAAATGGGCATACGCCCATTTTTCTTTCGCTCGACGCCGCCCGTTTCCGGGCCCTTGTCGATGCGCACAGGCGACACACCGATACGAGGTGGCCACCTCAAGGATGCTCCGCAGGGTGTCTGATGGACCTGCTGCTAAAAAGGCCCCGCAGGGCCTCTCAATCCTTTGGTAGCGGGGGCAGGATTTG
>DLCH01000067.1 GCA_002480525.1 Gammaproteobacteria bacterium UBA7803 | reverse complement strand
GCATCTAAGCGGGAAGCCCCCCTCGAGATGAGATCTCACCGGACCTTCGGGTCCCTGAAGGGCCCTCGTAGACTACGAGGTTGATAGGCAGGGTGTGTAAGCGCTGTGAGGCGTTGAGCTAACCTGTACTAATTGCCCGTGCGGCTTGACCATATAACCGAGTCTGTTTTCTCGGTTGGGAAGCTGCAATAACGTTTTCGGGCTCGATGATTCGAGCCTGGTAGCCGCAAGACGCATCAAGACTTCGTATCTCTGATTTCTCGTGTTCTGGCGTTGCGGGAGACTTCGGTGTCCCGCACGGCAAACCGAACGCTCAGCGTCGGCGAGTAACCGAAGTTTGCGAAGCAAACTTCTATGGTGCTCGCTCCGCGAGCACCCGTTTGCCTGACGACCATAGCGAATCGGAACCACCTGATCCCATCCCGAACTCAGCAGTGAAACGGTTCAGCGCCGATGGTAGTGCGGGGTCTCCCCGTGTGAGAGTAGGACATCGTCAGGCTTCTTATTGACGAGCCCGGGCCAAGCGCCCGGGCTTTTTTTTGCCCGCTGTCCGGTGGTCGTCCGACCTGCCGGCTGCGTCTGCCGGCTGGGCGCCGGTAGTCCGCGGCGCCGGCACCGAGCCTCAATCCCGGGCGGTCAGTCCGTCCCCGGTCATCACCAGGCCGTGCCCGGCGAGATAGCGCCGGACGCCCGGGTGCCGTTCGACGGCGGCCCGGTCGGCGGCGCTCAACGACTGCTGCCAGCGCAGGTCGAGTTCGATCCGGGAATCGCGGCTGGCCTCCAGGTAATCCCGTTTGCGCGTACCCAGCGAGCCGCCCGCGGTTCCGTAGTCCAGTTGAAGGCTGTCGAAGGCCAGGCCGAGGGGCGGCATCGCGGCCTCGAGGGTCGCCGCCGGCGAGCGGGCGAGATCCAGGTAAGTCAGCCGCACCGAGGGTGCGCGCCGCCGCAGGAAGCGGTCGATGCCCTGATTGGCGATGAGCCACTTTTCCACCAGCACTTGCGCGTCGCCCCGGCGGCGCAACGCCAGCCAGGGGCGCCGCCGCAGCACCCGGCGGCGCTGAGCCGCCATCGCGCCGGCTGTGGCGTAGGTCGCGAGCCAGCGGCTGACCAGGGCGCGCGGGTCCCGCAGCAGATGCACGTAGCCGTCGCCGGGGACCGCGCAGCGGCGCGCCCAGTCGGGGCGCTTCGAGTTGTCCACCAGGTGGGTCAGGCCGGGCTGGTCCGCCGCGAGACGTTCACCGATCAGCCGATGCCAGCTCGATACCGGCGCCTGATCCAGCGCCGCGAAAGCGGGGTGATCCCGGTAGTCGTCCACGACATTGCCGGACCGGCTGCCGCGGCCGCGGAACTTGCCGTAGTTGTGGAGCTCTCCCACCCCGGCGGCCCGGGGGTGCGCAGCCAGCAGCTGCGCCAGCAGGTGCGAGCCCGCGTAGTTGGTGGAGAGAACGAAGATCACGGCAGGCCGAACCATCCGGCAGATCATAGCCAGCCTGCCTCGGGGCGGGCCAGCCATACGTTACAATCGCGCCATGTTGCCGCTCCCCCAGCTCACCCCTCATCCGGTCCGCCGCCTGCACGTGGTCGGCTGCCATCGCAGCGGCACGACCCTCATGGCCGAGCTGCTCGGGAGCTGCTTCGACATTCCGGGGCGGGTGGATCACGAGCAGGGGCTCTGGGTGCCGGTCGAGGCGGAATCCGGCGTCTTTCTCACCAAGAAGCCGCCGGACACCATCCGCATCCGCACCGCGTTCCTGATGGATCCCAGGCTCTACGTGATCGCGATGATCCGCGACCCGCGCGGCGTCATCACCAGCCGCCACAAGACCAAGCCGGACGTGTACTTCTCCAGCTTCTGGCGCTGGCAGCAGTATCTCCAGGCGATCATGGCGCTGGAGGGCCATCCCCGGTTCCTGGTGGTCCGCTACGAGGATCTGGTCGCCGATCCGGATGCGGTCCAGGACCGGATCGCCGAGCGGTTCGAGTTTCTCCAGCCCATCAGCCGATTCAGTCGGTTTCCCGAAGGCGCGCGAATCCACGAGCGCGCGCGCATCTCGCTCAACGGGGTCCGGGCGGTGGACTCGGCGAGCCTGAGCCGATGGCGCGAGGCGCTGCCCCGGGTCAAGGGCGAGCTGATCCGTCATCCCGAGATGATCGACTGGCTGATCCGGCTGGGCTACGAACCCGACGACGCCTGGACGGCCGCGCTGGATGGTGTGGAACCGTTCTTCGGCGACTACAAGAACGAACGGCCCCATGTCTGGCGCCGCACCGAGACCAGCCTGCGGTTCGCGCTGCGCACCCTGCGGTATCTGTGGCGCCGCCAGCGCACCGCCAGGGCCGGGCTCGCACCGTGAGCGGTCGGGCGGCCGTGTCCGGCGGGCCCGGGCGCCCGCATGATGCCGCCGGCGGGCACGCCGCGCCGGCCGAGGCATTCGCCGCCGACGCCCAGGTGCTCGAGGAGAAGTCGGGACAGCCTGCGGTGGTGGCCTATCACCGGGCGGGCCGGGCGGAGATCGTCAAGTTCTGGTGGCCGCGGCGCTCCCGGCTCGGACGGCTGGGCCGGCTGCCCGGGCGGCGCCAGCGGGCGTTTCTCGCCGCCAGCCGGATCCTCGCCGAGGCCGGCGTGCCCGGGCCTGAGATCCTGGCCGCCGGCCGGCACGGCGCCGCCCGCTGGGTCAGCTACGTCCACCGCCCGGGCCGGACCCTGCGTCAGGCGGTCGCCGACGGCAGCCCCCCGCCGCCGGAAACCCTCGCGGCGTTTCTGCTCGCGCTGCACGAGGCCGGCATCTACTTCCGGGCGTTGAACCTGGGCAACGTGCTGGAAACCGCGGACGGGTCGGGCCTGGCGCTGATCGACGTCGGGGGCCTGCGGCGCCATCGCCGGGCCCTGTCGGTGCGCCGACGGGCCCGCAACCTGGCCGCGTTCCTGACCCACGCCCGGGACATCGAGGCCCTGCTCGGCAGCTACGGCCAGGCCGTGGTGTCCGCCTACGCCGCCGGTCTGGGCGACGACCGCGCACGCTTCAACGGCCGGCTGCGCGGCCGCATCACCGCCATGATCCGCGTCCGGCGGCGGCGCCGGGCGCGCCGCCGTGCGCCGCCGCTGGTCATCGAACGCCTGCCGGAGGGATGGTGACCCGGGCGCCGGAGCAAGGCCCCGATGCCGCAGCGCTGGCGGCCGCCGTCGCCGCCCTGGCCGGGTCCGGGCGGATTCCGCTGGGCGATCTTCCGGTGGAGCCGGCGAGCCTCGGCCTGGCCAGCGACGGAACCCATGCCTGGCTGCCGGACGAAATCACGCTGCTCGACGCCGACACCATCCGAGCAGCGCTGAACGGCCGCACCAGGGCCTGGCTGCAGAACCTCGAGGTGCACCGGGTGATCGGCTCCACCAGCACGCTGCTGGCCGAGCGGTCCGGACGGCGCAGCATCGACGGGCACGTCTGTCTCGCCGAGGTGCAGCTCGCCGGCCGTGGCCGGCGCGGTCGCCGCTGGTTGAGCCCCCTCGGAGGCAATCTTGCCGTGTCGCTGGGATTCGGCAGCCGCCGACCCGCCGGCGAGCTCGGCGGTCTGAGCCTGGTGGTCGGGCTGGCGGTGCTGGACGCGCTGGAATCGCTGGGGGTCGCCGGGCTGGGACTGAAGTGGCCCAACGACCTGCTGCTCGGCGACGCCAAGCTCGCCGGCATTCTGATCGAGCTGCTGCAGCAGGGCCCGGCGGTAAGCTTCACCGTGGGCATCGGCATCAACGTCCGTCTGCCGGACGCGGCCCGCACGGCGGTGGATCAGCCGGTCGCCGATCTCGCGGGGTGTCCGTCGCTGCCGGACCGCAGCCGGCTGGCGGCCGCGGTGATCTCCAGCGTGACGGACTTCGTCGGGGAGTTCCAGGAGCTCGGATTCGAACCCTTCCGAGCCGCCTTCGACGCCCGCCACCGCCTCCACGGCGAGGCTGCCACGGTGTCGATGACCGGGGCGGAGCCGGTGTCCGGCCGGGTCCTGGGGGTCTCGGAAGGCGGCGGCATCCGGCTGGCCACCGACGCCGGTGACCAGGTGTTCCACGGCGGAGAAATCTCACTGCGTCGCGCGCCCTGAGCGGCCGGCCGCACAGAACCGGTGGTCCGGGCCGGCTGCGGCTTGTCTGGCCGGGGCGGTGGTGCGACCATGGCGCCGCCCCACGGATGGGGGTGGCCCGGCGCCTGCCGGGCGTCAACCGTGTGCCGCTGGTGTATACCGATGTCCTCCAACACGGCCTGGGATGATCCGTCGATTCTGGTGCTGATCGCCGTGGCAGTAGCCAATCTGCTGGTAGCGAGCGCTCACTTCTGGCCGGAGGCCGAGCCTGCAGTCCCGACCCTGGCGGACACGGCGGGCGAGAGCGGGGCGGTTGTCGCCACGCCGCCGCGGCCGCTGCCATTGGACCCGGTGGTGGCGCCGGACGTGGCCAAACGGGTCACCCTGCGCCGGCCCGCCCCGGCCTGCCTCGCCTGGGGGCCGTTCTCCGCGCTGGATGAGGCCGAGCGTCTCGCCGCCGACCTGGCGCTGCCCCCGGAGGACTTCGAAGTGTTTCACGCCGAGCAGGAAGCGGCCCCGGACTATCTGGTCACCCTGCGCGCGCCGGGGACCAGGGCGTCGGTGGCGCGCGTGGTCGAGAGCCTGGGCGAGCGGGGCATCGACAGTTACGTGCTGGAGCGGGGGCCCCTGGACAACGTGCTCGCCGCGGGCGTGTTCAGCGCCCGGGAACGGGCGGAAGCCCAGGCCCGGAGGCTGCGTACGCTGGGCTTCGAGCCGGCCGTCGAGGTCCTGGCCCGATCCCGTGACGTCTACCATCTGCTGGCCCGGATCCCCCCGGAATCCACCCCGGAAATCGCCCCGTCCGCGGTATGCAGCGAGATTGCACCCCTGGAGCAGTTTCTATAGAATGCCGCTCCCATTTTGGCCGCCATAGCTCAGCTGGTAGAGCAGCTCACTTGTAATGAGAAGGTCCAGGGTTCAATTCCTTGTGGCGGCACCATGGCGGTTCAAGTAACCCAAGTGGTTGCTTTGAAAGAAGAAAATTTACCGGCACCTCGTCTGAGCGGAAAGCGGGACGGTGGGTGCGTTTGCGTTTCTGTCGGGAGCCGGTTTTTGCGGGTCCGGTAGCGTACGCAGGGTCATCGGTGGGGTTCCCGAGTGGTCAAAGGGATCAGACTGTAAATCTG
>DLCH01000032.1 GCA_002480525.1 Gammaproteobacteria bacterium UBA7803 | reverse complement strand
GTCGATGGACAGGTTGCCGGCCACACCCGAGTAGGAGTGGTCGGCGTTCCACCACCGGGCCACGTCGTCGACCAGAGCCCGGTAGGCCGCCTCCGGGGCGGCGGCCAGCATCATCTCGTGGCGCACGACGAAGCCTTCCGGCGCCCGCGCCGTGACCTCGCCGGCCGCCGGCGCCGACGCGATGGACAGAAGCGCCATCGCAGCCGCGCCGGCCAGGGCGCGCATCAGGACGCCGGCCGCCGGCCGCGCACCAGGCCCCGCAGCCGGTCCATGAGCGTGTCGTACTTAAGATCCGTGAACTCGCCGGCATCGAAGAACAGGTTGCCGCAGGACGGGCAGCTCTCGTACCAGATGTGGGTCTGGCGCTCGTCGCTGGTCTTGTCCATGACGGTGCTGCACTCGGGGCACTTGATGTCGTCGAGCTGATCGAGCGCCTTGCCGAGCCGGGGGTCGCCGGCGTCGAGCACCGCCTCCGACATCCACTCGCGCTTCATCTCCAGCAGGGTCTCGGGCTTGCACAGCAGCCCGCCGCACTCGTTGCACCGGTGCACGGTGATCTTGCGGCCGTAGGTCTTGGGCTCGAGGGTGCCGGGGCACTTCGGACAGTCCATGAACGTCTCCTCCGGGCGGCCCGCAGGCCGCGCTGTCAGTTACCGAAATCCCAGGTTTCGCCCGAGTGATAGCGGCGCAGGATCAGCTTGGCGATGAGGATCTTGTGCACCTCGTCGGGCCCGTCCGCCAGCCGCAGCGTGCGGGCGCCCTGGTACATGCCCGCCAGCGGCAGATCGCCGCTCACGCCGGCCGCGCCCCACACCTGAATCGCCCGGTCCACCACCCGGTGGTAGGCCGCCGGCACGTAGATCTTGATGGCCGAGATGTCGGTGCGCGGATCGGCGCCGGATTCCATCTTCTCGGCGCAGTGGATGGTCATCAGCCGGGCGCTCTGGATGTCCATGTAGCTCTCGGCGATGAATCCCTGCATGAACTGCTTGTCCTCGAGCTTCTCGCCGCCGTGCACCTCCCGGGTGGTGAGGCGCTCGATCATCAGGTCGAAGGCCCGCCACATGGAACCGATGGAGTTCATGCAGTGGTAGACCCGGCCGGCGCCGAGCCGGTCCTGGGCGGCCTGGTGGCCCGTGCCGGTGCGGCCGAGCTGGTTCTCCTTCGGCACCCGCACGTTGTCGTAGATGATCTCGCAGTGGCTGGAGGGACGGCCCCATACCGGCACGCCGCGGACGATGTTCACGCCGGGCGTGTCCTTGGGGACGATGATCTGGGTCATCTTGTCGTTGCCCTCGCCGGGGGCGTCCGGGTCGGCGGTGCGGCACATGACGATGTAGAAGTCCGCGGCGTGGCCGTTGGAGGTGAACCACTTGTGGCCGTTGATGACCCACTCGTCGCCCTCCAGCACGGCCCGGGTGGTGAGCGCGCGCGGATCCGAGCCCGGGTTGTGGGGCTCGGTCATGGAGAAGCCGGACTGCATGGTGCCGTCCACCAGGGGCTTCAGCCACTTCTCGTGCTGCTCCGGGGTGCCGTACTTCACCAGGATCTTCTGGTTGCCGGAATTGGGCGCCACCACGCCGAACAGGGACGACGCGCCGGGGCTGTAGGACAGCACCTCGTTCATGTAGGCGTGCTGCAGGAACGTCAGGCCCATGCCGCCGAACTCCTCGGGCAGATGGGGCGCCCACAGGCCGGCCTTGCGCACCTCGTTCTGAACGTGCCTGCGCAGCTCCTTGGCCTCCTCGCGAGCCTCGTTGGGCTGGTTGGCGCTGTCGGACAGGCCGACCCACAGCTTGCCCTCGTTGGGCAGGATTTCCCTGTTGATGATCTCCGCCGTCGCCAGCCGGATCTCGTTGATCCGGTCGTCCAGCGTCGGCACGGGCTTCACGTTCATGGCCATGGCGGCGTTCCTCCCCTCGGGTTTCGTCGATTCGCAGCCGGTTAATCTAAATCATCGGCGTCGGGATTGCCCAGATGGGGCGATCCGCCGCCGGCGGATTTCCGGTATGCTGGCGGGATGACCGATCTCGAGTACCCCTGGGCCGAGCACCCCGAGCCCGGCACCACCCTGGAAGTGGCGCCCGGCGTCCGCTGGCTGACCATGCCCATGGGCGGGTCCCTGAACCACATCAACCTGTACCTCCTCGAGGACCGGGACGGCTGGTGGGTGGTGGACACCGGGCTGCCCCTGCCCGACGTCTCGGCCCTGTGGGAGACGGTGTTCGAGCGGGAGCTGGGCGGCCGACCGGTGATCGGCGTCATCTGCACCCACATGCACCCGGACCACGTCGGCCAGAGTCACTACATCACCGAGCGCTTCCACTGCCCGCTGTACATGACCCGGGCCGAGTACTACCAGGCCCGGGCGTTCTCGGGGGGCGGCAACAACTACGGCAACTGGGTCGCCCGGGATTTCTACGTCCGCGCCGGCATGCCCGCGGCATACCTGGACGAGCTCCGGCGCCAGTGGGAGAAGCGTTCCAGCGACGGCATGTCCATGCCGCAGATGCCCGCCGGCTACCAGCGTCTGGAGCACGGCGACGTGCTCGACATCGGCGGCCAGACCTGGCAGGTGGTGGTGGGCTCGGGCCACTCCCCGGAGCACGCCTGCCTGTACTGCCCGGCCCTGAAGGTGCTGCTGTCCGGCGACCAGATCCTGCCGATCATCACCAGCAACGTCAGCGTCCATCCCACGGAGCCCGAGGCGAACCCGCTGAAGGACTGGATGGAGTCCCACGACCGGTTGCTCAAGCTGCCGCCGGACCTGCTGGTGCTGCCGGCCCACAACCTGCCCTTCTACGGCGTGCGGGAGCGGTTGCGCGAGCTGATCAGCCACCACGAGGACCGCATGCTCGCCATCGAGGAGCACTGCGTGACGCCGGCCACCGCGAAGGAGCTGCTGCCGGTGCTGTTCGCCCGGGAACTCGACCCCCGGCAGATGATGATGGCCCTCGGCGAGGCCATCGCCCATCTGCACCTGCTGATGCACAAGAACCGGATCGAACGCCGGCTCGACGAAGACGGCCACTACCGCTTCCGCTCCATCGACCCCGACCTGGCGCGGCGGTCCCACCCGGACCGGCACGACGCGCCCAGCGACGGGCCGATGCTGGTATGAACGCCAGCCCGCGCCGCGCCGCCATGCGCCGCCGCATTGCCGCGATCTCCTACCGCTCGCTGTACTGGGCCCGTCACAGCGTGGCGCCCGGGCTGCGCTCGGTGCTGGGGCTGCTGCTGATGGTAGGCGGCGTGCTCGGCTTCCTGCCGGTGCTGGGCTTCTGGATGTTTCCCCTCGGCGTGGCCTTCGTGGCCATGGACGTGCCGTTCTCGCGCCACCGCATCGAGCTCATGATGCTGCGGCTCGCCCGGGACGGCGGGCTCGAGGTCGTGCCCGAGCCGGTCAGCCGGGACTGAGCCGCCGAGGCCGGTCCGGCCCCGCCGGGTCCGGCGGCGCCCGCCCCCCTGCGGCCAGCGCCTGGTCGATCTTCTCCGCCAGCGTGGCCAGCGAATAGGGCTTCTGAACATAGCCCAGGCAGCCGCGACCCAGCATGTCGGCGACCCGCCCGTCGATGCTGTAGCCCGTCGACAGCAGCACGGCGACGTGCGGATCCAGCGCCCGCAGCGTGTCGAACACCTGGCTGCCGCTCATGCCCGGCATCACCATGTCGAGCAGCACCAGGTCGATGTCGTCGCCGCCGGCCCGGTAGCGCTCGACGGCTTCCTCGCCGCCGGCCGCCTGGATCACCGTATAGCCCAGCCGCTCCAGCATCTGCGTGCCCACCCGCAGCACCATGTCCTCGTCGTCGACGAACAGCACGGTGCCGCGGCCGCCGTCCTCCGGGTCGGCGGCGCGGCGCCGGTCCGGGCCGTCGCCGGCGACGGCCTTGCCGGTGGCCGGCAGCCGGATGGTGAAGGCGCTGCCCTGCCCCGGCACCGAGGTCACGCCGATCGTGCCGCCATGGCCGTCGACGATGCCGAAGGCCGAGGCCAGCCCGAGACCGGTGCCGCGCCCCATGTCCTTGGTGGTGAAGAACGGATCGAAGATCTGCTCCACCACCTCCGGCGCCATGCCGACGCCGGTGTCCGCCACCACCAGCTCCACGCAGCCGTCCGGGTAGCGGTCGCGGTCCTGTGAGCCGAGCTCGTCCTCGGGGACGTTGCGGGAGCTGAGCCACAGATCGCCGCCCTCCGGCATGGCGTCCGCCGCGTTCAGATAGAGGTTCAGCAGCACCTGCTCGATGCGTGAGAAGTCCGCCTCCACCGGCGCCAGGTCCGGCGCCAGGTCGTAGTGCACGCGAACCTGCTTGCGGGTGCGCCGGAAGGTCTCTCCGGTGTTGCGGATCGTGTCGTTCAGGTTCGCCACGCTGACGTCGTAGCGCCCCTTGCGGGCGTAGCCGAGAAGCTGGCTGGTGAGCCGCGCGCCGCTCTCGATCTGCTCCTCGATGCTCGCCAGCCGGGCGCGGTCCTCGTCGTGTTCCGCCCGCGCCTGCAGCAGCGACACGTTGCCCTGGATCACCATCAGCAGGTTGTTGAAGTCGTGGGCGATGCCGCCCGCCAGGGTGCCGATGGCCTTGACCCGCTCCAGCCGGTGCATCTCCGCCTCGATGCGCTTCTGCTCGGAGATGTCGCGGATGATCACCAGCAGCCCCGCGGGCCGGCCCTCGTGGTCCTCGAACCGGGAGGCGCTGATGCTCACGTCGAGCACCCGGCCGTGCCGCGTCATGCGCTGGCACTCCTGGCCGGACAGCTTGTCGCCATCGCCCAGCACCCGCCGCAGCCGCTCGAAGGCGGCTGCCTGATCCTCCGGCGGAATGTAGGGAATGCGGCGCCCGTTCAGGTCCTCGTCGGTCCAGCCGAACATCCGGGTGAACGCGGGACTGACGAAGGTCACGCGCAGATCGGTGTCGAGCATCACGATGGCGTCGGCGGATCCGCGGATCAGCGAGCGATAGCGGGATTCGGTCCGCCTCGCCTCCTCGTAGAGCGCCTTGTGATGGCGCTCGCTGTCCTCGAGGGCCTCCCGGGTCCGGTGCAGCTCCTCGAGCCGACCCTCGAGGCGGCTGAACAGCTCGCGGAGCTGCTGGGACATCTGCCGCAGCGCCCGCGCCAGGGTGCCGAACTCGTCGCGCCGGTCGATGACGCCGGGCAGCCGCATGGGTTCCCCGACGCCGCCGCCGAACGCCCGCACCGCGGCGGCCATCTCGTCGATCGGCGCGATGAACCGCCGCGCCGCCCGATTGCCCAGCACGTAGGTCAGCCCGGCCGCCGCGGCAAGCACCACCAGGGCCAGGGCGCAGAGCAGCACCCACTGCTGGGCGAGATGCCGCTGGAAGCGGCCGAGAATGTCGTCCGACTGCCGGCGCATGGCGATCGCCGGGGCCGAGAACTCGTCGACGTAGGTCGTCGCCGAGACCATGAACGTCACCCCGTCCACGGGCTCCGCCACCGGCGTGGTGACCATGTACTTGGTCCGCACGGCGCCGTCGGGGTCGACCCACTGGTAGCGGCCGTCCGCCTCCCGGCCGTGGATGCCGGCCTCGACGATGCGCCACCAGTCCGGCATGCCGTCCGCCAGTGACCGCATGTCGTGGTCGACCAGCGCCGGATTGGGATGCAGGCGGATGGCGTAGCTGTCGGCGGCTTCGGTCAGCGCGGTATAGCCGGTCTCGCCGACGGGCTGCACCGCGAGGCGCTGCAGCTCGGGGTCGCGGCGCATGTCCTCGAAGGACCGCCCCCGGTGCATGCGGAAGTAGATGGCGAGCTGTCCCGCGACGTCCCGGGCCTTGTTGCGGATCACCGCCTCGCCGACGCTCTCCAGCGCGCGCTCGGCGGTGTCCGCCTGCTCGCGGTTGGCCGCGGCGAACCGTTCCGACAGCACGCCGCGCTCCCAGGTCACTCCGATCAGCACCAGCGCCACGAAGGTCAGCAGCGGCAGCGCGGCCGCCAGCATGTAGCTGCGGCGGAAACGGGTCGCGGTGGCGGCGAACCCGGGCTCCGGTGGTGTCATGTCCAGGTGCTGCAGTGCACTGCGCAGCCTCCCGCCGTCCCTGACGGACATCAGAGACAGCATAGGGAATCCCGGATTGGGGCGGGGGCCCTGCCGGCCGGCGTGTGACGCCGGTCACGCTGCCGCGCGGGTCAGTCCACGTCCAGCCAGTAGCCGCCGGCAGCCCGGGTGCGCACGCGGCCCGCCGTCGGGGTGGCGAAGTGGGTGCCGATCACCAGCACGTCGCCGTCGGCGTAGCGCGCCAGCAGGTCCTCCCGGGTGCGGCGTCCCTGGGCCTGGTCCGCGTCCGCCGAGCTGCACCAGTCGGTCCGGCTCATCTGACAGGGGTGGTGGATGCAGTCACCGGTGATCAGCGCCTCCTGGCCGCCGGAGCGGATGTGGATGCTGACGTGGCCCGGGGTGTGGCCGGGGGTCGGCTCCAGGTTCACCTCGTCGCACACCTGGTGCTGCCAGTCGACCAGATCCACCAGACCCGCCTCGAACACCGGGCGCACCGAGTCGTCCAGCACGTTCTCGTTCATCGGATCGTCGTCGGCGCCATCCCAGTGACGCCATTCCGGCTCCGCCAGCAGGTAGCGGGCGTTCGGGAAGGTCGGCACCCAGCGGCCGTCGACCAGCATCGTGTTCCAGCCCACGTGGTCCACATGCAGGTGGGTGCACAGCACCGTGTCGATGGTCTCCGGGGGATAGCCCGCCGCGGTGAGGTCCTGGAGGAACGACGTCTGCAGGTGGCTCCAGGTCGGAATCGAGCGCTCCTTGTCGTTGCCGATGCAGGTATCGACGATGATCCGGCGGCTGCCGGTGTCCACCACCAGGGCATGCACGCTCATCACCAGGTTGCCTTCGGCATCCATGAAATGGGGGCGCAGCCAGTCCAGGGTGAGGCACGCCTCCCGGGTGGCGTCGGGCAGAATGAAGCGCGTGCCGCCGGCGATCTCCAGCTCGACGATGCGGGTGATGCGGACGTCGCCGACCTGCCACTGGTTCATGAGCCTCTCCCCTCGCAGAATTTCCCGAAGGCCGAGAATGACACATCCGCCTTGATGGGGGCAGCCACGGCCGCTATCTTTGGGCGCTTTCCATTCAAAAACAGGAACTTGCATGGGAATCGCCGACGTCGCCCGGACCCTCGCCCAGGTACCCACGCTGCTGGCCCTGAAAAAAGGCATGCAGCCGCGGCCGCTGGAGACCCGGGACGGACTCGGCGCCATGCTGGAGCGTACCGCGGCCGCCCACGGCGACCGCCCGGCGGTGCTGTTCGAGGGCCGCCAGGTCACCTGGGCCGAGCTGAACGCGCTCGCCAACCGTTACGCCCGGGTCTTCAAGTCCCAGGGCCTCCGCCGCGGCGACGCCGTCAGCGTGCTGATGGAGAACCGCGTCGAGTTCCTCGCCACCGTGCTCGGGCTCAACAAGCTCGGCGTCACCGCCAGCCTGATCAACACCAACCTGCGCGGCCGCCCGCTGGTCCACTGCGTCACCACCACGGAGTCGGCCAAGCTGGTGTTCGGCGCCGAGCTGGCCGACGCGGTGGCGGAGTCCAGGGACGAGCTGGGCCTGGCCGACGGCGACGACTTCCTCTGGGTGCCCGACCCCACCGGCAGCGCCGACGACCGGCCGCCGGGCAACTGGGCCCAGAATCTCGCCGACCTCGCCGACCAGTCCGGCGACGTCAATCCGAGCGAGACCGGCGAGGTGGTACTCGGCGACAGCGCCTTCTACATCTTCACCTCCGGCACCACCGGCCTGCCCAAGGCGGCGGTGCTGTCGAACCGGCGCTATCTGGCCAGCGCCATGCTGTCCCACAAGGCGGGGCTGAAGTGCTCCCACAAGGACCGTCTGTACATCTGCCTGCCCCTGTACCACGGCACCGGGCTGATGATCGGCGTCGGCGCCGCCATCTCGTCGGGCGCCAGCATGTTCATCCGCCGCAAATTCTCCGCCAGCAACTTCCTGAGCGAAGTGCGCGAGCACGGCACCACCTGTTTCATCTACATCGGCGAGCTGTGCCGCTATCTGGTCAACACCCCGGAACGGCCCGACGATCACCGCAACCCGCTGAAGCGCATGATGGGCAACGGCATGCGCCCGGACGTCTGGCCCGAGTTCAAGTCGCGCTTCGGCATCAAGCGCATCGCCGAGTTCTACGGCGCGAGCGAGGGCAACGTCGCCTTCGCCAACCTGCTCAACAAGGACTGCACCGTCGGCATGACCTCCGCCGTCCACGCGCTGATCCGCTATGACGTGGACCGGGACGAGATCGTCCGCGACGAGCGGGGCCGCTGCATCGAGGTCGAGCCCGGCGAGCCGGGACTGCTGCTCGGCCAGATCAACCCCGAGGCGGTGTTCGAGGGCTACACCAACAAGGAAGCGACGGAGAAGAAGATCGTCCGGGACGCCTTCGAGGAAGGCGATGCCTGGTTCAACTCCGGGGACCTGATGCGTCAGGTGGACGCCGGCTTCACCCTGGGCTATCCCCACTACCAGTTCGTCGACCGGGTGGGCGACACCTTCCGCTGGAAGTCCGAGAACGTCTCCACCAACGAGGTGGGCGAGATCATCAACGGCTTCGACCAGGTCCGCTTCTGCAACGTCTACGGCGTGGAGGTGCCCGGCGCCGACGGCCGCGCCGGCATGGCGGCGCTGACCCTGGAGGAAGGTGTCGAGGCGCTCGACCTGGAGGCCTTCTCCCGCTACGTGCGCGAGCAGCTCCCGAGCTACGCGGTGCCGCTGTTTCTGCGGGTGGAACCCGAGATCGCGGTCACCGGCACCTTCAAGATGGTGAAGGGCAAGCTGCGGGAGGAGGGCTACGACCCGGACAAGGTCAGCGACCCCCTGTACGCCATGAAGCCGGGCAGCGACCGCTACGAGCCGCTGGACCGGGACTTCGCCCAGACCGTGCTGCGGGGCGAGGCCGGCTACTGAGCCGGGGCCGCCCGCAGCGCCCCGCGCCGGCGCGACCATGAAACGGATCATCCTGTGGGACCACGACGGGGTGCTGGTGGACACCGAGCCCCTGTACTTCGAGGCGACCCGGTCGGCCCTGGCGCGGCTGGGCGTGGACCTCCCCCTGGACGGCTACCTGGAGGACATGGCGCACGGCATCACGGCCTGGGAGCGGGCCCGGCGGCGCGGAATCGACGAGGACCGGATCCGCCGCCACCGGGAGGCCCGGGACGTCCATTACCAGCGGCTGCTGAGCGAGCGCGACATCGGCATTCCCGGCGTGGAGCCCGTCCTCGCCGGCCTGGCCGGCCGCTACGCCATGGCCATCGTCACCACGGCCCGGCGGGCGGACTTCGAGCTCATCCATGCCGAACGGCAGATCGTCCGCCACATGGACTTCGTGCTGGCGAGCGGCGACTACCCGCGCGCCAAACCCGCGCCGGACCCCTACCTCACGGCCCTCGAACGGTTCGGCGCCGAGCCGGCCGAGGCGGTCGTGGTGGAGGATTCCGAGCGCGGCCTGCGGGCCGCCGTGGCGGCCGGCATCGATTGCGTGGTGGTGGCGAACGATTTCGTCCGCGGCCAGGACTTCTCCCGGGCGACGGCGCGGATCGACCGCCTCGACGAGCTGCCCGGGGTGATCGCGGCGCTGTGAGCCCCGGCAGGCTCAGCGGGACGCCACCCGGAAGGACCACCAGCCGTCCTGACGCGGTTCGCCCTCGCCCCGGCCGGTCTTGCGGGCCCGCGCGTTCCAGGCTTCGTCCAGCACCCGGGGGTCGGTGACCCGGCTGAGGCGTACCGGAAACATCCGGTCGTCCAGCCTCAGCCGGGCGTCCGGATGGGCCAGCGCCGCGCTCGACCAGACCTTGCCCTCACAGCCCGCGCAGCTCAGGTACAGCGTGCCCTGCGACGCCATGCAGTTGAGATTGATCGAGTGCGGGACGACGCCCCACCGGTACACCTGAATCTGGCACAGCGGCACCTCGTTGGCGAACGTCCAGTCGTCCACCGGCGCGGCGGCGGCCTCGCCGAACAGCCAGCCGCCCGGCGTGCGCTCGCACGGGCACGCCAGGGACAGGGCCAGCCAGGCCGCGATCGCCACCGCGACCAGGGCCAGGAGCAGCGTCGTGACGATGCCGCCACGGATTCGTCGTTCAGCCGTCATGCGGATTTCCTCCCGATCAGACTGTGTGTCGTGGTCACAGGAGCGCATCGTGGTCGCCGGACACCGGCTTGCACAGCTCGAGCCGCAAGGCGGCGAAGCCCAGGGTCCGGTAGAACGCCAGCGCGCCCTCGTTGCTCGCCCAGACGTTCAGGTAGATGTCCGTCAGCTCGCGGCGCCGGGCCCAGGACTCGACGTGGCTCATGAGGCACCGGCCGATGCCGGTCTGGCGGGCGGTCTCGGCGACGCAGATCTCCTGCACGAAGGCGATGGCCCGGGGGCGCGCCACCCCGCCCTCGATCCGGCGCTCGACCACCATCGCGAACCCCAGCACGCCCCGTGGCGACTCGAACAGCAGGAAGTCCGTGTCCGGGTCCCTCAGGTGGCGGGAGAACTCGTCGGGGGCGAGGCAGACGGGCACCTCCCGGATGCGCGCCGGCTCGAGGCCCGAGTGATGCCGGTTCTGTGCCTGCCAGAGCCGTTCGATGGCGGCATAGTCGTCGCGGCCGGCGATCCGGACCAGGCCCTCCATCAGCTCCCCGCCGCGAATTCGGGCACGACGGCCTCGTCGAGCAGCGCCATGGCGGCCCGGGCCTGCTGCCGGTCGCTGCCCGCCGTCGGGCCGCTGACGATGACCTTGTCGATTCCGAGGTCGGCGAGCTCACCGAGGCGGCGGAGGCAGTGATCGGGCGGCCCGGCGATGGCGAAGGCATCGACGAAGGCGTCGTCCAGCAGCCGCGCCTGCCCCGAGTCCGCCCGGGTGTGCTGGCGCATGTCGTAGCCGTCGTGCAGCCGGTTCAGCACCGCACGGGTGTCCTGATCCGCCGGGCCGGACACGTCGCCGTGCATGACCGAGAACCGGGCGAAGGTGGTGAGCCCGCCGCGCACCAGATCCCGGGCCACCGCGGCATCCTCGTGGCACACCAGGTTGACGTAGGCGCCGATCGCCAGGCCGTCGGGGTCGCCGCCCGCCGCCTGCCGCGCCCGGCGCGCCAGGTCGATGCCCCAGCGCAGCCGCTCGGGCACGGCGCCGAGGGTCAGCAGCACCCGATCCGCCACCCGGCCGGCGACCTCGATGACCCGGGGTCCCGTGGCCGCGATCTCCAGGGGAACCTTGGGCAGATCCCGGTCGAACCAGCGGATGCGGCTGGCGTCGGGATGGTCGGCCAGCTCGAGGTGCGCCACCGGCGCCGCGATGCGGTCGTCCATCGCCAGGCGGTCGAAGGGCACCGCCTCGCCCCGCAGGTACTGCTGCAGCACCTCCACGTAGCGGGTGAAGCCGGCGAGCCGGGCCGGCGACCGGCCCAGATGGGCCAGCGCCGAGTCGCCGCGGCCGATGCCCAGCGCCATCCGCCCGCCCGAGACCTGCTGCACCGCCATGGCCGCGGACGCGGTCACCGCCGGGTGCCGGGTGACGGAGTTGGTGACGCCGGTGCCGGTGGCCGCCAGGGTCAGCGCGACGTAGGCGTCCGGCGCCAGATTCTGGGAGTCGACCACGCACAGCCCGGCCCAGCCCGCGGCTTCCGCCCGCCGCGCGGCGGCCAGCGCGTGATCGGGACGCGAGTGCGTCAGATTCCACAGCTCCATCACCGACCCTCCCCAGTCGACGGCTGTGGGCAGCATACCCGGCGTTCAGCGAGGTTTCATGGGGGGTGGCGCAGCCGGCGGCCGCGCCCGGGAGGGGTCAGAGCGCCTCGGCGCGGAGCTGGCTGCGGGCCCAGTCGATCTTGGCGACGTAGCGGCGGGCCGCCTGGACACGCTCGCTGTAGGGCCCGATGTTGTACGCCTTCAGGGCGCAGATCTCGTCGCCGCAGCGGTCCCGCAGGTGGGACAGCACCTGGGCGCCGCAGTAGATGTTCTCGGCCGGATCGTGGAGATTGGAGCTGCCGCAGAACCGGCTCCAGAAGTTCGGACGCACCTGGGCCGGGCCGATCGCCCCCACCGGGGACAACGCTTCCTTGCGCCACGTGCTCTCGGTGTGCACCAGGCTGGCCAGCAGGTCCGGCTCGAGCTGCTGGCGCTCGGATGCCTCGAGAATCCAGCTCGCGAACTCGCCGGCCGTGCTTCGGCGGACGCCGAAGGCCCGGCTCACCCGCGAGGCGAACGCGTCGACCTCGGACTGCCAGGGACGCTGGACGTGCTCAGCCGCCGGAATGGCGAAGGCCACGCGCTCGTAACCCTGCGGACCCGCCACGTTCACGACGATCGTGGTCGCGACCACGATGGCCGCCAGCAGACCGGCCTGCAGTCTGAAGATAAACGGTAGCTGCTCCCAGAGCTGTCGCACGCGTTTGCCCTCTCGTTGCTTCCACCGGCCGGTCGAACCCGCCAGCACCGAAATTGGATGCGAATTCTAATGGGCTTCCGTCACACACTGAAGAAAAAATGGAGCACATTTATGGTGAGAACTGTGCGGGAGTTGAAAACGGGTTTTAAGTTAGTGGGTGCTCGCGCTGTGTCCTTTATTTTTACTGAGATCGCCAGCCGGCCCACCGCACATTACGCCATGAACTAGAACTAATCGTTCTAAGAAGTATGGAAAGAACCTGAAAACGGCCGCGGTACGGCCAGCGGTCTGGCGCTCATCAGTCCGCAGTGCGGCGGCGTCCGGGCGTGTCCGGGAGTGGATGGGTGGCGGAAGTCTCAGCCGAGCCTTCAGCCGAGCTTTCAGCCGAGCTTTCAGCCGAGCTTGAAATTGTCCCAGGTGACGACATGGTCCGGCACCAGCACCACCCAGCGGCGGTTGCGGCCGCGCGCCGTGGCCTCGAACGGCCCCGGGTCGGCCACGGCCGGCTGACCGTGGCCACCGTTGTACTTGCGTCCCATCTGGCGCTTCACGGCCTCCAGGTGGGGGTCCCGGGCCTCGTCCTCCTCGGTCTCGAGCACGCTCGCCTCGCCCTGGAGCATGATGCCCTGGAGCTCGGGGAAGCGGACGTTGCGGTCGACGATGATGCTGCAGCTCGGGTTGCGCCGCAGATTGACCACCTTCTGGCCGCGGCCGTAGAAATACACGGCTCCGCCGGCCCAGCCGAACCACATGGGGGTGAGGTTGATCCGCGTGCCGGGGCCCAGGGTGGCTACCCGCAGATTCCACTCCGAGCCCATGATCTCGTCGATCTGCTCCGGCGTCAGCGCGATGTCCCGCGGCAGGCTCATCAGCCGGCCCGCAGCGTGCGGATGATTCCGGCGCGCTGCTCGTCGTCGGATACCGGGAACGACGCCGAGGTGCGGTCGGTGAAGCTGCCGTAGCGGCGCAGCATCTCCGGCGCGATCTCGGCCGGCTCGCCCACCACGGCGAAGGCGTCGAGGACGTCGTCGGTGATCAGCGTGCCCATCTCCTGCCAGCGCCCCTGCTTGGACATGGCGTTCAGCTCGCCCTGCAGCTCGCCCACCCCGATGGACTCCAGCACGCCCTTGTAGGCCGGCGTGGAGCCGTAGAAGGCGATCCGCTCCTTCGCGGCCTTCCGGCTGGCTTCGAACTCGGCCTCGTCCCGGCCGGTCACCACGAAGTTCGAATAGGAGATCTCGAAGTCCTCCCGCTTGCGGCCGGCCTTGGCGAGGCCGCGCTCGATGGCGGGCAGGGTCACGGACTCGATGTAGGGCACCGTGCTGAACGGATGAATGATCATGCCGTCGGCGACCTCGCCCGCCACCTCGGTCATCTGCGGGCCCACCGCGGCGAGAATCACCCGGGGGGCGCCATAGGTCTTGTTCTCCGGCGTGAAGGCCGGGGTCATCAGGGTGTGGGTGTAGTACTTGCCGACGAACTCCAGCGGCGCGCCGTCGTACCAGTTCGCCCAGATGGCGCGCATGGCCAGCACCAGCTCGCGCATCTGCGCCGCCGGCGCGCCCCAGGGCATGCTGAAGCGCTTGGTGATGTGGGGCTTGATCTGGGAACCCAGCCCGAGGGTGAAGCGCCCCTTCGAGTAGGCGTTCAGATCGTGGCCGATGTTGGCCAGGATCATCGGGCTGCGGGCGAAGGCCACGGCGATCGAGGTGCTGATGTCCAGCGACTCGGAGTGCTCCGCCGCCAGCAGCAGCGGAAAGAACGGATCGTGGTTCATCTCGGCGGTGCGTACCCCGTCGTAGCCCGCCGCCTCCGCTGCGCGTACCGCTTCCGGGATGCGCTCGAGCTGATGACCGATGCCGGCGTCGACTTTCATGCGGGCTCCTCCTGCCAGGGACTTCAGGCCGCCGTGAGCTCGGCGATGATCTTGACCCGGTCTTCTTTCGGGATGTTCGCGTAGGCCGCCGACGTGCGGTCGATCAGGTCGCCGTAGCGCCCCTTGATCTGCCCGGCGATGGTGTCCGGCGGGCCGCACACCGCGAAGGCGTCGAGGATGTCGTCGGTGATGAGCTGGCCCATCTCCTCCCACCGGCCCTGCTTGGACATGCGGTTGAGCTCGCCCTGGAGCTCGCCGGCGTCGATGGAATCCAGCACCGGCTTGTACGCCGGCGTTGAGCCGTAGAAGGCGATCTGCCGCCGGGTGGCGACCTTGGCCTCCTCGATCTCCCGGTCGTTCTGGCCCGTCACCACGAACACCGGGTAGCTGATCTCGAAATCCGCCCGGGTCTTGCCCGCCTTGGCGAAGCCGCGCTCCAGCGCCGGAAGCGTGGTCTCGCGCAGGTACTTCTCGGTGGTGAAGGCGTGGATGATGACACCGTCCGCGACCTCGCCGGCCACTTCGGTCATCAGCGGGCCCACCGCGGCGAGAAACACCCGGGGGGCGCCGTAGTCGGTGTCCGTCGGCGTGAAGAACGGCGTCATCAGCGTGTGGGTGTAGAACTCGCCGGTGAACTCCAGCGGCTTGCCCTCGTGCCAGTTGGCCCAGATGGCGCGCATGGCCAGGATGAACTCGCGCATGCGCTTCGCCGGGCTCGACCAGGGCATGCTGAAGCGCTTGGTGATGTGGGGCTTGATCTGGGAGCCGAGCCCGAGAATGAAGCGTCCCTTGGAGAACGCGTTCAGGTCGTGGCCGATGTTGGCGAGCGTCATCGGGCTGCGGGAGAACGCGACCGCAATGCTGGTCATCAGGTCGACGTGGCTGGTGTTCTGGCCGGCGACCAGCAGCGGGAAGAACGGATCGTGGGAGGTCTCCGCCGTGAGGATACCCGAGTACCCCATCTCCTCGAGCTCCTGAGCCTGGGCCCCGACCTTGTCGAGCTCCCAGCCTACGCCGCCGTCTACCTTCATGACGCTCCCCCCGTATCGGTTGTGTGTGTTCCGCCTGACGTGCGGACTTCCCCCGGAAACGCCGAAGCGCGGCCGCGTCGGCGCGCCGCGTCAGCGTCGCGGAATTGTTTCACTGTCGTTCTGGCGAAGCAATCCGGGGGTCGGACCCTTGTGGGGAGCACATAATTTGTCC
>DLCH01000012.1 GCA_002480525.1 Gammaproteobacteria bacterium UBA7803 | reverse complement strand
TCGACCCAGAGCATGCCCGGGTTCATGGCCGGGTCCTGCTGGCGGGCGCGCAGGGCGTCGCTGAGGAAGTCGCTGCCCGACGCCAGTGGCTCGCCGGCGCCGGCCTGGAGCGACGCGGCGCACAGGGCGATGGCGATCAGGTGTCGCGCGGCCCGGTGCATCACGCCGTCACCGTGAGCTCCCGGGTCACGGTGGTGACCTCGCCCCGGTCGTCCTCCCAGGTGAACACCACCGGGCCGGATTCGTCGGCGCGCAGGTAGAAGGCGAAGAAGGGATTGGCCGCCACGCCCTGGGTCAGGTCGATGGCGAACACCTCGTCGCCGCCGTAGGTCACCCGGAAGCGCTCGACGATGTGCCGTTCGATGGGCCGGCCCATGTCGTCCACCCGGTAGCCGGTCTCCATGGGGTGGCGCATCAGCGCCTTGACGTTGACGATCTCGCCGCGCCGGGCCTGCTCCGGCATGGATACCCGTGCTGCCGCCAGCGCCATGGCCTCAGCCTCCGTCGATGCAGGCGGCGAGGGTGACCACCACGTCCCGCCGGTCCCGCCAGAACGAACCGTCGCTCAGCTCCGCCAGGGCGGTCACCTGCTGGGAGGCGGCGAGGCGGATGTTGGTGGACACCTGGGCGATGCCGGAGCGCGGCGTCAGCCGGAAGCTCGCCAGCCGGGCGATGGGGTTCTTCTCGGACAGGATGTGGATCGCGCGGACGTGGTCCTCCGGCGTCATCGGGCTGTCCACGGCGACCGTGGTGTAGACCGACAGGCCGTTCTCGGCGATGGCGGGGATGGTCAGGGTCACGCGCCCGTCCCGCACCGGTTGGCCGCCGGTGAGCTCGGCGACGGCCCGGTCCCGCAGTTCCGTGGTGGCCGCCAGCCGGGGCGGCGCCAGCAGCAGGCCGCCGGCCGCCAGCAGCCGCGTCAGGGCGCCGCGCCGGTCGATCACGGCGCCTCCCCGGTCAGGGTGGTCAGGTAGGCCACCACGTCCTCCAGCGCCTGGGCGTCCAGGGCCGGCCGGCCCCGGTATTCGGGCGTCACGTTGGTCAGCCCCTCGACCCGGTAGTACGGCGGCATCAGGGTCGCCGGGTTGAGCCGGCTCTGGTCGATCAGCCGCAGACGGATCTGGCCGGCGCTCAGACGGTCACCGACGCCGGCCATGGGCGGGCCGATCTCCCCCTGGAAGGGTTGTTCCGGAATCGGGAACTGATGGCAGATCAGGCAGTTGCCGCTGCGCCGGTCGACGACGATGGCGAGCCCCCGGTCGGGGTCGCCGGCGCAGCCGCCGAGGGGTTCGGGGACCGCGTCGCCGCGCACCTCGAAGGCTGCCAGCGGACTGCCGTCCGCCGAGGCATGGTCGCAGTCGGGCGCCTGGGCGGCGACGGTGGGCCCGGTCGTCAGAACGAGCGTCACGATCGCCGCCCGCCGGATCACGCCGCGCTCAGGTCGTGATGCTTGAGCGGGAACGAGCGGATGCGCTTGCCGGTAGCGGCGAACAGGGCGTTCAGCACCGCCGGCGCGGCCACCGCGATGGTGGGCTCGCCGACCCCGCCCCAGAACCCGCCGGAAGGCATCACGATCGTCTCCACCTCCGGCATGTCGCGTATGAACATCACCGGATAGTTGTGGAAGTTGGTCTGCTGAACGCGGCCGTCCTTCACCGTGCACTCGCCGTACAGCATCGCCGACAGGCCATAGACGAAGGAGCCCTCCACCTGGGCCTCGATCTGCTGGGGGTTCACCGCGGTGCCGCAGTCGGTGGCGGCGACGATGCGGTGCATGACGAGCTGGCCGTCCTTCACCGACACCTCGGCGCAGGCGGCGATGTGGCTGCCGAAGGCCGTGCACTGGGCGAGGCCCCGGAACACGCCGTCCGGCGCCGGCTCGCCCCAGCCCGCCTTCTCGGCGACTGCCTTCAGCACCGCCGCGTTCTTCGGATGCTGCTTCATGTGGGCCAGGCGGAACTCCAGCGGATCACGGCCCGCCGCGTGGGCCAGCTCGTCGATGAAGCACTCCGTGTACAGGGTGTTCTGGTTGGCGTTCACACCCCGCCAGAAGCCCGGCGGCACGTGGGGGTTGCGCATGGCGTGGTCGACCAGCAGGTTCTCGAAGTCGTAGGCGAAGGCGTGGTCGCCGTCCGGCGCGTAGCACTGGAACGCCACCGGATCGGGGCCGCCGCCGAGACGCTCGGGCATCATGCCGGCGAGAATCGACTGGCCGGCGATCCGTACCCGGAACGCGGTGACGTTGCCGTCGTCGTCGAGACCGGCGGTCAGCCGGGCCTGGGTGACCGGGTGGTATTGACCGTGGGTCATGTCCTCTTCCCGGGTCCACATCAGCTTCACCGGCGTGCCGGGCATCTGCTTGGCGATCAGCACGGCCTGGCGCACGAAGTCGTGGATCGCGCCGCGCCGGCCGAAGCCGCCGCCCAGCAGCAGCTTGTACACCTGACACTGGGTCGGCGGCAGCCCCGAGGCCTCCGCCGCCGTGGCCAGGGCGCCCTCGCCGTTCTGGGTCGGGCACCACACCTCGCACAGGTCGTCGGTGTACTTCACCGTGGCGTTCATGGGCTCCATGGTGGCGTGGTTCTGGTGCGGGTAGGCGTAGGTGGCCTGCACCGTTTTCGCCGCCCGCTCGAGGCCCGCCGCCGCGTCGCCGCGCTCGTTGCCGACGAAGGCCTGGTCGGCGTCCAGCGCCTCGCCGATGATCTTCGCCATGGCTTCGCTGGAGGCGTCGGCGTGCTCGCCGAAGTTCCATTCGACGGGCAGGCTGTCGAGGGCCGTCTTGGCTTCCCACCAGCGGTCGGCGACCACGGCGACGGCGTCGTCACCCACCTGGACCACCTTGCGCACGCCGGGACGGCCGGCGACGGCGGCGGCGTCGAAGGACTTCACCGTGCCGCCGAACACCGGGCACTGCTTGATGGCGGCGTTCAGCATGCCGGGCAGACTGATGTCGGCACCGTAGACCTGGGCGCCGGTCACCTTGGGGTCGGTGTCGAGCCGCTTCAGGGGCTGGCCGGCGATGGTCCAGTCCTTCGGATCCTTGAGGCTCACCTGCTCCGGCACCTCGAGACGCGAGGCCGCCCCGGCCACCTTGCCGTAGCTGGTGGTCCGGCCCGAGGGGCCGTGGGTGATGGTCCCTTTGCTCGCCGAGCACTCGCTGGCGGGCACGCCCCAGTCCGCGGCGGCGGCGCTGATCAGCATCATGCGCGCGGCGGCACCGCCCTCGCGCACGTACTGGTGGGATTCGCGGATGCCGCGGCTGCCGCCGGTGGCGAAGCTCTGCCAGACCCGGCCCCGCTCGAGGTTCTCGGTCGGCGTCGGGTACTCGGTGGTGACGCGGTTCCAGTCGCAGTCCAGCTCCTCGGCGACGAGCTGGGCGAGGCCCGTGAGGGTGCCCTGGCCCATCTCGGAACGGGCGATGCGGATGATCACGGTCTCGTCGGGCTGCACCACCACCCAGGCGTTGATCTCGTCCGGGAAGTCCGCCGAGGCGTGGGCCCGGCGGGCGCCGAACGGCAGGGCGAGACCGAGGGACAGGCCGGCGGCGCTGCTGCCGACCAGAAAACGACGGCGGGAAACGTTGACCAGGCTCATGCCGCACCTCCTGCCTTGCTGGCGTCCTTCGCAAGCGAATCGGCCGCCAGGTGAATGCCGGCGCGCACGCGGCGGTAGGTGCCGCAGCGGCAGATGTTGGTGATCTCGCGGTCGATGTCGTCGTCGCTGGGCGCGGCGTTCTTCGCCAGCAGGGCCGCCGACGCCATGATCATGCCGGTCTGGCAGTAGCCGCACTGGGGCACGTCGAGCTCGCGCCAGGCCTGCTGCACGGGATGGGAGCCGTCCTCCGACAGACCTTCGATGGTGACGATCTCGTCGCCGGCCGACACGCTGGCCAGGGGCCGCACGCAGGTGCGCACGGCCTGCCCGTTGATGTGCACGGTGCAGGCGCCGCACTGGGCGATGCCGCAGCCGTACTTGGTGCCGGTGAGCCCCAGGTGCTCGCGCAGCACCCACAGCAGCGGGGTCGAGCCGTCGGCGTCGACCTCCACGTCGCGTCCGTTCACGTTGAGCTTTGCCACTGCCGCCTCCTCCTTGATTTGCGTCCGAGTGTACTACTTTCGGCGTGAAGGACACGTGGTGCCCGCCGGCGGCCGCTTGCCGGCGCGGGGCGCCGGGGGCTAGGCTGGCGCGGAGCCAGTCACCGGGCCCCGCCATGCATGCCATACCCGTCCGGCGCCTCACCTTCGAGGTGCCCGAGCCCGAGCAGTTCCACCCGATCTACATGGCCAACCACGCCGCCGTGTCCTACAACTTCACGGGCCTGGGGCTGTACGTCGCGCTGCTGGAGCCGTTCATCGTCAAGTCGCTGCGGCGGGTGCTCGATCGCGTGACGGACGCCGAGCTGCGGGAGGCCGTGGACCGGTTCTGCCGCCAGGAAGCCCAGCACTATCAGCAGCACGAGCGGTTCAACGCCGTGGTGGTGGCCCACGGCTATCCCGGCCTGGAGGCGCGGATCGAACGTCTCGCCGAGGATTTCCGCAGCTTTCTGGAGGATCGTGACGACCGCTTCCGGGTCGGCTTCGTGGAGGGCTTCGAGGCCTACACGACCCAGGGCGCGCTGGAGATCCTCGAGTCCCGGGTCTGCGATCACCCGCGCACGGACCCGGCGTTCGGCCACCTGTTCCGCTGGCACATGCTCGAGGAGATCGAGCATCGCAACGTGGCCTTCGACATCTACCAGCATCTCTACGGGGATTATCTGTACCGGGCGCGCATGTGCTGGTTCGCCCAGCGCCACATGCAGCGCTTCATCGGCGACTGCACGAAGATCATGTCGGCCGCCGACGTCGAACGCTACGGCGAGCGCTGCCGCGTCAGGCCGATCGAGAAGCTGGTGCTGGCGCTGCGGCCGTGGCCCAAGCACATCCGCTCGATGCTGCCGGGCTACTCGCCCCACGGCTACGTCGTGCCGGACTCGGTGGCGGACCTGTCGGCGCGCTACACGGCGATGGCGGACAGCGCCACCTGAGCGGCTCAGGGCACCGCGACGGCCTCGCCCTCGCGGCGCGGGTCCGCGGCGCCTTCCAGGCCGTCGTCGCGTACCACGATCACGTGCAGGCCGGAGTTCTCGCCCTCGCGCTCCTGGACCGGATAGCCGAGCCCGGTCAGCCCCTCGGCCACGGCGGCCCCGCCGTCGACGCCGGTTTCCACCCGCACCGTGAGCCCGCGGGCGATGACGTTGGGCAGATCCACCGCCTCCTGGGCCGACAGGCCCCAGCGCAGCACCCCCACCAGCGACTTGGCCACGTAGGCGACGATCGAGTTGCCGCCGGGTGAACCGGTCACCATGCGCAGGCCGCCGTCCGCGTCGAACACCAGGGTGGGCGACATGGAGGAGCGCGGCCGCTTGCCCGGCAGGGCGATGTTCGCGGCCGCGGCGCCGGGCTCGCCGGGGTCCCGGGCGAAGTCGGTGAGCTGGTTGTTCAGCAGGAACCCGCCGGCCCAGCGCGACGAGCCGAACGGCGCTTCCACAGAGGCGGTGAGCGAAACGGCGTTGCCAGCGCCGTCGATCACCGACAGGTGGCTGGTGCTCGGCATCGGCGCGGTGGAGTCCGGCGCGTAGCGGACCAGCATCGGCTCGTTGCGCAGCACCGCACCGGGGTCGCCCGGCTTCGGCGCGGCGCCCGGCGCGGCGCGCTCGGCGGCGCGGGCGCGGAGATAGGCAGGGTCGATCAGGTCGGCCACCGGCACCGCGGCGAAGTCCGGGTCGCCGACGTAGCGGTCGCGGTCGGCATAGGCGAGGCGCTGGGCGTCGACGAAGGCCGACCAGCGCGCCGTGTCGTCGCCGGCGGCCAGCCCGGCGGCGAACCGGTCGTAGAGATCGAGGATCATCACCTGGGCGAGCCCGGAGGAGGGCGGCGGCATGGTGCAGACCCGGACGTCGGTGGCGGTTCCGCACACGGCCTCGCGGCGGACGGTGCGGTATCCCGCCAGATCGTCGAGGCTGAGCCGGCCGGGGTGCGGCTCGGCCCGCACCGCCTCGAAGATGTCCTCGGCCAGGGCGCCCCGGTAGAACGACGCCGGGCCCGACGCGGCGAGGCGCTCCAGGGTGTCGGCGTAGGCCGGGTTGCGCCGCAGGAAGCCGGCCGGCAGCGGCTCGCCGTCCGGATAGAAGTAGGCGGCGGTGTCCGGGTTGTCGTCCAGCCGGGACACCTGGCGGATCCGGGCGAGGAATCCGGACAGCCGCGGCGACACCTCGAAGCCTTCCCGGGCCAGCTCGATGGCGGGCGCCAGTACCTCGGCCAGCGGCAGACGGCCGTGGCGGGCGTGGGTGTCCGCATACAGGGCGGGCATACCGGGCACGCCCACCGACAGGCCGCTCTGCCACGCCGCCAGATAGCCGAGCGCCTCGCCGTCCACCACGAACATGTCCGCGGTGGCGTCGGCGGGCGCGGTCTCGCGGCCGTCGTAGGCGATCACCGCGTCTTCTGCCGCGTCGTAGACGAGCATGAAGGCGCCGCCGCCGATACCCGAGCTCTGGGGTTCCACCAGTCCGAGCACCGCGTGGGCGGCGATGGCCGCGTCCACGGCGTGGCCGCCGGCGGCCAGCACCCGGCGGCCGGCTTCGACGGCATAGGGGTTGGCGGCCGCGACCATGCCGCCGTGGGGCCAGGCGGGCCGGTCCGGTGCGGCGGCGACGGCCGGGTCCCGGGCGCAGGCGGCGAGCAGAAGGGCGGCAAGGCATACGGCAATGGGTCGCAAGAGGGCCTCCTCGCAGGCGGTGTCGGACGGGGTCTGGGCCTCATACAAGCACAAAGCCTGACGATGAACCACCGTCGTCCGGTGCGGCCCGGCGCATCTTCGGCGCAGGTCGACGGCGAATTTCGTGACCCGGGTCACGGGACGCCTTGCCGCGCCGGCCACCTGAACTACCTTTCGAGCAGCGACGGGCCGCCGCCGGCTTCGTCGATACCCGTCCACACGCCGTACCGTGGAGCCCGCCACAGCGATGTCCCATATCTTCGATTGCCTCGTGGCGGACCACGACCCCTGGCTGATGGCCCTGGCGGGCCTGATCTGCCTGCTGTCGTCCCTGGCGGCCGTGTCCCTGACGGGGCAGGCCCGGGACAGCCAGGGGGACCGGCACCGGCTGGTGTGGCTCGCGACGGCGTCGGTGGCGACCGGGCTGGCGATCTGGTCGACGCACTTCGTCGCCATGCTGGCGTATCGGTCGGTGCTGCCCATGGGCTACGACCTGGCCCTGACGATCCTGTCGTTGCTGGTCGCCGTCGCCGTCAGCGCGGTGGGGCTGGGCGCCTACCTGGCGCGCCGCCGCTGGCTGCCGCCGGCGCTGGCCGGCGCCATGCTCGGAACCGGCATCGTGATCATGCACTACACGGGCATGGCGGCCGTTCGGTTCCCCGGCGCCATCGAGTACGCGCCGGCCGGCGTGCTGGCGTCGGTGGTGCTGGGCGTCGGGCTCGGGGCCGCGACCCTGTGGGTCGCCGACCGCCGGCGTGGCGTGCGCGGCATGCTGGCGGCTACGGCGCTGCTGGCGCTGGCGATCACCAGCATGCACTTCTCCGCCATGACGGCCATGACCCTGGTTCCCGACGTCGGCGCCGCCGCGCCGGAGCGGCTGCTGTCCGATCACTGGCTGGCGGTCGGGGTGGCGGCCGCCTCCCTGACGGTGGTGCTGCTGTGCCTCGCATCGTCGCTGGTGGACCGCCACCTCGCCCAGCGCGCCGAGCAGGAGTCGCAGCGGCTGGCGACGCTGACCGACGCGTCGACGGAAGGCGTGGTCATCTGTTCGGGCGATCGCATCGAGTACGGCAACGGCGCTTTTCTCGCCATGAGCGGCACCGCCGAGCCGGACCTGGCCGGGGCATCCCTCGGCGGCTACTTCGACGAGGACGTGCTGGCGCGGTTCGAGGACTGCCTGAAGGCGGGCTGCCGCAAGACCTTCGAGTCGGTCCTGCGGACCCGGGGCGGCGGCCGCGTGCCGGTGGAACTGCTGGTTCGGCCGCTGCCGGGCGACGGCGGCGGGGACCGGCGGGTCGTGGTGGCCCGGGACCTCACGGAGCGCAAGCAGTCCCAGGCGAGAATCGAGTTCCTGGCCTACTTCGACGGATTGACCGGGCTGCCCAACCGGATCCGCTTCAAGGACCGGCTGCAGCAGGATCTGGCCCGGGCGGCCAGGGCCGGGGAGCGCCTGGCGGTGCTGTGCATCGACCTGGACCGGTTCAAGGAAGTCAACGACACCCAGGGGCACGACGCCGGCGACGAGCTGCTGGCCCAGGTTGCCGCCCGGATCCAGGGCCTGGTCGAGGCCCAGGACACGGTGGCGCGGCTCAGCGGCGACGAGTTCGCGGTGATTCAGGCCGCCGACGCCCAGCCGGACAGCGCGCGCCGGCTGGCGGGCCGCCTGGCGGACGCGCTGCGGCTCGATTACCAGCTCAGCGACGGGCTCGCCCGGATCGGCGCGAGCATCGGCGTGGCGGTGTTCCCGGACGATGGCGCCACCGTGGAAGAGATGCTGCGGCGGGCCGACATGGCGCTGTACCGGGCCAAGTCCGAGGGGCGCGATACCTACCGGTTCTTCGAGCCGGCGATGGATACCGCGATCCGCACGCGCCGCCTGCTCGAAGTGGAACTGCGCGCCGCCATCGACTCGGGCGGGCTGCAGCTCGAGTACCAGCCCCAGGCCGACGCTGGCACGGGCGCGGTCATCGGCTTCGAGGCGCTGGTGCGCTGGGAGCACCCGACCCGGGGCCGGCTGGCCCCCGGCGAGTTCATCGGCGTCGCCGAGGACAGCGGGCTGATCATCGCCCTGGGCGAGTGGGTGCTGCGGCAGGCCTGCCGGGACGCCGCGGCCTGGAGCCGGCCGCTGAAAGTCGCGGTGAATCTGTCGCCGGTTCAGTTCCAGCGGGCGCCGCTGGGCCATCAGGTCGCCGAGGTGCTGGCGGAGACCGGGCTCGATCCCGCGCGCCTCGAGCTCGAGATCACCGAGAGCGTGCTGATGAGCGACCGGGAGCTCGCGGTGGCCGTGCTGCACGATCTCAAGCGCCTCGGCGTATCCCTGGCCATGGACGACTTCGGCACCGGCTACTCGTCCCTGAGCTATCTCCAGTCGTTTCCGTTCGACAAGATCAAGATCGACCGCAGCTTCGTGATGTCGCTGGCGGACAGCGAGGACGCGCGGGCGATCGTCAAGGCGGTGATCGGTCTGAGCCACGCCCTCGGTCTGCCGATCGTGGCGGAGGGGGTGGAGGACCACTTCCAGCTCGACTTTCTCCGGCGTGCGGGCTGCACCGAGGTGCAGGGCTACCTGATCGGCCGGCCTGCGCCGATCGCGGCCTACCGCGCGCTGGTCGCCGGCGAGGTGGCGCTCCGCCGGGCCTGATCCCGGCCTGCGGGCCGGCTTCCGTCCGGCGGGCTTTCACGTGGCGTCCACGGCGATGGCTGGACCCTGTCGCCATGGTGGGGAGCGTCATCCATCGCGTCGCGGTGATCGGAGCCGGCATGGCGGGGCTGGTCTGCGCCCGGCAGCTCGCCGACGCCGGCCGGCGGGTCGTGGTGTTCGACAAGAGCGGCGACATCGGCGGGCGCCTGGCGACGCGCCGTCGGGACGGCCTGTGGTGGAACCACGGCGCCCCGGCGGTCCATGTCCGGTCCCGGGAATTCCTGGCCCTGCTCGAATCGCTCGAGCGCCGGGGCAGCGCGACGGCGATCCCCGGCGAAGCCGTCGCCCGGTTCGTGGGCAGGCCCGACATGCGCGAACTGCTGCGCCCGCTGGTGGAGGACCTCGACTGCCGGTTCGGCTGTCCCGTGGCGCTGCTGGCGCCCGGCTCGGACGGCTGGCGGGTCGCCCTGCATCAGGACGAGGCGGCCGAGCCGGCCTTCGACGCGGTGGTGGTCGCCATTCCGGCGCCCCAGGCGGCGGCGCTGCTGGCCGCCAGCGGCCTGCCGCTGCCCGACGGCATGGAGGCGGTGCGCATGAGCCCGTGCTGGACGCTGCTGACGGCCCACGGCGACCGGCAGCCGGGTCTGCGGCAGCTCGGCCAGAGCGAGGCCATCGAGCGTTCCACGGTGACCGATCTCGGCCCGGACGGGCCGACCACCTGCGTTCTGCATGCCCCTGCCGCCTGGTCCGCTTCCCGTCTCGAGCAGGATGCGGACGCCGTGGCCCTGGCGCTGTATGCGGTGCTGTCCGCGGTCTGTCCGGCGGACCTGCCGGCACCGGACTACCTGGCCGCCCACCGCTGGCGCTACGCCCGGGCGAGCGCGCCGCTCGGGCAGGACTGCGTCTGGTTGCCGGACCTGGGCATCGGGCTGGCCGGCGACTGGTGCCCGGGGGGCGACGCGGAGGGCGCCTGCCTGAGCGGCCGGGCCCTGGCCCGGCGGATTCTCCAAGCCTGACGGCGGCTCAACCCTCCGGGCGGGCGCGCCAGCGCGCGGGCGTGGTGCCCGTCCAGGCCTGGAACGCCCGGGTGAAGGCGGCGGAATCCGAGTAGCCCATGCGCTCCGCGATCTCCGCCACCGGCGCCGAGCTGTGGCGGAGATAGTTCTTGGCCCGCTCCGACTGGACGTGACGCAGCAGGGTCGCATAGGAGGTGCCCGCTGTCTTCAGCCGGCGCGCCAGGGTGCGGGTGGACACCCCGAGCATGTCAGCGAGCTCCTCCCGGGTCGGCGCCGGCGTGTACGCCCACAGCAGGCGCGAGCTCTGCTCGGCGATGTCCTCCTCCTCCGCGAGCAGGCTGGAGAAGGTCCGGGCGACCTTGTCGTAGCGCCTGAACGGCAGGTCGCCGGCGTGTACCGGCACGGCCTCGGCGATCTCCCGGGGATAGCGGATCTCCGCCGCCGGCGCGCCGAAGGCGACCGGGCAGCCGAGCCGGTCCTCGGCGCGGAAGTGGGCGCCGGGATCGGCGAACGGGAGGGTGATGGCGACGGGCGGAATGGCTCGATCGATGAGATCGCCGATCAGGTGCTCGACGGACACCAGGTCCGTGGTCACGCAGTACTCCCGCAGCACCTCGGCGTCCCCGCCGTCGGGCGCCGGCGCGTCCATCTCGAAGGCGAGCGTGACGGCGTCGGCCGACCCGGTGACGACGATCCGGGAGTGCCCCCAGCACAGCTCCGGGTAGGACAGCATGACCTCTAGGGCGGCGAGCACCGTCGGCGCATGCTGCATGGCCAGGCCGAGAATGCCGTAGTGATTGATGCCGATGGCGCTGAACACACTGATGGCGAACTCGGCGCCGGTGCGCTGGGATTCCGCCACCCGCCGCAGCAGCACCGACAGCGCGGTCAGCTCCCGGTCCAGGGACACGGGGAAGTCCGGGTCCGTGGCGGCCCGGGCGGGCAGGCCGGCGAGGCGCAGCACGCCGCGCACCTCGGTTTCGTCGAGCCCGGCGAGCCCGCATTGGCCGAGAATGCCGGCGACGGTGCGCCGCCGGGTGGCGAGGCTGCCGCTGGCGAGCAGCCGGCCCGGCGGGCGGGTGGCTGGGTCGGAACGCTGGGCCATGGTCGGACTCCGTCACGCCAGAACAGGAACAGAATGGCCCAAATTATCAAGTTCGTGGCCGCTAGAGCAATGGTTGGCAGGGCGGCCCTTGCCTAAGGTGTGACGTTCGAGTCCATCACCTAGGGAGAGGCGAATCCATGAGTGAAGCCCCTGTTCTGCAGCCCGAGAGCGGCCACGCCGAGCACTTCGACGTGCTGATCGTCGGCGCGGGCATTTCCGGCGTCGGCGGCGCCGTGCACCTGAAGAGCCGTCTGCCCGGCAAATCGTTCGTGATTCTGGAGAACCAGGACGGGTTCGGCGGCACCTGGAAGACCCATACGTATCCGGGCATCCGCTCGGACTCGGACCTGTACACCTTCGGCTACCGGTTCAAGCCCTGGACCGGCGCGCCCATCGCGTCCGCCGAGGCGATTCTCGATTACATGGGCGAGGTCATCGACGAGTACGGCATCGAACCCCACATCCGCTACCGGCACACGGTGCTGACCGCCTCCTGGTCGAGCGAGGACCGGGTGTGGACCCTGGTTGCCCGGCGCGGCGACACGGGCGAGGAGGTGATGTTCACCTGCAACTTCCTGTGGATGTGCCAGGGCTACTACCGCCACTCCACCGGGTACACGCCGGAGTGGCCCGGCATGGACCGCTACCAGGGCCGCATCGTTCACCCGCAGACCTGGCCGGACGACCTCGATTACGAGGACAAGACGGTGCTGGTGATCGGCTCCGGGGCCACCGCCGCCACGCTGGTGCCCGCCATGGCGGACAAGACGAAGCACATCACCATGCTGCAGCGCTCGCCCACCTACTTCGCGCCGGGCGAGAACCGCAACGAGCTGGCGGACAGCCTGCGGGAGCTCGACATTCCCGAGGAGTGGATCCACGAGATCGTGCGGCGGCGCATCCTTCACGACATGAAGGAGATCACCCGGCGCTCCTTCGAGGAACCGGAGACGCTCAAGCAGGAGCTGATCGCCGGCGCCCGGGCGTTTCTCGGCGAAGAGTTCGACGTCGAGAAACACTTCACGCCGAGCTACCGCCCCTGGCAGCAGCGCCTTGCCTTCGTGCCCGAGGGAGACCTGTTCCAGGGCATCGCCGCGGGCAAGGCCTCGGTGGTGACCGACGAGATCGACACCTTCACCGAGACCGGCGTGCGCACCAGGTCCGGCGAGCAGCTCGACGCCGACATCATCGTCACCGCCACGGGCTTCAACCTGTGCATGTTCGGCGACATCGATTTCGACGTGGACGGCGAGCCGGTGGATTTCGCCGACACGGTGACCTGGCGCGGCATGATGTTCACGGGCGTGCCCAACATGCTGTGGGTGTTCGGCTATCTGCGCACGAGCTGGACCATGCGGGCCGACCTGATCTCGGATTTCGTGTGCAAGCTGCTCGAGCACATGGAGGCCCGGGGCGTGGACGTGGTCACGCCGACCCTGCGGCCGGAAGACGAGGGCATGGAGCGGCGCAACTGGGTGTCGGAGGAGAACTTCAACGCCGGCTACCTGCTGCGCGGCATGCATCTGCTGCCCAAACAGGGGACCAAGCTGCCCTGGCTGCACACCCAGGACTACTACTTCGACAAGGAAGACATTCCGAACGCGGACCTGGACGACGGCTCGCTCGTCTACCGCGCGCGGCAGAAGGCCCGCAAGGCCCTGTGACCGGTTCCGGCGGCGCTCCGGCGCCGCCACTCCCCGCTCCGCCCGCCACTCGGCGGGCGCGAGCGTTCTTCATGCCCCGGCCGTGAGCGTCACTCCGCCGGCTTCTGCTGGTCCAGGTACTCGCTCAGTCCGTAGCCCGTGCGTTCCCCGTCCAGCGTGTAGCGGGTCATGCCCTCGCCGACGTGGGTGTGGCCGCCGGCGCGGCGGTTGCGCAGCGGGATGTAGCCCATGACGTGGCCGTCCAGGGCGCGCTTGCGGCCATCCTCGAGCTCGATGTCCGCGTGCAGGCTCCGGTGGAAGTTGGTGCCGGGCTCGTATTCCGTGCTGATCACGGCCTGCTTGATGCGGACCAGGTCCTCGCCTTCGTGGAACAGGCCGCCGCCGACGCCCTCGCCGTTGGTGGTGATCACCATGCCGAGATCGTCGCCGAAGTTGCCGGTGATCCAGCGGTAGGACGGCGTGGCCTGCCAGTAGCGTGGACCCCAGGAGTGATCCCGCAGGCCCCAGCCGGTGAACGCCGTGGCCTCGTCGTCGCCGAGCCGCAGGCTGCCGGACACGCGCATGTGCTGCTCGGTGTGGGCCCGGGCGAACTCGTTGCCGTCGCCGGGCTCGCCGACGTGGCCGTAGAACGGGCCGACGGCCTGGTGCTCCAGGTCGATCACCAGAGGCCGCTTGGGGTTCGACTTGAATGCGCGGCTCGGGTCCTGCATGTCCCGCGGGTCGGCGAGGAACAGCGCCTCGCCCTGGTAGAGGGTGCGCACCCGCTCCGTCGGCTCCAGCACCTCCACGGACAGGCCGCCGGCGTTCCAGCCGTCGTTGCTGCCGATCTCCGGCTTGGCGTAGTAGAACAGGGCGGAGCCGTCGGGATTCCAGACGATCACCGTCATCTCGGCGTAGCCCTCGTTCGCCCGGTTGCCGATGCGCACGAAGCCGCCGCGGTTCTGGGTCGGGTCGAAGAAATTGAAGTAGACGCTCTCGTTGAAGTTTTCCTCGGGGCCGAGCTCGTGGGTGTAGTCGTCTTCCGGTTTCAGGTTGCCGATGATCCGCGCCATGGTGCGCTCTCCCGTGAATGTGATGGTCTTCACTATCGTCGCGCCGGGCGGAATTGTCACGCCGGCCTGTCATATTCGCTTGATGTGGCCGCGGCAGCATGGCCCCGCCAATCGGGAGCGAGGTTGACCATGGCCATGCAGGACGTATCGAGGGATCCGGTCGAGAAGGAACGGGAGCGGGCGCGCATCGCCGCGGACGTCGAGGCGTTCCTCCGCCGGGGCGGGGCGATCGAGCAGGTGCGCACCGGCGCGATGGCCGGCCAGGTGCCGATCACCGGGCGCGCCGGCAGTCCGGCGACGGTGCTGGATCCGGACGACCCATGAGGCCGTCGCATTCGGGCCGGCAACCGGGCAAGCTGAGTCCCTCAGGAGGAGGAGACGACGATGACGGCATACGCCAATCCCCGGTTTCTGATCTCGGCCCGGGAACTCCATGATCAGATCGGCGATCCCGGGCTGCGGATCGTCGATGCCACGGTGTTTCTGCGCCCCGCCGAGAAGGGCTACCGGGCGGAGAGCGGCATCGAGCCCTACCGGGAGGGACACATATCCGGCGCCGTGTTCATGGACCTGATCCGCGAGTTCTCGGACACCAGCACCGGCCTCGGCTTCAGCCGGCCCTCGCCGGAAGCGCTGGCCGAGTCCCTGGGCGCGCTCGGGATCGGCAACGACCATCGGGTGGTGGTCTATGCCAGCGGCCACATGATGTGGGCGACCCGGGCCTGGTGGCTGCTGCGCTACGCCGGCCACGACGACGTCGCGGTGCTCGACGGCGGGCTGCGCGCCTGGCGGGACGCGGACCTGCCGCTCACCACCGAGGTGCCGGAGCTGCCGCCGGCCACCTTCCGCCCGGCGCCGCGTCCGGAGCTGTTCGTCGACAAGGAGGAAGTCCTGGCGGCGATGGACGACGCCTCGGTCTGCACCGTGAACGCCCTGTCGCCCGAGGTCTATGCCGGCACCGGCGACATGCACTACGGCCGTCGCGGACACATCCCCGGCAGCCGCAACGTGCACTACGACGAGCTGCTGGACGCGGGCTGCTTCAAGCCCGCGCCGGCGCTCGAGGCGGCCCTGAAGGACAGCGGCATGCTCGACGCCCCGAAGGTCATCGCCTATTGCGGCGGCGGCATCTCGGCCACCGTCGACGCGTTCGCCTGTCTCCTGCTCGGGCGTGACGGCGTGGCCGTCTACGACGGTTCCATGTCGGAGTGGGTGCGCGACGAGTCGCTGCCGCTCAAGACCGGCGAGGCGCCCTGAACGGCGTCATCGACATCGGCTGGCTCGACATCGCCGTGACGGCGGTGCCGATGGTGGTCGTCATCGCGGTGCTGTTCCGCTGGTCGGTGGGCGGCTGGACGTCGGTCTACGCCACCGCCCGCATGGTGGTGCAGCTCGTCGCCATCGGCTACCTGCTGATCTTCATCTTCGAGGCCAGCGAAGCCTGGATCATCTGCGCCGTGCTCGCGGTCATGCTGCTGGTGGCGAGCTGGATCTGCCTGCGGCCGATCGCCGCCAGTCGCGCCCGGCTGTATCCCCAGGCGCTGATCTCCCTGGCCGTCGGCGGCGGCTTCACCCTGTTCACGGTGACCGTCGGCGTGCTGCATCTCGAGCCGTGGTACGCGCCGCGCTATCTGGTGCCGCTGGCGGGGATGATCTTCGCCAATTCGATGAACACGGTGAGCGTGGCGGCGGAGCGGTTCGAATCGGAGCTCGACGCCGGCCAGGCGCTGCCGGCAGCGCGCGCGGTGGCGCTGCAGACGGGCATGATCCCGGTGTTCAACTCCATGTTCGCGGTGGGGCTGGTGGCGCTGCCCGGCATGATGACCGGGCAGATTCTGTCGGGCGTCTCTCCGCTGATCGCGGTGCGCTACCAGATCGTGGTCATGTGCATGCTGTTCGCGGCGTCGGGCCTGAGCGCCGCACTCTACCTGCAGCTCGCCGGGCGGCGTCCGAGCTGACCGGCGTCAGGTGCTCCAGCCGCCGCTGAAGGAGAAGAACTGCCCGGTCTGAAAGCGCGATCGGCCGTCCAGCAGCACGGTGGTGAAGGCTGCGAGCTCCTCCATGGTGCCGAGCCGGCGGGCGGGCACCTGGGCCTCGATCTTGCGGCGCCGCTCCGGGTCGTCGGCGCGGTTGGCCTTGATGAACCCCGGGAAATCCATGAAGTTCGTGCCGATGGCGTTGACGCAGACGCCGTGCTTCGCATGCTCCAGACCCGCCGCGCGGACCAGTGCGTTGGCGCCGGCGCGGGTCGACCCGTAGAGCGACACCCCCGGCTCGGGGCGCGCGCCGGTCGCGCTGGTGAACACCACGATCTGCCCGCTGCCGGCGTCGACCATCGGCGGCAGGGCGGCCTGCAGGGCATGGAACACCATGTCCAGATTGGCGGTCTTCACCCGTTCCCACTGCTCCGCCGTGGCTTCCAGGAAGCGGCCGATGACGATCTCACCGGTGATGAAGCAGGCGGCGTCCAGCCGGCCGAACCGCTCGAGGGCGGCGTGCACCAGGGCCTGATTGCCGGCCCGGGTGGCGAGGTCCACGCCCGTCACGGTCTCGATCTCGACGCCGCGCGACCGCAGGGTCTCGACCTGATCCTGAGCCGGCTCGTGCAGTACCAGCGCGTGACCGCTGGCGGCGAGCTGCTCGGCTAGGGCGGGGCCGACGTAGCCGGCGGCGTTGGTGATCAGCGCGACGCGGGAACTCGATCCGACCATGAGACTCTCCTTCAGAATTGATCCCAGTAGGGCGGGTCGGATATCCGCTCCGCCATGAATTCCATGAACGCCCGGACCTTGGGTGAGAGGTGCCGGCGCTGGGGGTAGACCAGGAAGATCGACACCTCCAGGGCATCGTATTCGGTGAGCAGGGGCACCAGCCGCCCTGCACGAATGTCCTCCCCGGCGAGGAACGTCGGCGTCCGGGCGATGCCGACGCCGGCGAGCATGGCCTCGCGCAACGCCAGGCTGTTGTTCATCTGCAGTCTGCCGGAGACCGGGACCGTGATCGAGCCACCGTCTGGCCCGCGGAACAGCCAGCTCCGAGCCGAGTCCTGGTAGCGGTAGGAGATGACGTTGTGCCGGACGAGATCCTCGGGATGGCCGGGCGCTCCGTGGGTTTTGAGGTACTCCGGGGCGGCGACGACGGCATGCCGGCAGGTGGCAAGGCGCCGGGCCACCAGCGACGAGTCGGGCAGCTCCGAGATGCGCACCGACAGGTCGAAGCCTTCCTCGATCACGTCCACCTTTCGGTCGTCCAGGCTGACGTCGACGGAGACGTCCGGATAGGCGCGCAGGAACTCGGGCAACGCGGGCGCGACGTGCATCACCCCGAAGCTTATCGGCGTGTTCAGCTTCAGGGTGCCGCTGGGCCGGCTCTGCAGCCGGGAGACTTCGAGTTCCGCGTCCTCGATGGTCGCGAGCCCCTCACGGCTGCGTTCGTAAAACACGCTGCCCACCTCGGTGAGACTGAGTCGGCGCGTCGTGCGGTTCAGCAGCCGGGCGCCCAGGCGCTCCTCGAGACGGCTGACGTACTTGCTGGCCACCGACTTGGACACCCCCAGACGGTCGGCCGCAGCGGTGAAGCTGCCGCTCTCGACCACCTGCACGAAGACGGCGATGTCGCTAAGGGCGTCCATGGTGTTCGTTCTCGTTTTGGAAACAGTATTGTTCCGAATGGTCTGATTATCAATCCAAAGAGCGACAGTAGAGTGCTCCGGCATCGGAGATCGTCGGAGACCACCCATGCCATCCGTCACTGTCGCCCACCTCGGCCTGTTCGTGTCGGCAATGATCGTCGGGGCATCTTTTCCCATCGTCGGTCTGCTGTCCGAGGCGATTCCGCCGCTGCTGGCGACGTCCGCCCGGTTCCTGATCGCCACGGCGGCGGTGATGGGTCTGGCCGGCCGGGCGCGTTTCGAACTGCCGACGCCCCGGGCGCTTGCGCTCTACGCCGTTCAGGGCGTGGCTCTGGCGGGTTTCTTCGGAACCATGTTCTGGGCGGCCGGCCGCGTCGGTGCACTGGCGATGGCATCCATCTACGTGGCCGTGCCGCTGGTGGCCTACCTCCTGGGAAGGCTGCTCCGGGTCGAACGGGCGGTGCCTTCCTTGCTGGCCGCCCTGGTGACGGGTGCCGCCGGCGCACTGGCGCTCGTCTGGGTTCGGGATGACGGCGCCGGCTCGTTCCGGTTCGGGCTCGACGAAGTGTGGTACTCGCTCGGTTGCTGCGCCTGTGCGCTCTACCCGGTGCTCAGCCGCTGGGGTCTGGAGAAGGGCTGGCTGCCCGCGTCGGCCGCAGTCCGGACGGCGTGGAGCCTGGCGGCCGGTGCGCTGCTGATCGGCAGCGCCGGCCTGTTGGTCGAGTCGCCGCGATCTCTGCTGGTCCTCGGCACCTCGGACTGGCTGATCGTGGGTTATCTCGGCGTGGTGTCGAGCGGCGCCACGTTCTGGCTGATGCAGCGGGCGAGCGAGGTGCTGACGCCCGCTGCGGTGACCGCGTACACCTACCTGACGCCGTTCGTCTCCGTCGCGGTGCTGATCATCGAGGAGCCCTCGCTGCTCGGCTGGCAATGGCTGCCCGGCAGCCTGCTGGTGCTCGCGGCGCTGATGCTGCTGGTGCGCCGCGCCTGATCACCTCTCAATCACAGGAGAAAGACCATGAGAATCGCTGTTCTCGGCGCCAGCGGCGCCGTCGGGTCCGCGCTGGTTCGCGAAGCCCGGTTCCGGGGCCACGACGTCAGCGGCGTTGTCCGGCGTCGGCCCGCCGAGTGCTCGGACCAGGGCTTGCGCTGGATCGTTGCGGATGCTGCAAGTCTTGCAGAGATGCTCACCGTGGCGGCGAACCACGACGTCGTGGTCAGTGCCACCAGGCCGCGCGCCGGCAGCGAGCACGAGCTCGTCCAGGTGGCCCGCGTGGTACTGACCGCGGTGACTCGAACCGGCCATCGTGCGCTGCTCGTGGGTGGTGCCGCGACGCTGCACGTTCCCGGTGGGGAGAGCCGTCTGGTACTGGACGACGAGCGCTACCTGCCGCGGGCGGCGCGCTCCATTGCCCGGGCCTGCGCCGCGCAGCACGAGATCTGCGAGGCGGACCAGGGCGCGGACTGGACCTACCTGAGTCCGCCGGCGCGTCTGTTCGTCGGCGCGCGCACGGGCGCCTACCGCCTGGGCAGCGACGAGCTGGTCGTGGACGCGGAGGGCGACTCGAGCATCTCGATCGCCGATCTGGCCGTCGCCTTGCTCGATGAGATCGACCGGCCGCGACACCGCCGCCGCCGCTTCACGGTGGCGTACTGAGCGAATCGACACAGGAGACCCGAACATGATTCCGAATTCTCATCGCGACCTTCTGGAACGCCCTGTCGTGGTGTCCCTGGCCACGGCCATGCGCGACGGCGTCATGCAGGTGCAGCCCGTCTGGTGCAGCTACGACGGCGAGCACGTGCTGATCAACACGCTGGTCGGACGCCAGAAGTTCCTCAATCTGAGCCGCCGTAGCGTCGCCACGTTGCTGGCGGTCGATCCGGACGATGCCAACCGCTGGCTGGAAGTCCGCGGCCGGGTCGCCGGCTGGTCCACGGACGGTGCCGGGCGGCACGTCGACGTCCTGGCGCAGGCCTACATGGGCGTCGAGCGCTACGAGGAGGCGCCGGGCGAGCTGGCGGCGGATCGGGTGGTCGTACGCATCGCGCCGGAGCGGGTGGTGACCATGGGGGCCGGGCGCCGGACCCGGCTGGCACCGCCCGCGTCGACTCACTGAACAGGAGAACATCTCATGCGTATCCTCGACATCCTCTGGACCGGCGCCATGCTCCTGGCGACCGGCGCTGCCGCCGCCGACCGGACCGTCGGCACCAGCCCCTGGGGGGCCGACGACGAGATCGGCCGGCTGAATCTCATCACCGAGTCGTCGCGCCGGGCCGTGCTCGAGCGCGTGCGTGATGGTCGCGTCTACGATCTCGCCGTGGACTACTTCATCGGCATGCCGAGCTGGCAGGCCGCCGGCGATCCGCACTACCGGATCTGGATGACCCACACGCCGCACGGCACGGTGATCGACGATCCCCTCGACGTGGGCCGGCCCATGAACGAGCACGTCAGCTACACGGGTGCGGCGGTGTCCATGTACACCCACATGGGCACGCACATTGATGCGCTCGTGCACTTCGGCCTGAACGGCCGCGTGTGGAACGGCTTCGCGGCGCGCGATCATCTCGGCGACCGGGGCTGGCGCGTCGCCGGAGCCGAGAAGATTCCACCGATCGTCGCGCGCGGTGTGCTCATCGACGTGGCGGCAGCGAAGGGCGTCGCCATGCTGCCGCCAGGCTACCGGGTGACGAGACGGGATCTCGTGGATGCGCTGGCGCGCCAGGCGGTGGCCGTCCGTGAAGGCGACGTGGTGCTGATCCGCACGGGCCGGATGGCTCTGTACCAGGATGCCGCGGCGTTCATGAACGATCCGCCCGGCATGGGCCTCGAAGCTGCCCGTTATCTGGTCGAGGAGCGGGGCGCGATGATCGTGGGCGCGGACAATCTGAGCTTCGAAGCCTTTCCATCGGAACTCGACAGCGACTACGTGCCCGTGCACACCTATCTGCTCGCGCAGCAGGGCGCGCCGATCATCGAACTCGTGAACCTGGAAGCGCTGGCTCGAGATTCGGTCTATGAGTTCGCCTTCATCGGCGGTTCCCTGAAGCTGCGGGGCAGCGATGCGGCACCGCTGCGGCCGATCGCGCTGCCCATCGCACCTCTGGGCGTCGACGGAGAGTCCACCAGGTAACCCACTGCCGTATCATGGCCGTCGGGTCCTTCGCAGAGAAACGCCATGGCGGAACAGTTCGACGCCCTCTCCCCGGAGCTGATCGAGTGGATCGAGCGGCAGCACGTGTTCTTCGTGGCCACGGCGGCCCGGGACGGGCGCGTCAACGTCTCGCCCAAGGGGCAGGACTCGCTGCGGGTGGTGAACGGGCGGGAGATCGTCTGGCTGAACCTGACGGGCAGCGGCAACGAAACGGCCGCCCACCTCCGGGACACGAACCGGATGACGGTGATGTGGTGCGCCTTCGAGGGATTGCCGAGAATCCTGCGGGTCTACGGCAGCGCCGACGTCGTGCATCCGCGGGATCCCGCCTGGGAGGCATGCACCCGGCTCGTCCCGCTGCCGGTGGGCGCCCGGCAGTACTTCCGCATGCAGCTCGATCTCGTCCAGACCTCCTGCGGCTACGCGGTGCCGCTGATGGATTTCACGGAGGATCGGCAGGTGTTGACGCAGTGGGCCGAGAAGCGCGGGCCGGAGGGCATCCGCGACTACTGGCAGGAGAAGAACCGTCAGAGCATCGACGGGCTTCCGACGGGCATCGACGGATGAATGGCGCAGGCTGACGTGGTGACGGCAGGGTAGACGCCGATGGGGCGCGGCACACGGGTACTGATGGCCACCGGCGGCGTCGCCCTGGCGCTCACCGTCCTCGCCGGCGTCGCCTGGTGGGTGCTGCAGCCGCGCGTCGAACCCCTCGCGCTGCCCGATGGGCTGGTCGCCGTGTCCGGACCCGCCGGGACGAGCCGGCTGAATGGCGCCGAAGCCAGGGCGGACTACCCGGCGCTGGCTGCGCACTTCGAGAGCCAGCGGCTGGTCAGCTACTGCGGGGTGGCCAGCGGCGTCGCGGTGCTCAATGCCCTGGGCCGGCGGCTCGATCAGTCCACGTTCTTCGACGCCCACGAGGTGGGGCCGGGCGCGCGCCTGCGGGTGATGTTCGGCGGGATGACGCTGGCGGAACTCGCCGGGTTCCTGATGGCGCATGGCGCGGCGGTCGAGCTCCGCTACGCCGACGCCGTGACCGTCGAGGCGTTCCGGGAGGCCGTAGGGCGGAACCTCCGGCACCCGATGACTTCATGCTCGTCAACTACCAGCGCGAAGTGCTCGGGCAGCGTCGTGTCGGGCACATCTCACCGGTGGCGGCCTACGACCAGGCTTCGGATTCGGTGCTGATTCTGGATACGGCGACCTACAACTATCCGGCGACCTGGGTGCCGCTGGCGCGGCTGCACGCGGCCATGGCGGAGACGGATTCCGCCAGCGGACGGGCCAGGGGATTCGTCGAGGTCTCGAACGCCCGCTGAATCAGTCAGGGCTCGAGCGTCAGCTCACGGAGTACCGTGCCCTCTGGCGTGCGCAGCGTGTACGACGTGATCCTGCCGATCAGGCGACGATTCATGCCGGCATCCTTCTCCGCCCCGGTGAGCCGCACGGTGGTGCGTGCGATCACCCGGCGGCTGGCGTTGCCTTCGTCCTCCAGGGTCGCGATCAGCTTCGCCGCCTGGTCCGACGCGACCTGCCACACGTAGGCGTCCAGCGCGTTCTCCAGCTCCAGGGTGACGTGCAGCCCCGGCAGGGCACGTTCCGCGTGCTGATCGGCGTGCATGGGGAAGCTGAACCGGCTGCCTGGCGCAAAGGCGTCGACGTAGAACTCGCCGTAGCCCGGATCATAGTCGCTCAAGGTGCCGCCGATGTTCGTCACCAGCGTGCCGATGCCGCGCCGCTCGCTAAGCAGGGCCTCCAGCCGCTGCCGCTCGGCAGCGACCATGGACGCCCGGTTGAACTCGTTGACGGGCGTGCCGGAGCGCGTGCCGCCGATGGGCGGAACGAGCCGGTCGGCCGAGCCATCCAGGCCGGCATCCTCCCCGCTCCAGTCCAGATAGATCCGGCGCACGTCGAAGCTGTCCGGGTCTGCCACCACCCCGTTGCGCTCGGCAGCCTGCGCCAGGGCCGTGAACGCCATGAACAGGATGAGAACGCTGCACGGCTGTCTCTTCACAGGTCCACCGCCGATCCGCTGGCCGCGGCGGCCTCGGCCTGCTCGCGCTTGCTGGCCTCGTGAGCCGCCAGCAGATCGCGCTCGAACCGCTGGCCGGCATCGTAGAAGTCCTTCTGGTGCATGAGGCCCAGCGACAATTCCCTGGCCAGCAGATCGTTGCCCCACACCGGGGAGATGAGGGCGCGAATGGTCAGTCCGCACCCGGCAGACCAGGAATGGCTGCTGGCGAACGCGGCGCCGAGGCCACGGCTGCACGTGTTGAAGGCGGAGGCGGCCGTGGACATGGGCCGTCCCAGGAGGTCGTGGACCCAGGTCAGCGTGATCCGTCCCTGGCGGTCCCGCTCGTCGAGCTGCGGTTCGTCGTACTTGTCCGTGAGTGACGTGCGCAGGGTCTTGATCGCGGGCTGGCCGCCCTCCGGAAACGACGTTTGCCGCCAGATGGCGCGGGCCGTTTCCTGCTCGGGCAGGCCGGTGAACACCACCACGATCTCGTTGGCGATGTTTTTCAGCGCCTGGAACTTGTAGCCGCCGTCGTCACAGCTCCGGGTGGTGGAGCTCATGTCCCGCACGATCTCCTGGCCGCTGCAGGGCTGGCCGTCGGAAGCGCGGATGAGCTGACGTATTGGAATGCCGTGGGCCTGCTTGACGTTCCAGGTATCGCCAGCCTCGACGGTCGGCACGTCGTCGCGGCAGGCGAGAACCCACTGCACGTCGTCCCAGCCCATGCCGGGGCGGATGCCGACGACGTCGTCCACCGGGCCGCCGGCAGGGGCGCCGGTGGTCGGGCGTGCCGGGCAGTCCCGGTCGGCAGTATCGGCAGCGGCGGCAGCGGCGGGCGCGTCCGGGGCGGATGGTGCGCCGGCGGCCCGGGGTTGCGCGCTCCCGGCTGCTCCGGACGCCTCGTCGCCGCCATCGGTGCCGCCGCCGCAGGCCGCAACGGCCAGGGCGACGAAGGCCGCGGCAATCGGCTTGGTCAGTTTCATGTCCATCGTCCTGGTCATGGTGGTGCTACAGGGCCGGTCCCTTGCGCTTCAGCGCCGCCTGGCGCAGCGCCTGTTCATGCTCATCGAGGGCCGCATTGGCCATCTGCTGAGTGGCGTAGCGGGTCGACCCGATGGCCATGACGCCCTCGGTCAGCAGCGTGCGGAAGTGCGAGGTACCCTGACCGTGGGGCGTCACGTGGACGCCGAGGCTGCGGCCCGCGTCGACGTGCTCCTGGCCGGCGAAGCGGAAGCTGATGCCGTCGTCGTTCATCTGCAGCACGTTCTTCGGCATGTCCGGGCCGACGGTCGGAAACATGGGCGAGCGGTAGGCGGCGCTGGTACGGCGTCCGGTGACCTCGGAGCTGCCGACCCATCGCCGGAACTGGCTGGCGTTCAGCGGTGGCGCGCCGTACTGCCACAGCAGCGTGCGACCCTCGCTGCTGGCGCGGGTGGGCTCCCCGTACTTGTCCCGGATCGAGGCCAGCAGAACGTCCGGCGCGAGGCCGTCGTTGGAGACGTAGCGGATGTCGCGCTCGACGTACTGAACGACGTGCGCTGCGGGCGGCGACGCGAACACCACCACCAGCTTCTCGATGGGCTCGCCGTTGCGGTATCCCCGGACGCTCTGATTCCAGTCTCCCCACACCTCGCTGACATAGCGGTCGACGATCAGCGGCTGACGGTTGCTGTCCTGAATGGTGATCTCGGTGGTGTGCTCCTGTATGGCCAGTCCGGGCTTGTAGGCGCGGATGGCGGCGACCGCTTCGGCCTGGGTCATGCCCAGCCGGATGCCGACCACGTCCGGTCCGGCGCCGCCGGCGGCCGGGGCGGGACCCGGGCCAGTCGGCGCGGGGGTCGGAGCGGCGCCGGTGGCGGCTGAAGCGAGTACCCGCTCGACGACCCGGGCCATGTGCGCTTGATCGTAACCGCCCGACGCGAACACGGCGTCTCCCTCCCGCCAGATCAGGGTCGGCGAGATCAGGTTGCCGGACATGACGCCGTTGGCGCGCAGGGTGGGTTCGACGACGGCATCGAGCGGCTTCATGATGGCATTGAAGTCCGCGACGTTGCGGTTGTACTCGGCGGCGGCGAGGCGCGGATCATCCGCCAGGGGAGCGGCCTTGGTGCCGTCCATGAACGCCCGGTAGTCCGCGGCGTCGCGGCTGCGGGCGAGCGCCGTCATCTCGTTGGCGGACCTCCGGCTGACGGCGTAGAACATGTGCCGGAGCTGCACGCCCTCGAGTTGGCCGGTCCAGTCCCGATACAGGGCCTGGCTGTGCGGGCATTCCGAGAACTCGAAGGTGAAGACGGGCGCGCCCTGGCCGTCGGCGGCGTAGGGCATGGACTCGAGGGTGCGCCACAGCGCGTCGGCGCCCTGGCGGATCTGCACGATGTCATCGTCGCCGGCCCGCGCCGGCGCCGCGAGCAGCATGGCCGTGATCAGTGGCAGAACTGCCCGGACGGCGCCGCTGACTTCCGATGATGCCAGACCTTTCACGCCAGCCTCCCCGTTCTCCCGTGTCCGGAAAATTCTGGAAGAAGGGCCGGGTCTCTCGAACCTCCCGTTTGGGAGGATTCAGGGTGCCGGTGGCAGATGAATCTCGGACTTCGTGGCGAGCAGCAGGCGCACCAGATCGGCCTGCCGGTGGGTGTCGGTCTTGGCGAAGAGCTGCTTGAGGTACCAGCGGCTGGTCTCGTAGCTGAGGCCCGCAGCCGCGCCGGCCCCGCGAAGGTCGAAGCCCTGCAGGAGCCCCCGCGCGAGCTGGAGCTCGACCGGTGTGAACGCGAACCGGTCCACCAGCAGCCGCAGCCGCTCGTCGAAGGCGCGCTCCGGGCAGGTCAGAAACAGCAGCCGGCCGCCGTCGGAGGCGGCCATGCTGGTCAGCGCCAGTGCTACCGGTGCGGGTACCGCCGGAGGTGCCAGCGTGACGGTGGCGGCGCTGCTCTGTCCGCGGCCGGTCAGCAGGGAGCGGATGCGGGCATCCGCCCGGCCATCCAGCGCCTGGAGTCTGCCCTCGTGCACGCTCAGGCCGCTACGGCCGTCCGCGAGATCCCGGGCGAACCGGTTCATCTCCAGCACGGTTCCGCCTGCATCCAGCATCATCACCCCGAAGTCGAGATGATCGAGCGCGCGCAGCGACAGATGCGCGAGAGTTCGGGCGAGACGATAGTGTCCGGCGATGTCGAGCAGCAGCCGGAACTGGTCGCACAGGGATTGAAAACGCGTCAACTCGGCGTGCCGGTAGGCGCCGGACGCGCCGTCCCGGTACATGGTCAGCTTGATGTAGCCCCCGGCATCCCGGTCGACCACCATGCCCATCGAATGGCGATAGCCCTGCGGCACGATCCAGTCCTGGAAATATCCGGAGCGGCGGAGCACATGCCGGTCCCCGGTGAGGCGCTGCAGCGCCGGTTCCGTGCGGACGACGCCCGGTTTCCAGAAGCGGCCGGCCTGCACCCAGGGATTGTCCAGGCGGCTGTAGTGGGACTTGTAGGACTCGATGAACCGGTCGCCGATACCAAGCACGGCGGTTTCCTTGAAGGAAACCGTGTCGAGACTCTGGCCATACAGCGCGATGGCGGGAGAGCGGAACTCGGCGGCGACATGGCGGGCCACGGCGTGCCACGAGCGCCCGTCCAGCGCGGCATCGCGGATGCTGCCGATGAGGTCGTGCCAGCCGGGGGACGACATGTGATGGTCCGCCGCAGTCGGTTGACAAGCGAGTGTACGACCATTGGTGCGATCTGAGAAGCTCGGGTCGAGCGGAGGCAGATTCAGTTCAAACGCAGAAAGACGCGTAAAGACGCCGAATGAATCAGCGATTTCCGTATGGCCGCAGACCATGACTGTATATAATTACAGTACTGTTCGAGGCCATCAGGGAGACGCGCCATGACTGCCAAGAATGCATCTACGCCTGCCGCTCGCCAGCCTTCCATCGAAGATCTCGACGCTGCCATCTGCAGGATGAGTCGTGACATCAACGTCGCTCAGTACCGTCTGCTGCTGCTCATCCGCGAGTTCGACGACCGTTTCGGCTGGGCGAAATGGAGCTTCCGGAGCTGCGCAGAGTGGCTCGCCTGGCGCTGCGGCATCACGCTGTCCGCCGCGCGCGAGAAGGTCCGGACGGCCCAGGCGCTGCGCGGACTGCCGCAGATCTCCGGGGCGTTCGCCGATGGCCGCCTCTCCTATTCGAAGGTCCGCGCGCTGACCCGCGCGGCAGACCGGCACAACGAGGATCTGCTGCTGGCCTACGCACTCTCGGCCACTGCGACCCAGGTGGAGGAGCGCTGCCGGCAGATGCGCAACGTCGAGCCGGCCGCCACGGAACGGGCTCAGCGGAGCTGGAGGCGCCGCTCGCTGTCCGCCTGGCGCAATGCCGAGCGCGGCACCATGACGATCAGCATCGAGGTGCCCATCGAGTCCGGCGAGATCGTCACCGGGGCCATCGATCGCGCGATCGAGGCCGGGGAGGGCGCGTCGGGGCCCGAGTTCGAGGAAGCGAGCTGGCATACCCAGCAGGCGGACGCCCTGGTCGCCGTGGCCCGGGCGTATCTCGATGGCGGTAGTCGGCAAGACGTTTCCGCTTCATCGACGGCGGACCACTATCAGGTGGTCGTCCATGTCGACGAGGCCGCACTGCGGGGCGGTGAAGGACGTTCGGACCTGCCGATCGAGACGGTGAAGCGTCTCGCCTGCGACGGCAGTCTGGTGGCGGTGGTCGAAAACGCCGCAGGCGAGCCGCTCAGCATCGGCCGAAAGCGGCGGAGCGTGCCGCCGGCGATCCGACGGGCTTTGTGGTCCCGGGATCGGGGCTGTTCGTTTCCGGGCTGCTGCAATCGGCGATTCGTTGATGCGCACCACGTGCGGCACTGGAGCGAAGGCGGTGAAACCAGCCTCGCGAACCTGGTGCTGCTGTGCAGCCATCATCACCGGCTGGTGCACGAAGGCGGCTATGGCATCCGCCGCGACGCGGAGGGGCAGATCTATTTCCGGCGTGCGGACGGCCGGGTGATCCCGCGCTGCGGGTACGATCCGGAGGATGCGCGGCCGGATCCGACAGATCTCGAGAACACCTCCGCGGAGGGATGGCTGGCGGATCTGGTCAGGCGGCGTCATCCCTCCGCGGAGGTGCGGGAGTCCGGAAATCGGTACCTGCTCGGAAAGTCGGGCGATGGGTATTGACCCACAAGCAGTCACCACCTGACCTCGTCTGCCTCATCCGCAACCAGTTCGAATTCCTTCAGCCACCGTCAATTGGCGTGGGCGCCGGCTGGCAGATTGGTGGAATGCCTTCAGCCGTGCTTACAAACTCCCGACAGATTCGCCAGGTGCGGAGCGTAAGGTCAGCAGGTGTCGTCAGGTGTCCCAGGAGGGGGGCCAGATGAGCAAGCCAGTCCACATGCCTCGTGCCAATCGAAGATTCGGCTCTTGAATTCCCACCGGCAGCTTTCCGCCACGTCAATAGCGTCCATCCGCCTCTCGACCACCATTCAACAATTTCGGGACCTTCGGGTCCTGCCTGAAATCGGCCGACCCGCCGGACCTTGAGGTCCAGTTCCTTGTGCACTGGAGGTTCCGTCCGTCGTCCGGTCAGGATGGAGCAATCACGTGA
>DLCH01000077.1:3503-11463 GCA_002480525.1 Gammaproteobacteria bacterium UBA7803 | reverse complement strand
GCCCAGCCGCCCAGGTCGATCAGCTTGCAGCGCTCGGAACAGAACGGACGGAACTCGTTCTTCGCCGACCATTTCACCCGTTTGCCGCAGGTGGGGCACAGCACGATGCGTGGGGTCGGTTCGGTCATGAGTCCACCATCGCCAGATAGCGTTCGTGGAGGCGCGCGACCTCGGCGTCGAGGTGGGCGAGGTCGCCGTCGTTGACGATCACGTCGTCGGCCGCGGCCAGACGCCGCTCCCGATCCACCTGGGCCGCCATGATGGCGCGCACCTGGGCCTCGCTGTTGCCGTCCCGGGCCATGGTCCGCTCGATCTGGACGGATTCGGGCGCGTCCACCACCAGCACCCGGTCGCAGCGTGACGCCTGGCCGGACTCGATCAGTATCGGATTGACCAGCAGGCAGTAGGCCGAGGTGCCGGCCGCGAGCTGGTCGCGCAGCCAGGCGCCGATGAGCGGGTGGGTGAGAGCCTCCAGCCAGCGGCGGTCGTCTTCCCTGGCGAACACCCGCTGGCGCAGGGCGGCCCGGTCCAGGCTGCCGTCGGCCTTCAGGATCCGGGGACCGAATCGTTCGGCGACGGCGTCCAGCGCCGGCTGGCCGGGCGCCAGCACCGCCCGCGACGCGAGGTCGCCATCGACGACGTGGGCGCCAAGCGCCTGAAAACGGTCGGATACGGCGGTCTTGCCACTGCCGATACCGCCGGTGAGACCGACCACGAATCGAGACATCAGGACGTTCAGCCTAGGAACAGGCGCAGAACCGTATCACGCTGAACCATGCAGACCCAACCGGCGATCGCCAGGAATGGGCCGAAGGGGATGGGTTGGGCAGCTTCGCGGCGACCGGTGACGCCGGTCGCCACCGCGTACAGCAGGCCGACGCCGGCAGCGACCAGAATGGCGGCGGGGAGCACCTGCCAGCCGAGCCAGGCGCCGATGGCGGCCAGCAGCTTGAAGTCGCCGTAGCCCATACCTTCCCTGCCGGTGATCAGCTTGAAGCCCCAGTAGGTGGTCCACAGGAACAGGTAGCCGGCGACGGCCCCCACGACGGCGGCGGTCAGATCCGTGAAGCCGCCGTACACATTGGTGAGTAGCCCCAGCCAGAGCAGCGGCAGGGTGAGCTGGTCGGGCAGGAGCTGGGTGTCGTAGTCGATGAAGGTCAGCGCCACCAGCACCCAGGTGAAGGTCAGCGCCGCCAGGCCGAGCCAGGTGAAGCCGAACAGGGCCAGCACGGCGACGGACAGAAACGCGGTCAGCGCTTCGACCAGCGGGTAGCGCCTGGGAATGGGCGTGCCGCACTTCGCGCACTTGCCGCCCAACAGTATCCAGCTGATCACGGGCACGTTCTGCCACGCGAGAATCTGCGCGTCGCAGCTCGGGCAGCGGGAGCGGGGGACCATCAGGTTGAACGGCGGCTGCTGCTCTGCCGCCGCCTCGTCCTCGGACGACGCGCCGTGCAGGACCATGCGCGCCTCCGCCTGCCACTGACGCTCCAGCATGACGGGCAGGCGGTAGATCACGACGTTCAGGAAGCTGCCGACGCACAGCCCCACCCAGATGGCGAGGACCAGTCCGAGCCAGCCGTATTCCAGAAGCGTCTCGGTCATGCAGGTAGCTGTGGGAGCGGCCTCCCGGCCGCGAATCGCAGGAGCCGCCTCGCGGCCGGGAGGCCGCTCCTACGAGGCAGCATCAGCCACCCACCACCTGGCCGAGCTGGAAGATGGGCAGGTACATGGCGATGATCAGGCCGCCGACCAGCACGCCGAGCACGGCCATGATCATGGGCTCCATCAGCGCCGTCAGGTTGTCGACCAGGTTGTCGACCTGCTCTTCGTAGTAGCTGGCGGCTTTGTCCAGCATGGAATCCAGCGCGCCGGCTTCTTCACCGATGGCCACCATCTGAATGACCATGTTCGGAAAGACGTTGGTCAGCTTCATGGACGTGTTGAGCTGCTGGCCGGACGACACGTCGTCCCGAATCTTGTAAACCGCCTCGACGAAGACCGAGTTGCCCGTCGATCCCGCAACTGAATTGAGTGCCTCCACGAGTGGCACGCCTGCCGCGAATGTCGTGGACAATGTGCGGGAGAATCGGGCAACTGCGGATTTCTCGATGATTGTTCCCGCAATCGGAGCCTTCAGTGATAGACGGTCGATGGCTTCACGCAGCTTCTGAGATCTCCTTCTCGCGGTGATGAAGCCGAAGACCGCGCCGATGATCCCGATCAGGATGACGAACCACCATGCCTGGACGAATTCCGACAGGCCAATGACCATTTGAGTGAATGCAGGGAGCTCGGCGCCGAATCCGGCGAACACCTGTTCGAATTGGGGTACGACGTAGATCAACAGAATGCCGGTCACGACGAAGGCAACGACGAGTACCGCGATGGGGTACGTCATTGCTTTCTTCACCTTGGCTTTCAGCGACTCGGTTTTTTCCTTGTAGGTTGCGATGCGGTCGAGCATCGTTTCCAGGGCACCAGACTGCTCACCGGCTTCCACGAGATTGCAGAACAGATCGTCGAAGTGGGCTGGATGCTTGCGTAGCGCCGCCCCGAAGCTACTGCCTCCGGCGACGTCGTTGCGGATCTGCCGGATCAATTCGCCGACCTTGGGTTTCTCTACACCATCTGCGACGATTTCGAACGCCTGAACGAGCGGAACACCAGCCCGCATCATGGTCGCCATCTGGCGGGTGAACAGTGCAATGTCAGCGGGCTTGACGCTGCCGCCACTGCCTGAGAAGAGACTCTTCGTCTTCTTCTTCACCTTGGTGGCATTGATGCCCTGCCGCCGCAGCTCAGCCTTGGCGATGGCCGGATTGGTGCTGGAGATCTCGCCCTTGGCTTTTTTGCCCTGGCGGTCTGTGCCTTCCCAGAGGAATGTCGCGCTTTCGGCCATTTGCCTAGTGTCCCGTGGTTACCCGGTTGACCTCGACGAGGCTGGTGACACCCTGGATGACTTTTTCCAGTCCGGATGCCCGGAGATCGTTGAAGCCCAGTTCGCGGGCCTGCTGGGCCAGCTCGAGGCTGTTTCCGTCCTCCATGATAATCCGGGACATCTCTCTGGTTATTTTAACTACTTCATAAATCCCGACCCGGCCCTTGTAGCCGTCCTTGCACTTGGCGCAGCCGTCGGGATTGGCTTCGTACACCTCGAAGCCCCGGGAAATCTGCTCTTCCGTGAAGCCTTCCGCCTCCAGGGTCTCCTTCGGCACGTCGATGGTGCGCTTGCAGTTGGGGCAGAGCCGCCGGGCCAGCCGCTGGGCGATGATCAGCGCCACGCTGGTGGCCAGGTTGAAGGCCGGCACGCCCATGTTGCGCAGACGCGTCAGCGTCTCCGCTGCGGAGTTGGTGTGCAGGGTGGACAGCACCAGGTGACCCGTCTGAGCGGCCTTGATGGCGATCTCGGCGGTCTCCAGGTCCCGGATCTCACCGACCATCACCACGTCCGGGTCCTGGCGCAGGAACGAGCGCAGCGCCGAGGCGAAGTCGAGGCCCACCCGGTTGTTCACGTTGACCTGGTTGATGCCCTCGAGGTTGATCTCGACCGGGTCCTCGGCCGTGGCGATGTTGCGCTCGGCCGTGTTGAGGATGTTCAGGCCGGTGTACAGCGACACGGTTTTGCCGCTGCCCGTCGGGCCGGTCACCAGGATCATGCCCTGGGGCCGGGCCAGCGCTTCGAGGAAGTACTTCTGCTGGTCATCCTCGAAGCCGAGGGCCTCGATGCCCATCTTGGCGCTGCCGGGATCGAGGATCCGCAGCACGATTTTTTCGCCCCACAGGGTGGGCAGCGTGTTGACCCGGAAGTCGATGGCCCGGGTCTTGGACAGCTTCATCTTGATGCGCCCGTCCTGGGGGACGCGGCGCTCGGAGATGTCCAGTTCCGACATGACCTTCAGGCGCGCGGCCAGGCGGGTCCCGAGGTTCGACGGCGGCGTCGCTACCACGTGCAGGATGCCGTCGGTCCGGAACCGCACCCGATAGGTCTTCTCGTACGGCTCGAAATGGATGTCCGAGGCCCCGGACTTGATGGCGTCCAGCAGCATCTTGTTGACGAACCGGACCACCGGCGTGTCGTCGGTGGCGGCGCGGGGATCGACCTCGTTGTCGTCGTCGGCGTCGTCCATCGCCTCCATGTCGAGGTCTTCGAGGTCGTCGTCGCCGAGGTCGCCGAGGGCATTCTCATCCTGGCGGTTGAGAAACTGCTCGATCAGCGTCTGGAGCTTGTCTTCCTCCACCAGCACGGCTTCGGTGTTCACGCCGGTCTGGAACTTGATCTCGTCCAGGGCCTGGAGGTTGGTCGGGTCGGAAACGGCCACGAACAGGCGCATGCCGCGCCGCACCAGCGGCAGGGCGTTGTGCTGCCGGATCAGGTTGTCCTTGACCAGGTCTTTCGGAATGGATTCGACGTCGAAGGCCGACAGATCGAGAAGCGGGACCCCGAACTCCTCGGAAGCGCTCACGGCGATGGTCCGGGATTCGGCCAGCCCGTTCGACACGAGATAGGCGACGAAAGGCGTACCTTCCTTACGCGCTTCCTCGGTGGATCTGATCGCGGAGTCGGCGTCGAGGATGTTTTCCTCGACCAGGCGCCGGGCCAAGCCGCTCAGCGGAACCGGTTCGGAGGCCATGTGACGATGCAATCCCTGTCCAGTTTGTCGTCTCGAGTCGTTGCGAAAGCGCCTGAAAGTACCTTAGCGGCGGGGCAACTCGTCAGTCTAATTCCAGGTCACGATAGTGTCGATAAGACGGTCACAGTATGGCCAGCCGCCATCGGGCATGCTTCCCGCTCGCCGGATCGCTTCCTGGGGTGAGTATAGACCCTGGAGGCGGCGTTAGCGTCCTGGCGGGGCGGTACTAGACTGCTAGTGACCAACCCCGCCACCGGCAGGGTGACGCGAATCGTCAGGTAGTGACGTGGGTTGATACCCACCCACGCCAGGGCGACCGGCGCTCAGGGACAGAGGCTGAAGCCTTGATCTGAGCTAAGCCATTGACTCTAAAGCGATTAATGATTTCGCGAGGAAGATGGCTCAGAAGCTGGCACGGGCGTTGCACCGACCAGCGCGACATTCGCGGCGCGAGTGCCAAGCGCATGAAGTCGCCACATGTTGATTGAAACCTTGAATCTCTGGAGTGACTGCAATGACCAAGGCTATTCAGAAGGGTTTTACCCTGATCGAATTGATGATCGTGGTGGCTATCATCGGTATTCTCGCCGCTGTGGCGCTGCCCGCCTATCAGGACTACATCGAGAACGCTAACGTTTCCAAAGTGAATTCTCACTTCGAGGAAGGCGTGCGCTTCGTGACCAACGAGATGCGGAAGGTTCAGGCCGAGATGGCCATGGGCCGGACGACGGCTGCCGCCGCTGATACCCGTATCGGTGCTGCCGGCGACTGGGTCAACCTGCTGAACTCGAACGGCGGCGTTGCTCCGACCGGCGGTGCGGCTTACGTGGCCGGTGCTGCTGTCGACGCAGCCGGTCAGGTGGGTGTGGCCATGACCGGTACGTTCACCGCAGCCAACATGGCCGTGGTCCTGGACTTCCCGACCTACGCTGGTATCGCTGACAAGCCGAACCAGACGGTGGACTTCACCCAGCTGTAAGAGGCTGTTGCGAAGTCTAGAGATCGGGCACGGGGGTTTCTCCCGTGCCCGTTCTTGCTTTCCACCCCGACGTTTTTTCCGTTTCAGCGAATTGAGAGTGTATGGCGATGAACAAACGTGAGCGTGGCTTTACTTTGATCGAGCTGATGATTGCCGTAGCGATCGTCGCCATCATCTCGGCCGTGGCCCTTCCGATCTACAACGACTACATCGCCACGTCCCGTGAAGGGTCGCTGATGAACAGCATCAGTACGATTCGCGTTTTCCAGGAAGACTTTCGGCTCCGGAACAACCGATTCGCCGAAGGTGACTACACCTCAGGTGCTGCCGATGCCGATCTCGCCGAGCTCGGCTGGGATCCGGGCGTCGACGACATCGAGTTCGAGGTCGTCGCTAACGGAGCGGTCAGCTACCAGGTGACCGCGACCGATTCCTCGGGCTTCTCCATCTGCCGGGAGTACCCGGACGGGGATCCTTGCTGACTCTTCCGACACCCGCGCAAAGCCGGTATCCTACCGCCCCGCGCCGGAATAGCTCAGTCGGTAGAGCGACTGATTCGTAATCAGTAGGTCCGCGGTTCGATTCCGCGTTCCGGCACCATAAGCCCGATGCCACCCGTCGCTTGGCGAGCTGGAATCCAGACCGGGCGCTTCTCACTCGTCCTGCGGACGAGTCACCAGGCCGATGATCTCCCCCGAGTCGCGATACATGGCCAGAACGGCGAAGCCGTACCGTGACCCGTACTCGAAGAAGGCGAAACGGGCCGGCTCTTCGGCCCGGGCTTCCAGCCATCGTTGCAGACGCTCTGGTCCCTTCATGCTTTCGAGCAGTTCCTCGGCGGTAAAGGCCTCGTCCTCGACGTTGAGTCGATCGTAGGTCAGCGGGACGTAGCGGTCGACGAGGGCGCGCAACGGCAACTCCCGCCGCAGCGCTTCGGTCCTGACGCGGGACTGCTCGTCGTAGTCCTCCGGCATCGCTACCGCGACGCGTTTGGGCCAGGGTCCCGGGATATCTGACAGGTCCGGGACCGGTACGCCCAGGGACTGGTATGCGGATTCGGTCATGCCGTAGAAGTTGCCGTCGACGTAAACCAGGGCGATCGGGCGCGATTCGTAGACGACGTAGGTGCCGGCTGCGAGGCAGGTGAGCTGAATCGCCGCGACGATGGACAGATCGCGCTGGAGCTCCCGGGCCGGTTTTTTCCGGTTGAACACGATCAGGGTGAGGGTCGGCCCCAGGACCAGATCCACGAACACGATGATCCGCATGCCCTGCCAGCCGCCGTCCGAGGCGAAGAAGAAGTCCGGGTACCAGACGTAGAGCACCAGGTACGCCAGCACGGCGAAGATGACGAGACTGATCCCCAGGTGGATCAGGAACGCCCCGAACCTGTTCATGTCACCACCTCACACGAAACGCATCGACAGATCCATCGGGATCACCTGCTTGGTGATGATCCCCAGGGAAATATAGTCGACGCCGGTTTCGGCGATGGCGCGGATGCGGGTGTCGTCGATGCCGCCGGAGGCTTCCAGCGCCACTTTGCCGCGGGCCAGGCTGACCGCGCGACGGGTGTCTTCGAGATCGAAGTTGTCCAGCATGGCGATGTCGGCCTTGCCCGCGATGGCTTCCTCGAGTTCGGCCAGGTTCTCCACCTCGACTTCCAGAGTCAGCGCTGGATGCAGTCCGCGCGCCCGCTCGATGGCGGCGCGGATGCCGCCCGCCGCCGCGATGTGGTTCTCCTTCACCAGAAAGGCGTCGAACAGGCCGATCCGGTGATTGTGGCCGCCGCCTGCGCGCACCGCGTACTTCTGCGCCGCGCGCAGACCGGGAATGGTCTTGCGGGTGTCCAGCAGGCGTGTCGACGTGCCGGCCAGCAGGTCCGCGTAGCGGCGGGTCTGGGTGGCGGTTCCGGAAAGCAACTGGACGAAGTTCAGAATCGTGCGTTCTGCCGTCAGCAGGCTGCGGGCGGGGCCCTCCAGCACGAACAGGGCCTGGTCCGGATCGACGGCGTCGCCGTCGTTCACGCCGAAGTCGACGCGGATGTCGCCGCTCACCTGGCGACAGGTTTCGCGGACCCAGGGTTCGCCGCAGAACACCCCCTGTTCCCGGGTGATCACCCGCGCCCGGGCCCGGCTGTCGGCCTCGATCAGCTCTGCGGTCACGTCGCCGCTGCCCACGTCCTCGGCGAGGGCAGCGCGGACGTTCCCGGTGACCGTCTGCTGCAGGTCGTCGCTGATGGGCATGGCCATGATCCGGCTCCTCGAACTGGGCTGTCGCAATGGGCGGCAGAGCATACCGCAGGCAGGCCTCGAACCCGATACGGCGGGCGCTCCAAGGCCGGTTC
>DLCH01000077.1:0-3193 GCA_002480525.1 Gammaproteobacteria bacterium UBA7803 | reverse complement strand
GCGCTCCAAGGCCGGTTCCCGGCCCCGCCGTTTCGTATACTGGCGGCATGTGCACACGTCGTCGTCGAACATGCGCGTGACCCGGGACCACTGGCTGACGGGCGCCCGGCGCCGCCTTTCCCCCCACCAGGACGAGCGGGCCGATCCCGCCGACGTGGCGCTGGTGGTGGTGCACGGGATCTCGCTGCCGCCCGGGCGCTTCGGCGGCCGCAACGTGGAGGACCTGTTCCTCGGCCGGCTCGACACCACCGCCCATCCGTCCTTCGCTTCGCTGGAGGGGGTGCGGGTGTCGTCGCACCTGCTGATTTCCCGGCGCGGGCGGGTGACCCAGTTCGTGCCGTTCGACCGGCGGGCCTGGCACGCCGGCGTGTCCGCCTGGCGCGGGCGATCCGGCTGCAACGACTTCGCCGTCGGCATCGAGCTCGAAGGCACCGACGACGGCGGCTACACGGAGTCCCAGTACCGCAAGCTCGACGCGGTCCTCAACGCGCTCGTGGTCCGCTACCCGAGGCTCTCGCCGGACGCGGTGGTGGGCCACCTGGAAATCGCGCCCGGACGGAAGACCGACCCCGGGCCGCGGTTCGACTGGCGCCGGGTGCTCACGGGGCTGCGGTGAGGGTGCGCATCGGGATCGATCTCGGGGGCACGAAGACCTCCGGCGTGGTGCTGGCCGAGGACGGCTCGGAGCTGGCGCGCCTCCGGGTGGCGACCCCCAGGGACGATTACCCAGCGACCCTGGAGGCGCTGGCTGCGCTAGTCGACGCGCTCGAGGTGCGGGCCGGCGTCGCGCCCGGACGCGCCACGGTCGGCGTCGGCGCGCCGGGAACCTGGCAGCCGCGGCTCCAGTGCATGAAGAACTGCAACTCCACCTGGCTGAACGACCGGCCGCTGCTGCACGACCTGCGCGGGCGGCTCGGAGCGCGCGTGCGCCTGGCCAACGACGCCGACTGCCTCGCGCTGAGCGAGGCCGCGGACGGCGCCGGGGCGGGCTTCGACACCGTGTTCGCGGCGATCCTCGGCACCGGCGTGGGCGGCGGCCTCGTCGTGCACGGCCGCCTGCTCCAGGGGCCCAACGGGCTGGCCGGCGAGTGGGGTCACACGCCGCTGCCGTACTTCCGCCAGCCGACGCCCTGGGCGGACGAGCCGGCGGCCGGCCGCCGCTTTCAGTTAGAATCGGGGCTCGACGACCGGCAGTGTTACTGTGGTCGTATAAACTGCATGGAAACGTTTCTGTCGGGTCCCGGGCTGGCCCGAACCCACGCGGCGCTCGGCCACGACCGCCTGGCGGCGGAGCAGATCGCCGGCCGGCGCAGCGCCGGCAGCCGGGAGACATGGGATCTCTATCTGCACATGCTCGCCCGCAGCCTCGCCCAGGTGGTGAACGTGCTCGACCCGTCGGTCATCGTCGTCGGCGGCGGCGTGTCGCAGGCGCCGGGGCTGTGCGGCGACCTGCAGGCGCGGCTGCCGGCCCACGCGTTCTCCAGCGTCGCCGGACAGGACGTGCAGGCGGACATCCGGCCGGCGCGCTGGGGTGACGACAGCGGCGTGCGCGGCGCCGCCCGGCTCTGGGACGGGACGAACCAGACTTAGCGCGGCGGGCCCGCCGACGGGCGCGCCGGACATTGGACAGCATCGGGCCGAAGGAGCTATGGCAGAGAACAACCATCCGCAGGACGCGGACGCGACCGAGACCCGGGAGTGGCTCGACGCGCTGGAATACATTCTCGAGCACGACGGCGTCGAGCGGGCCAACTTCCTGCTGGAGCGCCTGTCGTCGCGGATGACCGAGACCGGCGCCTCGCTGCCCTACACCATCACGACGCCCTACCGGAACACCATTCCGGCGAACCGCGAGGCGTTCATGCCGGGCGATCTGTTCATGGAGCGCAAGATCCGCTCGCTGATCCGCTGGAACGCGCTGGCGATGGTGGTGCGGGCCAACAACCGGCCGGGCGAGCTCGGCGGCCACATCTCCTCGTTCGCCTCGTCGGCCACGCTCTACGACGTCGGTTTCAACTACTTCTTCCGCGGCCCGACCGACGAGCATCCCGGCGATCTGATCTATTTCCAGGGGCACGCGTCTCCCGGAATCTACGCGCGGTCGTTCCTCGAAGGCCGCCTCTCGGAAGATCAGCTCGACCACTTCCGTCAGGAAGTGGGCGGGCAGGGGCTGTCCTCCTATCCGCACCCCTGGCTGATGCCGGACTACTGGCAGTTCCCGACGGTGTCCATGGGCCTCGGGCCGCTGCAGGCCATCTACCAGGCCCACATCATGAAGTACCTCGACAGCCGTGGGCTGAAGCCCATGGGCGACCGCAAGGTGTGGGCATTCCTCGGCGACGGCGAGTGCGACGAACCCGAGACCCTCGGCGCCCTGTCCATGGCCGGCCGGGAAAAGCTCGACAACCTGATCTTCGTGGTCAACTGCAACCTGCAGCGCCTCGACGGTCCGGTGCGCGGCAACGGCAAGATCATCCAGGAGCTGGAAGGCTACTTCCGCGGCGCTGGCTGGAACGTCATCAAGGTGGTCTGGGGGCGGCTGTGGGATCCGCTGTTCGCCAACGACGACCAGGGGCTGCTGCTGCAGCGCATGAACGAGGCCGTGGACGGCGAGTACCAGAACTACAAGGCCCGGGGCGGCGCGTATACCCGCGAACACTTCTTCGGCAAGTATCCGGAGCTGAAGAAGCTCGTCGATCATCTGTCCGACGACGACATCATGCGGCTCAACCGGGGCGGCCACGATCCGTTCAAGGTCTACGCGGCCTATCACGAGGCCGTGAACCACACCGGCGAACCCACCGTCATTCTCGCCAAGACGGTGAAGGGCTACGGCATGGGTGACGCCGGCGAGGCCGAGAACGACACCCACCAGGTGAAGAAGCTCGACCTCGACGAGCTCAAGCACTTCCGCGACCGCTTCGACATCCCGCTCACCGACAAGCAGCTCGAGGAGATCCCGTACTACCGTCCGCCGGACGATTCGCCGGAGATGGTGTACTTCCGCAGGATGCGCGAGGACCTCGGCGGCCCCATCCCGCAGCGGCTCACCGGCGGCGAGAAGCTCGAGATCCCGCCGCTGGAGACCTTCTCCCAGGTGCTCGAAGGCAGCGGCAAGCGCGAAAACTCCACCACCATGGCGTTCGTGCGGCTGCTGTCCACGCTGATCCGCGACAAGAAGATCGGCAAGCGG
>DLCH01000071.1:133537-138682 GCA_002480525.1 Gammaproteobacteria bacterium UBA7803 | reverse complement strand
TCCCCGGTAATCTACGATGAACCTTTTTTTTGCCCCGCCTACGGCTCTGCAACCATTTTCCCCGCCCGCGCATCTTTCTGATTAGAGCGGCTCGAAACCGCCGCCTCACAATCAGGAGATGAGTATGAAGTCATTGGTTGTCGCAGCCGTCGGTCTGGCCTGCTCCGCTGGCGCGCTCGCGCAGGATTTCCGTTTCGACTACGCCGTTGGAGACCTGGTTTCTCCGGCTCAGATCGCCTCGATGCATGCCGAACTCGAGGCCGCTGCTCAGGAGTTCTGCGCGGACCAGTATCCGCGCAAGATCCGGGTCGCGCAGAAGTGCGCGGAGATCATCGTCAGCGACGCAGTGTCGCAGATCGGCAATCCGCGTCTGACCGCGTACACCGAGGGTCAGGTGACGTCCGGTCGGGAGTCCTGACGCCATAGACCGGGCGCCGGTATTGCCGGCGCCCGCGGCGTTGTGTCGGACGGCGCCTGCGGCTTCTTGTAGGACGGCGCCCGCGGCTTCTTGTAGGACAACAACGGCTGGCGTGCGACCATCCCGCACGCTGGCGCATCCCTAGCAACAAGATCACGAAAACGGCTGGTCGCGTCTTCCCGATGGGGACGCCGCCGGCCGCGCTCGTGTTCCTTGAATCAACGACAAACAAGCTAGGGGATAGCACATGAGCAGCAGAAAGGCCTCCTTTCTCGCCCTGTCGACCTTCCTCGCCGCGCCCCTGGGGGCGCCGCTGCACGCAGTGGCGCAGGAAGGCGTGATCGAGGAAGTGATCGTCACCGGCTCGCGGATCGCCCGTGACGCCGGCACCTACGTCGGTCCGATGACGACCCTGGACGGGGATTCGATTCGCACCGATCCGAACTACAGCCTCACCGACCAGCTTCTGGAGCTGCCGTCGATCGGCGCCCAGGGCACCGACCGGCGCAACGCCAACGGTGGCCGCGGCGCGAACTTCGCCGGCATCCACCAGCTCAACCCCGAGCGCACGCTGGTGCTCTACGACGGCCGCAGAACGGTCAACACCATCCGCGACAGCACCGGCCTGGCCGTGGACCTGCAGTCGTTTCCGGTCAACATGATCGACCGGGTCGAGGTGCTGGCCGACGGCGCCTCGACGATCTACGGCTCCGACGCCATCGCCGGGGTGATCAACCTGATCCCGAAGTCGGACGTGGACGGCATCGAGCTCAGCATCGGCGGCGGCACGCCGGACGATCCGGGCGGTGATCACTTCGACGCCGGCCTGCTGTTCGGCATCACCGGCGACCGGGGCTTCTTCACCGCCGGCGTGACCTACGTGTTCGACGGCGACGTCGACTATCAGGAGCGCGACTGGTCGCGGCTGCCGATACTCGGCCAGGCCGAGTCCGGCGGCCAGGTGCTGACCCTGTTCGGCAGCGGCATTCCGCCGGAAGGCCGGGCGCTGGAGGCGGGCATCATCTTCCTGCCGAACCCGGAGACCGGCGAGAGCTTCCAGACCTACGACACGTTCTGCACCGGCGGAGGGCCGGGCAGCGACGGCTCGGGCAGCATCGACTGCCTCATCGAGCAGGGTCACCGGTTCAACTACAACGACATTCCCAGTGGCGTGTCGCTGATCAACGAGAACCGCAACCTGAACTTCTCGGCGGTGGGCGAGTACGAGCTGGACGGCGGCGTGACGGCCTACGTGAACGCCAACCTGTCCCATCGGGAGGGGCGGCTGAACTTCACGCCGCTGCCGGTGCAGGGCGCGGCGGGCCGGTTCACCGACCTGATCCAGGTGCCGTTCACCAACCCGAACATTCCCGCGGACGCGCTGACCGTGATCCAGGACGCCCGGGCGGCGACCTGCGCCGCCCTCGACCCGGCGGATCAGCCGGCCTGTCTGGCCAACCCGAACTTCCAGATGAACTGGCGTGGCCTGGACCTGGGTCCGAGGACCTTCGACTACGACAGCGACACCCTGTCCGGCACGGTCGGGCTGCGGGGCGACATGACCTGGTTCGACCGGGCCTGGTCGTGGGACACCTGGTTCACCATCGGCCGCTCGGAGCTGTTCGAGGTGACCAAGGGCCAGCTCAACGTCGCCAAGCTGCAGACCGCGGTGGACCCGGTGCTTTGCGCCGCCGACGCGTCCTGTCCGAAGGACGGCGACGGCAATCCGACCCTGGACATCTTCGGCCGCAGTCCCAAGACGGCGGAGGAGATCGCCTACACCACCTTCGACGATCAGGAGCGCACCGACTACGACATGATGCACCTGGCGGCGACCGTGGCCGGCGAGCTGGTCGACCTGCCCGCCGGCCCGGTCGGCGTGGCCGCCGGCGTGGAGTACCGGGAGGAGAAGGGCGGGGTGCAGACCTCGGGCGTGGTCCAGGCCGGTGACAGCGGCGGCAACTTCGCCGAGCCGACCAGCGGCAAGTACGACGTCTACGAGATCTACACCGAGTTCGCCATTCCGCTGGTCTCCGGCGCGCCCATGGCCGAGGAGCTGAGCCTCGACGTGGCCGGCCGCTACTCGGACTACGACACCATCGGCGACGAGTTCACCTACAAGTTCGCTCTCGGCTGGGCGCCGGTGGAGTCGCTGCGGTTCCGCGGCACCTACGCTACCGGCTTCCGCGCGCCCAACATCCTCGAGCTGTTCGGCGGCGTGGCGGACACCTTCCAGAGCGTGACCGACCCCTGCACCGCGCCCATCTCGGATCCCAACGTGGCGGCCAACTGCGCCGCGGCCGGCGTGCCGGCCGGGTTCGTGCAGCCGGCGGCGCAGCTCAAGATCTCCGCGGGCGGCAACGAGAACCTCGAAGCCGAGACCTCGGAGAGCTACAGCCTGGGCTTCGTCTGGCAGCCGGACTTCGCGCCTCTGCGGGTGTCCATGGACTGGTACGACGTGGAGGTCGAGGACGCGATCGGCAACCCCGACCCGGTGGACGTGATCCAGGCCTGCTACGACAGCCCCGGCGGTTCCCTGTCGGCGGCGGAGTGCTCGCGGATCGGCCGTGGCCCGGCCGGCGACGTGGTGCGCTTCGACCTGCTGAACGAGAACCTCGCCACCATCGAGACCAGCGGCATCGACCTGGACGCCACCTACACCTTCGACACCGACGTCGGCCAGATCCAGGTGGACTGGCTGCTGAACTGGCTGGACGAGTGGGTGCAGACCACGAAGTCCGGCGTGGTGAGCGACCGCACCGATCTGGTGGCCGGCCTGGTGTCCGACTGGGCGGCGTACCCGGAGTGGCGCTCCAACCTGCGCGTCACCCTGGCCCGGGACAACTGGACCGCGGGGGTCACCTACCGCTACCTCGACAAGATGGAGGTGTTCGACGTCATCGGCTTCGGCACGCTCGAGCCGACGGCCGACGCCCAGCACTACATCGACCTCGAAGGCAGCTACGACGTCGGCGCCTGGTCCTTCCAGGCCGGCGTGGAGAACGTCACCAACGAGGAGCCGCCCTACGTGCCGGAAGTGTCCGTCAACACGTCGGGCATCTACGACTTCCTCGGCCGGTTCTTCTACGCCCGCGCCAGCGTCAGCTTCGACTGACCGGCCCGGCCGGGCGAAGCACCGAAAGGCCCCCTCGCGGGGCCTTTCTCTTTTCTGCCGCCGGAACTCCCCCGGCGCCGCCCCGCGACCAAAACGCCTGCCGACGCATCAACGGTAGACAGCGAGCCGTTCGTGACGGGAGACGGACCATGAAGACGACGCTATTCGCCATTGCGCTCGGTGCTGCCGCGCTGGCCCCCGGCGCCCATGCCAGGGACTTCGTGTTCGAGTACGCGCCGGAGGAGATGACCACCGCGGCCGGCCGTGCGGCGCTCGAGCGCCGGCTCGAAGCGGCGGCGGGCAGTCACTGCCAGAAGCGTTACCGGGAGCTCGATCTGCGCAACATCCGGCGCTGCAGCGCGGACATGACGGCGATCACCCTGGAGCGGATCGGCGGTGAGATGCTCACCGCCGACCGGCGGGCGCCCGGGTCCGGCGACCGGGGATGAGGTCGCCGGAACGCCGGGTCGGGACGGCGGATCAGTACTTGTAGTAGTCGGGCTTGAACGGCCCTTCTTCCTCGACGCCGATGTACTCGGCCTGATCCTTGCGCAGCCGGGTGATGGTGCCGCCGAAACCCTGCACCATCAGCGCCGCGACCTCTTCGTCCAGCTTCTTCGGCAGCACTTCCACGGTGATCGGTGCCCGCTGGTTGTCCGGCTGATCGGCCCAGCGCTGCTCGTACAGGTGCATCTGCGCCAGCACCTGGTTGGCGAAGCTGCCGTCCATGATGCGCGACGGATGGCCCATGGCGTTGCCGAGGTTCACCAGCCGGCCCTCGGAGAGCAGGATGATGTAGTCGCGGCGGTCGTCGCTGCGGAAGATCTGGTGCACCTGGTCCTTGACCTTGTCCCACTGCCAGTGGTCGCGCATGTAAGCGGTGTCGATCTCGTTGTCGAAGTGGCCGATGTTGCACACCACCGCGCCGGCCTTGACCGTCTGCAGCATGTTGGCGTCGCACACGTTGGTGTTGCCGGTGCAGGTGACGATCAGGTCGGTGTCCTGCATCAGGCGCAGGTCGATGTCTTCTTTCTTCCCGGTGTTGACGCCGTTCCTGTACGGCGACACCACCTCGAAGCCGTCCATGCAGGCCTGCATGGCGCAGATCGGGTCGATCTCGGTGACCCGGACGATCATGCCCTCCTGGCGCAGGCTGGCGGCGGAGCCCTTGCCGACGTCGCCGTAGCCCACCACCAGGGCGCGCTTGCCAGACATGAGCATGTCGGTCCCGCGCTTGATGGCGTCGTTCAGGCTGTGGCGGCAGCCGTACTTGTTGTCGTTCTTGGACTTGGTGACCGAATCGTTGACGTTCACCGCCGGCACCTTGAGCGTGCCCTTCTTCATCATGTCGTACAGGCGGTGCACGCCGGTGGTGGTCTCCTCGGAGATGCCGTGCACGTGCTCGAGCACCTGCGGGTACTTGTCGTGCATCAGCTCGGTCAGGTCACCGCCGTCGTCGAGCAGCAGGTTGGCGTCCCAGGGCTCGCCGTCCTTGAGGATGGTCTGCTCGATGCACCACCAGTACTCCTCCTCGGTCTCGTTCTTCCAGGCGAACACCGGAATGCCCGCGGCCGCCATGGCCGCAGCCGCGTGGTCCTGGGTGGAGAAGATG
>DLCH01000071.1:0-133232 GCA_002480525.1 Gammaproteobacteria bacterium UBA7803 | reverse complement strand
TCCTGGGTGGAGAAGATGTTGCAGGACGACCAGCGCACCTCGGCGCCCAGGGCGACCAGGGTCTCGATCAGCACCGCGGTCTGCACCGTCATGTGGATGCAGCCGATGATCTTCGCGCCCTTGAGCGGCTGCTCGGCGCCGTACTTGTCGCGCAGCGCCATGAGTGCGGGCATCTCGTTTTCGGCGAGGGTGATTTCCTTGCGGCCGAACTCGGCAAGGTTGATGTCGGCGACTTTGTAGTCAGGCATGGCGTCTCCTCAGGGTTGCGCGTTCGAGAACGTGTGGATCTGGATCCGGAAGCCGTTCTTCTGAGCCAGATACTGGGTTTCGCCGGCGGCGAGGCCGGCATTGGCGGCCCAGGTCTCGAGCTCTTCGGGCTCGAAACCCAGCCAGATGTCTCCGCAGGCCGTCTTGGCCCATTCGTGGTCGTGCCGGCACAGCTCCACCACCGTCAGCACGCCGCCGGCCTCGAGCAGCCGGGCGGCGTGACGGAAGAACTGCTGGGGCGAGGCCTGGTGGTGCACCACCATGGCGGCCAGCACGAACCGGTAGTCCGGCCGCGCCGGCAGGCTCAGGAAGTCCTCGTGCAGCAGGCTGACGTTGTCCAGGCCGTCGAGGCGGCCGCTGGTCAGGTCGAGCATGGCGCTGGCGCTGTCGACGCCGACGGCGCGGTCGAAGCGCCCGGCCAGCGCCGCCAGCAGCTCGCCGTCACCGGGCCCGACCTCCAGCGCCGCCCCGGCCGACAGGCCCAGCCGGTCTATCGTGTCGAGGACGCTGGCCGCGTACACGCCCACTTCCGAGATGCGTGCCTGGTTGCGCGCGAAGTCGTCGGCGTGGGCGGCGAAGAAGGCGTTGCTGCGGTCCCGCCGTTCGGCGTGCACCGCGTCGATGCGCTCGTGCTGATCCGCCGGCAGGGACACCTCGTCGACGGCGTCGAGCAGGGCCGCCCGGGCGGGCGCCGGCGACGGCGCGCGCCGGTAGAACACGCTGTTGCCTTCCCGCCGGCGCACCACCAGCCCGGCCTGGTGGAGCACCTTCAGATGATGGCTGAGCGCAGGCTGGGCGGCGTCGACGATCCGGCACAGCTCGAGCACCCCGTAGGAATCGTCCTTCAGGATTCTCAGGACGTTGGCGCGCAGCGGATCGGCCAGCGCCTTGGCGGCGCTGACCACGGCCTCGAAGCCGGTCTCCGGCGCGGCGAGCTGTACGGACGCATTGGCGGCCATGGGTCCCTGGCGTTCCTGCGGGGCGGTGAAATCGAAGGCGGCGAGACTAGCATGCCTGACAGCAATATCAAAATATTTTGATATTGGATCGCGGGCCGCCTGTGTCAGAATTCCGCCCGGCACGAATTCAGGAGTTCCCGGCTTCCCATGACCCGCGCGTCCCAGTCCCCGGCCTTCGCCCCGGCGAGCAAGCTCCCCGGCGTCGGCACCACGATCTTCACGGTCATGTCGGAGCTGGCCCGGGAGGCGGGCGCGCTCAATCTGTCCCAGGGCTTCCCCGACTTCGACGGCCCGCGCTACCTGCTCGAGCGGGTGCAGCACTACCTCACCCACGGCCACAACCAGTACGCGCCGAGCATGGGCGCGCCGCCGCTGCGTGCGGCGGTGGCGGCCAAGGTGGCGGACCTGTACGGCTGCCGGGCGGACCCGGACGACGAGATCACCGTGACCTCCGGCGCCACCGAGGCCCTGTTCTGCGCCATTGCGGCGGTGGTCCGGCCCGGGGACGAGGTGATCGTGTTCGACCCGGCCTACGACAGCTACGAGCCCGCCGTCACGCTGCAGGGCGGCATCACCCGGCACGTGCCCATGCATCCGCCGTCCTACCGGCCGGACTGGGACCGGGTGGCCGATCTGATCAACGAGCGGACGCGGCTGATCGTCACCAACACGCCGCACAACCCCACCGGCGCGGTGTGGCTGCCCGAGGACATCGAGGCGCTGCGCGCGGTGCTGGCCCGGGCCGACGCCGCCGGCCGGGAGATCTACCTGCTGGCCGACGAGGTCTACGAGCACATCATCTTCGACGGCGTGGCCCACGAGAGCCTGTGCCGGTACCCGGACCTGTTCGCCCGCAGCTTCGTGGTGTCGTCCTTCGGCAAGACCTACCACACCACCGGCTGGAAGATCGGCTACTGCGTGGCGCCCCGGGCGCTGTCGGCGGAGTTCCGGCGGGTCCACCAGTACGTCACCTTCACCTCGAACACGCCGGTGCAGCTCGGCCTGGCGGATTTTCTGACCGCCCACCCGGAACACCATCTGCGCCTCGGCGAGTTCTATCAGCGCAAGCGTGACCGGTTCGCGGAGCTGCTGGCCGGGTCGCGGTTCTCGGTGGTGCCGAGCGCCGGCACCTACTTCCAGCTCGTGGACTACGGCGGCATGTTCGACGAGCCGGACACGGCGCTGGCGCGCCGGCTGACGGTGGAGGCGGGCGTCGCGACCATTCCCGTGTCCGTGTTCTACGCGACGGACCCCGGACACACGATGCTGCGGCTGTGCTTCGCCAAGGACGACGCGACGCTGGCCCGGGGCGCGGAGATCCTGTGCAGCCTCTGACGATCAGCCTCGTCCAGACGCAGACCGCCTGGCACGATCCGGCGGCGAACCGCGCGCGTTTCGACCGCTGGTTCGAGGCGCTTCCGGAGACCGCCCAGCTCGTGGTGCTCCCGGAGATGTTCTCCACCGGCTTCACCATGGCCTCCGCCGAGGTGGCCGAGCCCATGGACGGCCCGACCGTCACCTGGATGCGGGATCGGGCGGCGGCGCTGGGCCGGACGCTGTGCGGCAGCGTGGTGATCGAGGACGGCGGGCGCCGCTTCAACCGGTTTCTCTGGGTGCCGCCGGACGGCGCCGTCGCCTGCTACGACAAGCGGCACCGTTTCCGCATGGCGGGCGAGCACGAGCACTACGATGCCGGCACGGCGCGACCGGTGGTCCGGCTCGGCGAGTGGCGCATCCTGCCGCTGGTCTGCTACGACCTGCGGTTTCCCGTGTGGCTGCGCAACCGCGGCGACTACGATCTGCTGCTGGCGGTGGCCAACTGGCCGGCCCCGCGCCAGGCCGCCTGGAACGCGCTGCTGCGGGCCCGGGCGATCGAGAACCTGGCTTACGCGGCCGGTGTGAACATCGTCGGCACCGACGGCAACCAGGTGCCCTATACCGGCGGCTCCGCGGTCTACGACCCCGAGGGGCGCACCCTGGCGGAGGCGGGGGACGACGCTTGCCTGCTGACCGTGACCCTGGACGGCGACGCGCTCGCGGACTACCGGCGGCGCTTCCCGGCCTGGCAGGACGCCGACGATTTCCAACTGGTGAACCCGACGACTGACGAGAGGAGCGGCTGAATGAAGTGGTGGCATGCAGCGGTGGTGGGCCTGGCGCTGGCCGGCTGTGACGGCGGCGTGGATTCCGGCAGCGGACATCCGGGCGAGCAGACCTACAACCGGTACTGCTTCTCCTGTCACGCGGCCGGCATCGCCAGCGCGCCCCGGACCGGCGACGCGGACGCCTGGGCGCCGCGCATCGCCAAGGGCATGGACGCGCTGCTGCAGTCGACCATACAGGGCGTGCCGCCCGGCATGCCGCCCTACGGGCTGTGCTCCTCGTGTTCCGAGGAGGAACTGGCGGCCGCCATCGACTACATGGTCGAGCGCAGCCGCCCGGAGTCGCCCTAGCCGGGCAGCCAGTCCCGCGGCGTCGCCGCCGGGAACGAGCCGAAACCGGGCACCACCAGGCGGTGGCAGTGGAGCTGCAGCCGGGGGCCTGCTGGGCGGGGTCGTCCGGGCGTCCGTAGAGGTGGTCGCCCAGCAGCGGATGGCCGATCCAGGCCAGGTGCACCCGGATCTGATGGGTCCGCCCGGTCACCGGGGCCGCGAGCACCAGAGTGCGCCCGGCGCTGCGGCGCAGCACCCTCAGCCGGGTCACGCTGCCGTGGCCGTGGCCGTCGCCGTCGGGTGCGCCGAGCGTCCAGCCCGAAGCCGTCCGGCGGATCGACTCCCGCGGCCCGGCGACCCGGTAGCGGCTCTTGCGGCCCTTGCGCAGCGGCAGGTCGACGGTGCGGGTGCGTCCGCCGGGCGGTGCGCCGGTCACCCAGGCCAGGTAGTACTTGCGCACGGCGCGCGCCTGGAACGCCCGGGTGAGGCGCCGCTGGGTTGCCTGGTCCAGCGCCACCAGCAGCACGCCGCTGGTGCCCTTGTCGAGGCGATGCACCAGGTAGGGTTTCGTGCCCAGGCATTCCGGCAGCAGGTCCCACAGGCACCCGGCGCCGCTGCGGTCCGCCAGCAGCGAGACATCGGCAGGCTTGTCGAGCACCGCCAGGCGCTCGTCGCGATAGACGATGCCGGGCATCCCCGGGGCTGGCCGTGGTGGTGATGGAGGCATGACGAGGGTCGTGGGTCCGGTACGGTGGTCACCCGAGGTCGCGCCAAAGTACCATAGGCCCCCTTCAGCGGGGAGGTTGGATCATGCGGGCAGCAGTCATGCGGCGCGGCCGCATCGTGGCGGACGAGTTTCCGGATCCGGAGCCCGGCGCCGGCGAGGTGCTGGTACGCACCCTCGCCTGCGGCATCTGCGGCTCGGACCTGCATCTGCTGCAGCACACCGACGCCTTCGTCGCCGCCAGCCGGGAAGCGGGCGGCGAGTTCGCGCTGGACACCGCCCGGGATCTGGTCATGGGCCACGAGTTCTGTGCCGAGATCCTCGAGCACGGCCCGGGCGCCGCCGGAACGCTGCCCGTCGGCACGCGGGTCTGTTCGATTCCCGCGCTGGTGCGTCCGGGCGGCATGGTGTCCGTCGGCTTTTCCAATGACTGTCCCGGCGGCTACGCCGAGCGCATGGTCCTCTCCGAGGGCCTGCTGCTGCCCGTGCCGAACGGCCTGGCCACCGCCCATGCGGCCCTCACCGAGCCCATGGCGGTCGGCTGGCACGCGGTGGCCATGGCGCGCCTGACGCCCGAGGACGTGCCTCTGGTGATCGGCTGCGGTCCGGTCGGGTTGGCCGTGATCGCCGCGCTCAAGCTGCACGGCGCCGGGCCGATCGTCGCGGCGGACTTCTCGCCGGCCCGGCGGCGCCTGGCCGAGGCCCTCGGCGCGGACGTGATCATCGACCCGGCCGAGCAATCCCCCTACGCCTGCTGGCAGGACGCCGCCCGGGACAGCGCCCAGGGACGGCTCACGGATGTGAACCCGCTCACCGGCGAACGGCTGCTGCCGCCCGGCGTGTACTTCGAGTGCGTGGGGGTGCCCGGCGTGCTCGATCAGATGATGGCCGGCGCGTCCCGCGGGTGCCGGGTGGTGGTGGTCGGGGTGTGCATGGAGCAGGATCTGGTGCGGCCGCTGCTCGGCATCACCCGGGAGCTGAATCTCCAGTTCGTGCTCGGCTACACCCCCGAGGAGTTTGCCGCCACGCTGCACCACATCGCCGAAGGCGATCTGCCGGTGGCGCCGCTGATCACCGGGCAGGTGGGCCTCGAGGAGGTGGCCGGCGCCTTCGCCGCGCTGGCCAATCCCGAGCGCCACGCCAAGATCCTGGTGGAGCCCGCCCGAGCATGAATCTGCGAGACCTGCGATACCTGGTGGCGGTGGCGGAGCACAAGCACTTCGGCCGCGCCGCGGAGGCGTGCTTCGTCAGTCAGCCGACCCTGTCCACCCAGATCAAGAAGCTCGAGGAAGAGCTCGGCGTGACGCTGATCGAGCGCACCAACCGGCAGGTGATGCTGACGCCGGTGGGGGAGCGGATCGTCGCCCAGGCCCAGCGGGTGCTGCGGGAGGTGAGCCAGATGGTGCACATCGCCGAGGAGCACAAGGACCCCTACGGCGGCGAGTTCCGCCTCGGCATCATTCCCACCGTGGCACCCTACCTGCTGCCGAAGATTCTCGGGCCGATCAAGAAGGCGTTTCCCAAGCTGCGCATCCAGCTCACCGAAGCCCAGACCCACGTGCTGACGCGCATGGCGCGGGAGGGCGACCTCGACGCCATCGTGCTGGCGCTGCCCCTCGAGGAGGACAGCCTCAAGCAGGTGAAGCTCTACACCGAGCCGTTCTACTTCGCCGCCTCCCGCTCCCACCCGAAGGCGGGTCAGAAGACCGTCTCCCTCGACGACCTCGACCACGAGGAGGTGCTGCTGCTCGAGGACGGCCACTGCCTGCGCGACCAGGCACTGGAGATCTGCCACACCCACAACGCGGTGGAGAACACCAACTTCCGCGCCACCAGCATCGAGACCCTGCGGCAGATGGTGGCTGCCAACGTCGGCATCACCCTGATGCCCGAGCTGGCCATCACGTCGCGCAGCGGCCCGGTGCGCTATCTGCCGTTCAAGGGCGACAACCCGCACCGGGACATCGGCCTGTGCTGGCGCGCCAGCTCGCCCCGGGCGGAGCTGCTCGGCGAGCTGGCCGAGGTGCTGAAGAAGGCGATGAAGCAGGTGATGGCGGGGGGGAAGGCGAAGGAGGTGGCCTGAAGCCACGCTGGCGCTCGAACCGCCCAGGTGTAGGAGCGATCTCCAGATCGCGATCGGCCGCCGCGTAGCGGCGGCTTGGCGGTTTCCCAAGGGGAACCGGCGAGTTCATTCCAAGTCTCGTGGAATCGCGATCTGGAGATCGCTCCTACACGGGGGCGGATCCGGCCGGTCAGTCGAGATCCCCGACCAGGCTCTTGCGCGTGTCGTCCGACAGCGTGACCTCACAGCGCATCTCGTCGTGGTCGATGCCCATCTTGATGTCGGCGCCGGCCTTCGCCGCCTCGATGCTCTTCGGATCGAGCTCGAAGCGCAGGAAGTGCACCGCCGAGGTCTTCTCGTCGGTGGAGCGGTCGAGATCCTCGTTGGCGACGGCGAAGACCTTGTTCTGCCCCGCCACCTGCACCCAGATGCGGTGCTCGATGCCGGCCATCCGGCCGAGCGCGCGGCGGCGCTCCTCCACGTCCGGGTACTCGAACATGAAGGTGCCCTTCCAGTTGGTGCCGTCGGGGATGAGCGGGTTGTAGGCCGCCAGCTCGTCCTCGATGTCGGCGGCCTCGAACAGGCGCTCGACCCGCAGCATTTCCTGGACCTGGTACTTCAAGGTGGTGAAGTCCTCGAAGTACATGGTGGCGTTGGGCGTCAGCGCGACGCGGCGCGGCTTCTTGTGCTCGATGACCTCGGCCCGGAAAGCGTCCCGCTTCTGGGCGTACTCCTCGAGGCTCCAGAGTTTGGAGCGATCCAGCTTCTGCATGACTAGACTCCGTATGCTTTGCGAACCATGGTGATCGGGTGTTCCGCCTCCCCTGATCCCTCCATGCCGTGCGCGATCATGCGTCCCGCCATCGGGCAGTCGGAACCGAAGGTGTCCGGCTCCGCCTGTTTCACCCGGTTGACCACGGGGCGGGCGATCTTCATGGCCTTGTCGTAGGTTTCGCTCTTCACGGCGTAGGTGCCGTCGTGGCCCGAGCAGCGGTCGATGTGGGTGACCTCGGTGTCCGGCACCAGCTTCAGGAAATCCCGGGTCTTCATGCCGATGTTCTGCACCCTCTGGTGGCAGGCGACGTGGTAGGCCACCTTGCCGAGCCCGGTGCGGAAGTTGGTGTCGATCAGGCCGTCCTTGTGGCGCAGCATCAGGTACTCGAAGGGATCGAAGAAGGCGCGCTGGACCTTCGCCACGTCGTCGTCCTCGGGGAACATCAGCGGCAGCTCCTGCTTGTACATCAGCACGCAGGAGGGGATGGGCGCCAGAATGTCGTAGCCGTCCTCGATGGCCTGGAGGAACACCGGCAGGTTGGCGTCCTTCAGCGCCTCCACCTTCTTCAGGTCGCCGAGCTCGAGCTTGGGCATGCCGCAGCACTTGGCGTCCTTGAGGATGCGCACCGGCACGTTGTTGTGGTTCAGCACGGCCACCAGGTCCTCGACCACCCGGGGCTCGTTGTGGTCGCCGTAGCAGGTGACGTAGATGGCGACCTTGCCGGTGGTGCGCTCGCCGGGCGTGACCGGCAGGCCGGCGCCGACGTCGGTGCCCAGCCGCCGGGTCAGCGGCTTCGGCTCGAACCGGGGCACCGGCGCGTCGGGATGGATGCCGAGCATCCGGTCACCGGCCTTGCGCAGCGTCTTGCTGGCCGCCGCCGCGTTGGCGAGCTGGGCGATGCCGGGGGTGCTCAGGGTGTCGAAGATCGGGTCGGTGCTGGTGATCACCCGGTCGCGCCATCGGGTGTCCTGGTTGCGGAGCTTGTAGGCCTTGGCCCGCAGCATCAGGTGGGGGAAGTCCACGGCCCACTCGTGGGGCGGCAGGTAGGGGCACTTGGTCTCCGCGCAGAGGTCGCACAGGTAGCACTGGTCGACGACCTTCATGTAGTCGTCCTTGTCGACGCCGTCCACTTCCAGTGTCTCGGACTCGTCCACCAGGTCGAACAGGGTCGGGAACGAGTCGCACAGGCTGACGCAGCGGCGGCAGCCGTGGCAGATGTCGAACACCCGCTCCAGCTCGTCGTACAGGGATGCCTTGTCGTAGAAGGCCTCCGTCCGCCATTCCAGGGGGCGTCGTTCCGGGGCTTCGAGGCTGCCTTCTCTGCTCATCGTGTCATCCGTCGTGGGTTGCTCGTCGTGGGTCGTCCGGCCGCGGCCCAGGGGGCGCGGACGGCGGGCCGGATCGCGGGCCCGAATCGAAAAGGGGTCCGTAGCGGACCCCTTCCCGAGGCTGCAAAAGGGGCAGCCGATGTTGCCCGGGCCGCCTGGCCCGGCCGCGATCAGGCCATGCTGTCCAGCGCTTTCTGGAAGCGGTTGGCGTGGGACCGCTCGGCCTTCGCCAGGGTCTCGAACCAGTCGGCGATCTCGTCGAAACCTTCGTCGCGCGCGGTCTTCGCCATGCCCGGGTACATGTCGGTGTACTCGTGGGTCTCGCCGGCGATGGCCGCCTTCAGGTTCTCGGCGGTGGAGCCGATGGGCAGGCCGGTGGCGGGATCGCCGACGGCTTCCAGATACTCGAGGTGCCCGTGGGCGTGGCCCGTTTCGCCTTCGGCGGTGGAGCGGAACACGGCGGCCACGTCGTTCTCACCTTCGACGTCCGCCTTGGAGGCGAAGTACAGGTAGCGGCGATTGGCCTGGGATTCCCCGGCGAACGCGTCCTTCAGGTTCTGCAGTGTTTGGCTGTCCTTCAGTTCCATGACTAAACCTCGGTCTTAGTGGTGAGTGAAGCGTCGTCGATCGGCCCGATTCCGCGTCTGTGTGTGTGCATCCGGCGGGCGGGATGCGGGCTGGAACATGGCACGATTCGCGGGAAAGTATACGGCGCGAGGCGGAGTCGGGCATTCGAAAGAAGCTATCGTCACAATAGATTGAAGCTATCGCGGCGGCGTCTTTGTGATGCGCCGTATATGATAATCATTCTCATCCGACGTGTACAATCCGCCCACGCCGCCTCGCGCCGGCGCTCTCGGGGCGCCATGCCGGCGCCGGACGGCGTGGCGCTGAACACGACAAGGGGGGTGCGCGTGATCCGCGCCGAGCTCGGCCAGCTCCTGCGGCTGGCCATGCCGATCGTACTGACCCAGCTCTCCCAGATGGGCATGGGCGTGGCCGACACCATCATGGCCGGCCGCTACGGGGCGGTGGATCTGGCCGGCGTGGCCCTGGGCGGCAACGTGTTCTGGCCGACCATCATGCTGCTGGGCGGCGTCATCATGGCCCTGGTTCCGGCGGTCTCCCAGCTCAACGGCGCGGGACGCCCCGCCGAGAGCGGCGAGGTCGTGCGTCAGGCCGGCTGGATCGCCCTGGTCGGCGGCGCGGTGCTGATCGCGGCCTACCGCAACGCCGAAGGCTTCTTCGTCGCCCTGGGCATCGACCCCACGGCCGTGCCGGTGGCCACCGCCTATCTGGATGCCCTGTCCTGGGGAACGCTGCCGCTGCTGGGCTATTTCGGCCTGCGCTATCTGTGCGAGGGCATGTCCTGGACCCTGCCCGCCATGCTGGTGGCGTTCCTGGGGCTGCTGCTCAAGATCCCCCTGAACTACGCCTTCATCTACGGCGCCGGCCCCATTCCGGCGCTCGGCGGCGCCGGCTGCGGCTGGGCCAGCGTGGTGGTGCTGTGGGTGGAGTTCGCGGTGCTGCTGGCGGTGGTGGCCCGTTCCCGCATCCGCCGCACCGGCGTGTTTGCACGGATCTCCCGGCCCGACGTCCGGCAGATCTGGCGGCTCGTCAAGCTGGGCGGTCCGATCGGCCTGACGATCTTCCTGGAGTTCTCCATGTTCTCCATGGTGACCCTGCTGATCGGCCGGCTCGGGGTCGACGCCGTGGCGGCTCACCAGATCGCCACCAACGTCGGCGGACTGGCGTTCATGATCCCCATGGCGCTGGGCATGGCGGTCGCCATCCGGGTGGGCTACAACACCGGCGCCGGCGACCTGACGGCGGCCCGGCGCAGCGGCTGGGTCGCCATCGGCGTCGGTCTCGCCTTCGCCGTCGTCGCCGGCGCGGCCCTGCTGGCCCTGCGCGCGCCGATCGCGGGCCTGTACAGCAACGACGCCGCAGTGATCCGGGTGGCCGCCGAGCTGATGGTGTTCGTCGCCGTCTACCAGCTCGTCGACGACACCCAGGTCACCGCCATCGGCGCCCTGCGCGGTTTCAAGGACACCCGCATGCCCATGGTGATCGCCCTGCTGGCCTACTGGGCGGTGGGCTTGCCGGTCGGCCTGGTGCTCGGCTTCGGCTGGCTAGAGGTCCCCGGCATGACCGGGGTGCGGGGTTTCTGGGTGGGGCTGTCCGCGGGTCTGTCGGTGGCCGCCGTGGTGCTGATCTGCCGGTTCGCCTGGCTGTCGCGCCGGGAGGACCGGGTGCTGGCGCTGGCGGGCCGGTGAGCGCGCCCGGCGCCTGAACGATGCTGTGGATTCCGCTCACCATCGCGGCGGCGTTCCTGCAGAACCTGCGTTCCCTGCTGCAGCGCCGGCTGACCGGCGCGCTGTCCGTCAACGGCGCGGCCTACGTGCGCTTCTGCTTCGCGCTGCCGTTCGCCTGGCTCTATCTCTGGGCGCTGACCGGCGGCGCCGCGCCGTCCGCGCCGGGCGCCGGCTTCTGGGGGTACGTGATCGCGGGCAGTCTGGGCCAGATGTTCGCCTCGGCGTGCCTGATGGCCGCTTTCACCCTGCGCAGCTTCGCGGTCGGCACCGCGCTGTCGAAGACCGAAGCGGTGCAGACCGCGCTGCTCGGCCTGCTGGTGCTGGGCGACCGGCTGGCGCCGCTGGCCTGGGTCGGTGTCGGCGTGAGCTTCGTCGGCGTGCTGCTGCTGATGACCGGCGTGTCGGTCCGGGACGCGCTGCGCCACCCCCGCGGCCTGGCCCTCGGGCTGCTGGCGGGCGCCGGACTGGCCGTGGCGGCGGTGGGGTTCCGCGGCGCCGCGCTGGCCCTGCCGGAGGGCAGCGCCGCCCTGCGGGCCGCGGTCACGCTGGCGGTGGCGCTGGCGCTCCAGACCCTGGTGATGGGCCTGTACCTGCGCCTGCGCGAACCGGGCGAGCTGTCGCGGATCGCCGGGGCCTGGCGTGCCGGCCTGGCGGTCGGCGCCTGCGGGGCGGCGGCTTCCGTCGCCTGGTTCACGGCCATGACCCTGGAGGCCAGCGCCCTGGTGCGGGCGCTGGGTCAGGTCGAGCTGCTGTTCGCCCTGCTGGCCTCGGGCTGGGTGTTCCGCGAGCGCGTCCGGCCCCGGGAACTGGTCGGCGTGGTGACCCTGGTGGCCGGCATCCTGCTGCTGCTCTGACGGGCGTGCCGCGCCGGACGGCCTGGCGCAGCACGCCGGGAGCCGTTCAGTCCCCGCCGGCCTCCTGCCGGACCCAGCGTCCGTCCGTACAGACCATCCGGTAGGCGCGGTCGGGCGTGGTGATCTCGAGGCCGCCAGCCACGGGACGCAGCAGCGCGCCGTCCGGCACGGTGAGATCGCCGGGGCAGGCGGGATCGCGGTAGCGCACCCCGGCCGGCGGCGCCGGCGGGAGTGCCGCGGCCTCGGCCAGCGCCGCCGGCGCCCCGTCGTCGGCGGCCTGTTGGCGTTTCAGGCTGTTGTCCGGCATCCAGGTGGCCCGGGTCTCCAGGCGCTCCAGCCCGGCATCCTCCCGGGCGGACTCGAGGGCGGATGCGACCGGCGCCGGCGAGGCCGCCGGCGAGGCCGCCGGTGCAACGTCGCGGTCCGGCTGCGGCGCCGCCGGGGTCGTACCGCCGCCGCCGGACTCGAGGACGAGGGCCAGGCCCAGCAGCACGGCGGCGGCGCTGGACAGGCCGGTCGCGGCGGGCCACATCCAGCGGCGTCGCCGGCCGCCGGCCCCCCGGGCGCCGGCGGCGCGCGCCGCGGCGGCGAGCACCGCGCGGTCCACCGCCGGGGGCGGCAGCTCCGCCTCGCCCGCCCGGTAGAGGGCGCCAAGCGCCGCGTCGTCCGCGGCGTCGTCGTCGCCGGGTCCGGCGCCGGTGGCATCTGGCTTGTCGTCATCGGACATGGCGGGACAGTCCTGCTTTCAGTTTGCTGGTGGCATAGCGCAGCCGGCTGCGCACGCCCTCGACGGTGGTTCCGGTCACGGCGGCGATGTCGGCCACGCTCATGGCGGCTTCCTGGCGCAGCACCCAGGCTTCGCGCTGATGGAAGGGCAGCGCCTGCAGCAGCGCGAGCAGCCGGTCGCGCAGCGCCGCCCCGTCGGCGGCCTGCTCCAGCGCGAGTCCGTCGTCGGTGAGCTCGGCATCGGCGCCGGCGTCGTCCAGGGCCACCTCGGCCAGGCGTCCGCGACGCCGATGATGGTCCATGAGCACGCTGTGGGCGATGGTGAACGCGAAGCTGGCGAACGCGCCGGACGGCTGGTAGCGCGCGGCCTGGCGGATCAGCTTCAGCCACAGCGCCTGGAAGCAGTCGTCGGCTTCGGCCCGGGGAAGCTGGCGCAGGAAGTAGCGGTACAGCGGCCCCCGGTGCCGCTGGTAGAGCGTGGCGAAGGCCGCCTCGTCGCCGGCGGCGAAGGCCAGCATGAGCGCGTCGTCGCTCTGCGCATCCGGTTCCGGCGTGGTCATGGTCGGTCGCTGTGCTCCTCTGGCGGCGCCCCGCGGGATGGGACCGGCCGGGGTCGGCGCGGCGCCCGCCGGTCCGGTCCGCAGCGGGGTCACCGCCGGCTCACCGCGGCCGGGCCGCCGAGCGCCTGGGCCGTCCTGACCAGGCCCAGGAACTCTGCCCGGTAGCCGAACGGGTCCGGCCCCCGCGCCGCGCCCGCGAGTTCGATGACGTCATCGTAGGCGAAATCCTCGAGCCCGGCGCCCCCGCGCAGCAGCGCGCCGAACCCGGCCACGGCGGCGGCGAAGCGGAAGTCCCGGCTGGTGTCGGCCAGCGCGCGGCGGCCGTCGGCCAGCCGCAGCGGCCGTTCGATCAGACGGCTCCCGGCGGCGCCGGGCGACTTGTAGCGCAGCCGCAGAAAGGCCAGCTCGCCGGCGCGGGCCGACGGCGGCGGTTCCGGGGCGGCGCCGTAGCGCAGGGGGTCGATGCGTCGCGCCGGGCTGTCGTGGAGGGTGATCTCGTACAGGGCGGTCACGCTGTGTCCGGCGCCAATGTCCCCGGCGTCCACCCGGTCGTCGTTGAAGTCCTCGCGGTCGAGCAGCCGGGTCTCGTAGCCGAGCAGCCGGTACTCGGCCACCACCGCCGGGTTGAACTCGAGCTGGATCTTCACGTCGCTGGCGATGATGGCGAGGGTGCTGGACAGCTCGTCCACCAGCACCTTGCGGGCCTCGTTGAGGGTGTCGACGTAGGCCGCATGGCCGTTGCCGGACTGGGCCAGGCGCTGCATCAGCGCGTCGTTGTAGTTGCCGGTGCCGAAGCCGAGCACCGTCAGCGCCACGCCGGACGCGCGCTGCCGCGCCACCAGGTCCTCGAGCCGCTCCTCGCTGGTGGTGCCGACGTTGAAGTCGCCGTCGGTGGCCAGGATCACCCGGTTGATGCCGTCGGCGATGAAACCCTGCCGGGCCAGCGCATAGGCGAGCTGGATGCCCGCGCCGCCGTTGGTGGAGCCGCCGGCGGCGAGGCGGTCGATGGCCGCTTCGATGGTGGCGTGGCGGTCGCCCGGGGTCGGCTCCAGCACCGCACCGGCGGCGCCGGCGTACACGGCGATGGCGACCCGGTCGTCGGCGTCGAGGCGATTCAGCAGCAGCTTCATCGAGGCCTTCAGCAGGTCCAGCTTGTCCGGGCTGCGCATCGAGCCCGACACGTCGATGAGAAACACCAGGTTCGCCGGTGGCAGCTCGTCCACGGCGAGGCGCTGGCCCTGAATGCCGATGTGCAGCAGCTTCCTGCCGGGGTGCCAGGGCGCGGGCCCGAGCTCCGTGACGACCTCGAAGGCGTCATCGGCCTCGGGGGCGGGGTAGTCGTAGGAGAAGTAGTTGATCAGCTCCTCGACCCGGACCGCGTCGCTCGGCGGCAGCGCGCCCCGGGACAGCAGCCGCCGGACGTTGCTGTAGGCGGCCGTGTCGACGTCGATGCTGAAGGTCGAGACCGGATCCTCGGCGGCCAGGCGCACCGGATTCGCTTCGACGTGACGATAGTTCTCGCGATCCCGGACCTCGCCGGAAGGCGGCGCGAGCGGATGGCCGGGCGCCGGCCGCGACTCGAGGGTGCGGCCGGTGGCGGCCGCGTCTGCCGACTGTTTGCGAAGGGCTTCCGCGATGACGGGCGCCACGGCTTCCTCCCTGGCGGGCTGGTCCGTGTCGGCGCGACCGCCGGGCGTCGGCCCGTCGGGGGGCGGGCCGGCGGGCTCGGCATGGGGCGGTTCGCGGCCGCCGCAGGCGGTGAGGACGACCAGGCAGATCAGCCCGGTGAGGATTGGTCGGGTCATGGCGCACTCCTGAGGGTCGTTCAGGAGTGATAACGCCCGCCCGCGGCGAACGGGGTCAGAAAATTTCCGCCGGCTCAGCCGTGGTAGCGGTAGTACTCGATCCCGGAGTCGTCGAAGTGCGCCTCCCGGGCGCCGATCCGGTCGATGTAGAACACCCCGTCCCGGGGCGCCGGGAGCCCTTCGATGGCCTGGCCGTCGTGGAGGGCGGCGTAGCTGTCCGCGTCGAGGTCGACGGGATCCGCCAGGGCGCGGGTGAAGCCGATCCGCTCGGCGGCGGCGCGCCAGTCCGGCATGACGATCATCGGAATGGCCTCGGCGGCGTCCCCGCTGCCGTAGCCGAGGGTCAGGATCCGGCTGTCGGTGAGGTCGACGCCGGTGCGGGCGGCTTCCTCGATGCCGGCCGCCATCCAGGCGGGCAGCGAGGCGGTGTAGAGATTGCCCACCTCCTGCATTTCCTCGGTGCCGAGCCCGGTCATGAGCTCGTCGAACCGGGGCTGGCCGCGGAACGCCCGGGCGGTCTGGACTGCCAGCGGATAGATCTCGTCGGACAGCCGCTGGTCCTCGACCAGCCGGTAGACGTCGGGCCCCGCGGTGAGCTCGGCGACCAGGGCGTCGACGTCCACGTCCGCCGCTTCGGCGTAGTGGCGCAGCTCGGCGAGATCCTCGCCGTCACCGATGGCGAGGGCCAGCAGATAGCTCATGATCAGCCCGGTCTCGGCCATGCGCTGGTAGGGCCGGTGCAGGAAGGTGGCGGACAGGTCGCGCATGAACCGGCTGGGCCGGGTGGCGACGGCGCGCAGGCTGCTGCCCCCGGCCTCCTTGAGGCGCGCGAACAGGTCGCGCATGGCGGCCAGCGCCTCGTCGATGTAGCAGGTGGTGGAGTACTTGCCGTTGAACACCGGAAAGTCCCGGGGCTGGGCGTAGGCCGACGGGCTCTGCTGCATGAAGCGCAGGAACGGCTTGCGGAAGTCCGGGCCGCGGTAGTCCGAGGCGCTGCCGGAGATCATCAGCTCCAGCCCGAGCATGCGGGGCGACTCCTCGATCAGCATCGCCACGGCGCCCGCGCCCTGGGTGGGCTCGCCGGAGGTGGCCCGGGCGTACTCGGCGACGTCGGAGCAGACCACGATGGCGTGCCGGCCGCGGCCGTCCAGGGCCAGGTACCGGGCGGCGGCCTTCATCGCGTAGACGCCGCCGAGGCAGGCGTGCTTGAACTCCGGCACCTCGCAGGATCGGGCCAGGGGCGGCAGCCCGAGCCCGGTCAGGGCGCGGTTCACCATGCCCTTGACGATGACCGCGCCGGCGGAGTTGTCGGTGCTCGATTCGGTGCCGAGGCCGAGGAAGCCGATCCGGCCCGGGTCCAGGTCGTACTGGCGGATGAGCCGCAGCACCGCGGTCGCGGCCATGGTGTAGGCGTTCTCGTCGGGGCCGCGCATGCGGAACCCGCTGCCCACCACGGCGCGGACCTTGTCCCAGTTGTCACCGCTCCAGCGGCACCAGGCATCGAGCGGAACCCGATAGCGGGGCAGGTAGCTGGCGAAGCCACTGATGCCGATCTGGGGGTCTGCCATGTCGCGGAATGCTCCTCGCTCGCCGGCGTCGCGCCGTGCTAGATGGTCGTCATGCCGGCGAGGTCGTCGCCGAATTCCTGGCGCAGCCTGGCCCACTCCAGCTTCAGCCAGGGGGTGAACGCCTCGCCGTGGGCGGCAAGCTCCCGGGTCAGGTCCCGGGGCGCGATCCAGCGCCACTCGTCGATCTCGGTGGTGTTGATCACCGGGTCGTCTTCGCTGGCACCGACGTAGACCCAGCACAGCTCGTGCTCGGTCCCCAGATCCTCGAAGGCGGCCACGTACTCGAATTTGTAGACGAACCGCAGCGTGGCGGTGAGCCCGAGCTCCTGGTACAGGCGCCGCGCCACCGCTTCGTCCATGGTCTCGCCGGCGCGCGGATGGGAGCAGCAGCTGTTGGACCAGTAGGACGGCCACAGCCGCTTGCCCGCGGCGCGGCGCTGCAGCAGCAGCTCACCCGCCGCGTTGAACACGAACAGGGAGAACGCCCGGTGCAGCACGCCGTCGCCGTCGTGGCAGGCGGACTTGTCGAGCCGGCCCACCTCGCGGTCGTCGCTGTCGACCAGGATCAGCGGTTCCTGCTCGGAAGAGACGATGTCGGATTTGGTCAGCGGCTGTGCCAAGGACGTGTCCTGCGCGGGCGGCGCGTTCGAAACCGGCAGTGTACCGAAAACTGCCTGTGCAGTCCCCGCTCCGGGCCGGCGCCGCGCCTCGAAGTGGACGGTGCCTACGTCCAGCCATACCATGACGGGTTTTGCGGACGCGAGCAGGTCATGACGGGCGAGCCCCAGATGCACCGTTTCGACGGTGACGACATATCCCTGTGCTACTTCACCTGGGGTCCCGCGGAGGCGCCGCCGATCCTGCTGGTGCACGCGACCGGGTTCCACGCCCGCTGCTGGGACCGCACCGTGGCGGCGCTGCCGGAGGGCTACCGGGTGGTGGCGCCGGACATGCGCGGACACGGACGCAGCGAGCGCAAGTCCCCCTATCTCTGGCATACCTTCGGCGCCGATCTGGCGGCCTTCACCGAGCATCTCGGGCTGCGGGACGCCATCGGCGTGGGCCATTCGATGGGTGGCCACTGCGTGACCCAGGTGGCGGCCCGGGCGCCCGAAACCTTCAGCCGGCTGCTGCTGCTCGACCCGGTGATCCTCGATCCGGCCCTCTACGACGGCGGCCGCCACAGCGGCTTCGCCCGGGTGGAGGACCACCCCGTGGCCCGGCGCCGCAACCGCTGGGCGTCCTGGCAGGAGATGTACGAGCGTTTCGCGGACCGCTTTCCGTTCTCGGCCTGGCAGCCCGAGGTGCTCGAGGACTACTGCCGCTGGGGCGTGCTGCCGGCCCCGGACGGCGACGGCTACGAGCTGGCCTGCCCGCCGGTGGTGGAGGCATCCATCTACATGGGCAATGCGGGCACCGACGTCCATACCCTGGTACCCGGCATCGAGCTGCCGGTGACCGTGCTGCGGGCGCGGATGCGCACGCCGGAGGACGGCAACGAGATGGACTTCTCGAAGTCGCCGACCTGGCCCGGCCTGGCTGACGAGTTCCCCAACGGGCGCGACGTCTACCTGCCCGAGCTCACCCACTTCATCCCCATGCAGGACCCCGCCCTGGTGGCGCGCTACATCGTCGATCCCGACACCGCGGGCTGACCGGGAATCAGGCCGGCCGGGCGGTGTGGGGGCTGCCGGACTCGAAGCCCCACAGGCCGCTCTTCAGCATTCCCAGGGTGAAGATCACCAGCGACACCGCGATGCCCGGCAGCAGCGCCGCCAGCGGCGTGGTGTGCTCGATGAGCAGGCCGAGCAGCATCGAGCTGACCGGCGCCGTGACCATGAAGCTCAGCAGCAGCACGGACAGGATCTGGGCCCGGCGGTCCGGCGCCGCCAGCTCCTGCACCGTGGTCCGCACCAGGGTGGTGGTGACCCCCATGTTCAGCCCCCAGGCGAACATGGCCACGTAAAACAGCCACAGGCTCGGCTGCAGGAACAGCACCAGCAGGATCACCATGCGGGTGAGCTGCATCAGCAGGAACACCCGGCCCGGGCGGCGCAGGGGCATGAACGCCAGCAGCACCACGTTGGAGCTGATGCTGCCGGCGCTGAACACCATCATCACGGTCGCGAAGAACGCGGCGCCGCCGCCGTAGACCTCCTTGACGATGAACGGGATGGCGATGACGTAGGCGCCGGCGTTGAACAGGCTGGACAGGAAATTCAGGCCGATGATGTTGCGCACCAGCGGCGCCTGCCACACCGCCGACAGTCCGGCGGCGAAGCCGGGCCGCGGGCCCGGGCCGCCGACCCGGGGCAGCGACGGCAGCCGCAGCACCGCGAACGTGCCGGCGAAGAACAGCGCCGCCTGAATGCCCAGCACCGTCGCCAGGCCGAGCACGTCCAGCCGTCCGCCGAGGTAGAAACCGGACAGGCCGACCAGCGACGTGGTGATGATCATGATGGTGACCGCTCGCTGGATGTCCATGCGGGTCACCCGGCTGATCAGTGACTGGCGTGCCGGGTCGGCGAGGGCCTGGAGGCTGGCCATCAGCACGCCGAACAGCAGCACCCACCAGTAGCCGAGCACGCCCGCCTGGTAGACGGCGGCGATCATCAGCGGCGGCAGGGCGACCAGCAGGTGCATGGTCGCCAGGTAGCCACGGCCGTTGAAGCGGTCGCCGAGCATGCCGCCGAGCAGCAGCACCAGCAGCGGCGGCGCCTCCGCCAGGGAGCGGGCGATGCCGACCTCGTCCGCCGGCCGCTCGAGAATGCCCACCAGCAGCCAGGAGAACAGGAAGCCCTGCAGGCTCATGCCGGCCAGCCACAGGCTCGAGCTGGTGAGAAACCAGGGATAGGCGGAGCGTGGCGGCGCCTCGGCCGCCGGCGTGGCGTCGGTCATGGTGGTTCCGGAATCGCTGCGACGGGCATCATACCCGCATATCGGACGCGCCCGGCCCGCACGGCGGCCGCCGGGCCGGCTCAGGCTGCCCGGCGCGGCGCGCCGCCCCGGGGACGGCGGCCGCTGCGGGAGGCGAGGTAGGCGTGAATCAGCGGCCCGGTGTCGACGCCCAGCTCGCGCAGGCCGGCGTTGCCGAACAGCCGGTTGAACTCGAGCACGTAGGGGTGCCCGTCGACCCAGGCGACGTCGAAGCCGGCATGGTCGATGGACAGGGCCCGGGCGATGTCACGCACCACCCGCACCGCCTCGGGGGGAACGGGATCGAAGGCGACCCGGCCGCCCGCGGCGAGATTGTTCAGGAAGCCGCCCTCGCTGCCCAGGCGCCAGTAGCCGGCGACGACCCGGCGGCCCACCACGACCAGCCGCAGGTCGCGATCGATCGGCAGGTATTCCTGGGCGTACAGCACCGGGTTGGCGTCGCACCAGGCGTGCCAGTCGGCCTCGGTGCCGATCAATGCCACACCGCGGCCTTCGCTGCTGCGGGGCGCCTTGGCCACCAGCGGCAGGCCCAGCTCATCGAGCAGCCGGGCCCGCTCGGACGGCACCGAGGCCGCGATCAGGGTGCGGGGCAGATGGGCGCCCCAGCGGCCCTCCAGCACCCGGGTCATCTCGATCTTGTCGTGGCCGAGGTGGTAGCTGGCCAGGCTCGGAAACACCCGCTTGCCGTAGGCGTAATGCAGGGCATTGACCTGCCAGTACTCGGGAAAGAGCAGCCAGTCCGCCTCGAGAATCTCGGGCAGGTGGTCGAGGTAGCGCTCCGGCTTGACGTAGCGCACGCCGGGCACCCCCAGGGTGCGGAAAAGGTCGAAGGAAACGAGACGCATGATTCGGACATCCCGGAACGGCGCGGAATTCTGCCCCAGTACGCCGGCTTGTCAATGCGCAATCGCCACGGAATGCGGCGGCCCCGGCGATGGATCTGCCCAAATCTCGTTGACAAGTTTCGTACAGACGACCCGGCGGTCCGCGCACACACTCGGTCCCTCACGTCTTGCGGATTGTGAGCGATGAATGCGGTACGACTGAACGAACGGCCACGCACCTGGTTCCGCTCGGAACGGGTGTTTCTGAGTGACGGCCGCTGGTACTTCCACACCCGGGAGGGGGTGGACGTCGGCCCGTACGATTCCCAGTTCGAAGCGGAGATCGAGGCCGGCATGCTCAAGGAGCTGCTGCGGGAGCGGGCGGAAGCAGAGGGGCCCCTGAACGTGATCCGAGAGTTCGTCCTCGACTCCTACGTGATGGGCCGGCCGCTGGCGCCGAGCTTCGGCCAGGCGAGCTGATCCGGCCGGCGGCGCCGCGCCGCCGGTCCGCCCTGCCGCCCCGGGGCGGTGGCCAACTTGCCGGCTGGCGGGCGGGGGTCATAATGGTCCTCCAACACATTCGGGAGGGGGCCATGCCCAGACTTCGCCAGGTCAGCCGCGACGACGCGCCGGAGCACATCCGGCGCATGTACGAATTCCTGTTCGGCGATCGGGATCCGGTGGAGGAGCCGGGCACGGACACCGGCACGCCGGGCAACTGGTGGACCGTGTTCGCGCTGGTGCCGGACTGCTTCGACCACGCCGTGGAGGGCTTCCGCTTCTACCGCAGCGAGCGCCGGGAGCTGGATCCGCGCCTGCGGGAGCTGGGACAGACCCGGGCCGGCTACGCCCGCGGCAGCCAGTTCGTGTTCTCCCAGCACTGCAAGGCCATGCGCTCGCTGGACTTCACCGAGGAGCAGATCGAGTCGGTGGCCCACTGGCAGGCCGCGGACTGTTTCGACGAGCTCGAGCGCCTGGTGCTCGCCTACACCGACTGCCTGGTGCTGGACGGCGGACGCACCCCGGACGGCCTGTTCGAGGCGCTGAAGGAACACCTGTCGGACGTCGAGATTCTCGAGCTCACCTACACCACCTGCATGTACGAGATGCACGCCACCATGTGCCGGGCGTTGCACCTGGAGTACGACGACGAGCCTGAGCGGGTGGTCGAGGTGCCGGCGCCGGCGGGCGGCGGCGACTTCATGGGGGCCGTCGACCGCTGACGCCCTGCCCCCTCCCTGCTCGGGGCCCTGAAAACGCCGGGCCGGCCCTGTAGGAGCGATCTCCAGATCGCGATTGGCCGCCGCACGGCGGCGGCCAGGCGGTTTCCCGGGGGAAACCGCAGGTTCATTCCAAGTCCCGCGCGATCACGATCTGGAGATCGCTGCTACGGAGGCTGTGACTTCAGCGCACCGCGGTGAGGTATTCCTCGACCCGGGCCAGGTGGCCGTCCACGTCGGTGGGCCCGGCGTTGTGGCTCGCCACGGCCAGGTGGGTGCAGCCGAGGTCGCGCCAGCGGGCGGCGTGGTTCGCCCAGCGGTCCGGGTTGCCGCCGCTGTACTGGGCCTGGGCCTGGATGCCGAAGCCGTCCATGGACCGGCCCGCGTCCCGGCGGTGGCGGGCGATGGTGTCGATGCATTCCCGGGCGGCGTCGTTCGGGCCCATCAGCGGGATCCAGCCGTCGCCGAGGCGGCCGCAGCGCTCGAGCAGCGCCGGCGCGGAGCCGCCGAACCAAACCGGGATCGGCTTCGACGGCCGCGGGTTGATGCTGGCGGCGTCGACGGTGTGGAACTCCCCCTCGAAGGTCAGCGAGTCCTCCTGCCACAGCCGGCGCATGAGCTCGACCTGTTCCGCCTGGCGCCGGCCGCGGGTGCCGAAATCCTCGTTCAGCGCCTGATACTCGATCCGGTTCCAGCCGGTGCCGACGCCGAGGCGCAGCCGGTTGCCGGACAGTATCGCCACTTCCGCGGCCTGCTTGGCCACCAGGGCCGTCTGCCGCTGGGGCAGGATCAGCACCGTGGTGACCAGCTCGATGCGCTCGGTGACGGCGGCGATGTAGGCGAAGGTGGTCAGCGGCTCGTGGAACGCCACGTCCTTGTCGTAGGGGCCCTTCCAGCCGCCGGGGCGGTCCGGGTCGGCGCCCAGCACGTGGTCGTAGATCAGCAGATGGGTGGCGCCCAGGGCCTCCACGCCCTGGGCGAAGGCGCGGATCGCGCCCGGGTCCGTGCCGATCTCGTTGTGGGGAAAGACTGCGCCGAATTCCATGGTGTCCTCGCGGTGGTACGGAAAGAATCAGGGTACAATGCGCGGCCTTTTGGAACACCCCGCTGACGATATGGCTGAACCAGCGCAAACTGGCTCGTCCTTCTCCTTCGTGGACATGGAGCACGACGTGCTCGCGTTCTGGCGGGAGGGGGAAGTCTTCCAGAAAACCCTGGCGAAGACGCGGGACAAGAAGCCGTACATCTTCTACGACGGCCCGCCGTTCGCCACCGGCCTGCCCCACCACGGCCACATCGTCGCCAGCACCATCAAGGACATCGTGCCCCGGTACTGGACCATGAAGGGCCGCTACGTGCTGCGCCGGTTCGGCTGGGACTGCCACGGCCTGCCCATCGAGCACGAGATCGACAAACAGCTCAACATGTCCGCCCAGCAGGCCGTGGAGGAGCTTGGCGTCGCCGGCTACAACGCCCAGTGCCGGTCCATCGTGCAGCGCTACGTGTCCGAGTGGCGCCAGACCATCACCCGGCTGGGCCGCTGGGTCGACTTCGACGACGACTACAAGACCATGGACCCGTCGTTCATGGAGTCGGTGTGGTGGGTGGTCAAGCGGCTGTGGGACGAGGGCCTGGTCTACCAGGGCGTGCGCATCATGCCCCTGTCCACGGCGCTCGGCACGCCGCTGTCCAACTTCGAAGCGAACATGAACTACATGGACGTGCAGGACCCGTCCGTGACGGTGCTGTTCGCTCTGGAAGACGAGGACGCCTACCTGGCGGCGTGGACCACGACCCCGTGGACGCTGCCGTCCAACCTGGCCATCTGCGTGGGCCCGGACATCGACTACGTGAAGGTGCGGGACCCCGAGAGCGGCCGGCACCTCTATCTGGCCGAAGAACGGCTCGGCGCCTACGGCGACTTCGAGATCGAGGCGCGGCTGAAGGGCCGGGAGCTGCTCGGCCGCCGCTACCGGCCGCTGTTCCCCTACTTCGCCGACCAGGCCGCCCTGGGCGCGTTCCAGGTCGTCATGGACGACTACGTCAGCACCGACAGCGGCACCGGGCTCGTCCATCAGGCCCCCGCCTTCGGCGAGGACGACTACCGGGTGCTGAAGGCCGCCGGCATCGACGCCTTCGTCTGCCCGGTGACCATGAACGGCGTGTTCACCGACGAGGTCGCCGACTTCGCAGGCGAATACGTGAAGGATGCCGACCGGCACATCATCCGCCACCTCAAGGACTCCGGCGCCCTGTTCCGGCAGGACGTCATCCAGCACAGCTATCCGTTCTGCTACCGGTCGGACACGCCGCTGATCTATCGCGCGATCCCGTCCTGGTACGTGGCGGTGACCGCGATCACCGACCGGCTGCTGGCCGCCAACGAGCAGATCCACTGGGTGCCGGAGCACATCAAGCAGGGCCGCTTCGGCAACTGGCTGGCGGGCGCCATCGACTGGTCGATCTCCCGCAACCGTGTGTGGGGCACCCCCATTCCCATCTGGGAGAACGACGTCACCGGCAACCGGGTGTGCATCGGCTCCATCGACGAGCTGGAGCGCTACACGGGCGTGCGGGTGGACGACCTGCACCGGGAGTACGTCGACCCGCTGACCTTCGAGCTGCCCGGCGAGGAAGGCACCTACCGACGCGTGGAAGAGGTGCTCGACTGCTGGTTCGAGTCCGGCTCGATGCCCTACGCCCAGCTTCACTATCCGTTCGAGAACGAGGAGATGTTCAAGGCGGGGTTCCCGGCCGAGTTCATCGCCGAGGGTCTCGATCAGACCCGGGGCTGGTTCTACACCCTGACGGTGCTGGCCGCGGCGCTCTACGACAAGCCGGCGTTCCGCAACGTCATCGTCAACGGCATGGTGCTGGCGGAAGACGGCCGCAAGATGTCCAAGCGGCTGCGCAACTACACGCCGCCGGACGAGCTCATGGAGACCTACGGCGCCGACGCGCTGCGCCTGTACCTGATCAACTCCGGCCTGGTGCGCGGCGAGGAGCAGCGCTTCGCCGACGCCGGCGTGCGTGACATGACGCGCCGCGCGCTGCTGCCCTGGTACAACGCCTTCTCGTTCCTGCGCACCTACGCCGAGATCGACCAGTGGTCCCCTGACAAGGGCCACCACGTCGGCGAGAACGTGCTGGATCAGTGGATCCTGTCCCGGCTCCAGACCCTGAAGGCCCGGGTGGCCGAGGAGATGGAGGGATACCGCCTGTACAACGTGGTGCCCCAGCTCTTCGACTTCATCGAGGACCTCACCAACTGGTACATCCGGCTGAACCGGTCGCGCTTCTGGGGCGAGGACATCACCGCGGACAAGATCGCCGCCTTCAGCACCCTGTACACGGCGCTCTACGAGCTGTGCCAGGTCATGGCGCCGTTCGCGCCGTTCCTCGCCGAGCACGTCTACCGGGAGCTCGGCGCGCTGGGCGGCGGCGAGCCGACGCCGGCGTCGGTGCACCTGTGCGACTACCCCACGCCGGAGCCCCAGTGGTCGCGGCCTGAGCTGGAGTCGTCGGTGGCGCTGATGCAGCAGGTGGTGCTGCTCGGACGGCAGAAGCGGGAGGAGGTGAAGATCGGTCTGCGCACGCCGCTGCGCTCGCTCACGGTCGTCCATCGGGACCGCGCCGTGCTCGACGAGCTCGAACGGCTGGAGGGCTACGTCCGCTCCGAGCTGAACGTGCTGGCGGTCCGCTACGACAGCGACGAGGCCGCCTACATCGAAATCGCGGCCAAGCCGAACTTTCCCGTGCTCGGCAAACGGCTGGGCAAGCGCATGAAGGCCTTCACCCAGGCGATCCGGGGGCTCGACTCCGACCGGATCGGCGGCCTGTCCCGGGACGGCTGGATCGAGATCGACGGCGAGCGCTTCACCAGCGAAGAGATCGAGGTCGTGCAGCAGCCGCGTGACGGCACCAACACCGTGTCCAACGGCGCCATCGCCGTGGATCTCGACACGGCGCTCGACGACGAGCTGCTGCGCGGCGGCTATGCCCGCGAGATCGTCAACCGGATCCAGCGTCACCGCAAGGAAATGGACCTGAACGTGGCCGACCGCATCTTGGTGCGGTTCGACGGCGAGGAGGCCCTCGTCCGCGCCGCGCAGGAGCACGCGGCGTACGTCGCCGGCGAGGTGCTCGCGGTGGTGTTCGAGCGCGAGCCCGGACTGACCGGCGGCGTCGAGGTGACCATCGACGGGCTGGCGTTCCGCTTCACGGTGCGCCGCTCGGAGGCGACGTGAGCGAGACCGCCGGGCACGCCCGGTCCCGGGCCGGCTACCACCACGGCGACCTGCGGGAGGCGCTGCTGGAGGCTGCCGAGTCGCTGCTGCGGGAGGAGGGGCTCGGTGGGCTGACCCTGCGCGCCTGCGCCCGGCGGGCGGGCGTGTCCCACGCCGCGCCCAAGCATCACTTCCCTGACGTCTCGACGCTGCTCTCGGAAGTGGCGGCGCGCGGCTTCGACCGTCTGACCGAAGCGCTGGTCGCGGCGCGGGAGGCCGCCGGCGAGGATCCGGGCCGGCGGTTCACGGCGGCGGCGCGCACCTACGTGACGTTCGCGCGGCGGCATCCCGCGCATTTCCGGCTGATGTTCCGGTCCGACGGCCTCGATCCCTGCAACCGTACCCTCGCCGCGGCATCCGCCCGGGCGTTCGCCGAGCTGACGGGCACCATCACCCGTCTGCGTGGCGAGCCGGACGTGGCCCCGGCCGAGCTCGCCGAGCGGGTGCAGGACGCGGCGCTGATGGAGGACGTGCTGCTCGGCTGGAGCCACGTCCACGGCTACGCGCAGCTTCTGCTGGAAGGTCAGCTCGTGGCCTTCGCCGGGGAGGAGCAGCTCGACGACTTCATCGAGCGGACGGTCGGTGCCAACAGCCGGCGGCTGAGCGACCTGCTCGGGCAGCGCGGCGAAGACGGCGCCTGGTGACGGGGCCGGAAAGGCCGTCGGTCGGGGGCATGCCCGGAGGCGGGTGGATCGAGGTGCGGGGCGGCGTCTGCGCAGCAGCCGGTGGTGCGAACGGCGGAATTTTCCGGGGCCAGAAACGAGTCGGCCGAGCATCAGCTCGGCCGCCCCTCGCGAAAAGGGCGCGTTGTCCGCAACTCCCTTTCCTCCCCGCGGTTGATATCACCAGAGCCCCGTACCCAAGTCAATCGTGCACTGCGCAATGCCGGCGCGGGTCCGGCGGGCCGGAGCCGGGCCGGCGATGACCGCCTCGACCCGGCTGGCCCCCGGCGGCGAAGCGGAGCTGCTCGACCTGGGCGGCCTGCGCCGCCACCTGCCCGTGTCCCTCGAGCGGCTGTACGAGAACCTGCTCGACTGGCAGCGCCTGCCCCACGTCCACGCCGGCGACGTGCAGGCGGTGCGCTGCCGCTCCTGGGGCGCCTGGGGCTGGCAGGCGGACATCGCGGACCGGCACGGGCGGTGGGCGCTGGTGGCGCTCGAGCTCGATCGGGGCCGGCGGCGCTGGTCGGCGCGCTGGCGCAGCGGCCCGCGGGCCGGCTGGCGCATGGACGGCGAGGCCGAGCCGGCCCCGGCGGGCGCGCCGGGGCTGACGGTGACGGTGCGGTGTCTGCTGCCGTCGCGGAGCGGGCGCGGCGCGGATCGCATCGGACGGGTGTGGGCGGCCTGGCTGACGGGCTTCAGTGCTCTCGACGAGGCGATGATGGTCGACCGTCAGCGTCAGCTCGACCGGCGCATCGACCGGGCCCGGGACGCGGAGCGCCACCTGGACCTCGGGCCCGTCGCCGATCTGCGCCTGCCCTGCACGGTCACCCTGGCCGGCCGGGAGTTCGTGGTCGCCCGGGTGGCGGACGCCCTGTGCGCGTTCCCGGCGCGCTGCCCCCATCAGCTCGGGCCGCTGCAGGCCGGGGCGCTGGCGGATGGCCAGGTGGTTTGCCCCTGGCATGGCGACCGCTTCGACGTGGCGACCGGCGAGAACCTGTCCGGGCGCCCCTGCGTGCTCAGTCACCTGCCGGAGGTCCGCGTGGACGCTGACGGGCGGGTGCGGGTGTCCGCCACCCACTGAGTGCTCTGGCCGGTCGGGTCGGGGGCAAAGAAAAACGGCGGGGCAGAATCTTTTCGGACTCTGTCCCCGCCGGTATTCAGGGAGGGGTAGACCGGGAGGGATACCCGAGGGAAGGGGAGGGGAGGGGAGGTCGGGTATCCCTCGCCGGATCTTGGTGCCCATGTTACTTTAGGTAACATGAAACGCAACCTTTGGTAACGCAACAGAGTGTTGCATAATCGCAGCACTTTGCCCTTCAGAGGTCGGCCGCACCGCCACGGGCGGGGCCGGCCGCCTCAGGCACTCCGGGGAGGCCCTGCCGTGGATTGGGATGACTTCAAATTCGTTCAGGCGGTCGCGCAGACCGGTTCCGTGCGGGCGGCCGGGGAGCGGCTGCGGGTCCACGGTTCCACGGTCGCCCGGCATCTCGACCAGCTCGAGCGGCGGGTCGGCACACGGCTGTTCGCCCGTACCCCGCGGGGCATGCAGATCACCCCGGCCGGCGCCGAGGTGATCGAGGCCCTCGACCGGGTCGCCGGCGAGCTCGACCAGGTGGAACGCAGCCTGCGCGCCCGCGGGCCGCTGCTGGCCGGGCCGGTGACGCTGGCGGCCACGCCGGCGCTGGCCCGGGAGCTGCTGACGCCGGTGCTCGGGCGGCTGCTCGACGACGATCCGGAGCTGGATCTGGCGCTGACCTCGGACCCGGCACTGGCGCTGCTGCAGCGGGGCGAGGCGGACATGGCCCTGTGGCTGACCGACGATCCGCCCGAGGACCTCATCGGCCGCCCGCTGGGCCAGGTGATGGCCTGCGCCTATGCGACCCCCGAGTACGTGGCGGGCACTGCGGCCGGCGCTCGGGGACGGTGGGTCGGCGGCGCGGATCCGGCGTCGCTGTCGGCGCGGGTGCGGCTGCGTCACTTCCCGGACCTGCCGCTCGGCCTGCGGCTGGACGACGTGCTGCTGCGGGCCGATGCCCTGGCGGCCGGTCTCGGCGTCGGGCTGCTGCCCTGCCACATCGGCGACGGCCACCCGGCCCTGGTCCGGGCCGGCGCCATGGAGCCGGTGCGCCAGGGGGACGTGTGGCTGTTCATCCGCCCGGACGTCCGCGGCGTCGCCAGGGTTCAGTCCCTGTCGGCGTTTCTTCAGACCCTGTTCAACGATCGCCGGCACGCGCTGGAAGGGCAGCCGGCGGCCCAGGTCACCGAGGCATCCTCATGAAACATCCGAACCCGACCTCGCACAGCTACTTTTCCCAGCGCCTGCGGCTGCACTACGCCGACTGGGGCGGCAGCGGATCGCCGCCGATGCTGCTGGTGCACGGCGTGCAGGATCACTGCCGGAGCTGGGACTGGTTCGCCGAGGCGTTCTGCGACCGGTTCCACGTGGTGGCGCCCGATCTGCGCGGCCACGGGGATTCCGAGTGGGTTCGGGGTTCCAGCTACCACCACCTGGACTACGTCTACGACCTCGATCAGCTCGTCCGTCAGCGCGGGCTCGCGCCCTCGGTGGTCGTCAGCCATTCGATGGGCGGCACCCTCGCGTCGATACTGGCCGGCGTCTATCCGGACGCGGTGACGGCGCTGGTCATCATCGAAGGCGTGGGGCTGTGGCCGGGCTGGAACGGGGGCGGCGATCCGGCGGCCCGCATCGACGAGTGGATCCGCACCACCCGGTCCCTGGCGTCGCGCCTGCCGCGCCGCTACGCCACCCTGGAGGAGGCCTACTCGCGCATGCAGCAGGCCAACGATCATCTGAGCCCGGAGCAGGCCCGGCACCTGACGGTGCACGGCAGCCACCGCAACGAGGACGGCACCTACAGCTGGAAGTTCGACAACTACACCCACGCCTGGCCCGCCTACCGGATGCCGGTGGACGACCTCACCGCGCTGTGGTCGCGGATCACCTGCCCGGTGCTGATCATCAACGGCGGCGACGGCTTTCCCCACCGCATCGGCCAGGACGGCACCCTGGACCACTTCGCCGACGCCGAAGTGATCGACGTGCCCGGCGCCGGCCACTGGGCGCACCACGACGAGCCGGATGCGGTCATCGAGCACGTCGAGGCGTTTCTGCGGCGCCGCGGAGCATTTGCGTGACGCCAGGCTTGGTCCCAAACTCTCGGCGGACCTCCGGCTGGATCCGCCATGCGTGAAGCCCCCACCCGGCTTCGATGTGAGTACCGGGACGACCCGCTGAACGTCGACACGGCGCGGCCGCGGCTGTCCTGGTGGCTGAACGATCCGCGGCCGGCGGAACTGCAGACCGCCTACCAGATCCAGGCCGCGTCCAGCGCCACCGCCCTGCAGGCCGGCAGCGCCGACCTGTGGGACACCGGCCACGTCTCCAGCAGCCGCACCGTCAACGTCGACTATCAGGGCCGGCCGCTGGCGGTCGGCGACCGGGTGTGGTGGCGGGTGCGCTGCTACGACAGCGACGGCACGCCGAGCCCTTGGAGCGAGGCGGCCCGGTTCGAGCTGGGCTTGGCCGAGTCGGACTGGCGGGCGCGCTGGGTGGCCGCGCCCCTCGAAGGCAGCCCCGTGGCCGCCGTTCCCGCGCCCCTGCTGTTCTGTGACTTCGAGCTCCCCGCGGCGCCTCGCTCGGCGCGCCTGCACGTGGCCGTTCTCGGCGCCGTCCGCCTGTCCCTCAACGGCCGGGCGGTCACCGCCGAGGCGATCGGCACGGACCGCGACCTCGGCTGCGCGCCGTACCGCAGCTACGACGTCACCGACCTGCTCCGCAGCGGCCCGAACCGGATCGCCGCCCTGCTCGGCGACGGCGCCTGGTGCGGCCACGCCGCGGGCGGTCCGCGTCAGCGCGGCGGCCGGCGGCCGATGCTGTGCGCCGAGCTGGTGGTCGACGCCGGGTCGAGCCCGCCCTTCCGGCTGCTCACCGGCGACGGCTGGCAGTGGCGCCCCGGCTGGGTCCTGCAGGCGGATCGTGACGGCGGTGACATCGTCGACGGCCGGCAATTCCTGTCCGGCTGGGACGAGCCCGGCGGCTGCAGCGGCTACCCGGTGGATCTGCCCGAATCCGGCCTCGTCCGCCGCGCCGACCCGACGCCGGAGCCGCGTGTGATCGCCTGTCACACGGCCCCGCCGCCGGCGCAGCGGCGCCGCAGCCCGGAAGGACGGACGCGGCTGCGCTACGACTTCGGCCGCTCGATCACCGGCCGGCTGCGGGCGACCGTGCGTCTCGCCCCGGGCGCGACGCTGGCCGTCCGCTACGGCCTGGTCGAGCCAGTGGGCGACGGCGCCGTGTCCTGGTCCGACGCCGAGGACCGCTACACCGGCCGCGGCGGCGAACCCGAGCGGTTCGAGCCCGGCTTCGCCCTGCACGCCTTCCGGGTCGTGGAGCTGGTCGCCGAGGGCGAGCCCTTCGACGTGGTTCAGCTCGAGGCCGTCGAGGTCGGCTGCGGCGCCGCAGCCACCGCGTCGCTGCGGTGCGACCATCGACTGCTGGAAGACGGCTTCCGCGCCGCGGTCCGGACCCTGGACCAGGGGCTGCTGCTCGGTCCGGTGCGGGGACCGTCGGGCCCGGACCGGCGGCTGCAGCCGGTCGATGCGCCGGCGATCCTCGCCGGGGCCGCCGCCGCGGTCGACGCCGCCGCGCCCTTCGGCTTCTGGGCCGAGACCCTGTCCGGCGCCGGGGGCGCCGTCCCGGCGGCGTCCGGCGACGCGGCGGCGGGTGACACGGCGCTGGACGGCTGGCTGCCGTGCCTGTGGCTGCTGTACCGGTGCTATGACGACCGACGTCTGCTGGACCGCATGTACCCGGCCGTGCAGGGGCACCTGGATCGTTGCGCCGACCGCTGGACCGGCGCGGCGGCGGCCCTGGAGGTGGCCGTGCCCGACCAGCTCCTCGGCACCGCGCGCTACGCATTCGCCCTGTCCGTCGCCGCGCGCATGGCCGGCGTGCTCGGGCGGCTGGCGGACCTCGAAGCTCACCTGGCGAGCCTGGATCGGGTGCGCGGCGCTTTCCGCCGGCGGTTCGTGACGGCGGAAGGGCTGCTGGCCGGAGACGCCCAGCTCGGCTACGTGCTGGCCCTGGAGACCGGCCTGCTGGAGGGCGACGAGGTGTCGGTGGCGCTGGGCCGCATCGAAGCCCAGCTCCGGCGCGACGGCTTTCATCCGGCGCTGGACCTGCGGGACCTGGGCCTGCTGCTGGAGGTGCTGACCCTGTCGGGGCGGGTCGATCTGGCCTATCAGGCGCTGCTGCAGACCACGTCGCCGAGCTGGATGCACGCGGTCACGGCCGGCGCCGACCTGCTGTGGGACGCTGCCGGCGGCGTGCCGGGACGGCTGGCCGCCGCCGGCATGGCCGGCTGGCTGCAGCGGTTTCTGCTGGGCATCGAGCTGGACGACGATCTGACGCCGGAGCGCAACGCCTATCGCCGGGTGCGGGTGCAGCCGCGTCCGCCGCTCGGGCGGGCGTTCCCCGCCGGCGCGCCGGTGCGGGACATCGCCGGCCATCTGGACACGGTGCACGGCCGCTTCGAGGTGGCCTGGCGCATCACCGCCGAGGCCTTCGAGCTCGACGTCCTGGTACCCGGCAACGCCGGCGCGCGGGTGGTCCTGCCCGACGGCAGCGACCGGCTCGTGCCCGCCGGCCGGCACCATTTCGCCGTGCCCCTGTCCGGGCTCAGCCCGGCCGTGGCGCCGGCGGCGGACATCCCGGTGCTGCGTGAGGTTTCCGGAGGACGCTGATGGACGGGATTCACGATCTGGGCGGCAGGGCCGGCTTCGGCCCGGTGGAACGGGAGGCGGACGAACCGGCCTTCCACGAGCGCTGGGAGGCCCGGGTCTTCGCGATGATCGGGGCCGCCGCCGCGGCGGGCGCGTACCGCAACGCGGATCAGTTCCGCCATGCCATCGAGCGCATCCGCCCCGATGCCTATCTGTGCGACGGCTACTACGGCCGCTGGCTGGCCGGGCTCGAAACCCTGCTGCGGGAAGCAGGCATCGTGCAGGCGGACGAACTGCGCGCGCGCATCGCAGCGCTCGGCGGCGACCCGACCCGTCCAGGCGGCGCCCGCCCGGCGGAGGCGCCGGATCGGGTGGCCTACCCGCCGGCGGGAGAGGGCAACCGGCGGTCGGTCGCCGCGGCCCCGGTGTTCGCCGAGGGCGACCGGGTGCGGACGGCGTCCTTCGGGGTGTCGGGACATACCCGGCTGCCTGCGTACGCCCGGGGCCGCCGGGGCACCGTGACCACCTGGCACGGCGCCTGGGTGTTTCCCGACAGCAATGCCCACGGCCGGGGCGAGCAGCCCCAGCATCTCTACACGGTGGTGTTCGACGGCGTCGACCTGTGGGGCGCGGCGGCCGAGCCGGGCACCGCCGTGTCGCTGGATCTGTTCGAACCCTATCTGACGGCGTGGACGGCGGAGGTGGACACGTGAGCGAACAGGACTGGCGCGCCATCCGCGCCGAGGCCATCGAATCCCTGCTGGTGGAACGGGGCCTGCTGGACCCGGCCGACGTGGACCGGGTGATCGAGACCTACAACGATCGCGTCGGGCCGATGAACGGCGCGCGCATGGTGGCGCGGGCCTGGTGCGATCCGGACTTCAAGGCGCGGCTGCTCGCCGACGGCACGGCGGCCATGGCGGAGTTCGACTTCGGCGGCGCCCAGACCGAGAAGCTCGTCGTGGTGGAGAACACGCCGGACACCCACAACGTGGTGGTCTGCACGCTGTGCTCCTGTTATCCGTGGGCGGTGCTGGGACTGCCGCCGCGCTGGTACAAGGACCCGGCCTACCGCTCGCGGATCGTCCGGGAGCCGCGGCGGGTGCTCGCCGAGTTCGGGCTGGTGCTCGACGACGACGTGCGGGTGCGGGTGTGGGACTCGAGCGCCGAGGTGCGCTATCTGGTGCTGCCGCGCCGGCCGGCGGACGCCGACGGCCTGGACGAAGCGGCGCTGGCGCAGCGCGTGACCCGGGACGCGATGATCGGCGTGGCGCAGCCGTGAGCGCCGCCGACGAGCTGACCGGCGAGCTGGCGCCGCCCATGGCCAACGGCGAAGTGCTGTTCGAGGCGCCGTGGCAGGGCCGGGTGTTCGGCATGGCCCGGGCGCTGGCCGAGGCGGGCGTGTACGACTGGGACGAGTTCCGCGCGCATCTCATCGACGAGATCGCCGCCTGGGACCGGGACCCGGCCGGCGAGTACCGCTACTACGATCACTTCCTGCGGGCGCTGGAGCGGCTGCTGCTGGCGAAGGGCCTGATCGGTGCCGACGGTCTGGGCGAGCGGGTGTCCGCGTTCGCGGCCCGGCCCCACGGCCACGATCACTAATGTAGCGCGGCGCGCTACACCAGCCCGCGGTCAGCCGCCTTCGGCGGCGAGGAAGGCGCGGATCTCGTCGGCGCCGCCCTGAATCACCACCCGCTCGCGCTTGCCGCCGAGCTGGTAGTCGTACATCGGATCGTAGTACCAGGACAGCAGCCGCTCGATCCAGGCGCCGTGGCCGGACGCGGCGGTGAAGGCGCTGTCCAGCTCGTCCTGGATCCGCCGGTGGCGGTCGCCGCCCAGACGCCGGCGGATGCGCGCCAGGTCGTCGCTCAGGCGGGCGTACAGGGCGGCGGGCGGAATGCCCCGGTACAGCGGGGCGGTCACGTATTCGCGCTCGATGTTGGCGACCCGGACCGCCAGCGGCACCTCGAGCAGCGCCAGCGGCGCCGTCTGCATGTGGCCGTGCCAGGCCTCGGGCACGGCGAGACGGCCGATGGTCCGGCTCTCGTCCTCCACCACCACCGTGGCGCTCCGGTGGCGCAGGTAGTCGACCGCCAGGGCGTTCTCGAAGCCCACCGGGGTCGGCTGGGGGCGGTCGGTGGCGCCGAACGCCGAGCCGCGATGGGCGGCGCGGCCTTCCAGGTCTATGGCGTTGTCCAGGGTGCGCAGCAGGTCCGTCTTGCCGGAGCCGGTGCGCCCGGCCAGCACGATCCAGCGTTTCTCCTCCGGCGCCCGGGCGAGCACGTCCATGCAGGTCTGGCGCAGCGCCTTGAAGCCGCCCGGGACCCGCGGCAGGTCGACGCCGCGGGCCGCCAGCCAGCGCTGGGCGATCTCCGAGCGCTGGCCGCCGCGCCAGCAGTAGATCCAGGCGTCGGGATGGCGTTCCGCGTGGCGCAGCCAGGCCTGTTCCCGGGCCTCGCGGACCTCCCCGGAGACCAGCTCGTGGCCCAGCGCCACGGCGGCGTCGTGCCCCTGGTTCTTGTAGGTCAGCCCGACCCGGTGCCGCTCGTCGTCGTCGAGCAGCGGCAGGTTGACGGCCTGCGGGACGGCGCCGCGGGCGTACTCCGACGGGGCGCGGACGTCCAGGAACGGCGTCGCGCGGGCCAGCAGCGCTTCCAGGTCCGTCCGGGTCACGGCACGGCTTCGGACACCGTTCCGCCGGCCCGGAACAGTTCCAGGTGCTGTTCGAGAATGTCGATGACGTCCTCGAAGTCACCCGCCGAGGCGGCGTCCAGCGCCTGCTGCTGCAGGTCCACGGCCCGCTCGAAGTCGCCGGTGGCGGCGTAGGTGGCCGCCCAGGTGTCGAGATACTCGGGGCGCGTGCGCGCCTCGGCGTTGTCGGTCATCAGGCGGTCCATGATGGTCCGGGCGTAGCGCTGGCGGCGCAGATCCTGCTGGTCGCTGACCGCCAGGGTCCAGGCCACCTCGTTGACGATGCCCGGGTCGGCCGGAGCCTCCCGGACCGCGCGCTTGTACCAGCCGACCGCGCGGCGCGGGCTGCGGTCGGTGCCGACGCCGCGGGCGTGCAGGTTGCCGAGCAGCAGCATCGACTCCGCCTCGCCCTCGTCGGCCAGTTCCTCCAGCCAGGTCAGCGCCCGGGGATCGCCGGGCTGGCCGACGCTGCGGTCGAGCAGAAACCGGGCATAGCTGCGGCGGGCGAAGGCGTTGCCGAGCTCCGCCGCCCTGGCGTAGTAGGCCCGGGCCTCGCCGAGGTCCTGCTCCACCACCTCGCCGGCGTAGTGCAGGTGCGCCAGGAACATGATCGCCTCGCTCTGCTCGAGCTCGGCGGCCTGTTCCAGCAGCGGCACGCCGGCGATCTTGTTCTCGTCGCCGTAGTGGCCGTTCAGGTACAGGACCCCCAGGGCGTACATGGCGTCCGCGGAGCCCAGGGCGATGGCGTGGAGATAGTTCTCCATGACCTGGTCGAGCGCCGCCTCCCGGGCCGCGTCGTCTTCCGCCGCCCGGGAACGCTCCCAGTAGATCCGCGCCAGCAGCGAGTTGGCGAACAGATTGCCGGTGCGGGAGGCCGCGCGCAGCCATTCCACGGCGTCGTCGAAGCGGCCCTGGGTGGCCAGGAACGCGCCCACGGCGGTCTGGGCGGCGGTGTCGCTCTGCTTGGCGAGAAAGCCGATGAGGGTGAACGGGGTGAAGTCGTCCGCGGCACCGGCGGCGGCCGCGTCCTCGCCGGCGGATTCCACTGCCTCGCTGTGGTCGGCCCGGCTCATCACGGTGACGAAGTCCTGGCGCATGCTCTCGTACAGACCGCTCAGATCGAAGGCGAGGGTCTCCAGCGGGCCGGACGGCGGCCGGAGCTGGAGCAGCAGGGCGAAGGCGACCGGCCCGTCGTCGTCGGCCTGGTAGATGGCGCCCACCGGGCTCAGGTCCCGGCTCAGGGCGAACATGCGCGCTTCCACCGGCGTGGCGGCCCGGTAGGGGGCCTCCCGGGTGCCGTCGCCACCGGCGGTCATGTCGGTGCGGATGCGCTCGACCCAGTCCCGGTGGAAATCCGCCTTGGGATTGCCGACGTGATCGTAGAACCGGGCCAGCACGTAGTGGCCGGTCAGGCTGCCCACGTAGGTGTCGAGAATCGCCGAGCCGATGGAGCCGAGCTTGAGCGGCTCGTCTTCCACCACCGCCAGCGCCTGGGCCTCGAGCTCGCCCAGGCGGTCCAGCCGCGAGGCCAGGTCCGGCGCGCGGAAGAACGCCTCCCGGAGCTCGGCCACGGAAACCTGCTGGCCGGCGGAATAGGCTTCCGTCATCGACCGGTAGGTGGGCGCCGTCGTCTGACACCCTGCCAGGAGCAGGGCGGTGAGCATGAGGGGCAACAGTGGCATAGCGGGCCTTATAGCACTTGTGTGGAATAGGGTGAAAGGTATGATCGCTGGAAATCGGCAATGCATGGTGTATTGACATGGGTCTGGAGGAAAAGCTCCGCATGCCGGCGCCCGGCAGCGCCCTGCCGGGCCGGGAAGCCCGCATGCCGGTGCCGGCCGAGCACTACGTTTCCGGCGCGCCGCTGAAAGGGCCGTTTCCGGCCGGCTGCCGCCAGGCCGTGTTCGGACTGGGCTGTTTCTGGGGCGCCGAGCGCCGCTTCTGGGAAACCTTCGGGGTGTTCACCACCGCGGTGGGCTACGCCGGCGGGTTGACCCCGAATCCCACCTACGAGGAGGTCTGCTCCGGGCGGACCGGGCATGCCGAGGTGGTGCTGGTGGTCTACGACCCGGAGAAGGTCGGCTACCCGGCGCTGCTGAAGACGTTCTGGGAGTCCCACGATCCGACCCAGGGAATGCGTCAGGGCAACGACGTGGGCACCCAGTACCGGTCGGCCATCTACACCTTCGACGACGAGCAGCGGGCCCAGGCCGAACGGTCCCGGGACGCCTACCAGCAGGCGCTGACGGCAGCCGGCTACGGCGAGATCACCACCGAGATCGCGCCGGTGGACGAGTTCTACTACGCCGAGTCGTTCCATCAGCAGTACCTGGCCAAGGTGCCCAACGGCTACTGCGGTCTCGGCGGCACCGGCGTCGGCTGCAACGTGGAGCCGCTGGTCCGGGCCGACTGAGCGGCCCGGCGCGCGGATCAGCATGACGGGATTCAGCCAGCCGCGCCGGGAGGAGGCTTGAGCGGCGGCGAGGCGCCGCTGGCGGGGCTGCGTGTGCTCGACCTGTCCCGGGTGCTGGCCGGCCCCTTCGCCGGCCGCATGCTCTGCGACCTCGGCGCGGACGTGGTCAAGGTCGAGCCGCCGGCGGGCGACGTCACCCGGCTGTGGGGCGCCGAGCGGGGCGGCATCTCCGGCTACTTCAATCAGCAGAACGCCGGCAAGCGCGGCATGTGCGTCGACCTCGGCCGGCCCGAAGGCGTCGCGCTGGTGCTCGCGCTGGCGGAGCGGGCCGACATCCTCATCGAGAACTTCCGGCCCGACGTGATGGGCCGCCTCGGCCTCGGCTGGGAGGTGCTGTCCGCCCGCAATCCGGGCCTCGTCATGCTGTCGATCTCCGGGTTCGGCGCCGACGGGCCCGAGTCCCGGCGGGCGGCGTACGCGCCGATCATCCACGCCGAATCGGGGATCATGGCGCGCCAGGCGGAGATCGGCGGCAACCGCCCGGTCGACATGTCGCTGTCGGTGGCCGACACCAACGCCTCCCTGCACGGCCTGGTGGCGGTGCTCGCGGCGCTGCACCTGCGCGGCCGCACCGGCGTGGGCCAGCACATCGACATGGCGATGATCGACGCGACCCTCGTGACCGACGATCACGTGCATTTCGCCCTGGACGATTCCTACGATCTGAAGAACATGCCCAGCGAGGTGTGGGGCTCCGCCGCCGGCCCCATCGTCATCGCCGGCGACTTCCGGTTCCTGTGGCGCCAGCTCACCGAGGTGATGGGCGTGACGGACCCGACCCCGGCCGATGCGGGCCTGGCCGAGAAGATCGCCGCCCGCCGCCGGGCGACGCGCCGGTTTCTCGAGGAAACCTGCGCCGACCGCGCCGCGGTGATCGACGCGATGGACCGGATGAACATCGCCTGGGGCGACGTGCGCACGACGGCGGGGGCGCTGGACCTGCCGACCGTGCGCCATCGCGGCACCTTCACCACCGTCGACGACCGGGCCGGCGGGCAGCGCGGCGTCACCCAGTCGCCCTACCGGTTCTCCGCGGCCGACGCCCGGGTGCGCGGCGGCGCGCCGCGCCAGGGCGAGCACAACGAGGACGTGCTGGCGGACTGGCTCGGGGCGGACCGGGCGCTGCTGGACCGGTTCGCGCCGGCTCTGCTGCCGGCCCCGGGAGAGCCTGCCGGCGGGGGTGTCTGACCCGTGCGCCTGGGAGTCGGCATCGATTTCGGCACCACCAATTCCGCCGCTGCGGTGTACGACGGCGAGCGGGTGATACTGGTGGAGCTCGAGGACGGACAGGCGATCATGCCCTCCGCCACCTACATCGACCGCCAGCTCAAGAGCCTCACCGGGCAGGCCGCCATCGACCGCTACATCGAGGACAACAGCGGCCGCACCGTCGAGATGATTCCGGAGGTCGTGGCCGAGACCAGCGCCTTCGTCGAGCACGGCGATTCGGAGAATCCCGCGCCGGTGGAGACCGCCACCCAGAAGATCTACGGCGCGCCGCTGGTGGACAGCGGCCTGCAGGGGCGGCTGTTCCGCGGCACCAAGCGGCTGCTCGGTGACAGCCGGGTGCGGCGGCTGATGGTGTTCGACCACCCGTTCCGGCTGGTGGCGCTGATCACGCCGATCCTGCTGCGCATCCGCCAGGCGCTGGAGGTTCACGTCAAACCCTGCAGCGAGGCGCACCTCGGCCATCCGGTGACCTTCGAGGGACGCGAGACGTTCCGCAACCAGACCGCCCTGACCCGCCTGTGCGAGGCCTACAAGTACGCCGGCATCCGCACCCAGCACCTCTATCCGGAACCCATCGCCGCCGCCATGAGCTATCTGACGGCCAACCCGCAGTTCGCCGGCGACACGGTGCTGACCCTGGATTTCGGCGGGGGCACGCTGGATTTCTGCGTGCTGCGGCGGCCGCCCGGGGAGACCCGGGCCAGCGCCTTCGAGGTGGTCACCACCTACGGCATCGCGCTGGGGGGCGACCACATCGACCAGCGGCTGTTCCGGGAGCTGCTGTTTCCCCTGCTCGGCAAGGGCGAGCGCTGGCGCCGGCGCGGCATGGACCGGGAGATCGAGACCGAGTTTCCCTTCGAGGACTACGAGGACCGGCTGCTGAACTGGGCCGTCACCTACACCCTCAACCAGAACCGCTACACCGCGCCGGTCCAGGAACGTCTCGCCCAGGGCGGCCCGGGCGCCGAGAAGTTCCGCCGCCTGAACGAGCTGATCCAGCGCAATCTGAGCTATCAGGTCTTCCAGGAGATCAAGGACTTCAAGGCGCGGCTGTCCGACCAGCCCGAGGCGGTGCTGGACCTGCCGGAGCTCGACGTCGAGATCCGTCTGACCCGCGCCGGGTTCGAGGCGTTGATCGCCGATCTGCTGGGCCAGGTCGGAGACGCCCTCGACGCGACGCTGGCGCGGGCCGGGCTCGCTTTCGATGCGGTGGACGTGGTGCTGCGCACCGGCGGATCGAGCCTCATTCCCGCGGTCCGGGACCTGCTCGACGAGCGCTTTCCGGGCCGGGTGGTCGATCACGACCCGTTCACCAGCGTCGCGGCCGGGCTCGCCATCGCCGATTTCCACCGCCTGGAGTACAGCGCCGGCGACGATGCCCCCTGAGCCGCGCGCGTCCGGACGGCGCTACCGCTCCGGCGGCGGCTGCCAGTCCGGATCGAGGGTGGTGAAGAAGGTCTTCAGCATGCGGTAGGTGAGGCCCCACACGAAGTGGCCGGCCGCCAGCCGATAGCCGTTGAACACCGTCGGCCGGCCGGCCATGGGGCGGGTCTCGGTGTCGTGCCAGCCGTTGTCCGCCAGCCTGGCCAGCGGGCACCACAGCACCTCGGCCACCTCGTAGTTGGGAGTGAACCGCGGGTCGCCCTCGATGGCGAACACGTGGGGCGAGATGATCATGTTCAGCGGGCGGCCCCGGGGGCTCGCCACCTGATGGGCGACGGCGCCGAGATAGTCCGCGCCGCCGAGATCGAGGCCGATCTCCTCCAGGGTCTCGCGCATGGCCGCGGCGCGCAGGTCCGGGTCCGCGGGTTCCCGATGGCCGCCGGGGAACGCCATGTGGCCCGACCACGGGTCGCCGGCCTTCTCGGCCCGCTTGATGAACAGCACGTCGGAGCCCTCGCCGCCGGCGACGTCCGGGCGCAGGATGATGGCCACGGCGGCCTGGCGGGTGCCGGGGGCCGTCCGCGGCTCTGGCGCCGCCTGCTCGGCGAGGCGGCGACGGATGAAACTCAAGTCGTGCACGACTTCGATATCATGGCGAAACGAAAAACAGTGCACGGAACCGAATGGAAAGTCGAGAGAACCAGGACCCCGGGTCCCGCGCAGCGCGGCTGGCGGCGGGCGCCAACGGCTGCTTCGTCTGCGGGCCGGACAATCCCATCGGGCTGAAGGTCCGCTTCCGCCTGGAGGACGGCGTCTGCCGGGGGGAGTTCACCCCGCTCACCGAGCACCGCGGTTACGACCGGGTCACCCACGGCGGCCTGCTGTTCAGCCTTCTCGACGACGTCATGGCGAACTGGCTGTGGCTGCAGGGCGAGCAGGCGTTCACGGCCCGGGCCGACGTCCGCTACCGGGCGCACCTGCCCACCGGCACGCCGGTCCGGCTCGAGGGCCGCTGCGTCCGGCGCAAGGGCCGCCTGGCGGTGATGGAAGGCAAGGTGATCCGCCAGGACAACGACGAGGTGGTGGCCGAGGCCACGGGCTCGTTCATGCTGCGGGCAGCGGAGGCAGGAGAATGAGGGAGTCACGGGAATGATGGAGACGGGCCTGGTGGAAACGGACATGTCGGCGGTTGTCGCCATCGCCATGCTGGCGCTGGTCGAGTACCTGTACTTCGGCGTCGAGGTCGGCCGCGCCCGGGTGCGCTCCGGTCTGAAGGCGCCGGCGGTCACCGGCGACCCGCAGTTCGAGCGGGTCTACCGGGCCCACTACAACACCCTGGAGCAGCTCATAGTGTTTCTGCCGGCCCTGTTCGCCGCCGGCTACTACGTGCACGAGCTGTATGCCGCGACGGCCGGGGTGGCGTTCCTGATCGGCCGCGCCATGTACTTCCGCGCCTACGTGCGCGATCCGGCGACCCGCGGCCCGGGCTTTCTGGTCGGCATGCTCGCCAACCTCGCTCTGGTGCTGGGCGGCCTGGTGGGGGCGCTGGTGGCGGCGTTCTGAACCGCCGCCCCGGCGCGACCGGCGGGGCGGCGCCCGCTCAGAGGCGGTTCAGCCAGTCCAGCAGCAGCCGGGTGGTCTCCTCCGGGCGTTCCTGCTGGATCCAGTGGCCGCAGTCGAGGGTGTGGGTCTCCACGTTCGGCACGTAGGTCGCCAGCTCCGGGTTCGGCGGCACCATGTCGTAGCGGCCGTAGATCATCAGCGCCGGCTGGGTCACCCGCTGGGGCACGTCGGCGAGCAGTTTCCAGTTGCGGCTGAAATTCCGGTACCAGTTGATGCCGCCGGTGAAGCCGGAATGGCGGAACGCGTCCACGAACACGGCCAGCTCGGCGTCGCTCATGAGGCGCTCGCCGGGCAGCTCCGGGGCGGTGGCCATGTTGATCAGCGGCATGCCGGGGCCGAGGTCCGGCGGCGCGTGCTCCCACTGCCGGGTGCGGTAGAGGTTGCGCAGGAAGTTCTCCGCGTGCTCGTCGAACACCCGGTCCGCCACGCCCGGCTGGCGGTTGAAGTGGACGATGTAGAAATCGCCGCCGAGCTGCTCCTCCCAGAACGTCACCCAGTCCTTCGGGCCGCGGATCAGGAACGGCACGCTCAGGTTCGCGAGCGCGCGCACCCGCCCGGGATGCAGCATGGCCATGTTCCAGACGACGATGGCGCCCCAGTCGTGGCCGACGAAGATCGCATCGTCATGGCCGAAGTGATCGAGCAGGGCGGCCAGGTCGCCGCACAGGTGCTCGATGTCGTAGTCGGTGACCGTCTCCGGGCGGCTCGAGCGGCCGTAGCCCCGCTGATTGGGCGCGATCACGTGGTAGCCGGCGGCCGCCAGCGCGGGCACCTGATGGCGCCAGGAGTAGGCCAGCTCCGGCCAGCCGTGACACAGCACCAGCGGCTCGCCGGCCGGGTCGCCGGCGGTGAAGACCTCCAGGGTCACGCCGTTGACGTCGATGAATCGGGGTTCCGGAAAGTCGCTCACTGGGGTCTCCTGGCTCGTGTGATGGGATCGGCGACGGGCGTCGGCGGCGCGGTCGCGGGTTCGGTTAGGGTACCCTGTCCGGCGAAGCCATCGCACGGGATCCCCCATGGACGACGACACCCACGAGCTCGCCATCGGCTATCTGCTGTGGATCTTCGGTTTCCTCGGCGCCCACCGGTTCTACTTCGGCCGGCCGGTGAGCGGCACCATCTACTTCTTCACCCTGGGGCTGTTCCTGATCGGCTGGATCGTCGACCTGTTCCTGATGCCCCGGCTCGAGGCCCAGGCGGATCGCCGCTACATCGCCGGCGACAAGAACTACACCGTCGCCTGGGCGCTGCTCACCTTCACCGGCGTGTTCGGCCTGCACCGCCTCTACATGGGCAAGGTGTTCACCGGGCTGCTGTACCTGTTCACCCTGGGGCTGTTCGGCATCGGTCTGCTGTACGACTACTGGACGCTGAACGAGCAGCTCTCGACCCTGAACACGGAGCGCGCCCGCGCCCTGTGACTACTGGCTCATGTACCACCCGCCGTTGGGCGACAGGGTCTGGCCGGTGACGAACTTCGCCTCGTCGCTGGCCAGATAGACCGCGGCCCAGGCGATGTCGTCGGGCTCGCCGATCCGGCCCATGGGCGTCTGCATCTCGAGCATCGGGTGCAGCGGCTTCAGCGGGTCGGTCATGTCGGTGCGGATCCAGCCCGGCGCGATGGCGTTGACCCGCACGTCGTAGGCGGCGACCTCGTGGGCCAGCGCCCGGGTGAAGCCGAGGATGCCGGCCTTGGCGGCGCAGTAGGCGGTGCCGCCGCCGCGGCCGAAGGTGCCCATGATGCTGCCCATGGTGATGATGCTGCCGCGGTTGCGCGGCCGCATCAGCTTCACCGCCTCCCGGCAGCAGTAGAAGGTGCCGTCCATGTGCACGGCCAGCATGCGCCGCCACTGCTCGTCGGTGACGCCGGCGATGCCGCCGTCCAGCGAGTCCTCCGGCTGTTCGCCCCGGGCCAGCGCCTCGGCCCGCTCGGCGATGCGCTGGCGGGCCGCGTTGTCGCCTTCGATGCCGCTGATGCCGGCGTTGCACACCAGGATGTCCAGGTCGCCCACCAGCGATACCGCTTCCTCGAACATGGAGGCCACCGCGGCGGAGTCGCTGACGTCGCAGGCCACGGCCTCGCCGCCGAGCTCGTCGGCGGTGGACCGGGCCGCGGCCAGGCTGAGGTCGTTGATGACCACCCGCGCGCCTTCCTCGCTCATGCGCTTCGCGATGCGGGCACCGAGGCCGCGGGCGGCTCCGGTGATCAGTGCGGTTCTGCCGGCCAGCCGGCCGTTGCCTGCGCTCATGTCACACTCCCTGGGTCTTGCGGTACTCGGTCCAGCGCGCGAAGGCGGCCTGCATGTCCTGATACCGGGCGTTGGTGATCTCGGCGATCTCCGGATGGGTGAAGATGTAGAACTCGTCGTTCTGGATGGCGTGCAGCACCATGTCGCCGACCACGTCGGCGTCCAGGGCCCCGGCCAGAATCTGCGCCATGCGGGCTTCCTGCTCGGCCTGATCGCCCTCGCCGCGCAGCAGCGCGGCGGCGGTGTCGGTCTCGGCGGCGAGGTCCTCCGGGCGGTTGCGGCCGGAATCGAAGATGTTGGTCCGCACCACGCCCGGGCACAGCACGGACACGCCGATGCCCTTGGCCGCCAGGTCGTTGCGCATGACCTCCGACAGCCCGACCACGGCGAACTTCGAGGCGGTGTACACGGACAGGCCCGGGACCGCGATGTGTCCGGCCATGGAGGCCGTGTTGACGAAGTGGCCGCCCTCGCCGTGGGCCTCGATGCGCCGGGTGAAGGTCTGCACGCCGTTGACCACGCCGTCGACGTTGACCCCGAGCACCCAGTCCCAGTCGGCGTAGCTCATCTCGTCGACGTTGCCGCCGACCGCCACGCCGGCGTTGTTGCAGACCACGTGGACGTTGCCGAAGGCCTGTTCGGTGGCCTCGGCGGCCCGCTCCATGGCGGCCCGGTCCGTGACGTCGAGCTGGATCGTGATGACGGCGCCGTTGCTGCCCGCGAACTCGGCGGCCACCCGGTCCAGGGCCTGCTGCTCGATGTCCGCCACCGCCACGTTCATGCCCGCCGCGGCGAACGACCGAACCATGGCCAGGCCCATGCCGCTGGCGCCGCCGGTGACGAAGGCGGTTCTGCCTGCCACATCCTTCATGTTTCCCCTCCCCAGTGGTCTCGCCGCCCGCGCGGCTCCGGATCGATGTCAGCCGTCCAAGATGCGTCAAAGGCGGAAGGGCTGCAAGCCTGGCGCTTCGGGCTATCATGGGCCGCACCCGGTGGCGGAGTGGAATCATGTGGCCAATGCTTCTCGCGTCCGTGCTGTTCCTCGGCACGCACCTCGGCATCAGCAGCACGGCGCTGCGGGACCGTCTGGTCGCCGCCCTGGGCGAGCGGGGCTATCTGATCGTCTACTCGCTGGTGGCCTTCGCCACCCTGGGCTATCTGATCTGGATGTACGGCGCGCTGCCCCGCTACGACTACTTCTGGCTGCCGAGCCCGGAGCTCTACATGGTGCCGAAGCTCGTCATGCCGGTGGCCTCGATCCTGCTGCTCGGCGGCTTCATGGCGCGCAACCCGACCGTGGTGGGCATGGAGGACACGCTGCGCCGGGGTGAAGGCGGCGACCTCGCCCGGGGCCTGACGCGCATCACCCGGCATCCGTTCCAGTGGGCCGTGGTGCTCTGGGCCGCCGCCCACCTCGCCGCCAACGGCGACCGGGTGTCGGTGGTGTTCTTCGGCACCTTCCTGGTGCTCGGCCTCGCCGGCAGCCGCCTGATCGACCGCAAGAAGGCGAAGAAGCTCGGCGACGACTGGACCCCCTATGCCGACGCCACCTCCAACGTGCCCTTCGGCGCCATCCTGGCCGGCCGCAACCGGCTGGTGCTGCGGGAGCTGATCGCGCCGGTGCTGGTGGGGCTGGTGGGCTACGTTCTGCTGTACCTCGCCCACCCCTGGCTCGCCGGCGTCAGAATCGGCTGAACTCCCCATCCCCCCATGTAGGAGCGCTCTCCAGAGCGCGATCGGCTTTCGATGGGACCTCGGCAGCCCGGCAATCGCGCTCTGGAGAGCGCGCCCACAGGGCATGGGCCGGGCCGGGATTGCGCCGGGGGAGCCTGCCCGACCGGGCGCGCTCCTGCCTGGTCATGGTGAGATCAGGTGGCGATGGTGTTCTTCAGCGTTCGTGCCAGGTCCTCGTGGTGGCCGCCGAAGAAGTGGTCCGCGCCTTCGATGCGGTGCAGGTTCACGCCGGACCAGGCGTCCAGCGCGCCGGGGTCGGCGAAGTCGTCCCGGCTGCCGATCACCACGTCGGTGGGCACCTCCCCCGGCCGTGACGGAAACGGCATGGCGCCCACGGGTGGCGCTATGAGGATGACGCGCTGGGGGGCGAGGCCCCGATCCAGGGCCTGCCAGGTCACCCAGGCGCCGAAGGAGTAGCCGCCGGCCCACAGCCGGGCGCCGGGGTGGGCGGCCATCAGCCAGTCGGCGGCGGCCAGCAGATCTTCCACCTCGCCTGCACCGCCGTCGTAGCGGCCGGCGCTGCCGCCCACGCCGCGGAAGTTGAAGCGCAGCACGCCGACGCCGGCGTCGATCAGCACCTCCGCCAGGGTGGCCAGCACCGCGTCGTGCATGGATCCGCCGTACTGGGGATGCGGATGGCACAGCACGGCCTGGGCCACCGGCGTGCCGGCCGGCGGGTCGTAGCGGGCTTCCAGGGGGCCTCTTGGGCCGTCGATGGCCAGGTTGTCGGTCATGGTCGCGATCCTCCCGGGGCGGGTATTGAAATTTTCGCAAGCGTCCCTATGTTGGGGGCTCTGCGCAAGGCGGAGAGGAACGCGACGCATGATCGAAGCGCGACATCTGAGCCGCCGCTACGGCGACTTCCTGGCCGTGGACGGCGTGTCGTTCGCCATCGGGCACGGCGAGATCGTCGGTCTGCTCGGACACAACGGCGCCGGCAAGACGACGATCATGAAGATGCTCACTGGCTATCTGGAGCCGAGCGAGGGCTCGGTGGCCGTCGACGGCACGATCGTCGAGGACGACCGGCAGGCGGTGCAGGCGAAGCTCGGCTACCTGCCGGAGAACCTGCCCCTGTATCCCGAGCTGTCCGTGGCCGACTACCTGGCCTGGGTGGCCGAGCTGCGCGGGATCGACCCGGCCCAGGCGGTGCGCCGCGCCATCGAGGCGACGGAGCTGGGCGGCAAGGCGCTGGACCCCATCGCCACCCTGTCCCGGGGCTACAAGCAGCGCCTCGGGGTCGCCCAGGCGATTCTCCACGAGCCCCGCTTCCTCATTCTCGACGAGCCCACCAACGGCCTCGACCCGGGCCAGACCCAGCACATGCGCACCCTCATCCGCCGCCTGTCGGAACACGCCACGGTGATTCTCTCCACCCACATCATGCAGGAGGTGAACGCCCTGTGTGACCGCGTGCTGATCCTCCATGGCGGCGTGCTGGCGGTGGACGAGCGCCTCGAGGACCTGCGCGCCAGCAACCGGCTGCAGCTCCGCACCGCCGTGGACGCGGACCCGGCAACGGTGCTCGGCAGCGTCGCCGGCGTCGCCGGCGTCAGCCGCGCCGGTGCCGGCGTGTGGGACGTGGAGCTGAGCGGCCGGCCGGACGATGCGGCGGCGGGCGTCGCGGCGGCCATGGTCGGCGCCGGCCTGCCGGTCTACGAGCTGGCGTCCGGCCAGCGTGACCTGGAGGCGGTGTTCCGGGAGGTGAGCGAGATGGATCTGGCGGCCCGTCGCGGCGCCGGGGAGGCGGCCCATGCGGCTTGAGGTGATCCGGCGCATCGCGGGCAAGGAACTCAAGCTGTTCTTCGCCTCGCCCATCGGCTACCTGTTCCTGCTGGCCTTCCTGGCCGTGACCCTGTTCGTGTTCTTCTGGGGCGAGGCCTACTTCGCCCGCAACATCGCCGACGTCCGGCCCATGTTCGAGTGGATGCCGGTGCTGCTGGTGTTCCTGTCCGCCGCACTGACCATGCGCATGTGGAGCGAGGAGCGGCGCACCGGCACGCTGGAATTCGTGGCGACCCTGCCGGTGAGCGGCTGGGAGTTCGTGCTCGGCAAGTTCCTCGCCTGCTGGGCGCTGCTGGCGGTCGCGCTGCTGCTGACCCTGCCGCTGCCGGTCACCGTCTCGCTGGTCGCGGACCTGGACTGGGGGCCGGTGTGGGCCGGCTACCTGGCGGCGCTGCTGCTCGGCGGCGCCTACCTGTCCATCGGCCTGTTCGTCAGCGCGCGCACGGACAGCCAGATCGTCAGCCTGATCCTCGCCTGCTTCGTCGCCGGGGCGTTCTACCTCGTCGGCAGCCCGGTGCTCACCAGCCTGGTGGGCGGCGGCTGGGCGGAACTGCTGCGCGGCGTGGGCACCGGCGCCCGCTTCGAATCCATCACCCGCGGGGTGGTGGACGTGCGCGACCTCTACTTCTACCTGTCCCTCGGGGCGGTGTTCCTGACGCTCAACGTCTACGCCCTGGAGGTGCAGCGCTGGGCCGGCGACGGCGCCCGGACGCGCCATCGCGGCTGGAGGGCCGGCACCGCTCTGGTGGTGGCCAACCTGCTCGCGGCCAATGTCTGGCTGGCCCCGCTCACTGCCCTGCGCGCCGACGTCACCGAAGGCGACATCTACTCGATCTCCGACGCCACGCGGACCTACCTCGACCAGCTCGAGGAACCGCTGCTGATCCGCGGCTACTTCAGCAACCAGACCCATCCGCTGCTGGCGCCGCTGGTGCCGCAGATGCGCGATCTGCTGAACGAGTACGAGGTGGCGGGCGGCGGCGCCGTGCGCGTCGAGATCGTCGATCCGGCGGAGCGTCCGGCGCTGGAGGAGGAGGCCAACAGCCGGTACGGCATCCGCCCGGTGCCGTTCCAGGTCGCCGACCGCTACCAGTCGAGCCTGGTGAACTCCTACTTCGACGTGCTGGTGCAGTACGGCGACGAGTACGAGGTGCTCGGCTTCCGCGACCTCATCGAGGTCAAGGTGGTGGGCGAGTCCGAGCTCGACGTCCAGCTCAGGAACCCCGAGTACGACGTCACCCGCACCATCAAGAAGGTGCTCTACGGCTACCAGGGCGGCGACAGCATCTTCGCCAACCTGTCCCGGCCCGTGGAGTTCGTCGGTTACCTGTCGGCGGACGCGGTGCTGCCGCCGGCGCTGGCCGACTACCGGGACACCCTGCAGCAGGTGCTGGAGGACCTGTCCGCCGAGGCCGACGGCCTGTTCTCCGCCGAGATCCTCGACCCCCAGGCCGGTGACGGCGCCCTGGCGGCGGAGATCGAGGAGGCTTACGGCTTCCAGCCGATGGCGACGAGCCTGTTCGACCTCGATTCGTTCTACTTCTACATGACCCTCACCGACGGCGGGACGACACTCCAGGTGCCCCTGCCGGACGCCCTGTCCGCCGACGCCACCCGGCAGGCCATCGAGAACGGTCTCGAGCGGTTCGCGTCGGGGCTGCTGAAGACCGTGGCGCTGTCGGCGCCGGAGGCGCCGCCGCCGATGATGGGCATGCCCCAGCCGTCGGCGGGCAACACCTTCCTGCAGCTCCGGGATTTCCTCGCCCAGGACTTCGACGTGGTGGAGGCGGATCTCGCCGACGGCAGGGTGCCTGACGAGGCGGCGCTGCTGGTGGTGGTGGACCCCCAGGACTTCGACGAGCGCCAGCGCTTCGCCGTGGATCAGTTCCTGATGAAGGGCGGCACGGTGGTGGTGGCGGCCGGCAGCTACTCCGCCAGCCTCAGCCAGCAGTCGCTGACGGCGACGCCCCGGAACTCGGGCCTGGCGGACTGGCTGGCCCACCACGGCGTGACCGTCGGCGAAGGCATGGTGATGGATCCGCAGAACGCGGCCTTTCCCGCGCCGGTGACCCGGCAGGTGGGCGGGTTCAGCTTCCAGGAGATGGTCATGCTGGACTATCCCTACTTCGTCGACGTGCGGCCGCCCGGCCTGAACGAGGACCATCCCATCACCGCCGGGCTGCCCCAGGTGACCATGGCCTGGGCCTCGCCGCTGGCGGTGGACCAGGACGCCGGCCGGCAGGTCACCACCCTGCTCGAGAGCTCGGACGGGAGCTGGCTGTCCAGCGATCCCGACGTGATGCCGCGGATCACCGAGTCCGGCCTGTCCGGCTTCGAACCCGAGGGAGAGCGCGGTGTCCGCACCCTCGGCGTGCTGGTCGAGGGGCGGTTCGAGTCGAGCTTCGCCGGCGAGCCGTCGCCGCTGCTCGACGACGCCGAGTCCGACACCGCCGCCGGCGAGACCGACATCGAGGCGGCGACCCTGGACGACGAGGCGCCGGCCGACGGCACCACGGCCGATCGGCTCGGCGTGGTCACCAGCGTCATCGACCGCTCGCCGGAGTCCGCCCGCCTGTTCGTGTTCGGCTCCAGCGACTTTCTCGCCGACCAGGTGCTGCGGGTGATCGGCTCCGCCGAAGGCACGATTTACGGCAACAGCGTCCAGCTCCTGGCCAACGTGGTCGACTACGCGCTGGAGGACCGCAGCCTGCTGGCGATCCGCGCGCGCGGCCACTTCAACCGCACCCTGCCGCCGCTGGAGCCGACCGAGCAGGCGGGGCTGGAGACGCTGAACTATCTGCTGGCGCTGGCCGGCGTCGGCCTGGTGTTCCTGTGGCACCGGCGCCGGGTCCGGCGGGACCGGGAGATTCACCGGGCCTGGCTCGGGGAGGTGCAGGCATGAATGCACGCATCGGATTGCTGACCGCGCTGCTCGGGGTGCAGTGCCTGATCATCGCCGCGGTGCTGCTCGCCGATGGCGCCGGCGGCGAGCCCCGGCCGGCGCTGCTCGACTTCGATCCGGAGGCGGTGGACGAGATCCGCATCAGCGGCGGCGACGACGCCGTCACCGTCACCCGGACGGACGGCGTGTGGCGCCTGCCCGACGGCCTGCCGGCGGATGGGACGCGGGCCGCCGAGGTGCTCGACCTGCTCGACGCCATCGACGCGCCGTTTCCGGTGGCCACCAGCGCCGGCGCCCGCGGCCGCTTCGAGGTGGCGGAGGACGACCACCAGCGCCGGGTGGTGCTGTCGGCGGATGGCGAGACCGTGGTGGACCTGTTCCTCGGCACGTCCCCCGGGTACCAGCAGGTCCACGCCCGGCGTGCCGGCGACGACGCGGTCTACGCCATCGGCCTGTCCAACTACCAGGTGCCGGCGGCGCCGGATCAGTGGCTCGACAAGGCGCTGCTGCGCGCCCGCGGCGAGGTGGCCGAGGTGTCGCTGGACGGTGCCTGGACGCTGCGGCGCGGCGACGACGGCTGGCTGGTGGACGGCGAGCCGGCGGACCCGGAGGCCGTGGCCGCGTTGACCCGGCGACTCACCGAGCTGCGCGTGATGGGCACGTCGGACCGGGCCGTCGAGGGCGAGCCGGCGGCGGTCGTCGACGTGGCGGACGCGGAGGGCCAGTATAGGCTGTCGCTCCATGGAGAGGACGATGGCGAACCGTATCTGCTGCGTTCCAGCCGCCAGGAAGGCGTCTTCGAGCTGGCGGCCTACCAGGCGGAGCAGCTTCTCGTGGCCCGTGACGAACTGCTGGCGGAGACCGGTGAGCAGCCGGACGCCGGACCGCCGTCGGAGAGCTCCGACGACGGCTGAGCAGCGCGGCCGGCCGGCGTCGTGGCCGGCCTCCGTCCTGCTCGCCGCGCTGCTGCTGGCGGGCTGTGCAGGGCGCACGGACAGCGCCGCGACCTGGGGCGGACAGTGGCCCGACGGCGCGACGCTGCGCGGCGCCGTGGTCGATTCCGCCCGGGATCCGCGGACCTGGGTGCCCCTGGCCGGCGCAGCCGCCCTGGCCGTGACCGATCTGGACGACGATCTCGCCGACTGGGCCGCCGACGAGCGGCCCGTGTTCGGCGCGGATGCGGCGGACTGGAGTGACGACCTGCGCAGCGCCGCCAAGGCCGCCTGGCTGGTCAGCGCGCTGACCGCGCCCAGCCCCGATCTGCGCGCGAAGGCCGGCGGCCTGCTCGCCGGCGGCGCGGCCCTGGCCCTGGAAGACACCGTGACCGACGGCATCAAGGCGGCCGCCGGCCGGCGGCGGCCCGACGGCAGCGACGACGAGAGCTTCAGCTCCGGGCACGCCGGCAGCGCGGCGGCGGCGACCACGCTGGCGCTGGCGAATCTGGACCACCATCACCTGCCGCGCTGGGCGGACGGCGCCCTGCGCGTCGGCCTGCACGGACTGGCGGCCGGGACGGCCTGGGCGCGGGTGGAGGCGGAGAAGCACTACCCGACCGACGTGCTGGCGGGCTATGCGGTGGGGCGGTTCGTCGCCGGCGTCGTGCAGCGCGCGTTCATCGCCCCAGCCGCCCCCGCGCTCACCCTGCGGTTCGATCCCGCGCCGGGCGGGGCCGCCCTGACCCTGGTGTACCTGCCGCAGCGCCGACCCTAGTGTAGTGCGCCGCATGAATTGGCACTTATCGCGTGAGCCCAGGCGGTCAGCTGCCAGGCGCGGCCGCGCCGCCATAGCCCAGCTATGGGTAGCGGCCGCAACACCGCAGATGGCCGCCTGGGCTCGCGCCCGTAGGGAGCCCCTCAAAAGCCCCATCGCCGCGTTGGCAGCCGTGAAGTTCCGCGAAGCGGAACTTCGAAGCTGTTCGCTGCGCGAACAGCCCTTGGCAATGGGGTAGGCCATTCCCGGCGGGCTGCGCCTTGCGCTGGCGCTTTTGAGGGGCTCGATAAGTGCCAATTCATGCGGCGCACTACACTAGGGCTCGCCCATGCAGACCTGGTTGCGGCCGCCGTTCTTGGCCCGGTAGAGGGCCTGGTCGGCACGCCGCAACACCTCGGAGGGCGCGTCGCTGCCGCCGGTGACGGTCGCCACGCCGATGCTGGCGGTCACCGTCACCCGCTCGCCGAGCATCAGCGGCGTGTCGATGGCTTCGATGGCGGCGCACAGGCGCTCGGCCAGATGCAGGGCGCCGGCCGCGTCCGTGGCGGGCAGCAGCAGCGCGAATTCCTCGCCGCCGATCCGTGCCGCGACGTCGGTGGCGCGCTTGACCGAGCGGGTGCGCGCGGCGGCGGCGACCAGCACCCGGTCGCCGACGTCGTGGCCGTGGCGGTCGTTGATCTGCTTGAAGTGATCCAGGTCGATCAGGATCACCGACAGGCAGCCCTGGTGGCGCTCGACCCGGCGCAGCTCCTCGTCGAGCCGGTCCATGAACAGGCGGCGGTTGTGCAGGCCGGTCAGGGAGTCGGTGTGAACCAGCCGCTGCAGCTCGTCCTGGGCCACGCGCAGCGCCAGCTCGGTGTCCCGCCGCACAGTGACGTCGCGCAGCGCCAGCACGACGTCGGAAGTCGGCGCGTCCGGGTCGAGCTTCGCGCCAGAGACGTCGTAGTAGCGGCCGTGCGCCTGAATCTCCAGCGTGCCCGAGCGGCCGTCCGCCACCGCCGCGGCGTCCAGATCCGGCAGCCAGCGCGTCACCGGCGTGCCCTCGACCTCGCTGCGGGCCGCCCCGAGCACGCCGGTGGCCACCTGGTTGACGTCGATGATGCGGCCGTCCGGCGCCGTGACGATGACGCCCTCGGCGAGCTGCTCGAGCACCCGTTCGCGGAGCACCGGAATGTTGTCGAGCACGCCGTGCCGCAGCACGGTGCGATCGAGAATTATCGCGGCCACGACCACGCCCAGGGTGGTCAGGTCGAACCAGGGCACCGGATTGGCCGGCAGCAGGTAGAGCAGGTTGGCGACGCTCACCACCAGCGGGGCCAGTACCACGCCGACCACCGGCAGCCGCGGCCGGGTCGTGGTGGCCAGGACGAACGCGAGGATCGTGGTGGCGACCGTCATCAGACCGTAGGCGTAGACGGCGTTGACGTAGAACCACGGACCCGGATCCGTGACCAGGGCGGTGAAACCGTCGGCGCGGACCAGGCGGATGTCTTGCCACATCAGGCCGTGCCAGGCGTTGGAGAACACCAGCACCAGGGTGACCAGGGGCAGGGCGGCCAGGGCGTTGCGCAGCGCGGGCGAGATGTGGGACTGGCGCAGGGCGTAGCCGATCGCGAACAGGAACCACAGCACCGGGGCCAGCACGATGCCGACGTAGGACGCCTTCAGCGCCGCCAGCTTGGCGAGGGGCAGCACGAACAGCGACTCCGCGAACTGGCAGCCGGACCAGAACACCACCACCGCGACCAGCGCCCGGAACGCGGGAATGCCGGGCAGGCGCGGCGTACGCGCCAGGCGCAGGTAGATGCCCACCGCAACGAGGGTGACGAGCAGCGGCGATATCGACCACAGCGTGAGCTGAATCATGGGACGGCCCGGCAGCACGAGGGGGCGGCGGTCGCAGCCGGCACGCCTCGAAAAAGGTCAGCGTTGCGCAATCCACGGGAGCGGACAAGGCAGGTTCTGTACAGGCGTGACGTGGTTCACGGTCGGCCGCGGGCGGGTTCATGACAGGTTGACGGCCTGCACCCTATGCTGAAAGACGACGGCCCGCCGGGGGCGGCGGTTTGATCGCCGCGCCCGTCGGTCTTACCCTTCGGCGACACGGTGCCCAAGGCCCAGGAGGACAGTCAGGATGCAGCAGCGCCGACGCGGCGGAACGGGATGGATCCTGGCTCCGGCGCCGCTCCGGGCCGGGGATCGGACACGACGCTGGCGACGTGGCGGGACGGGAAGCCCGGGCCGGTGAGTCTCGTCCGACGGATGCGCCGCGGCGACGTACTGCGGACGGACTTCGACCGATGGCTGGCGTCGATGAGTCGCGACGAGGCCGGCTCCATCGCCTATTTCGATCTCGATCGCACCCTCATCTCCGGCTATTCGGTGTTCGCCCTGGCCATGGAGCGCATGCGGTCGCGCAGCGTGTCGCTGCGGCGGATGCTGTCGTCCATGGGGGTGTTCGTGGGCTACGGGCTGGGCCGGGCCGACTACCACGACCTGCTCACCACCACGGTGCGGGACCTGGCCGGCGAGACCGAGCAGTCGCTCATCGACCTCGGCGAGAGCGCCTTCGAGCAGCGGGTCCGGGACTGGATCTATCCCCAGGCGCGGACCCTCGTCCAGGCCCACCGCGATGCCGGCCATCCGGTGGTGATCGTGACCTCCGCCACCCGCTACCAGGCCGAGCCCGTGGCCCGGGCGCTGAACGTCGACGCGCTGTGCTGCACGGAGCTCGAGGTGGAGGGCGGGGTGATCACCGGCAAGGCGCTGCCCTGCTTCGGCGTGGGCAAGCTCACCGCCGCGGAACACGTCGCCCACGGCCGGCAGACCGACCTGTCCCGGGCCTACTTCTACTCCGACAGCAGCGACGACCTGCCGCTGCTGGAGGCGGTGGGACGCCCGGTGGTGGTCAACCCGAAGGCGCCGATGGCCAGGCTCGCCCGGGACCGGGGCTGGCCGTGCCTGTTTCTCGAGACCCCGGGCACGGCGCGCAGCGCGGCCTAGTGCAGTGATCGACCTCTACACCTGGCCCACGCCCAACGGCCGCAAGGTCTCCATCGCCCTCGAGGAGTTCGGCCTGGCCTACCGGGTCCATCCGGTGGACATCGGCCGGGGGGACCAGCACGCCGCGGCGTTCCGGCGCATCAGCCCGAACGGCAGGATTCCGGCCATCGTCGACGGCGGCCGCGCGCTGATGGAATCCGGCGCGATCCTGCTGTACCTGGCGGACCGGGAGGCCCGGTTCCAGGGTGACGACCGCTGGGAGACCGTGGAGTGGCTGATGCTGCAGATGAGCGGGGTCGGCCCCATGTTCGGCCAGGTGCATCACTTCGTGCGCTTCAATCCGGGCAAGGCGCCGTACGCGGAGCAGCGGTATCTGGCCGAGGCGCACCGCCTGTACGGGGTGCTCGACGCCCGGCTCGCGGACCGGGCGTACCTGGCGGGCAGCTACTCCATCGCCGACATGGCGACCTGGCCCTGGATCGCCCGCTGGCCCTGGCACCAGGTTGACTGGTCCGCCTTTCCGCACCTGCGCCGCTGGTATCTCGGCATCGCCGACCGACCGGCGGTTCAGCGTGGCTACGATGTCCCAGAGCCGACCGACCCCATTCCGCGCCCCTGACCGCGGCCTCCCGGCCAGAGCCCGCCGCGGGAGCGCTCTGCCGGGCGCGATTCCCACCCGAACCCACCGAGACCGCCGTGGGAGCGCCCTCCCGGGCGCGATCTCCACCCGAATCCACCGACACCTCCGTGGGAGTACGTTCCTGGGCACGATCCCCACCCGAACCCACCCGCGCCTCCGTGGGAGCGCTCGCCTGAGCGCGATCCCCATCCGAATCCGCCAGCGCCTCCGTGGGAGCGCTCTCCTGAGCGCGATCCCCATTCGAATCCACCGACACCTCCGTGGGAGCGCTCTCCTGAGCGCGATTCTCCTCGCCGCCGCCCCTGCGCCGGCCGCGACCCCGGACGGCGAGGTCACCCTGCGCTACGTCGCCTCCGTGGCCGGCGCCCCGGTGGGCGAGGCCACCGTCACCGTCGCCCTCCAGGATGGCGGCTACCGGGTCACCGGCGACGCCCGTTCCAACAACTGGCTGCAGGGCTTCACGGACTGGCGCAACCAGTTCGAGGCCGCCGGCCGGGTCGACGACGGCGGCCCGGCGCCGCTGCGCTTCGGCTACCTGGAGACCGACCGGGACAAGTCCCGCCATCTGGTCATCGAAGACGGGGTGGTCCGCGTCGTCAAGAACGGCAGGCAGCGCCCCGAGCGGCCTGCGGCGCCGTTTCCGGACGTGGTCAGCGCCCTGTTCGTGGCGCCGCGCTGCGCGCCGGACCAGACCGTGCAGACCGGCCGGCACGTCTACCGGCTGGCGCGCCTGGCCCACGGCCCCGGCCGGTGCCGGTACGTGGTGCTGGAAGACGACGACGAGTCCTTCGAGATGACCCTCACCCTGGGCCGCCGCGACGGCCTGATCGTGCCGACCCGCATCGTCGTGGAGGCCTGGCTCAAGGCCAGCATCGAGCTGGCGCCGGAAACCGGGGGAGGTGCGGCGGCCGTCCACGGCGAGCCGGAATCGGGGTAGAATTCGTTTCAATTTCCGTCACTTCGACCATCAGGGGGAATCGACATGCGTGAAGCCTGGATCATCGACGCCGTCCGCTCGCCGCGGGGCCGGGGCAAACCCGGCGTCGGCAGCCTGAGCCACATTCATCCGCAGCGCTGCATGGCGCAGGTGCTGAACGGCCTGAAGGACAAGGTCGGCTTCGACCCGGCCGACATCGAGGACGTCGTTGCCGGCTGCGGCTCCGGCAGCGGCGACCACGCCCACGACATCGCCCGGATGAGCGTGCTGGATGCGGGCTGGCCGATCAGCGTCACCGGCGTCACGCTGCACCGGTTCTGCGGCAGCGGCCAGCAGGCCGTCAACTTCGCCGCCATGGGCGTGATGTCCGGCCAGCAGGAGGCCGTGGTGGCCGGCGGCGTGGAGTTCATGTCCCGCTACTCGCCCATCCACGCCAACGGCTTCCACGCCAACAACGAGCATCTGCTGAAGCTGCATCCCCAGGTCCCCCAGGGCATCTCCGCGGACCTGATCGCCACCATCGAAGGCTTCAGCCGCGAGGACGTGGACCGCTATGCGGTGGAGAGCCAGCGGCGCGCGCTCGCCTCCATCGAGGGCGGCTACTTCAAGAACGCGCTGGTGCCGATCTACAACGACGACGGCAGCCTCGCCCTCGACCGGGACGAGCATCCCCGCCCGGGCACCACGCTGGAGAGCCTCGAGGGCCTGAAGCCCTCCTTCGAAGGCATGGGCGCCGCCCAGGTGGACGGCTACCCGAAGCCCTTCGACGAGATGGCGAAGGACAAGTACCCGGACATCGACCGGGTCATCCACGTGCACCATGCCGGCAACTCCTCCGGCGTCGTGGACGGCGCGAGCGCGGTGCTGGTGGTGAGCCCGGACTACGCCAAGGCCCACGGCCTCAAGCCCCGGGCCCGCATCCGCCAGGCTGCGACCGCGGGCACCGAGCCGCTGATCATGCTGACCGCGCCCGGGCCGGCGGCCCAGCGCTGCCTGGACAAGGCCGGCATGACCAAGAACGACATCGACCTGTGGGAGATCAACGAGGCCTTCGCCTCGGTGGTGCTCAAGTTCATGAAGGACCTCGACGTGTCCCACGACGTGGTCAACGTGGACGGCGGCGCGATCGCCCTGGGGCATCCCATCGGCGCCACCGGCGGCATGCTGATCGGCACCGCCGTGGACACCCTGGAGCGCCTCGACAAGTCCACGGCGCTGGTGGCCATGTGCACCGGCGGCGGCATGGGCACGGCGACCATCATCGAGCGGATGTAACGCGCCTGCCGCCGCCGCGCCGGCGGCGGCCTGCACCGGGGCCGCTCCGGCCCCGGTCGGCTATCATGGCGGCCCATGAGCGCCGCCGACCGCATCCGTCCCACCACCCGAACCGACGTACCGCTGCTGCCGGCCGTCGAGCTGGCGGCAGCGGAGTCGTTCCGCGCGGCGCCCGGGCTCGCCTGGATCGCCGACAGCGGTGAGCACAAGCCGGAGACCGTTCATGCCCGCCACGTTGAGGCCGGCACGTCCTGGGTGGCGGAAGCCGGGGGCCGGCCGGTGGGTTTCCTCGCGGCCCAGGTGGCCGGTGACGAGCTGCACGTGTGGGAGCTGGCCGTGGAGCCGGCTCATCAGGGCCGGGGCCTCGGCCGCCGGCTCATCGAGGCCGCCGTGGCGCACGCCCGGGACCGCGGGCTGGCCGCCGTCACCCTCAGCACCTTCACCGACGTGCCCTGGAACGCGCCGTTCTACCAGCGCCTCGGTTTCCTGAGGATCGCCGAGCCGGCGGACCACCCGCGGCTGGCCACCATTCTCGCCAGCGAGGTGGATCAGGGGCTGCCCGGGGAGCGCCGCTGCGCCATGCGGATGGCGCTGCCGTCCGGCTGACCGGATTCCTCCGTTCAGGCGCCCGGGCCGGCGTCGCGCAGGGCAGGCGCCAGCGCCTTCGTCAGCGCCCCGCGCAGCCCGGCGAGATCTGCGTCGGCGGGTGGTTCGGCAGCGCCGGAGCCCCACACCGGCCCGGGCCAGGCCGCGTCCCCGGCGTGGCGGCCGACCACGTGCACGTGGAGCTGGGGCACCAGGTTGCCCAGCGCGCCGACGTTGATCTTGGTGACGCCCGGCAGGCCGAGCACCGCGCGTGACACCGCCGCCATTTCGTCGAACCACTCGCCCCGGCGGTCCCGGGGCAGGTCGTGCAGTTCCGTGAGCCCGGATATGCGCGGCACCAGAATGCACCAGGGAAACCGGGCGTCGCGCATCAGCAGCAGCCTGGAGAGCGGCAGGTCGCCCAGCAGCGTGCAGTCCGCGGCCAGCCGGGGGTGGAGCTCGAAGGGCGCCGTCACGATCCGGCCTCCGACGGTCCGTCGCCGTCGAGGGCGCGCCGCACCGCCACGGCGAGCCGGTGGCGGGTGAAGGGCTTCTCGAGCATCAGGCCGGCCTCCAGGCCGCCGCGTCCGCTGGCGGCCTCCTCGCTGTAGCCGGACATGAACAGCACCGGCAGCCCCGGCAGCAGGGCCAGCGCCTCCCTGGCGAGTTCCGGGCCGTGGCGGCCGCCGGCCAGCACCACGTCCGACAGCAGCAGGTCCACGTCGGGCCGGCGGCGCAGCGTCTGCAGCGCCGCCGTGGCATCGGCGGCGCCGACGGTGCGGTAGCCCAGGCCCTCCAGCGTCGCGGTGACGAGGCGGCGGACCGCCGGGTCGTCCTCGACCACCAGCACCGACTCGCCGCGGCCGGCGGGCGTGGCGTCGGGAAACCCGCCGCGGTCCACCTCGTCGGCATCCGCGCGGCGCCGTGGCAGGTGCACGGTCACGGTGGTGCCGGCCCCTGGCCGGCTGTGGATGTGCACGTGACCGCCGGACTGGCGCACGAAGCCGTACACCATGGACAACCCCAGTCCGCTGCCCTGGCCGGCTTCCTTGGTGGTGAAGAACGGCTCGAACACGTGCCGCAGGACGTCTTCGCCCATGCCGGCGCCGGTGTCGGCCACCGTCAGGCGCACGTACTCGCCGGGCTCCATGCCCGGGTAGGCGGCCGTGTCGCCGCCCCCGATGGCGGCATTGGCGGTGGTCAGCACCAGCCGGCCCCCCTGGGGCATGGCGTCCCGGGCGTTGATGGCCAGGTTCAGTATGGCGTTCTCGAGCTGGGTCGGGTCCGTGCGGCAGGTCCACAGGTCCAGCGCGAGCCGGGTCTCGACCTCGATGGCCTCGCCCAGGGTCCGGGCCAGCAGCGCCTCCGTGTCCCTGACCAGGTCGTTGAGATCGACGTCCCGCGGACGCAGCGGCTGACGCCGGGCGAAGGCCAGCAGCTGCTGGGTGAGCGCCGCGGCCCGTTCCGAGGCCCGCAGCGCCTGCCGGGTGTGGCCGAGCACCCGTTCCACGTCCTCGGGCTGCAGCTCGATCAGCTCCAGGCTGGACATGATGACGGTGAGCAGGTTGTTGAAGTCGTGGGCGACGCCGCCGGTGAGCTGGCCGATGGCCTGCAGCTTCTGAGCCTGGGCGAGCTCCAGCGTGAGCCTGGCCCGCTCCTCGTCCGCCTGCTTGCGGCGGCTGATGTCGATGATGCTGCCGCGCACCCGGCGGCGCTCCGGATCCGGCAGGCGGATGAGCCGCACCTCGCAGGGGATCTCGCGCCCGTCGCTGGAGCGGTGCTGCCATTCGAACACGCTGTGCTCGCCGTCGATGGCGCGCCCGAGCCAGTAGCCGGCCGCCTGCGCGGACGGCGACCCGTCGGGCTGGAACTCCGGGCTGACGTCCTGGGGCCCGCAGCGCAGCAGCGCCTCGCGGGTCATGCCGAACAGCTCGCAGGCGTTGCCGTTCACGTCCACGAACCGTCCGGTGTCGACGTCGAAGATGGTGATCGCCTCCGGCGCGAATTCGACCAGCGTGCGGACCCGCTCCTCGCTGCGCTCCAGGGCGGCCTGGCGGGCTGCCGCCAGGCCGTCGATCCGGGCGAGGGCGACCAGGGCGCCGTCGGCGCCGGGCATCGCGAACGCCCGCAGGCGCTCCGGCCGGCCGGCCGGGTCCGTGCGGCCCGTCGGCAGCGTCACCGCCGGCCCGCCGGCGAGCACCGATTCGATCGCCTGGGCGAGGGCGGTCCGGGCCTCGGGCTCGACCAGGGTCGTCGCCGGCTGGCCCGGCCGGGCGGAACCGGCGCCGGCGTCCGCCAGGTAGCGGATGGTGCCGCCGGGATCGACCAGCGCCATGGGTCCGGTCGTGGCGTCGCCCCCCTGCTGGCTTTGCTGGTCCGGCTCGGCCACGTCAGCGCGGCCGGTCGCCGGCGACGGTGGTCCGGTGCATCACGCGGCGATGGCCGTCGTAGCCGCCCCGGGCGCAGTGCTGCACCGACCGGTTGTCCCACATGGTGAGCATGTCCGGCGCCCAGCGGTGGCGGTAGACGAAGCGGTCGTCAGTGGCGTGGCGGCACAGCCGTTCGAGCAGGGCCTGGGCCGGTCCGTCCGGCATGCCCTGGATGCCGATGGTGTACACCGCGTTGACCCACAGGACCCGCCGGCCGGTCTCGGGATGGGTGCGCACCAGCGGGTGCGGCTGCACGTCCCAGGCCCGGTCGCTGGGCAGGATGCGCATGCTGCGCTGGTCGCCGCGGCCGGCCCGGAAGCCTTCGTGGCTGTACGGCCGACGGGCGCTGTGGAACGCCGTCAGGCCGTCGATCTCGGCGCGTTCGCGCTCGGACAGGGCCTCGTAGGCCGCGGCGCCGTCGGCGAACCAGGTCTCGCCCCCCACCGGCGGCACGATCTTGGCGTGGAGCAGGGTGGCCGACGGCGGTTCCGCCTGAAACGACCAGTCCGAGTGCCAGGCGCCGCCGAACGGGGCGACGGGCTCGTCGGGCTCGCGACGGATCTCCAGGACGTGGGGGTGGCCGGCGACGGGAGCGACGTACGGATCGTGGCCCCAGTCGCCGAAGCAGCGGGTGAAGCGCTCGAGGTCGGCGTGCGCCATGGGCTGATCGGGAAACCACACCACCTGGTGGGCCAGCCAGGCAGCCCGGATGGCGGCGACGTCGGCATCGTCGGGCGGGCGCCGCAGGTCGACGCCGCGTATGGCTGCGCCGAAGCCGCCGTCGTTGGGCTCGACGGTCACGCCCACGGGTTCACCCCAGCAGTTCCAGCATCAGCCAGGCGGTGCCGAGGGCGACCGCGCCGCTGACCACCAGAATGACCAGGAACGCGCCGGTATCGGAATCGCCGGCGGCGGACTCGGATCGGGCCCCGCCGCGCCGCTGCCGGGTGAGTGCGTACAGCACGCCGGCGAAGATCAGCGCCGGGATCAGTAACTGGACCAGATAGCGCATGACACCTCCCACCCCCGAGGATACCGGCATCCCCGCGGATCGTCAGCCCGGCGCGCCCGGCCGGTCGTCGCGGTAGACTCCCCGGCGAGGAGGGGATTCCGTGACCTGGCACTGGCTCACCGAGCACTGGCTGGCGGTGATACTGTTCGCCGCCTATTCGCTGATGCTCGTGCATCACGCCCGGATCGGGCGGCGCGGCACACGCGATCTCGGCGACTACTACCTGGGTGGCCGCCGGGTCGGCGCGTTCGCGCTCGGCGTGTCGTTCTTCGCCACCTTCGCCAGCACCAACAGCTACGTGGGCCACGCCGGCAAGGGTTACGAGTACGGCGTGCCGTGGTTCTCGCTGGCGCTGCTGATCGTGCTGTTCACCTGGCTGTCCTGGACCACGGTCGCGCCGCGGCTGCGGCGGTTCACCGGTCACTGGGATGCGCTGACCCTGCCCGACTACCTGCACAGCCGGTTCGGCGGCCGCGGGCCGGCGCTGCGCGTGGCGGCCGGCCTGGTAATCCTGCTGTCGAGCCTGCTGTATCTGGTGGCCATCTTCAAAGGCGCGGGCGGTCTGTTCCAGATGTTCCTAGACGTGCCCTACGAGGCGGCGGTGGGCATCACCCTGGCCATCGTCATGGTCTACACGTCGATCGGCGGCTTTCTGTCGGTGGTGCGCACCGACGTACTGCAGGGCGCGCTGATGGTGGTGGGATCGGTCACCATCTTCTATTTCGTCACCGATGCGGCCGGCGGCCCGCTGCGGCTGCCGGAGCTCGCCGGGCGGCCGGACACCGCGGGGCTGTTCACCTGGAGTCCTGGCATTCCGTTCGTGGTGCTGCTCGGCATCGCCCTGTCCGGGTCCCTCAAGCTGCTGGTGGACCCGCGGCAGATATCCCGCTTCTACGCCCTGCCGGACGAACGCAGCGCCCGGACCGGCATGTGGGTCGCCATCGTTGGCCTGCTGGTGATTCAGGGCTGCCTGTTTCCGGTGGGGCTGTACGCCCACTTCCTGCTCGACGGGGTGACCGACACCGACCTGATCATCCCGACGCTGATCAACGACGCCTCGGTGTTTCCGCGCTGGGCCGCCGACGCGCTGATGATCGCCATCGTCGCCGCGGCCATGTCGTCCATGGACAGCGTGCTGCTGGTGGCGGCCTCGGTGCTCTACAAGGACGTGGTGGAGGTGGTCCGGCCGGCGGCGCGGCCGCTGACGTGGACCCGCGGCGGCGTGGTGGCCCTGGCCATGGTCTCCGCCGTGGTGGCGCTGGACCCGCCCGGCGGCATCGTCGAGATCACCATCTTCTCCGGCAGCCTCTACGCGGTCTGCTTTCTGCCGGCGATCCTGCTCGGCCTGCACTGGCGGCGCGGCAACGCCGCGGCGGTGCTGACCTCCATGGCCCTCGGCGTGGCGGTGCTGCTCGCCTGGCTGGCCGCCGGCCTGTCCGCGCACCTGCACGAGGTGTTCCCGGCGCTGGCGGTGTCCTGTGCCGCCTATGCCCTGGTGGCCTGGCGGACGACGCCCGCGCTCGCCGGCTGGCCGGAACGCCGCGCCGGCTGATCAGCGCCGCACGAGCCGATACAGGCCGATGGTGAACAGGGGAATCAGGAACACCACCAGGTAGCCCCAGGCGATGCGCCCGTAGCCGCCGGCGATGAGATCGACCACGCCGACCATGGACAGCAGCGACGAGGCGACCAGCGCCACCGCGGCGACGCCGGCGTGGGCCCAGCGGGACAGGGTCTCGCCGCGCCGTTCCCGCCACCAGCCGTCCAGGCGCTCGATCAGCCCCTGGATGTTGCCGGCGCCGGTCTCGACGAAGGTGCCGAACAGCACCACCAGGTAGAGGCCGTGCAGCAGCGGCACCGCCAGGCGTTCGAACATGGCGTACACCGGCAGGGGCTCCTCGACGATGCCGGGCCAGGCGCCGACGAAGCTGAGGTGGAACATGGCGGCGGGCAGCATGGTGATGATGCCGCCGGCGAGGCCCGACAGCAGGGCCTGGCGGCGGGTCTCGATGGCCCGGGCGGCGTACAGGATCACCGGCACCGCGGCGACGTTGTACAGCGCGTACTGCAGCGCCGACAGCACCCAGGCGCCCTCCACCTGCCAGTCGAACGCGCCTTCCGGCAGGGGTCCCGCCCGCATCACCACGGTGACGAAATAGGCGATGAACACGACGTACAGGAACGCGCTCCAGCCGGCCAGGATGCGTGTCACCCATTCCCGGCCGAAGAAGTTCAGCGTCACCACGGCGACCAGCAGCAGGGCGCCGCCGGCGGCCGCCGGCAGGCCGACCTCCCGGCTCAGGATCTCCCCCGCGGCGGCGCCCATGACGGCGAGCACCAGGATGAACAGCGCGACCGCCAGAATCTCGAACAGGAACCAGGCGCGGCCCAGCAGGATCTTGAAGAACGTGCGGTAGTCGTAGGCGGCGAACTGCTGCGCCAGCGCCAGCGACAGGGCGAACACGACGGCCATCAGGCTGGTGGCCAGAATCATTCCGGCCAGGCCGTTGCCGATGCCGTGGCGGGTGAAGAACTCCACCAGCTCCCGGCCGGTGCCGTAGCCGCCGGCGATGTTCACGGACTGCAGGATCGCGCCCGGCAGCACGTAGATGCGCAGCCAGCGGATCATGCCGGCGCCGGGCCGCGGCGGAGGAGCGGGCAGGGCCGTCTCACTCGACGATGGCCTGGTAGGTCAGCACCTGGAAGTCCTGGCGGATGTCGAGATGGGTGTAGGGGCGGACCTGGGTCATCAGCACGGCGACCAGCTCCTGCTCAGGGTCGATCCAGGACAGCGTGCAGTAGGCGCCGCCCCAGTACGCGGTGCCCACGGACATGGGCATCGCGGTCTCGCCGCGGTCGAGCACGATGCCGTAGCCGAGGCCGAAGCCCATGCCCGGTCCCGGCAGCCACAGCGGCAGATCGCCGGTGTGGTTCTCCAGCATCAGGCTCACGGTGGCGGGGGCGAGCAGGCGCACCCCGTCCAGGGTGCCGCCGTTCAGCATCATCTGCTGAAAACGCAGGTAGTCCGAGGCCGTGGACACCAGGCCGCCGGCGCCGCGAAACAGCTTCTTCGGGCCGCTCACCCAGCGGCTGCCGGCGCCGGCGGGGTCGTCCAGCTCGATGGTCAGGTCCTCACCGGGCCGGTACTGGGCGGCCAGGCGGTCGGCGCGATCGTCGTCCAGGAAGAAACGGGTGTCGGTCATGCCCAGCGGGTCGAAGATCTCCTCGGCCAGAAAGCGGTCCAAAGGCCGCCCCGAGAGGACTTCCACGAGCCGGCCCACCACGTCCGTGGCCGCCGAGTACTGCCACGCCGTGCCGGGATGGTAGTTGAGCGGCAGCGACGCCAGCCGCTCGATGTAGGCGGCCAGGTCGTCTTCGGGGCGGGCCTGCATGGTCTCGCGGTAGAACTCGGTATTGCCGATGTAGTTGTTGGCGAGCCCCGCCGTGTGGGTCAGCAGATCGCGCACGGTCATGGGCCGCTCGGGCGCCACCAGCTCGCCGGTCTGGCCGCTGGCGTCACCGGTGGTCGACACCTTGGCGTCGGCGAATTCCGGCAGGAAGTCCGCCACCGGGTCGCGGAGCTGAAAAGCGCCCTGCTCCCAGAGCATCATCAGCGCCACCGACGTGATGGGCTTGGTCATGGAGGCGATCCGGAAGATCGTGTCCGGTGCCATCGGTTGTCCGCCCTCGACGTCCATGCTGCCGCGGACCTCGAAGTGCACCAGCCGGCCCCGGCGCATGATCGCCGTGACCGTCCCGGGCACCAGGCCCTCGTCGATGTAGCGCTGCATCACCGGGCCGATCCGCGCGAGTCGCTCCGGGTCCATGCCGACGGCGGCTGGGTCGGCTTCGGGCAGCGCCGAAGGCCGGCCGGAGGCGGCAGCGGCCGCCCCGGCGAGCAGGCAGTACGAAACGATGGCGGCGACGGCGGCGGCCGCGACGGATGCTCTGGTCATGGATCCTCCCCGATCCCTTCCCGGCGTCCTGACGCTCGGGTCAGGACTTCCGAGTGTGTTTCAGCACACTGGTGTGCCCCGCCCGCTTGCGCCGCGGACGGAAATCGAAATAGGTCTTGTGGATCTCGTCGTGCACCTGATTCAGGCGCACCTGACACTGATCGAGATACTCGGACACCCCGGCGGCGGTCATCCCGCGCACGTCGGTGGCGGACAGCTCGCGGCGGATGCGGTTCACCGCCCGCATCGGCTTGTCGTGCCGGGGCAGGGCCCGCAGGTTGTTGCGTATCGAGTTCAGCCCGTAGGCGAGCGAGCGGGGCAGACGCGGATCGTTCATCAGGAAGTCCATCACCGGCCCCTGGGTGACCGGCTCGGCCACCGTGGTGTTGTAGCTCTGCAGGGCATACAGGGCCCGCAGCACGCTGCGCCACTGGATGTCGGCGAAGGGCTCGAGCTCGGCGGCGGAGTCCCAGAACGTGCCGGTGCCGACGTCGATCATGCGCGTGGTCATGTCGGCCCGTTCCAGGAACTGGCCGATCCGCAGGAAGTTCCAGTGGGCGTCGTGGAGCATGTTGGCGGACATGTAGCCGTCCACCTGCTGGGCGTACTCGGTGATGGTGGTGAGCCCCGACACGCGCCGGGTGCGGGACAGCGGCTCGGTGAGCTGGTCCTTGGCGAACAGATACGCCTCGTTGACGAACTCGAAGGCAGGGCGCGGGATGATGCCGCGCAGGGTGCGGGCGTTCTCCCGGGCCCAGGACAGGCTCTGGATCAGCGAGGCCGGATTGCGCTGGTCGTTGATCAGGAACCGGCAGACGTTCTTCTCGGTGGTGTCGTCGAACAGCTCGTCGTAGAGCTCGGTGCTGCCGGTGATGGCCACCAGCGGGCGCCAGCCGAGCGGCATGCGCCGGGGCATGTCGAACAGCAGATTGGCGTGGACCGAGACCAGCCTCGCGGTGGTCTCGGCGCGCTCGATGTAGCGGCCCAGCCAGTAGCTGCGCTCGGCGGTGCTGGACAGGGTATGGGCGTTCATTCCAGATCCACCACCCAGGTGTCCTTGCTGCCGCCGCCCTGGGAGGAGTTCACGACGGTGGAGCCCTTGCGCATCGCCACCCGGGTGAGGCCGCCGGTGGTGACGTAGGTTTTCCTGCCGGACAGGATGAACGGGCGCAGGTCCAGGTGGCGGGGCTCGGCGTGATGGTTGACCAGGGTCGGCGCCGTCGACAGCAGCAGCATGGGCTGCGCCATGTAGTTGCGCGGGTTGGCGAGAATCTGTCGGCTGAACTTGTCCCGCTCGTCCCGGGTCGCCTTGGGACCGATGAGCATGCCGTAGCCGCCGGACTCGTTGGCCGGCTTCACCACCAGCTTGTCCAGGTTGTCCAGCACGTAGTCGCGCTGCTCCTTGTCGACGCAGCGGTAGGAGGGCACGTTCGGCAACAGCGGCTCCTCGTCCAGGTAGTAGCGGATGATGTCCGGCACGTACGTGTAGATCACCTTGTCGTCGGCGACGCCGCAGCCGGGCGCGTTCGCAAGGGCCACGTTGCCCGCCCGCCAGGCGCGCATCAGGCCGGGCACGCCGAGCTGGGATTCCGGGTTGAACACCTCGGGATCCATGAACAGGTCGTCGATGCGGCGGTAGATCACGTCCACCTGGATCAGACCGTCGATGGTGCGCATGTAGACCCGGTCGTCCCGGCCTACCACCAGGTCCGAACCCTGGACGAGCTGGGCGGACATGGCGTTGGCCAGGTAGGCGTGCTCGAAGTAGGCCGAGTTGTAGATGCCGGGCGTCAGCACGGCGATCTGCGGCGACTTCATGTCCGACAGGGAGCGCAGGCACTCGGCGAGCTGGTCGGGATAGTCGTCCACGGGGTAGATGACGTACTCCTCGAACAGCTCGGGAAACACCCGCTTCATCACCTCGCGGTTCTCGAGCATGTAGGAGACGCCGGAGGGCACCCGCAGGTTGTCTTCCAGCACGTAGAACCTGCCGTCGGCGTCGCGGACCAGATCGGTGCCGCAGACGTGGGACCACACCCCGTGGGGCGGGTCGATGCCCACGCACTCCGGGCGGAATTCCTTGGATTTCTCGATGTACTCCCGCGGCAGGATGCCGTCGTCGAGGATCTTCTGGTTGTGGTAGATGTCGTCGATGAAGCGGTTGAGGGCATCCACGCGCTGCTTGAGACCCGCAGCCACCTGATCCCACTCGCGCTTCATGATCAGCCGGGGAATGATGTCGAAGGGCCACTCCCGGTCGATGGATCCGCTGCCTTCGCCGGTGTAGACGGTGAAGGTGATGCCCATGGACCGGATGGCCAGCTCGGCCGCGGTCTTGCGCTCGGCGATCTCCTCGTCGGAGAGCTGGCTGAGCACCCGGCAGAGGTTCCCCGCCCCGGTGCGGGCGCGCCCCTTCGGCGTGATGAGCTCGTCGAAGAAGGCGTCGGTGCGGTATTCGCTCCAGTTTATGGTCATGCAGTCCCTGGCCCGCGTGGTCGAGACGAAATTCGCACAAATGCGATGCGAGTTCCACTGTGATCGCTCCCCATGCGATGGGGCGAACCTCTACAATGGCGTCATGCTCGACGGCACCATTCATCCCGATTACGCCGACGTCGCGTCGACGCTGATCCGCCAGATTCCCCGCGACCGGCACGGCGGCTCCGCCGTGTGCGTCTACCATCGGGGGCGCAGCGTCGTGGACATCTGGGGCGGCGCGAAGAACGGCGCCGGAGAACCCTGGGCGCGGGACACCACCGCGCCGTCTTTCTCCACCACCAAAGGCGTGCTGTCGACGCTGCTGCACATTCTGGTGGATCGGGGCAAGGCCGGCTACGACGACCCGATCGCCGCGCACTGGACCGCGTTCGGCTGCCGCGGCAAGGAGCGGATCACCATCCGCCAGGCGCTGTGCCACGAGGCCGGGCTGTACCGCATCACCGATCTGGTCTCGAGCCCCCGGGAGCTGCTCGACTGGGATCACATGAAGGCGCGCATCGCCGACGCCGAACCGGTGCACGCGCCCGGCGATGGCCAGGGCTACCACGCGTTGACCTACGGGTGGCTGATCGGCGGGCTCATCGAGGAGATCGACGGCCGCCCCCTGCAGCGGGTGCTGGCCGAGGAGCTGGTGGATCCCCTCGGCCTCGACGGTGCCTTCATCGGCATGCCTCACAACGAGCTCTACCGGCGCGCCGAGCTGGTGCACGGCGTGTCCCGTCCGGGGAGCGAGAAGCCGGAGTGGCAGGCGACGCTGCGGGCCTGGGTGGGCGGCGGGCTGGCCGCGCTGGGGGTCGACATCGACGAGTTCGACGCGGCGCTCAATCCGTTCACCGAAGCATTCGACTGGAACGACGAGGCGGTGGTGCAGGCCGTGATCCCCGCCGCCAACGGCCAGTTCACGGCGCGCTCCCTGGCCCGGGTCTACGCCATGCTCGCCGGCGGCGGTGAGCTCGACGGCGTGCGTGTGCTGTCCGAGGAGCGGGTGCGGGAGATCGCCCGCGTACGCAATCGCGGTCGGGACCGGGTGCTGCTCATTCCCATGCACTGGCGGATGGGCTACCACCGGGTCTTCACTCTCGGCGCCAGCGCGCCGCTGGCCTTCGGGCACTACGGCTACGGCGGCAGCGGAGCGTTCTGCGATCCGTCCCGGGAGCTCGCGGTGGCGCTGACCACCAACAGCGGGTCCGGCACGCCCATGGGCAACAGCAACGTGCCGCGCATCGCGCGGGCGGCCATCCGCGCCGTGGACAGGCTGCGTCGATGAGAGACGGCTTCGAGGCGGTCGTCGACGTGCTGGCGCCCCGGCGGCGCATCGCCGTGATCACCGGCGCCGGCTGCAGCACCGCGTCGGGCATCGGCGACTACCGGGATCGGCAGGGCGCCTGGAAGCGCCGGCCCCCGGTACAGATGCAGGCCTTTCTCGATCAGCCGGCCACCCGCCGTCGCTACTGGGCGCGCAGCATGCGCGGCTGGCCGGTGATGGCCGCTGCCCGGCCGAACGACGCCCATCGGGCGCTGGCGGCGCTGGAGCGGGACGGCCGCGTGCACGGCCTGATCACTCAGAACGTCGACGGCCTGCACCAGCAGGCGGGACACCGGCGCGTCCTGGAGCTGCACGGCGCGCTGGCCGAGGTGCTGTGCCTCGGCTGCGGCGACCGCGTCTCCCGGGCGTCGGTGCAGCGGCGTCTGGAACGGGACAACGCGTTCGTGCTGCGGGCGGCGGCCGCGGCGGCACCGGACGGCGACGCCGATCTGGCCGAGGATCTGGATCTGGCGGATTTCCGGGTGCCCGCCTGCGAGCGCTGCGGCGGTGTGCTGAAGCCGGACGTGGTGTTCTACGGCGACTCGGTGCCGCGGGAACGGGTGGCCGATGCCGCCGACCTCGTCGACAATGCCGATGCTCTGCTGGTGGTGGGTTCCTCGCTGATGGTGTTCTCGAGTTTTCGCTTCGCCCGGCGCGCCCACGAGCGGGGCATACCGCTCGTGGCCGTCAACGAGGGCGTCACCCGGGCCGACGACCGGCTCACCGCCAAGCTTGCGGCCGACTGTGCACAGGCGCTGCCGCGGCTCGCCGCGACGCTGTCCGGAGACGGGATGCAGGGGGCTGCCGGCGGATGATGTCAGCGGCGTCGTCATGGCTGCAGCGCTGCGCCGCGCTGCCGGTTCTCCTGATGCTGGCGTCTGCCGGTCAGGCCGCTGCCGGGTCATCCAGCGTCGACTGCGAGCCGCTGACCGGGCTCGACGAAGAGGCCCTGGCCACCTACCGGTTCGAGAGCGGCCGGGAGCCGTGGCAGCCGCTGCCGCCGGACGCGGACTACCAGCTCGGCGAGATCACCGTGGTGCGCCAGGACGTCTTCGAGCGCGCCGACAACTGGCTCCAGCGTCAGGCCAACCGCTATCACGTCCGCACCCGCGAGCGGGTGGTGCTGAGCGTGCTGCCCATGCGCTCCGGCGAACGGGTCGATGCGCGCCTGCTGGCGGAAGCGGAGCGCCTGCTGCGGGCCAAGAACTACCTCTACGACGCCCGGGTGATCCCGCGCCGCCGCTGCGGCGACGTGCTGGACATCTACGTCGTCACCCGGGACGTGTGGACTCTGATGCCCAGGGTCTCGGTGACCCGGGCGGGGGGCGAGACCGATCTGGGGCTCGGCGTCGGCGATACCAACGTCGCCGGCCTCGGCAAGACGCTGGCGCTGGGCTTCGACCGGGACGAGGACCGACGGGGCTGGAGCCTGTCCGCCAGCGACCCGAACATCCGCGACAGCCGCTGGGCGGCGGATCTGTTCGTCGTGGACAACGACGACGGGGAGCTTCTGGCTGCCAGCCTGCGCCGGCCGTTCTTCGCCCTGGACACGCGCCGCTACTTCCGTCTGGACGGCAGCCGGTTCGACCGCGAGGAGGGCCTCTACTATCTCGGCGACGAGATCTGGGAGTACCGGGCGGAGACCGAGAGCGCCCGGGTGGCGGCGGGCTGGTCGCCGGGCCTGCGGGGCCGCTTCGTGAACCGCTTTCTGCTCGGCGTCGCCGTCGAGGACCATCGCTTCGAGCTGCCGCCGACGCTGCTGGCTGCGTTTCCCGACATCACGGACCCCGAGCGTCGCTTCGTCTACCCCTTCATCGGTTACCAGAACCTGGAGGACGATTACGACAAGCGCGTCAACGTCGACCGGGTGCGGCGCACGGAAGACCTGGCGCTCGGCCGCAGTGTCTACGTCGAGCTGGGTTATTCGAGCGACGCCACGGGCGGCGATGGCGAGTACCTGGTCGGCCGGGTGAACGTCGGCGACGCGGCCTGGCTGACGCCGCGCCAGCTCCTCACGGGGCGCGCCTGGGCGAACGGCTACTTCGACCTGGACGCGGACCGCAGCGAGAACCTGTTCCTGGGCGTGCTGGCGGAGTATCGGTACCGGCATGCGACCAAGTGGAGCCTGGCCGTGCGGGCCTCGGCCGCCGCGCTGAAGAACCCGACCCTGGACCGTCAGCTCCTGCTCGGGGGCAGCGACGGTCTGCGCGGCTACCCCAACCGCTATCAGATCGGTGATCGGCGCTTTCTCGTGACCGTCGAGGAACGCTACTACTCGAACATCTATCCGCTGCGTATGTTCCGCCTGGGCGCCGCCGCCTTCGTGGATGCCGGCCGGGCATGGTACGAGGACGAGGCGCCGCCATGGCTGCCGGCGGACGACGGCAGCCATCGTGACGAGCTGGTAAACGTGGGCCTGGGGCTGCGTCTCGAGTCCACCCGGACCCGCGGCGACGCGATCATTCACCTCGACGTGGCCATGCCGCTGCGCGACGGACCCGGCGTGCGGGACGTCGAGGTGACGCTGACGGCCAAGCAGACCCTCTGAGTTGAGCGGCCCGAACCGCTGGGCTATAGTCGCGGCACGTCTGATGTCGGGTCCCCAGCTTCCGGGCTGATGGCCGGACATGCAGCTCTCTCTACACCCGGGGTTCTCTGCCAGTTCCATGAGCGGATACACGACGAGCGAAGTCTCCGAGCTCATCGGCCTCAAGCCCACGCAGGTCCGTCACTTCGTCCGCCGCTCCCTCATCGCGCCGGCGCGGGGGGAACGCGGCGAGTACCGTTTCGGCTTTCAGGACGTGGTGCTGCTGCGTACCGCCAAGGGGCTGCTGGAGTCCAAGATGTCGGCGCGCCGCGCCATGCGGGTGCTGCTCAAGGTTCGCTCTGATCTCGGCGATGCCAAGGGCCTGGCCTCGGTGCGCATCTTCGCCGAGGGCAGCAACGTGCTGGTGCGCGAGGACAACCGGGTCTGGGAGGCCGAGACCGGCCAGACCCAGTTCGATTTCGAGGCCCAGGAGCCGGCCCGGCAGGTCGCCCGCCTCGGCGACCGCGAGGACCTGGTCGTGGTCCGCGAGCCGGACACCATGGACAGCGACGACTGGTACAACCTCGGGCTGGATCTCGAGGACGCGCGGTCGCCGCGGGCGCGGGACGCCTATCTCAAGGCCATCGAGCTCAATCCCCGGAACGCCGACGCGTTCGTCAACCTGGGGCGGCTGATGCAGCTCGACGGTGATCTCAAGCGCGCCAAGCGCCATTACGAGCGCGCCCTGGACCTGGTGCCGAATCACCAGCTCGCGCTCTACAATCTCGGTACGGTGTTCGACGAGCTGAACGAGCTCGAGAGTGCCGCCGACTTCTACCAGCGCGCGCCGTCGGTGCCGGATGCCCACTTCAACCTGGCGCGCATCAGCGAGCTGCTCGGCGACGAGCTTTCCGCGCGCCGCCACATGCGCCAGTACCGCCAGCTCGTCGACGTCGATTGACGCGGCGGCCGGCGGCCGCTCAGCCGTCGTAGCGGAGACCGTCCTCGAGGAGCGCGGCCGGATCGTCGGCGCAGGCGCGGACACGGTCGAGCGGAAACACGTAGTAGCGGGTCGAGTCCGCCTGGCGCACCACCACGTTGAACCGGCCCGGGTCGTCGCGCAGCTCGACACCGGCGCCGTGGCGGCAGACCACCCCGGCGACCGCCGCGTCCAGCGTCTGCCGGTCGACGGCGGCGGGCGCAGCCGCCGGCTGCCCGTCGATGTCCACCCGCAGAGACCCGGCCTCGGCCGCCAGCGCCCGCTCCCGGGCATCGGCGGCGGCGAGCTCGGAATCGAGGGCGTCGATCTGGCGTGACAGCGACTGTGCCCGGTCCGGCGGCGCGCGCAGACGTTCCCGGCGGAGCTCACGCAGCCGGGCCCGCAGCGCGCGCTGTTCGGCCCGCAGGGCCTGCTGCTGGTCGCGGATGCTGCGCAGCGCCTGCAGCTCGGCGACCTCGCCGCGCGACAGACCGAGATTCATCTCGGCCAGGATCTCGTGGACCATGTCGGGAATCTGCTCCAGGCTGGACAGCTCCGGAGCCAGATCGACGTCGCGGGCATCGAGGCGATACCACGGGCTCGCCAGGTCGACGATGACCAGCACGCCCTGGGCGGCCAGGTAGCCGGCCTCCACCCCGACCACCCGCACGCCGTCCGGCAGTTCCCGGTCCAGCGCCGTCCGGAACGCGTCGGCGCTGGACCGGAGCTGCCGCCCCAGGTCGTCATGGCCCGGCGGAGGCCGATCGGCGGCGGTGACGCCGGCCGGGATCAGCGCCAGCGCCGCCAGCAGGCACCAGCGCATCATCAGAGCTGCTCTCCCGCCGCCGGCGGATCGGCGAGGCGGCTGCGGATCGCCTCGAGCTGTCGCTGGCTCTTAATCTGATGGGAGATGATGTATTTGAGGCTCTGCTCGGTCTCCAGCGAACGCCGGTCCATCTCCGCCTTGAGCAGTGCCGTCAGCGCTTCCAGCGCCTCCTGCCGTTCGGCACGGGCCGCGGCGAGCAGCTCGCCGCCGGCGGCGCCGTCGGCCGAGACGGTCCGCAGGCCGGCCGCCGGCGCCCGGTCCGGCGGGTAGGCCGCCGGCAGCGCGCCGTCCGGTCGGCCGGCGGGGACCTGCCAGTACACGCCCAGCGCCAGCAGCAGCGCCAGGGTGCTCGCCGCCGGGGCGAACCAGGTCTGCAGGGCGGCCAGCCAGCCGGCGGCGGGCGCGTCGCGCCGCGGCGCCGCGAGCGGATTCCAGGCCGGCGGCGCCAGCTCGTGCCACACCCGGGCACGGGTGGTCATGTGGACCAGGTCCTGCCGCAGCGTGCGGCACTCGGCACAGCCCGCCAGGTGGGCGTCCAGCGCGGCGGTCCGGCCGTCGTCGGCGGGCCCGTCCAGCGAGTCCAGCAGAGCGTCGCGGGCGTCGTCACAATGCATCTCTCAACTCCTCGTCCTGCCTCAACTTGCGCAGTGCGGCGTAGAGCCGCGTCTTGGCCGTATTCGGCGAGATGCCGAGCTGTCCGGCGATGTCGTCGAAGGTGAAACCCTGAAAGAACTTGAGCTCCAGCACGTGCCGCTGATCGGCGGGCAGCCGGGCCAGGGCGGCGGTGATCTCCCGGTTGGCATGGGTGGCCAGCACGCTCATCACGGGATCGTCCGGAGACAGCGCGGTGCCGTCGGTCTCGTCGAAGCTGTCCTGAAAGCGCCGCCGGCGCAGGTAGTCGGTGCAGCGGAAGCTGGCGATCCGGAACAGCCAGGCCGGAAAGGCGCCGTCGCCCCGGTAGCCGGGCAGGTTGCGGTAGGCGCCCATGAAGATCTCCTGCATGAGATCGGCGGCATCGTCGGGATGACCGACCATGCGCAGCGCGTAGTTGTACACGCGCCGCTCGTAGCGCCGCACCAGCGTCTGCCACGCGCCGGCGGAACCTTTCGCCGCGCGCGCGATCAGGCGTTCGTCGGTGGGGGCGCCGAGCATGTCTGGATTCCCGGTGGTTCTGAATGCATTGTCGCCCCCGATCGGAAAAAAGTTCTCATGGGGAAGCCATCCAGGCGCAGACGACTGCCTCGTGCTCTGATGGTCTGGATGGGGCCCCTGATGTGACGCAGGGGACGCGGCAGCGCGTGATGTCGGTCAGCCTGGGGCTCCAGGCACGGCAGCTAGGGTGCCGGAAAGCTGCCCAGGCGCCGGCTGCTGCCGCCGAGCTGACTCCACTGGGGCGGGGCATGATTGCTGCCGCCGAAGTCGAACACCCAGACCGTGTACAGGAACTCCGGGTATCCGTTCCACGTCGTACTGGCGACGACGACCTCGTTCCGGCCGTCGCGATCGATGTCGGCGATCACGGGCAAGCGGGCATTTTCGGGTATGCGCACGCTGTGCTCGAGTGCCCCTCGTCTATCGTGAACCTGGAGCCGCCTCCCGGTGGTGACAACGATGTTGGGCCAGCCGTCGCCGGTCACGTCGGCCACGAGCGGCAGCGAGGAGTCGAACAGCGGCGTGTACGAGTTCACCACATAGTCGACCGGAAACCCCGCGACCGGTGCGCCGGTATGGTCCCAGACGTTCAGGTAGCGCTCGGTCTGCAGCAGAATTTCCGGACGGCCGTCCAGATCCAGATCGCCGAAGGACGGCATGGTCAGTGTGGGGACTCCGCCTTCGCTTTCGCGCTCCCACAGCAGCGTGCCGTCTCCGTCGATGGCCTGCACGATCTGCCAGCTCGGGTTCGCCTGTACTTGCCGCAGGCGGATGATTTCCTGGTCGCCGTCGCCGTCGAGATCTGCGAGTCCGACCGGGCCGCCTCGGAGCGTCAGCAGCGGGGCAGGGTCCATCGTCAGCGGAAAACCCGAGACCATGGTGCCGTCCAGGTGGTAGGCCTCGATGTCGTTGAACTGCGTGTAGACGGAGAAGACGACGTTGATTTCGCCGTCGCCGGTGATGTCGCCGAACGACGGTTCTCCCATGTCACGCCGGTCATGGATCCAGAGCGGCACCGGCGCGCCGCTGGCGGTGAACGCCTCGCCATCGTCGAAGAAGATCTCGTCGATGCCGTCGCCGTCCAGATCGATCAGCCGGGGCGGTCGTGTCGACCCCGCCGTGCAATCGGTCTGGGGCCACCCCGGCAGGAGTTGAGCGTCGCCGTCGAGAGCCAGCCGGTCGTCGGTACAACTGGCGACGAACGGACCCATGCCGGCCGCGATTTCCTGCCTGCCCGGATCGCCGTCCAGCTCGCCGACACTCGGATACGCGCTGCCGTTGACGATGCCGTCGGGCCACCCCGGCACCAGGGAGCCGTCGTGATTGAACACATAGAGCGGGCCGCTGGACAGTCCGGCCAGGATGATCTCCCCCTCGGGATCCCGATCCACGTTTCCGACCGTGAGCGTCTGCGCGGTGGGCCCGCTCCGCGAACTGCCCGGTAGTCTCAGCGTCTCCACCGGGAACCCGGCTTCGAGATACTCGCTGGGGGCGTGAAGTTCGAGGGAGTACGGCACCAGCGGTTCACCGGCAATCTCCACGTACACCCGTTCGAGAGATCCGCGGTCCAGGAACAGCACGTCGTTGTCGAGTCCCGGATTCGTGCTGCTGCCGAGCAGTGTTTCGGGCGTGCGTTCCGGCGCGCTGAACAGGTGGACGTCCACATTGGCGTCGAAGGAACGCAGCGTGAATCGGTACAGCGGATCCGCTTCCAGGGTGAATTCGAAGTAGTCGCCGGCCGGTTTCAGGGCATCGACTCCGAGATAGACGTGCCCGTCCTCGACGCGGACCCTGCGGAAGTCGGGATTCACCGTGAGATCGACGTCGTCCGACGCCGTCGCACCATCGTCGTCGGTCACCTGGATTCTGAAGGACAGTACCAGGTCGCGCTCGAACTCGGGCGAGGTGAAACGGGCTTCCTCCTGGTCGGCGTCGAACAGGTCCACGGGCGGTCCGCCGGTCTGGCTCCAGGCATAGCCGCGAACCGCGCCGTCCGAATCCGAAGCGCTCGCCGTGAGGCGCTGCGGCATCCGCTCCTCGACGTACCGGTCGCCGCCGGCGTCTACCGTCGGTGGCTGATTGGGCGCTGGCGGCGGAGTCGCGCCGGAGGTTCCGCCGCCACCCCCGCCGCCGCCGCCACAGGCAGCGAGTGCGGTCAGCAGTACTGCCGATATGGCGAATCTCAAAGGCTGACTCCCTCCCCAACGTCGGAATGGTCGCGCCAGGGTTCCACATGTGCAAGGTCGGGGGTGTCGTCGCGATGTATCGGCGGATGGACGCAGGTCGACCGGCGCGAAGGTCCTCCTGCAGGGCTTGGGTCTGCCGGCGGCAGCCGGGGACCACCGCCAGGTCGGGCATGAATTCAGCGCCGCGGGCTGCGCCACCACATGATCAGCCCGCTGACGGACAGAAACACCAGCAGCGCGCTGGCCAGGTCGACGACGAGCACGCCCACGGTGCCGAAGGCGCGGCCGCTGTGGAGATCCTGAAGGAGGCGCTCGACGCTGAGCAGGCTGCTTCGGACCCGCCTGCGGACGCTGTCTGCCAGAGCCGCGGGCGCCGGCTCGGGTGTCGCCCAGCGGACGCCGGGGCTCCGCTCCACCGGCATCCAGCTCACCAGGCCGGCATCGGCCGCCAGCAGGCCGGCGGTGGTGTCGAGCACCGGCAGATCGTCGGCGATGCCGATGCGCCGGATGTTGCGTTCGAGCCGGAAGCGGTCGATGACGGTGCCGTCCGCGGCATCGAGCAGCAGCACGTCGCCGAGGCCGGCGACGATCAGCAGACCGTCGAGGCGCACGGCGCCGGCGAATCCGGTCAGCGGCGCCACGGGCTCGCCGGAAGCCAGGAACACGCGGTCGCCAAGGGCAGCGACCCCGCCGCTGACGAGGACCTCGCCGCGGGCCTCGAGGCCGTAGCCGTCGAGGATCCAGTCGGCTTCGACGTGGCGGCTGCCGAGGCCGAGCCGATCGGTGAACTGCAGGGGCAGGCCGGTGACCGTGAGGAAAATCAGGAACGCCGCGGCGCTGATGCCGGCCAGCCGATGCCAGCGGTGCAGCCTCCGGGTGCGGGACCGGCGGGCGCGGGCACGCCAGGACAGCACGGGCGTCAGGGCGACCGGGTGGCGAGGTCGGCGCTGCGGCCCTGGGCGTGGGCGTCGAGCAGCAGCGCCAGACGGGCCATCTTCTTCATGGCCCGTACCGACAGCGTGGCGCCCGTGATGCCGTCGATGGCCTGGTCGAGGTCGTGATCGGCGGTCAGCCGGGCATCGTGGAACTGATCGGTGAAGAAGGCATGCTTCACCTCCCAGCCGCGGCTCTCCCGGAACACCAGCACCCGCACGTCGGCGATGGCGCCGCCGTCGACGACCACGCCGGCGGTGATGGGCCGGTCCTTGCCGATCTCGTCGAGAATCCACGCGGTCCGGCTGCCGGCCTGCCAGTAGCGGATTCGCGGCGCCGGAGCGCGGCCGAGAAGTTCGGCCGCGTCGTCACGCAGGCCCGCCCGCAGCCACAGCGCCCGGGCGGCGGGGTCCGCGTCCGGAAACGCCGTGCGGACGAAGTCTTCCGGCGACTGGTACTCGTCGGACTCGGCCCCGGCGGGGCGAGGGTGCGCGATCAGCAGGGCCGCGACGACCAGCGGCAGGGCCGCCAGCGCCCGCGGCCACCGGCCGGCGGCCGGGCACGCCCGGCGAGAAACAGAATCAAGAATGATTCGTATTCCTGTGTTCATGTCGGCATTCTGCCTGGCCTCCGGTCGATTGGGAACGCGCGCCCGCCGGTCGGCGTCAGAACTGATACCCGACGCCCAGATCGAACCCCTCGAAGTCCCGGTCGGATTCGCTGGCCAGGTCGTGGTCGCGGTTGCGCCAGTCGGCCTTCAGCACCACGTCCGGATGCGGGTAGTAGTTGAAACCCACCTGCCACTGATCGAAGCGGTCCTGCAGGCGCGCGCCCTCCAGGTCCTCGTAGCGGGTGTAGAAGCCCCAGTCGGTGCCGGCCAGGTTCAGACGCACGCTCGGTTCCACGTACCAGCCGGTCTGGCGGTCGGCGTCGGCCAGCTCCACCAGCTCCCCGTCGAAGTCCCACTCGGCCCACAGGGCGCGCAGGGAGAACGGCCCGCTGCTGTAGATGCCGTGGAAGGAGAAGAGCTGCCCTTCGTCGAGGCCGTCGCGGGCGAGCTGGCTCGGGTCCTGCTCGTAGTGATAGGAGCCGGCGAGCTCGAGGCCGGGAATACCGGTGTATTTCACCCGGGCGGTCCAGGCCAGGTCGTCGGACAGGGCCTCGGCGACTTTCTGGCGGCCGCTGCGCACGCGGAACGCGCTGCTGCCGTCGGTAGGCATCTGCAGGCCGGAGTGCACGGCGAAGTCCCAGGACAGGCCGTTGCCGTAGCGGCCGCCGACGCCGGCGCCACCCTCCCACCAGGTGGTGGGGATGATGATGTTCTCCACGTCGTTGCGCTCGACGCCGTAGAAAGTCGGCGGCTCGTGCGTCTCGTTGATGATGCCGATGGGCAGCAGGAACAGGCCGGCGTTGGCGTAGTGGTTCTCGTTCAGGTCGAACTGCACGTAGGCCTGTTCCAGCTCCACCTCGCCGGGCGCGCCGTCACCCGCCAGGGCGTGCTCGATCTCGAGCTCGGAGAAGAAGCGGATGCGGTCGTTGAATTCGTGGTTGAAGAACAGCACGAAGCGGTGGAAGTCGGTTTCCTTGATGTCCTCGCCGGCGTCGGTCTCGAGGTTGTTGTAATGCAGCTCGCCGTAGCCGCCGATGCTGGTAGCCGACCCGCTGCGCGAGGCGTCGATGTCGTCGAGATAGTCCGCGGTGGCGACGATCTGCTCTTCGGTGATCGTGACCTTGTCGCGGGTCTCGTCCACGTCGCTGCGGGTGGCGGCCAGCTCGGCCTTGAGCTCGGCGATCTCGGCCTGCTGGGCCTGCAGCAGGTCCCACATCTTCTCGAGGGTGAGGTCCGCCGGCGGGGGCGCCGCAGCGGTTCCAGCCGGAGCGGCGGCGGACAGCAGGCCGGCCACCAGCACGGCGGCGGCGAGGTGAGGGGTACGCGTGAGACTCTCCCGAAACAGATGAACGACCCGGACAGGCCGTCAGTTTAAGTCGGGGAGTCGTTAATGCAAATTATTCTCAGTATTACTTCGAAAAAACCTTCGGTCCGGACCCCGGGGTTTCGCCCGGCGCGGAGCGTTCATGCTTCGGCGGGGCCGAACAGCGCCAGAGCGTGACGGGCGGATATGCGGGTCTGCACGGTCTGCCCCTCGGCGAGGCGCACTTCGTGACTCACCCGGGCCTGCAGCTCCGGTCCCTCGTGAAGACGGATCGCGTAGAGCCGGGTTTCGCCTTCGTAGCGGCCCCAGACTACCCGGGCGTTGCCGCGCTCGTCCGGCTCCAGGTCGAGATCGTGGGGCCGCACGAGCACGTCCACCTCGCCCGAGCGGGCGACCCGCCGGGCCGCGTCCACGTCGCCCACCACCGACCGGTCCACCACGGTCTGCACGCCGCCGTCGGACAGCCGTCCGCGCAGGAACACGCCGTCGCCGAGAAAACGGGCGACGAAGCGGGTGGTGGGCGCCCGATAGCATTGCTCGGGCTCACCGACCTGCTCCAGCCGGCCGGCGTTCATCACGCCGACCCGATCGCCCACCGACAGAGCCTCGTCCTGGTCGTGGGTCACCCAGATCGCCGGAACGCCGGCGGCCTTCAGCGCGTCGCGGATCTGCCAGCGCAGGCTCGCCTTGAGCGCGGCGTCCAGATTGGACAGGGGCTCGTCCAGCAGCACTAGCGCCGGGGCGTGGGCCAGGGCCCGGGCCAGGGCGACGCGCTGCTTCTGACCGCCCGACAGGGTGGCGGGCATGGCATCCCGGTGGGATTCGAGCCCCAGGGCGGCGATCCAGTGATCCACCACCGCCGGATCGCTCACGCGGAAGCCGATGTTGCGGGCCACCGAGAGGTGGGGGAACAGGGCGAAATCCTGGAATACCAGCCCGGTGCGCCGTCGTTCCGGCGGGACGTCGTGACGGGCGTCGATGGTCAGCTCGCCGATCCGGATCTGCCCGGCGGCGGGCCGTTCGAGGCCGGCGACGGCCCGCAGCACCGAGCTCTTGCCGCAGCCCGTGGGGCCGACCAGGGTGACGATCTCGCCGGCGTCCACGCTGAGGTCGAAGTGCTCGACGGCGACGCGGTCGCGGTAGCGTACGGTCAGATCGCGGATCGCGAGCATTCAGTGGCTTCCCCGTCTGGTGAGGCGGTCTTCGCCCGACAGCATGAACACCAGCGCCACCGCCGAGACGGCGATCAGCAGCAGCCCGGGCATGGCGGCGCGGCCGAAGTAGCCGGCCTCGTAAACCTGCCACAACTCGGTGGTCAGCGTCTCCAGTCCCGTCGGCCGCAGCAGCAGCGTGGCCGGCAGCTCCCGCATGGCCTCGAGGAATACCAGTGCGCCGCCGGCGACCACCCCGGGCAATATCAGCGGCAGGCTCACGCGCCGGAATGCCTCCAGCGGCGGTGCGCCGAGGCTGCGCGCGGCGCCGATCAGGTTGGCGTCCACCCTGGCCACGCTGGTACGGATCGCGCCCACCGCGAGAGGCAGGAAGCGCAGCACGTAGCCGATCACCAGCAGAGTCAGGGTCTGATACAGAAAGTCGAGCTGCAGGCCGACGTAGACCAGGGCCGTGCCCATCACGATGCCGGGAATGCCGAAGCCCAGGGTGGCGATCCGTTCCAGCCAGCGACCGGCGGTGCCGGCGGCGGCCGCCTGGGCCACCGGCAGCGCGACCAGCACCGCCGCACCCGCAGCCAGCAGCGCCGGGTAGGCGGAGTTCCACACCAGCATCGGGTCGAAGCCGCCGGCGCCGTCGCGCCACAGCCAGGCCCCGAAGACCATGGCCGGCAGAGCCAGGGCCGCAGCCAGCACGAGCACCATGATCGCGGTGAGACCCGTGCGGACGCCGGCGCGCAGGGAGATCTCCAGGCGGCGCTGGGGCGTTTCCCGCTCCACGCCGACCCGGCTCTCGAGCACCAGCACCACGGCGACCAGCACCAGGAGCTGCAGGGACAGCAGCGCGGCCCGGTCCAGCCCGAAGGCGTTGTACTCCACGTAGATGATGCGGGTGAACGTATCGAGTCGCAGGATCGCCGGCGTGGCGAAGTCGGACAGGGTGTAGAGCGCGACCAGCAGCGCGCCGGCGGCGATGCCGCTGCGCACCCGCGGCAGTACCACCCGCCACAGCGCGGCCCCCAGCGGCAGACCCAGGGAGCGTGCGGCGTCCACCAGGCTGCCGTCGAGCTGACGCAGCGAGGCCCGGGTCGTCAGCAGCACGAACGGATAGGTGTACAGGGTCATCACCAGCGCGGCGCCGCCCAGGCCGCGGATCGGCGGGGTCGCCAGGCCGGTGAGGGTCTCGACTTCGCCGCCGGGGCCGAAGGCGGCGAAGTAGGCGAATGCGCCGATGTAGCTCGGCACGGCCAGGGGCGCCGCCAGCAGGGCGAGCCAGACGTGCCGCCCGGGCAGATCGGTGTGTGCCGTGACCAGCGCCATGGGCACGCCCACCAGCACGGCGCCGAGCACGGTCAGGGCCGTCAGGCCCAGGGTGTTGGCGACGATGGCCGTGGTCTGCCCGCCGAGATCCAGATCGGCGCCGACCGACAGGTTCACCAGCACGCCGATGGGCGCCAGCACGGCCAGCGCCACCAGGACGCTGGCGATCAGGCTGAACGCCGGACGGCTCACAGCACGCCGGCGCGGCGCAGCAGCGCCAGGGTCGGCCGCAGATCGGCCAGCTTCTCCAGGTCGACCCGGGGCGGCTCGAGGCTGGCCAGGGGCGGCAGCCCCTCGGGCGGGGCCACGCCGGCGACCAGCGGGATTTCGAAGGCCTCCCGGGCCAGGTAGGACTGCACCTCGCGGGTGAGCAGGTGGGCGACGAAGCCGCTGGCCAGCTCGCTCGAGGACAGCACGGCGGCGCCGGAGGCGTTCACCAGGCAGCCGGCGTCGTTGCGCGTGAAGGCCAGATCCACCGGCACCTCCGGTTTGCCCTGCTTCAGGCGCAGCGTGTAGTAGTGGTTGGCGAAGCCCAGGTCCACCTCGGCCCGGGACACCGCCATGACCACGCCGAACTCGCCGGCATACTCCGTCGACCGGGCTGCCATGGCCTCCAGCCACGCGCCGGTGGCGTCCTCGCCCTCCAGCAGGCGCATGGCCGTGACGAAGGACTGAAACGCCCCGTAGGCCGGCGCCCAGCCGAACCGGAAGTCGGTGTCCGGCAGGTCCATGACGCTCGCCGGCACGTCGCCGGCAGCGAGCCGGGCGGTGTTGAAGGGCAGCGTGCGGATGCGGCCGGACACCGGCACCCAGCTCGCGTAGCGGAAACCGGGCTTGAGCTGGTCGCGCAGGGACGCCGGCACGGGCACCGGCGCGGCGTGCTCGGCCACCAGGCCCAGCGAGCTGGCGTCGATGGACCAGAACACGTCGGCGCGGACCCGCCCGGCCCGGGCTTCCGCCGCGAGGGTGTTGGCCAGGGCCGTGGAGGGGCCGCGGCGGACGTTCAGGGTGAGCTCCGGATTGCGCTTGCGGATGGCGGCGAGAATGTTCTCGTACAGGCCGCCTTCGCCGCGGCCGAGGTAGAGGGTGAGCTCGCCGCGCAGCAGCGGCAGCGCATCGACGCTGACCGGCTCCGGCGCCGCCGGCTCGCTCGCCCGCGCCGCCGGCAGCACCGCGGGCAGGGCGCCGGCGGCGGCCATGGCCTGCAGCAGGGCACGGCGGCGCATGCTCAGAACACCTCGGAGCGGGACTGCTCGACGTCCTCGAGGATGCCGCTGGCGGTCTCGAGCTGACGGCGCATGGCGGCCAGCGTCTCGTTGACGCGCGCCATGGATGCGCCCTCCTGCATCAGCAGGGGCAGGGTGGCGTTGAAGTCCTTCTCCAGGCTGGACACCAGGTCCGGATCCCGGGCGATGAGGTCGCCCTCGAGACCCTCGAAGCGGTTCATGTAGGTGGCGTGGATCAGCTCCTCGGCCCGGGCCAGCTCGCCGTCGCCATAGGCGGCCACCGCGGCATCGAGGTCGGCCAGGATGCGCTGGATGGTTTCCGGGCCGGAAGCCGGTGCTTCGTCTGCCCGGGGCGCGGTGCTCGCCTGACCGACCTGGCTGGCGGCCAGCCGTACGGCCCCGTATCCCTGCCACAGGGCGGCCTTCACCCGCTCGGCGGCGGCCCGGACGGCCTCGTCGTCGGCGCTGCCGGAAACGGCCTGCTGGAGTCCGATGACGGCCTGCCAGACCGTGGGGTAGGTGACGGTGGCCCGGGTCTCGATGGCGGCGTGGATGGCCACCTCCTCCCAGTGCTCGATCAGCTCCGCCACGGCAGCGTCGGTGTCACGGCCGGCGGCATGGGCTTCGAGAATCGGGTCCAGCTCCTCGATCAGATGCTCGACGTCCTCGCGATAGTCGTCGAGGTGGAGCTGGAACTCCGCCAGCATGTCCTCGTCGACCTCGCCGTGGCCGAACGCGGGGGCGGCCGGCGCCAGGAGCAGGCTCGCCAGCAGGGCTGCCGGGGCGACGATGGCGGAAAAGCGGAAAGCGGCGGATGACTGCATGGTGACCTCGCTGTCGGGCACGGAACGGTGGCCGCGGGCGGGCCGGCGGCCATGCCGCCGGCAGAGCGCGAACGCGGAGCGCTATTTAAATAAAAGTAATTCTCATTTGCAATAAATACGGCATGAAGTGCGAACGGCGGCACCGGGTCGGGGCCGCCGGTGAGGACCCGGGTGGCGGCTACTTCTTCTTGCGCTTGCGGACGTAGAGAACCAGCTCGTGGTCGACGAGCTCGAAGCCCTGTTCTTCGGCGATCTCGTGCTGGAGCTTCTCGATGCGCTCGTTGACGAACTCCAGCACCTGCCCGGTGTCGACGTCGACCATGTGATCGTGATGCTCGTCCGGGGCCAGCTCGTAGACGGCGTGCCCGTCGGCGAAGTTGTGGCGCTGGACGATGCCGGCGGACTCGAACTGGGTCAGCACCCGGTAGACCGTGGCCAGCCCGACGGAATCATCGGTGTCGAGGAGCGCCTTGTAGACGTCCTCGGCGCTCAGGTGATGGGGATTGGCGTTCTCCAGCACCTCGAGAACCTTGAGCCGGGGCAGCGTGACCTTGAGCCCCGCGCGTTTGATGTCCGATGCCGTCAAAGGAGACGTCCTGCTTTCTGTGGCCGGTTCGATAGCCGGGGAAGTTAACCTCAAGCCGCGCGCGAGGTCCACCGTAGCCGGTCCCGGGCCGCCCGCGACGGATCCGCTGGCTGCGCGTTTCCGGCGGCGCCGCGGCGCCGGGTACAATCCCGGGCGGTTCCTGGAGAGGCAGCATGGCGGATCTGAGAGGCAAGGTGGCGGTGGTCACCGGTGCGACCCGCGGGGTCGGCCGCGGCATCGCAGAAGGACTGGCGGAGGCGGGTGCGACGGTCTACCTCACCGGCCGGACCACCAGCGCCGACGAGCCCCCGGCGCCCGGATCCCTGGAGGCGACGGCGCGTGAGGTCGAAGCGCTGGGCGGGACGCCGGTGCCGCTGCGGGTGGACCACGAGCGCGACGACCAGGTCCGGCGCCTGTTCGAGCAGGTCCGGGCAGCCCACGGCCGGCTCGACCTGCTGGTCAACAACGCCTATCGGCTGCCGGATGCCTCGGATCTGATCGGCCGCTTCTGGGAGCAGCCCCTGTCCGTGTGGGACGACCACTGCGGCGTGGGCACCCGCGGCTACTACGTCGCCGCGGCCCTTGCGGCGCCGCTGATGATCGAGGCGGGTCGGGGGCTGATCGTCAACGTGTCCTCCGCCGGCGGCGCCGGCTACGCCGTCAACACCGCCTACGGGACGGGCAAGGCGGCGGTGGAACGGATGGCCCGGGACATGGCCTTCGAACTCGCCGGCCGGGGCGTGGCGGCGCTGGCGCTGCGGCCGGGGCTGGTGCGCACGGAATTCGTCGAGGCGGCCGTCGCTGCGGGCCGGTTGCGGGCCGATCTGGCATCGGCGGAATCCCCCCGGTTCGTCGGCCGCTGCATCGCGGCGCTGGCCATGGATCCCGACGTCATGGAAAAGACCGGCGGCGCCTACCGCGTCTCCGATCTTGCCCGGGAGTACCGGTTCACCGATCCGGACCGCCCGTCCGCCTGACCGCCCGCCGGGGCATCAGCCGGTGAGGGCGGCGATGTCGCCGGCGGACAGGCCGGCCGCATCGGCGGCTCTGACGATGCCGTTCCAGGAGTTGTCGTCGATGGGGATGCCGTCCGCCAGGCGCGCGGCGCGGGACTCCTGCTCGGGCTCGCCGGGCACCCGCACCCGGTCGAAGCCCCGGGCCGGCGTGGTGCCGCGCAGATAGGCGACCATCTCCCGGACCTCGTCCTGAAATGCGGCACCGGCGCCCAGCGCCGCCGGGTCGAGCACGAACATCAGCATGTGGTTGACGATGTTGGTGTTGCGGGGATGGGCCGGCTGGGCGGTCCACTCGCCGGCCAGCGCGCCGCCGAGCAGCTCGCACATGACCGCCAGGCCGTAGCCCTTGTGGGCGCCGAAGGGGCCGAGGGCGCCGAACGGCTCCTGGAACATCACCGAGGCGTCGCTGGTGGGCACGCCCTCGTGGTCCACCAGCGCGCCCTCCGGGACCGGCTCGCCCTTCATGTGGGCCACCCGGACCTTGCCCAGCGCGATGGCGCTGGTGGCCATGTCCAGCACCAGCGGCTCCTCGCCGGGGCGGGGCACCACGCAGCAGAACGGGTTGGTGGTCATGCGCCGCTCGCGGCCGCCGAACGGCGACACCTGGGGCGGGTGGCCGACCACGTTGACGAAGTGCACGGACACGTAGCCGGCGTTGCCGCACTGCTCGCCATAGGTGCCGATACGGCCGAGATGATGACAGTTGCGCACGCCGGCGCAGACGATGCCGGTGGTGCGCACCCGCTCCAGGGCCAGGTCGGTGGCCTCCCGGCCCACCACCTGACCGAAGCCGAAGCCGCCGTCGATCATCAGCACCGCGCCGTTGTCCCGCAGCACGTTGGCGTGGGCGTCGACCTGGAGGTTGCCGTTGCGGATGTTGGCCACGTAGGCGGGAATCATGCCGACCCCGTGACTGTCGTGGCCCTTCAGGTTGGCGGCCACCAGATGGTCCGCCACTTCCCGGGCGACCGCCTCGGTGGCGCCGGCGGCGACGAAGATCCGGGTGACGAACTCCGCCAGTCGATCATGGGCGATCTGCATCCGCTTGCCTCTCCCGTCGGGTTCCGGTGGACTTGGTAGAGTACCCGATCCACAGGAGGAGAGAGACCATGGCGGGGACCCCCATCGACACCGGCATCGACAGCGACCATCTGCTGGCCCGAGAGGAGGACGGCATCGCGGTCATCACCCTGAACCGCCCGGAAGCGCGCAACGCCATGTCCGGCGACATGAACGCGGCGCTGGCCCGGGTGCTCGACTACGCCGAGCGGACCCCGAGCGTGCGCTGCGTGGTCGTCACCGGCGCGGGCGGCGCGTTCTGCGCCGGCGGCGACGTCAAGGGCATGGCGGGGCAGGGCGATGCCGGCGGCACGGCCGGCGCGGCGGCCACCCTCGACGAGCGCATCCACGCCCAGCGCCTCAACCAGCGTGCCACGGCGGGGCGCATGTTCCTGATGCCGAAGCCGGTACTGGCGAGCCTGCCGGGCGCGGCGGCCGGCGCCGGCCTGTCCCTCGCGCTGGCCGCGGACCTGCGCATCATGAGCGACAAGGCCTTCATCACCTCGGCGTTCGCGAAGGTGGGCTTCAGCGGCGACTACGGCGGCACGTTCTTCCTCACCCAGATGGTGGGCTCGGCCAAGGCCCGGGAGATCTACTACCTGTCGGACCGGGTGCCGGCGGAGGAGTGTCTGCGCCTCGGCATCGCCTGTCAGGTGGTGCCCGCCGCCGAGCTAGAAGCCGCCACCATGGCGCTGGCCCGGCGCCTCGCCGACGGGCCCCCGGCGGCCTACCGCTACATGAAGGAGAACCTGAACCGCGCGGCCATGGGGGCGGACGTGCTCGAATGCCTCGACCTCGAAGCCACCCACCACGTGCATACGGGGCTGACCGAGGACCATCGCGAGGCGGCGAAGGCGTTCGTGGAGAAGCGGCAGCCGGTGTTCAAGGGTCGTTAGTAATCGCGGTTCGCTGCCGCTTGGTGGCCTCAAGGGCGTTGGAAGCGGGCGCCGGGGAGACACTTTCGGCGCGCTGGCGGATTTGTAGACGGACGGGCTCCGATCGCGCCGGGAGGCCTTAATGCGCCGAAAGTGTCTCCCCGGCACCCGCGACGACGTCCGTGGTACACCCATACGATGTGAGATGCTTGCGTGGGAGCGATCTCCAGATCGCGATCGGCCGCCGCGTAGCGGCGGCTTGGCGGTTTCCCAAGGGGAAACCGCGAGTTCGTTCCAGGTTTCGTGGCATCGCGATCTGGAGATCGCTCCCACGGGTGGTCGGGCAATCGGCGGTTCGGGCCATCACGGCGGGGGCGCGGACGTTCGTAGCGGGAAAGCTTTTCGAATGTTCAGCCCCCGGCTACACAGGAGCCCGTCCACGACAAATCCGCCGCTTTCGAAAAGCTTTCCCGCTGCGTGCGGCCGTGCGTCGGGCCCCTGGAATGAACAACCCTCCGAAACAACCGAGACCGCTCAGTCCCGAGGAATCTTCAGACCTTTCTCCGCGAGGAACTCGGGATTGAACAGCCGCGACTGATAGCGTCCGCCGCCGTCGCACAGGATGGTGACGATCGTGTGGCCCGGGCCGAGCTGCTTCGCGACCTGCACGGCGGCGCACAGGTTGATGCCCGTGCTGGAGCCGAAGAACCAGCCGTCCTCGTGCATCTGGCGGTAGACCATGTCCACCATGTCCTGGTCGCCGACCTGCACCGCGTCGTCGAGGGGCGTGCCCGCCAGGTTCTCGGTGACCCGGGAGTTGCCGATGCCCTCGGTGATGGAGGGGCCCTTGCTCATGGTGGCTTCGCCCGTCTTCACCCAGGCGTAGAGCGCGCTGCCCATCGGGTCCGCCAGCACCGTGCGGATGTCCGGGCGCTGGGCTTTCAGGTAGCGGCTGACCCCGGCCAGGGTGCCGCCGGTGCCGGTCGCGGCGACGAAGGCGTCGAGCCGGCCGTCGGTCTGGGCCCAGATCTCCGGGCCCGTGCCCTCCTCGTGGGCGCGGCGGTTGGCGGTGTTGTCGAACTGATTGGCCCAGACGGCGCCCGGCAGAGACTCGGCGAAACGCCCCGCCTGCTTCTGGTAGTTCATCGGGTCCTTGTAGGGCACCACCGGAACCTGGCGGACCTCCGCGCCCAGGGTTTCCAGCAGCGCCACCTTCTCCCGGGACTGGTTGTCCGGCATGTAGATGATGCAGCGGTAGCCCCGGGCGTTGCAGACGTGGACCAGGCCGATGCCGGTGTTGCCGGCCGTCCCTTCGACCACCGTGCCGCCGGGGGCGAGGGCGCCGGTGCGCTCGTGCTCGCGCACCATCCACAGGGCCGCCCGGTCCTTCACCGATCCGCCGGGGTTGAGGAACTCCGCCTTGCCGAGGATTTCGCAGCCCGTCTCCGCGGAGAGACCCTCGAGTCGGATCAGCGGGGTGTTGCCGACCGTGCCGTCGAAACCTTGCCTGAGCTGCATGCCCGATCCTCGAGTGGCGGAGGCCGGGATTCTAGCCAGCGTCGATTGCCTGACCAAGGTGGCTCTGCAATCATCGCGATCTATCGATATAGCCGCAGGCGGGTTGCGGCGCACCGGCGTCCGCGGAGACGCGACCTGACGGATCGAGGGGGAATTCATGGGAAACGCGGGCATCATCGCCGATGACAAGCTAGACCACGCGCTGGCCGCCGGGCTGGTGCCCGAGCGCCTGCAGGCGTTCGTGGCCAGGGCGCGCAGGGAGGTGGATGAAGGGCTGCTGCCCGCCGTGCAGGTCGCGGTGGCCCGCCATGGCCGGGTGGTCTACGCCGACACCTTCGGCGACGCCGGCGAAGACAGTCTGTTCTGCGTCTTCTCCGCCACCAAGGCGGTGACGTCGGCGGCGGCGTGGCTGCTGTTCCAGGCCGGCGAGCTGGCCGAGGACGAGCGGGTGGCGGACATCGTTCCCGAGTTCGCCAGCAACGGCAAGGACGCGGTGCGGGTGGGTCAGCTCTTCACCCACACGGCGGGTTTTCCCAACGCGCCGTTCCGGCCGCTCGACTGGCTGGACCGGGAGCGGCGCCTGGGGCGTTTCGCCCAGTGGCGGCTCGACTGGGAGCCGGGCAGCCGCTTCGAGTATCACCCCACCGCCACCATGTGGGTCATCGCCGAGATCATCGAGCGGCGCAGCGGCATGGATTTCCGTGACTTCGTCCGGGAGCGGCTGGTGGCGCCGCTGGGGCTGGACGACCTGTTCGTGGGTCTGCCCGAGGCCGGGAATCACCGCGTCGTGCCCTGCGTGCACGTCGGCGAGGCGCTGACCGCCGAGGACTACCGGAAGATGGGCATGCCCGAGCCGCCGGTGACCGAGGTCACGGAGGAGGCCATCCTCAACTTCAACCGGCCCGAGGTGCGAGCCGTCGGCGTGCCCGGCGGTGGCGGCATCATGAGTGCGAGCGCGCTGGCCCTGTTCTACCAGGGGCTGCTGCACGGCGGCCTGGCCGGCACCGAGCTGTGGACCGCGGACATGCGCGCCAGCGCGCGGCGCATCCGCACCGGCGACATGGTCGACCCGGTGTACCGCCGCGCGGCCAACCGCGGGCTCGGCATCATCATCGCCGGCGACGACGACCGGCACTTCCGCGGCTTCGGCCGCAGCAACTCGCCGGAGACCTTCGGCCACAACGGCGCCGGCGGTCAGCTCGCCTGGGCCGATCCGGCCACCGGCCTGTCGCTGGGCTGGGTGACCTCCGGCTTCGACCGCAATCCGATCCGCCAGGGGCGGCGCGGGGTGGCGATCTCCAGTCTGGCGGCGGAGCTCTGCGAGCCCGCCTGACCGGGCCGCGCCCGGGGCGCCGGGCGTGAACTATGCTTGCGGCATGAGACACCGTTCACGCCTGCTCGCCGTGCTGCTGCTCGCCGCCGGCCTCACCGGCCCGGCGCAGGGCGCCTGGCACCAGGACACCCAGGCCATCATGGGCACCCGGGTGCATGCCGAGATCTGGCACGACGATCCGGCGGTGGCGGCGGAGCTGCTCGACGCCGTGATGGCCGAGATGCGCCGCATCGACGCCACCTACAGCCCCTACGTGGAGTCCAGCGAGCTGTCCGCGCTCAACCGCGACGCGCCCCGGGGATGGCGGACGGTATCGCCGGAGATGTTCGAGCTGCTGTCCCGCAGCCGCCGGGTGTCCGAGCTGACCGGCGGCGCCTTCGACGTGACCTACGCCTCGGTCGGCCGCTACTACGACTACCGGGAGGGCCGGCGCCCGGACGACGAGCGCATCCGGGCCGCGGTCGAGGCCATCGACTACCGCTACGTGGAACTCGATCCGCAGGGGCCGCGGGTGCGCTTCAGCCGTCCCGAGGTGTACGTCGATCTGGGCGGCATCGCCAAGGGCTACGCCGTGGATCGCGCCATCGCCCTGCTGCGGCGGGCCGGCATCGATCAGGCCAGCGTGTCCGCGGGCGGCGACGCCTACATCCTCGGCGACCGGCGCGGCGAGCCCTGGACCGTGGGCGTGCGCGACCCGAGAAACGAGGACGCGATGGCCGTGGTGCTGCCCCTGGTGGACACCGCGGTGTCCACGTCCGGCGACTACGAGCGGTTCTTCATCGAGGACGGCGTGCGCTATCACCACATCCTCGATCCGGCCACGGGCCGCTCCGCCCAGGGTGCCTGGAGCGTGACGATCCTCGGTCCCGACGCGACCTTCACCGACGCGCTGTCGACTAGCGTGTTCGTGCTCGGCCCGGAGCGGGGGCTCGCGCTCATCGACCGGCTGCCCGGCATCGACGCCATCGTCATCGACGCCGAGGGCCGGCTCCACTACTCCGCCGACCTGGCGCCGCTCCAGGACGACTGACCGGCGGCGCCCGCCGCCAGCTTGATCTGGGTCTCATCCTGGCGCTCTGCCGCAGCGCCGCCGTCCCCGGCGGGTGCCAAAACGTGACCATCGCCACATCCCCCCGCCGGCCGCTTCAGTAACGTTTCCTTCCAGCGTGGCCCACGGACAGGGCCCGGCTGTCGGAGCCAGTACGGTCCCTCAGTCGTTCCGGTTCCGCCGGAATCCGTCGTCGCCGCCCAGGCAGTATCGGGTGGCGTGCTGTCGACGGAAACCGGCCCCTATCGGCAGGGACCGGCGCACCGGCAGGGAAGCCAGCGCCGCCAGGACGGCGGCCGTCGAGCGGTCGATGGATGGACCGCACGGCGCGGACGCCCCCGAGGGGCGAAGGACACCGCGCCGCAGTGGCCGGCGGTTCGAAGGATCCGGAGCGCGAGCGCCCGGATTCCTCGACGGCGCTGCCACGGTCATGTGAGCAAAGGGAGATAGTCGGATGATTCACGGTAGCCGTCTCCAGGCGTTTCTGCGGCCTGCGCTGGTCACGCTGCTGGCGGTCGGGCTGGCCGGTCCCGCGATGGCGGTGACCATCCAGGACGATGCGCCGGACTTCACGCTGAAGAGCCTCGAAGGCTCGAACCTGCGCCTCGAGGAGTACCGCGGCCAGGTGGTGCTGATCAATTTCTGGGCGAGCTGGTGCGGACCCTGCCGCCAGGAAATGCCGCTGCTCGATCGCCTGCATCAGCGCTACGTCGACACCGGCTTCGCCGTGCTCGGCATCAACGTCGAGGGCGAGGAAGCGCCGGCGCGCGAGCTGATCGACCGGATTCCCGTGACCTTCCCGGTGCTGATCGACGAAGGCCAGCGCGTCAGCGAGCTGTACAAGCTCGAAGCCATGCCGAGCACCGTCGTGGTCGATCGTGACGGCGTGGTCCGTTACATCCACCGCGGCTACAAGCCCGGCGACGAGGCCAAGTACGTCGAGGTGGTGAAGGAACTCATCCGGGAATAGACCGCCACGGACAGGGCGCGCTCGCGGACGTAACACGTACAGGGATTGATCGTGACCATGAACAGCCATCGCTTTGCCGACCGACTCGCCGGACTGCCCGGGCGCTGCCTCGCCGCGCTGATCGTCGCGCTGCTGCTGGCGGCGCCGGGATACGCCGGGACGGAGGCGACTCCGCCCGGTGACGACCTGGAGGCGGTGAAGAAGGATCTCATCGCGCTGAAGCGGGACCTCACCATTCTCGAAGAGGATCTGCTGTTCCCGGCGAGCTCCCAGGTCGCCGTGTTCCTGTCCATGGACGTCGGCGAGTTCTTCCAGCTCGACGCCGTCACCGTGAAGCTCGACGGCAAGGAAGTCACCCATCACCTCTACACGGACCGCCAGGTCGACGCCCTGCTGCGCGGCGGCGTCCAGCGGCTCTATCTGGGCAACGTCAACCAGGGCAGGCACGAGCTGACCGCGTTCTTCACCGGCCGCGGCCCCAGCGAACGTGACTACCGGCGCGCCGCCACCGTCGAGTTCGACAAGGGCTTCGAGCCCACCTTCGTCGAGCTGGCCATCCGCGACTCGGAGAGCAACTACCAGCCGGAGTTCCACGCGGCGGTCAGCAACTGAGCGTCTGGTGGCACCATGAAGTCCTTCCTCTGCGAGCTCTTCTTCAGCTGCCTGCTCGCGACGCCCGCGGCCAAGCCGGTCGAGGAGCTCACCTACCGGTCGGCGCTGTTCTCCTACTACCAGGCGGACTACGAGCAGGCTCTGGTGGACGTGCTGGTGGCGGAGCGTCAGCAGCGCATCGGCGACGACCCGATCCGCTTCGAGCTGGCGAAGGGCAGCTTCGCCTTTCAGGAAGGGCTGCACCGCTACGCCAGCGAGACCTTCGACGCCGTGGCGGCGGCGGAGCTCACCGATCTCGACCGCATGCGGCTCGCCTTTCATCTCGCCCGGGAGCACTACCGGCGCGGTGACTTCGCCGCCATGGACGCCGAGCTCGCCGCGGTGGACCTCGGCGCCAACTGGCTCGGCCGGGAGCGCCGTCATCCCGAGGTGACCTTCATGCGGGCGGAAGCGGCCCTGGCCCGGGGTGATTTCGCCGCCGCCGGCGCGCACCTCGACGACCTGCCCGACGACGATCGCTACCTGGCTTACGGGCTGTTCAACCTGGGCGTGGCCCAGCGCGCCGCCGGCGACGCCGAGGCCTCCCACGCGGCCTTCGTGCGGCTCGGCAACCTGCGTCCCGAGGACGAGGAAACCTGGGACCTGGTGCAGCGCGGCCGGCTGGCGCTGGCGGTCATGGCCCGCCAGACCGACGACGCCGTGAACGCGGAGTCCATGCTCGGCTCGCTGCCGGGCGACGGCCGCTACCGCGACCTGGCGCTGGCCAGCTACGGCAAGCTCGCCATGGCCCGGGAGGATCACGAGCTGGCGGCGCGCATCTGGCTGACGCTGCTGGCCCAGGACGGCGGCTGGTCCCGCAGCCACGCCATGGCCCGCATCGGCCTGCCGATGAGCCTCGAGCAGCTCGCCACGCCGGCCCACGCCCTGGACCGCTACCGGGAAGCGGAGCAGGCCTTCGAAGTACGGCTCGCCTCGCTGGGCGAGGCGGCCCGCAACGCCCGCGACCCGGCGTGGATCGATCGCCTGCTGGACGTGTTCGCCATGCCGGACGACGCCGCGCGCAACCGGGCGCTCGGCCGCATCGACGGCGCGCTCGGGGCCCAGAGCTGGATCGAGTGGCTGTCCGGCGAGGACGTTCACCGGGTGATGGTCGAGTGGCGCGAGCTGAACGACATGGCCCGGTGGCTCGAGGCGCTGCCGGCCACCATCGAGTCGTTTCAGGAAATCACCGCGGAGCGTCGCCGCCGCGCCGGCGCGGCCCGCCGCATGCTGGACGACGAGGCGCTGGTCGGCCGCCGCGCCGAGCTGGCCGGCATCGTCGCCGGGCTCGAGAGCGAGATCGCCACCCTGCAGCGCGAGCCCGCCCGGTTCGAGGCGGCGTGGATGCAGACGCTGGCGAACGACGAGGAGCGCGCCCTGATCGCGGAGCTGGACGCCATGTCGACGCTGATCCGCGAGCATATGCCCGCGGCGGACCAGCCGCGCTTCCAGGCCCGGGTGGACCGGCTGCTCGGCACGCTGTTCTGGGACATCGCCGACACCCGCTCGGCGCGGATCCGCGAGCTGACCCGCCAGCTCGACGACAACCGCGGTCTGCTGGCCGACGTGGACGCCCGCATCGAGCGTCTGGCCGAGGCCGAGGCGCGCTTCGCCGCCGGCGTGGAGACGGACTTCGTGCTGCTGACCGATCGCGCCGGCGACGTGTCGAGCCGGGTGGCGGCGGCGCTCGACGACCGCCGCGCGGTCATCGCCGAGGCGCTGGAACGCGGCCTCGAGCAGGAGCGGCGCCAGACCGAGCAGTACCTGCTCACCGCGCGCATCGCCATCGCCCGGGCCACGGACCAGCTCGCCGATGCCGCGCCGGCCGCCGGAGGCGACTCGTGAGCCGCGCAGCGGTACTGGCGCTGGTGCTGGCCGCCACCGGCTGTGCCTGGTTCGGCGGCGGCGATCCGCTGGGCCGCCGCGGCCCGGACGTGGCGGATCTGGTGCGTGATCTGCCGGACCTGGCGCTGCCGCCGGCGCGCACCGACAAGCCCACCCGCGCGGAGGTCATGGCCGCCTACGAGCGCATCTACGGACGCATCCCGGACCCGCGCGAGGACCACGCGGTGGGCCGCCGTCTGGCGGACCTGTCCATGAGCGTGGGCGAGGACCGGGACATCGCCGGGGAGTCGGCGCCCTACGAGGCCGCCATCTCCATGTACGAGTCGCTGCTCGACCAGGCCGAGGGCGACAACCAGGACCAGATCCTCTATCAGCTCGCCCGGGCGCACGACCTGGCGGGCCGGCCGGACCGCAGCCTGTACTACCTCGACCGGCTGATCGCCGACCATCCGGACAGCCGCTATCGCGTGGAGGCCCGCTTCCGGCGGGGCGAGATCGCCTTCTCCCAGGAGCGCTACGGCGACGCGGAGTCCGACTACGGCTACGTGGTGGCCCAGGGTCCGGACACGCCCTACTGGCAGAACGCCAACTACATGCGGGGCTGGTCCCAGTTCAAGCGTTCCGACCTGGAGGCCGGCCTGCAGAGCTTCTTCGCGGTCATCGACACCCTGGTGGCGGACGGTGACGACGGATCGCTGGCGGCCACCGACCGGGAGCTGCTCGACGATAGCTTCCGGGTGGTGACCCTGGCGCTGGGCTACCTCGACGGCGCCGACACCCTGGCCGCCCAGATGGACGCCCAGGGCCGTCCGGCGTGGCAGTACCTGGCCTACCAGGCGCTGGCCGACGACTACCACGAGCGCGAACGCTACCTCGACAGCGTCGCGACCTGGCAGGCCTTCATCGATCACAACCCGCTGGACCCCAGGGCGCCGAGCGCCCATCTGGGCATGATCGAGACCCTGCTGGCGGCGGACTTCCCCAGCGAGGTGCCGCCCAAGAAGGAGGCCTTCGTCCGCCGCTACGGCATCAACAGCGAGTTCTGGGCGCTGCACGGCAGCGACGTGGCCGAGAGCTACCTGGAGCCGCTGCGGGAGTTCCTCGAGGAGCTGGCCCGCACCAGCCATGCCGGCGCCCAGGAGAACGGCGAGCGCGCGACCTACCTCCAGGCCGCCGAGTGGTACGAGGAGCTGGTGCAGACCTTCCCGGAGGATCCGGACACGGCGGAGTACCTGTTCCTGCTCGGCGAGGTCTACACCGAGGCCGGCGAGCACGGCCCGGCGGTGGCCGCCTACCAGCGCGTGGTGCGTGAGTTCCCCGACTATCCGGACGCCCACGAGGCCGGCTACGCCGCCATCCTGGGCCTGGAGCGCATGGTGGCCGACGCGGCTCCCGAGGAGCGCGAGCTGTGGCAGCGCGTGAAGATCGACGCCCAGATCGAGTTCGCCTTCGTGTTCACCGGCGATCCGCGGGCGGCGGAGGTGCAGACCGACGCGGCGGACAGCCTGTACGGGCTGGCCGAGTACGACCAGGCCGTGGAGCTCGCGGACAACCTGCTGGCGACCTGGCCGGAGCTCGAGTGGCGGCTGCGTGAGACCGCGCTGCGGATCCAGGGCCACGGCCGGTTCGAGCTCGGCCGCTACGCCGAGGCGGAGCGGGCCTACCGGTCCCTGCTGGCCGGCCCGCTCGACGACGCCGCCCGGCCCGACATCACCGAGCGGCTGCTGGCGACGGTCTACAAGCAGGGCGAGGCGGCCGAGTCCGAGGCGCGGACCGAAGACGCCGTGGCCCACTATCTGCGCCTGTCCGACATCGCGCCCGGTGCCCAGCTCGCCATTCAGGGTCACTACGACGCCGTGGCGGTGACCGAGGCGGCGGGACAGACGGTGCGCGCGGCCGGCCTGCTGGCGGAATTCCGCGCCGCCTATCCGGACCACGAGCTGGCTCAGGACGTCAGCAAGCGGCTGGCGGCCATGTACGAGCAGACCGGCGACATGACCGCCGCGGCGGGCGAGTACGTGCGCCTGGCCGGCGAGGACCCGGACCCCGAGGTCCGGCGCCAGTCGCTGTACCGCGCCGCGGAGCTCTACCTGGCCCAGGACGACCTGGTCGCGGCCATCGACTACTTCCGCGACTACGCCAACGGCTACGACGAGCCCATCGAACAGCGTCTCGAGGCGGTCCATCAGCTCGACACGTTGTACCAGCGCACCGGTGACGAGACCCGGCGCCGCCACTGGCTGGCGGAGAAGATCGACATTCACCGGGCCATGGGCCGGTCCGCCAGCGAGCGGGCCACCTATCTGGCCGCCGAGGCCCAGTACGTGTTCGCCGAGGATGCCCGGGGCGCGTTCGCCGCGGTGCGGCTCACCCACCCGCTCAAGGACAGCCTGAAGCGCAAGCAGAAGGCCCTGAAGGACGCGGTGCGCGCCTACGAGCAGGCGGCGGAGTACCAGGTGGCCGAGTTCGCCACCGCCAGCACCTACCGGATCGGCACGCTGTTCACCGACCTGGCGGCGGCGATCATGGATTCCGACCGGCCCGACGGCCTGTCGGAGCTGGAGCTGGCCCAGTACGAGATTCTCCTGGAGGAGCAGGCGTTTCCCTTCGAGGAGCAGGCCATCTCCCTGCACGAGATCAACATGCGGCGGAGCTGGGACGGGCTGTGGAACGACTGGGTCGAGAAGAGCTTCACGGAACTCGGCCGCCTGATGCCGGCACGCTTCGACAAGCAGGAACTGGATGTGGCTTATGTGGAAAGCATTCACTAGCGCGGCGCTGTGCCTGACGCTGGTCGGCTGCGCGTCGACCGGCGGCGCGCCTCAGCCCGCCACCGCCGGGGAAGACCCGGCCGCGGCGGCCGTGGACGGCGGGCCCGCAGCCCGGCCCATGCCGCCGATGCCCGAGGTCTCCGGTCACAACGCCGACGTGTTCGCCCGGGCCACGGAACTGTTTCTCGACGGCCGGCTGGTGGAGGCGGAGGCGCTGCTGCTGGAGGTGACCGCCGATCAGCCCGAGCTGGCGGGCCCCTGGGTGAACCTGGCCCAGGTCTATCTTGCCCAGGAGCGTCCGGACGAGGCCCTCGGCGCGCTGGAGCAGGCCGTGCTGGCCAATCCGGGCAACTGCGCGGCGCGCACCGAGCTCGGCGTGCTGCTGCGCAAGCGCGGCGATTTTCAGGGCGCCGAGGCCCACTACCTGGCCTGCCTCGAGTACCAGCCGGACTACCAGGCGGCGTACCTGAATCTCGGCATCCTCTACGACCTCTACCTCGGCCGCCTCGGTGACGCCCTGGCCGCCTACCGGCAGTACCAGCACCTGGCCGCCGAGCCCGACAGCCAGGTCAACGGCTGGGTCGTCGACCTCGAACGGCGCGTCGGCTCATGACCACCCGAGCACGCATCGTCACCTTCTGTAGGAGCGCTCTCCAGAGCGCGATCCTGCTCGGCGTGTCCATGGTGTCCATGGCCGCCGAACCCCAAAACCGTGAACCGGCAAGCAGCATGCCCGCCGGCAAGATCGAACTCGACGAAACCGTGATCTCCGGCAACCAAGAGCTGCCGAAAGTTCTGTATATCGTTCCCTGGCAGCAGCCGGACGGCCTGCCGGAGATCGAGCTGAGGACGGATTTCGCGGAAGTCGAGCTGTTCCGTCGCCTGTACCCACCGGCGTACCGGCGCGAACTGGCCTACTTCGAGGCCGCCACAGCCACCGCGCCTGCCGGCGTGCAGGGGCCCGCCGAACCGGGCCGCGAATCAAAAGCGAGCGACTCCAAGGAGTGAATACATGGACATGTATCAGACGGTAGTGAGCTTCTTCCAGGAGGGCGGCCCGTTCATGTACCCCATCGCGGTGGTGCTGGGCATCGGGATCGCCATCGCCCTGGAACGCTATTTCTATCTGGCCAACCAGACCCGCATCAACCGGCGGGACTTCGAGCGCATCCTGCCGCTGCTCAAGCAGCGCAACCAGCGCGAGCTGGCCAACGTGGTGCAGAAGTCGAAGTCGGCCATGAGCCGGATCATCGCCGACGGCCTGAACCGGCGGACCTCGTCCCGGCGCCGTGACGACATCGAGTACGCCATGGAGGAAGGGCTGCTGGAGGTGCTGCCGAGCATCGAGCGGCGCACGCCCTATCTCGCCACCTTCGCCAACATCGCCACGCTGCTGGGCCTGCTCGGCACCATCATCGGCCTGATCGCCGCGTTCACCGCGGTGGCCAACGCCGATCCGGCGGAGAAGGCGACGCTGCTGTCCGAGAGTATCTCCATCGCCATGAACACCACCGCGTTCGGGCTGATGGCGGCGATTCCGCTGCTGCTCGTCCACTCGGTGCTGCAGAGCAAGACCTCGGCCATCGTCGAGAGCCTGGAGATCGCCGTGGTGAAGTTCCTCAACCTGATGGAAGGCGACGAGCGCCCGGCCGCCGGCCAGGCCCAGAACGCCAGGGCAGCGGCCGGGGCCTGAGCCGCCGGCCGATCCGATCAGGGACGAGGAGAACGCCATGAATCGCGTCAGGAAGCGCATCAAGAAGCATCACGAGGCCGCGGACCTGGACGTCACGCCGTTCATGAACCTCATGATCGTGCTGGTGCCCGTGCTGCTGCTGTCCATGGTGTTCACCCACACCACGGTGATCGACCTGAACTTCCCGGCCGGCGACGCCGCCGCCGGTGAGCTCGACCCGGAAGCGGTGCATCTCGAGGTGACGGTGAAGGCCGACGCGTTCGTCGTCTCCGACGGCCGCGGCGGCGTCATCAAGACCCTGCCGAAGATCGACGACGCCTACGACTACGCCGGCCTGTCCGAGGTTATGCAGGAGCTCAAGCGCCGCATGCCGGAGAAGGAGGACATCATGGTGCTGCTGGGCGAGAAGACCCCCTACCAGACCCTGGTGTCGGTGATGGACACGGTGCGCTCCTATCCGACGGTGCAGCACATGGAAGTGGTGCAGGCCGAGCTGTTCCCGGTGATCTCGCTGGGCGACGCGCCGGCGTCCGACGCCCCCGTCGTAGGAGCGGCCTCCCGGCCGCGATCCTCGGTGGATCTGGCGGATCGCGGCCGGGAGGCCGCTCCTACGGGTGGGCAGGCCGCCGCCGGAGGCCGCTCATGAGCCGCTTCCGTCACCAGCAGCGCCGCGGGGCCCAGGAGAAGCGCAAGAAATCGGCGGCGCTCAACCTGGTCTCGCTGATGGACATCTTCACCATCCTGGTGTTCTTCCTGATGGTGAACTCCTCCGAGGTGGAGGTGCTGCAGACCAGCTCGAAGATCAAGCTGCCGGACTCCAGTTCCGAGCAGCGGCCCGAGAACCGTCTGGTCATCTCGGTCAGCCACGACGACGTGGTGGTGCAGGGCCGCCCGGTGGCCCGGGTGGCCGAGCTCGCCGGCGCCGAGGGCAACCTCATCCCGGCGCTGTCGGAAGAGCTCGCCTATCAGTCCGGCCGCCGCGGCGCGGTGCCCGAGGGGGGCCACGAGATCACCATCATGGGTGATCACGAGCTGCCCTACTGGCTGCTGAAGAAGATCATGTACACCTGCCAGGCCGAGGACTTCGCTCGCATCTCCCTGGCGGTGAACCGGGTCGTGTCGGAGACGGAAGCATGAGCGCCGCCTACGTTTACCACCCGAATGCCTTTTCCCTGCCCTGGGCACTGGGCCAGGACGACGTCCGCCGGTTCCGGCGCTGGCTGACCGTCTGTCTCGCCGTGATCGCGCTGGCGGGCATCGCCATTCCGCTGGTCACCCTGCCGGAGGTATCCCGGGAGGAGCAGGAGGCGCTGCCGCCGCAGCTCGCCCGCATCGTCCTGGAGAAGCCCAAGCCGGTTCCGCCGCCGCCGCCGCCGAAGCAGGAGGAGGTCAAGGAGGAACCCAAGCCGGAGCCGGAGAAGCCGCCGGAGCCGGAGGTGGTGAAGGAGGTGAAGCCGGAACCGCAGAAGACCGTGGCCGACGCCCGCGAGAAGGCGGCGGTATCGGGTCTGCTGGCCTTCAAGGACGCCTTCGCCGACATGCGCGAGTCCGTGGACGTGGGCAAGCTGCAGGACACCGCCGCCATCCAGCGCGGCGCCGGCGAGGCCGCCACCATCGACCGCTCGGTGCTGACCTCGAAACACGCGGCGCGCAGCGCCGGCGTCAACGTGGCGGCGCTGTCACGGGACACCGGCGGCGTGGCGCTGTCCGGCCGGGAGACCACCAGGGTCGATGCGCCGGAGGCCCAGGAAGGCACCGGCGGGGTGCGGGAACGCCGCGAGGTGGACCCGCGCAGCCGCAGCATCGAGGAGATCCGGCGCATCTTCGACGCCAACAAGGGCGCCATCTTCGCCATCTACAACCGCGCGCTGCGGGCCGACCCGACGCTGCAGGGCAAGGTGGTGCTCGAGCTGGTGATCGCGCCGTCGGGCCAGGTCACGGACGTCAAGGTGGTGGCCTCCGAGCTGGCGGACGAAGAGGTGGTGGCCAAGATTCTCAACCGTATCCGCCTGTTCGACTTCGGCAGGCGCGACGTCGGCGTCACCACCATCAGCTATCCGGTGCACTTCCTGCCGACCTGACGGATGCAGGAACGCGGCGGTCGCCGGGCGGCCGCCGCGCCGGACCTGTCAGAGCTCGTCGACGCCGGTGTCGGTGACCCGGTGGATCTCCCGGATCGGACAGGCCTCGCCGTCCGCGGTGAGCGCGTCGAAACCCGCCCAGATCGTGTTGTCCGACGCCGTCACGCCCACGTGGCGGGCCCAGCGCAGGCCCACGCACTCCCGGTTCAGCGTCAGCAGATAGCGGTGCTCCTCCGTCGCCAGCATCACGTGCTCGCCGTCGAGGGGCTGAAAGTCCCGCACGCTGTCCGCGGTGGGAATGCTCGCCACCGGATGACCGGTCTGCACCAGGGACGTCGGATCCGGTGTGCTGGGCGGCAGGGCCGCCAGGGGCGCAGCCAGGAGCACGGCGCCGGCGGCGAGGCCGCGGCGCGAGCGGGATTTCCAGGGGCTGGTGGCGCGGGACATGGCACGGACTCCCGTTGGCAGATGGTCCGGAGGCTAGTCGCCCGCAACTTAACCCAACCTGAACGTGTCTGACAATTGCGCTGCTTTTCGATCGCCGGCACAGTGGGGGACGGTTCACGGGAGGACAGCATGAACGCAAGCAGATCGATCGGCGCGGCGCTGCTGCTGTGCCTGGGGCTGGCCACGTCGGCCCGGGCGGCGGAGGACGGCGTGCTCGATCACGTCGAGGCCAACGCGCCGGCGGCCCGGGCGCTGGCCCAGGACATCTGGCGGCTGGCCGAGGTCGGGTATCTCGAGGAGGACAGCAGCCGCCGCCTGCAGGGCTTTCTCGCCGACCGCGGCTTCGAGGTGGAGGCCGGCGTCGCCGGCATTCCCACGGCCTTCGTCGCGTCCGCCGGCAGCGGCGAGCCGGTGATCGGCATCCTGGCGGAGTTCGACGCGCTGCCGGGCCTGTCCCAGGCCGCCGTGCCCCGGCGTCAGGCGCTGGAAGAGGACGGCGCCGGTCATGCCTGCGGCCATCACCTGTTCGGAGCGGCCTCCGCCACTGCGGGCGCCGCCATCGCGGCCTGGCTGGCGGAGACCGGCCGGCCGGGCACCGTGCGGGTCTACGGCACGCCGGCCGAGGAAGGCGGCTCCGGCAAGGTCTACCTGACCCGGGCGGGCCTGTTCGACGACGTCGACGTCATGCTGCACTGGCATCCGAGCGACCGCAACGACGCCTCGCCGTCGAGCAGCACGGCCAACAAGTCCGGGCGCTTCACCTTCACGGGCATCGCGGCCCACGCCGCGGCGGCGCCGGAGCGGGGCCGGTCGGCCCTGGACGGTGTCGAGGCCATGAACTTCATGGTCAACCTGATGCGCGAGCACGTCCCCCAGGACGCCCGCATCCACTACGTGATCACCGACGGCGGCGACGCGCCGAACATCGTGCCGGAGACGGCGCAGGTGTACTACTACGTGCGCAATCCGGACCCGGAGGTGGTGAAGTCCCTGTTCGAGCGGGTGGTGGACGCGGCCCGCGCCGGGGCGCTCGGCACCGGCACCGAGATGCGCTACGAGGTCATGCACGGCAACTATCCGGTGCTGCCCAACGACGTGCTGGCCCGGCTGGTGCACGGCAATCTGCAGCGCCTGGGCGGCATCGAGTACGACGACGGGGAGCTGGCTTTCGCCCGGGAGCTGCGCAACACCCTCGGCGGCAAGCTGCCGCCCGTCGAGTCCGCGGAGGAGGTCCAGCCCTTCGTGTTCCGCCAGAACATGGGTTCGACCGACGTCGGCGACGTGAGCTGGATGGTGCCCACGGTCGGCTTCGGCACGGCGACCTGGGTGCCCGGCACGCCGGCCCACAGCTGGCAGGCGGTGGCCGCCGGCGGCACCTCCATCGGCCACAAGGGCATGCTCCTGGCAGCCCGGCTGCTGGCCGTGACGGCGGTGGATCTGTTCGAGAGTCCGGAGCTGCGGGCCGCGGCCCGGGACGAGTTCGAAGGCCGCCGGGGCAGCGACTTCGAGTACGAGGCGCTGCTCGGTGATCGCGACCCGCCGCTCGACTACCGGCTGTGAGCCTGCTGGTTCTGCTGCACCCCGGCGCGATGGGTGCGACCGTCGGCGCCACCCTGCGGGCCGGCGGCCATCGGGTGCGCTGGGTCGCGGCGGGCCGCAGTGAAGCCACCGCCCGGCGCGCGGCGGCGGCGGGCCTCGAAGCCTGCACGGATCTGAGCTCGGCGCTGCAGGGCGCCCACGGCGTGGTGTCGGTGTGCCCGCCGGATCAGGCGTCCGCCGTGGCTGCCGCGGTGGAGGAGGCCGGATTCGACGGCCTGTACGTCGACGCCAACGCCATCGCGCCGGCGACCGCGCGGTCCCTGCAGGCGCGCTTCGGCGAGCGGCTGGTGGATGGCGGCATCATCGGGCCGCCGGCGCAGCGGCCCGGCACGACCCGGCTGTACCTGTCGGGCGCCGCGGCCGATGCCGTCGCCGCCTGGTTCCGGGCGGGCCCGCTGGAGGCGGTGGCGCTGGCGGACCGGCCGGCGGGCGCGGCGTCCGCGCTGAAGATGGCCTATGCGGCCTACACCAAGGGTTCCGCCGCGCTGCTGCTGGCGGTCCGGGCGCTCGCCGAGCACGAGGGCGTGGCCGCCGCCCTGACGGAGGAGTGGGGGCTGTCCCAGCCGGGCCTGGCCGAACGCTGTTCCGCCGCCGCACGGGGCACGGCGCCGAAGGCCTGGCGGTTCGTCGGCGAGATGCAGGAGATCGCGGACACGTTCGCGGCGGCGGAGCTGCCGCGGGGCTTCCACGAGGCCGCCGCCGACGTCTACCGCCGGCTGGCCGGATTCAGAGACGCGGAGGCGGCGCCCGACGCCGTGATCCGCCGACTGCTCGACGGATCCGGCTGAGCGCCGCTCCGGCGCCGCGGCTCAGGCGCGGGTGCCGGAGAAGGTCGCGTTGCCGAAGGCGCCGAGCTTCACGTTGCCGCTGATCTCGTCGCCGGCGACGGTGGCGTCGAATTCCAGCGTCATCGGCATGGGGCTGGTCAGATTGGCCTTCCAGCTCAGCTTGTCGCCGTCCACCTTGCCGTCGGCCACGTCGATCTCGCCCTGGGGGCCGGCCAGCTTGCCGGTCAGGCTGTCGCCCTCGGTCTTGAGGGTCAGGGTGCCTTCCTGCTTGCCCATGGGCGTGTTCATGGTGGTCTTCCAGGTGCCGTCAGCGCTGCTCATCGACGTTCTCTCCCCTCGAGGGTGTTGTTCGTTGGTCTTCGCCGCCGGACTGGGCCGCGGCGCCTTCGAGTATGTCACAGGCCTTCGGGTCCGTCCCCACTCGCAATTCACGCCGGGATCGGTATTAATGCCCGACCGTGAACATCGGCGTGTTCAACGAGAGTCCCCTGCACCAGGCCCTGAAGGATCACTACAGCGGCCGGGGCGCGCGTCAGGAGGTGCCCGTGGCGGGCAGCTTCGTGGCCGACGTGCTGGCCGGCGACGACGCCATCTTCGAGATCCAGACCGGCGGCTTCGGTTCCCTGCGGCGCAAGCTCGACCGGGTGCTCGACCACCATCGCGTGGTGCTGGTCCATCCCGTGGCCCAGGTGCGCTACATCGTCAAGCTGCCCGAGGAGCCGGACCAGGCGCCGACCCGGCGGCGCTCGCCGAAACGGGGCACCGTGCTCGACGTGCTCAACGAGCTGGTGAGCATCCCGCGGCTGCTGGATCATCCCAACTTCGAGCTCGAGGTGGTGCTCACCGAGGAAGAGGAGCTGCGCCAGCGCAGCGACAAGGTGTCCTGGCGGCGCAAGGGCTGGCGCACCGTGCAGCGCCGGCTCTGCCGGGTCCTCGAGCAGCGCCGCTTCCGCAGCAGCGCCGACCTGTTCGGCCTGCTGGAATCGCCGCTGCCCGAGGTGTTCACCACCGCCGACCTGGCGGCGAGCATGGCCGGGCCGCGCTGGCTGGCCCAGAAGCTGGCCTACTGCCTGCGCGAGGCCGGCGCCATCGAGCTGTGCGGCAAGCAGGGCAACGCCCTCCAGTACCGGCGCGCCGCGCCTGGCTGAAGCGGGCCCCGTTCAGCAGTCGCCGTCGCGCACCGCGGCGAAGTAGTCCTGCAGCCGCTTGCCGGCCTCGTCGGGAAAGCGCGAGCCCAGCGTGCGGCTGCTGGCGATGCGGTCGATGCGGAAGCTCCGGAACGCCTGGCGCAGCTCGCACCACGCGCCGACGGTCCAGGTCCGCCCCCAGTACAGCAGCGACAGCGGCCAGACGATGCGCTCGGTGCCGTTGCCGTCGACGTCCCGGTAGTCGAGGAACAGCCGCCGCCGCTGGTTGATGGCGTCGCGCACCTCGCCGAGCAGCTCGGCGGCGCCGGGCGGCTGGGCCACCGGCGGCACCACCAGGCGCTCCGAATCCAGCTCGCTGCGCAGCCGCTCCGGCAGCACCGCGTCGATCTTGCCCAGCGCGCGGTCCGCGGCCTCCGCCATGTCGGGGTCGCCGTAGGCCTGGGCGACGCGGACGCCGAACACCAGCGCCTGGAGCTCGGCGACGTCGAACATCAGCGGCGGTATCTGGTAGCCCCGGCGCAGCCGGTAGCCGACCCCGGCCTCACCGTCGATGGGCACGCCGGACCCCATCAGATCCTGGATGTCCCGGTAGATCGTGCGCTCGGACACGGCGAGCTGCTCGGCGAGCTGACGCGCCGTGACCACCCGGCCGCGGCCGAGGGCGAGGACGATCTGGAACAGGCGGTCGGCGGGTCGCATGCCGCCATGCTAGCACCACCACTGACAGGCCGGACCACGTTCAACCGCCGCCTGCTGACACACCGTTGTCACCAGCATGAGCTCAGACCGAGAAAATCTAACGGCCTGCTGACACGAGGCTGTCAGTAGCGCCAAGGTATGGTGTCAGGGAAGCATTCAGGGGTCCCGACGGGGCCCGGGTCCCGCCGCCGTCGCAGAAGGAAGTTCAGCGCCTGGCGTGGCCGTTCATTCCAATGAACTTCCGGGGAAGCAGGCATCATGGATTCGACCCTTCGACAGCGACTCGCCGCTGGCCTGCGGGCGCCGGTCAGGTCGCTGTGGCACTTCGTCGAGCTGCGCAGCGCCGCGCGGCGCAGCCTGGAGCTGCTGCCGCTCGGCTCCGGCGCGCGGGCCGGCGGGACGTCAGCGCAGCACCCGGGTCGCCAGCCAGGCCACGGCTGCGACGCCGGCCACCAGCACGGCCCAGAGCAGCAGGGTGCGCCAGTCGACCGGCTCCGGCGGCGCCTCGAGGCTGGCGCGGCCGCCGACGGTCACGGGCTCGCCGAGGACGGCGGCGGGGAGCGTGTCGAGTGCCGTTCCTGCGCCTAGCCGGTCGGCCAGATCCTGCATCGGCCATGCCTCCGGTGCGAGGCCGCCGAGGCCGTAGGCGAGCCGGAACGGCGGCGGGCCCTGGCGCAGGAACCACAGCTCCCGGGGCCGCCAGCCGAGGCGCAGCGTGGGTTCGTCCGGCGGCTCGCCGAGCCAGTCCAGGCGCCAGTAGCGCAGCGCCGGCACAGCCATCGGCTCGGCCGTGATGGTCACGTCGTCGACGGCCACCCGGTAGAAAGTCTGCTGGCCGATCAGGCGCCACGGCGCGTCGTCCCGGTCGCGCCCGTACACCCGGGCGACCGCCAGGTAGGTGTCCCGGGGCAGCGCCAGGTCGAGGCGGTCGGCGGGCACCCGGCCGCCGCCGTCGAACTCGTGGGCGCCGTCGTCGTCGACGCCGGGAACGGTCAGCCAGTGTCTGGGCGGCGCCCGCGGCCGGTCGACCCGGGCGCTGATCCCGCTGGCGGCCAGCGGCGCCTCGCCGCCGATCTGCACCAGGCGCAGGTACGGCGCGGCGGTCGGCGGCAGCGCAATCTCTCTGTGCTCCACCCGATGACCGTCGGCGGTGAGCCGCGCGACGGTCGCGCTGGGGACGATGGGGCGCCAGTCGTCCAGGTCGTCGCTGGCGTCCACACGCAACCGGATCACCGCGTCGGCGGCGCCGTCGGGCCAGTCGACCAGCAGCGCGGCAGCCGGCCTGGACAGGGCGCCGACGTCCAGCAGCAGGGCCGGCCGGGGCGTCGGCGCGGCGCTTTCCGCGCGCACGGCGACCACCCGGCCGTCTTCGCGCACCTCCACGTTCACCCCGGCCGGCAGCGCATCGGCGGTGCCCGGCGCCGGCAGCGGGAAGGTCGGCACCGGCGTGGTCACGGCCTCGTCGGGCGGGCGGGCCCCTGCCGCCACCGCGTGGGGCACGGGCTGGCCGGCGCCGTTGAACACCCGCACGTCGCCAAGGTCCGGACGGCTGGTCCACGCGTACACGTCGGCGGGCAGGATCAGCCGCTGCACCGCGGACTCGCCGACCGGGTCGATCGGGCGGAACCGGGCGAAGGCGTCCGGGGACGGCGCGGCCGCGGCCGCGACCGCACCGGGCAGCAGCAGCGCCGCCAGGCCGAGCAGCGTCCGGCGCCTCATCGTCCGGGGTGCTCCGGGTCGGTATCCGCGGCGGGCTGGCGCTCCTGCCGGGCGGGCGGCAGCGGCGCGAGGTAGCCGATGATCAGCATGATGGCTCCGACGGTCAGGAACGAAACGATGCGCGCCACCACCCCCAGGTTCGCCAGGTCGACGGTGAACAGCTTGAGCACCACGGCGCCCAGCAGCACGGCGCCGATGGTCCACGGGGTGCGCTGCCCGCGGCGGGCGCCCAGCCCCATCAGCAGCAGGGCCACGCTGGTCCAGAGGATGGAGGCGGCGGTCTGGAAGGCGTCGGTGGCGACCAGGCGGTCCAGCGGATAGCTCGCGCCGGCGTAGTAGTGGACGGCCCTGGCGGTGCACAGGTTGAGCCACACGAAGGCGACAGCGCCGACGATCTGGCGGCCGGCGTCCCGGCCCACCAGCGCCGGCGCGGGCGCCCGGTCCAGCCGGCGCCAGGCCGTCAGCAGCACGGCGAGCTGGGTCAGCTCCAGCGGGTGCAGCAGCGGCAGGTACGGCAGCGGCGCCGGGTCGGCCGGCCAGGTGCCGGACACCACCACCCAGGCGCCGAGCAACGCCAGAGCGCCGTCCCGGCCGTGCCCGAGATAGCGATCCCCATGGGGCGTCAGCGGCCAGCGGGCGGCCGCCGGGCCGGCGGCCAGGCGTGCCGCGAGAGCCAGGCCCAGCAGCGGCACGGCGCCCCACACGGCGGCCAGCCAGCCGCCGCCGGGCTCCAGCCGGACCAGCAGCGCAGCCGCGGTCCAGGCGCCGAGCACCAGCATCAGCCACCAGGCGCCGGTGTGCCACCAGGCGGTCAGCCGCGCCGAGACCTGCTCCGCGAGGCGGTCGCGGACCGCCAGATGCCAGTACGCCGCGGCGAAACCGGCGGGCCAGGCGAGCCACCCGAGGTCCACCCAGGGGCTGGCCCGGCGCCAGTCGACGTCGAGGCCCAGCAGGACGGCCCACAGCGCGGCCAGCAGCAGCACGGCGGGCTGCATGCCGCCGGGCCAGGCGAGCCGCCGGGCCGCCGTCGCCAGCAGCGCGCCGGTGCCCGCGAGGAACAGCAGCGCGGCGTGCTCGTGGTGGTTGCCGTTCCAGCTCTCGCCCGGGAAGGTCAGCCGCGCCACGTCCTGCAGGCCGGCGGCGGTCCACCAGGCGGCCCCCCACCAAACCCAGGCGAGCTGCTGGGGCCGTTCGAAGCGGGACAGCGCCGGCCGGTGCCGGAACAGCAGCCAGCCGGTGATGCCGGCGGCGATCGCGATCAGCGCCGCGCCGAGAAAGTCGCCGTTGGCGAAGGGCAGACCACTGCTGCCGCCCTGCCAGTCCACCACATAGGCGCCGGCGGCGACGAGCTGCAGCGCCAGCCCGGCCGCGCGGGCGAGGACCTGCCGCTGGCGCAGGCCGACCCACAGCACGCCGGCGCCCTCCAGCGCCCAGGCGGCGCCGGTGAGGCGCTGATCGTCGACGGCGAACGGAATCGCCAGCGTCGCGAACACCAGGGCGAGCGCCGCGAAGGACTGGCCCAGCAGGTGGCCGAAGGCGCCGCGGCGCCTGAGCCACCACGCCAGGGCGGCGTACACCAGGGCGGCGGCCAGGGCGGAGTAGGCCATGGCGAAAGGCATGTCCCGGACCAGCGCCCATTGCAGCCCCATGGCCGCCGCCGGCGTGCCGAACACCAGGGTGCCGTCCACCAGGCCGGCCAGCGCCGGCGCCTGGCGGCGGGCGAACAGCAGGCTGACGCCGAGGTAGAAGGCGAAGAACAGGATCAGGAACGGCTCCGTGGAAGCGAACAGCTCCGGGCGGTAGTACTCGCGGCCCCAGGCGGCGCCGATCACGAAGGTGAACACGAACCCGGCCCAGTTGAGCCAGCGCCAGCTCCGGAACCAGGCCATGGCGAGGATGCCGGCGTTGAGCAGCGCGTAGTAGGAGAACAGGGCGACGTGACTGCCTTCGCCGGTGGCGGTGAGCACCGGCGCCAGGAAGCCGCCGCTGGTCGCGAACAGCGCCAGGGCCTGGGAGCGCTGCACCACCGCCAGCACCGACGACGCCGCCACCAGCACCACCAGCGCCGCGAAGGCGGCCGCCAGCGGCACCATGTCGTACAGCCGGGCGGCGGCGAAGATGGTCAGGTAGAGGATGCCGACGCCGGCGCCCTGCAGCACCAGGCCGTAGGTGTCGGCCCGGTCGCGCAGGCGCCAGCCGGCGGCGACCAGGGCCAGGGCGGCGGCGGCGCTGCCGGTCAGACGCAGCTCGATGGGCAGCAGGGCGTGTTCGTAGGCGTAGCGCAGCAGGAACGCGACGCCGAAGAACAGCACCACCGCGCCGATCCGGACGACCGGGTTGCCGGTGGTGAGAAACCGCCAGACGCGGCCCAGCGCGGCGCGCACGGCCCGCTCGACGGCGGTTTCCGGCGGCGGCTCGATGGCGCCGGCGGACGCCGTCCCGCTGGCCGTTGCGGGCGATTCCGGCGCCGCTCGGGGTGCCGCCGCGGGCCCTGCAGCGGACGCGGTGGTGTCCGCCGCCGTGTTGTCTGCGGTCGCCGCGCCTTCTTGCGGCGCCGCGTCCTCTTGCGGCGCCGCGTCTTTTTTCTCCGCCGCGTCTTCTCTCTCCGCCGCGACTTTTTTCTCCGCCGCGTCCGTTTTCTCCGCCGCGTCCGTTTTCTCCGCCGCGGGCGCTTCCCCGGCCGCTCCGGCGTGGCGTTCGAGGTGGTCGAGGCGGAGGTGCAGGGTCTCGATGGCGGTCTGCTGCTGGCGCAGGCGCACGGCGGCGAATACCGCCACGGCCGTCAGCACGGCGCCGCCCGGCCCCGCCGCCATGGCGCCGAACACCGCGCCGCCGGCGGCAAGGGCCAGGGCCAGCCCGCTGCCGCCGCCGGGCGCGGCCGGCTTCTCAGCGGTCAAAGGCGACTTCCAGCACCTGGTCCAGATGGTCGGCCAGGGTGAACGACATGTCCCGGCGCACCTCGTCGGGCAGCTTGGCCAGGTCGGCTTCGTTGTCCCGGGGCAGAATCACGTGCCGGAAGCCGGCGCGGTGGGCGGCCAGCACCTTCTCCTTGACGCCGCCCACGGCCAGCACCAGCCCCGACAGGGTCAGCTCGCCGGTCATCGCCACGTCGGCCCGGGCCGGCCGGTGGCGGTAGGCGGAGACCAGCGCCACGGCGATGGTCACCCCGGCGGACGGACCGTCCTTGGGCACCGCGCCCTCGGGCACGTGGACGTGAATGCCGTGGTTGTCGATGCTGTCCCGGTCGATGTCCACCTGCTCGGCCACGGACCACAGATAGCTGCGTGCCGCCCGGGCGGACTCCTGCATCACCTGGCCGAGATGCCCGGTGAGCGACACCTTGTCGTCCTTCTGGGTCAGGGCGGTCTCGACGTACAGCACCTCGCCGCCCGCTTCGGTCCAGGCCAGGCCGGCGGCCACGCCGGGGGTCAGGGTCTCCCGGTAGAGGTCGCGTTTGAATTTCTCCGGCCCGAGCAGCGCCGTGAGATCGCCGGCGCCGATGGGCGAGTCGACGGTCTCGCCGTCCACCACCTGCCGGGCGCGCTTGCGGGCCAGCCGGCCGGCCACCCGCTCGAGCTCGCGGACCCCGGCCTCCCGGGTGTAGCGGCGGATCATCACGTCGAGGGCCTCGTCGCCGATGTCGAGCTGGGCCTCGGTGAGCCCCGCCTCGCGCTGCTGGCGGGGGATCAGGTAGCGCCGGGCGATGGCGCGCTTCTCCTGGTCGCTGTAGCCGGACAGCTCCAGCACCTCCATGCGGTCGAGCAGCGGCCGCGCGATGCCCTCGAGGGTGTTGGCGGTGGTGATGAAGAACACGCCGGACAGGTCGTAGGGCAGGTTCAGATAATTGTCGCGGAAATCCTTGTTCTGGGCCGGGTCGAGGATCTCCATCAGCGCCGCCGACGGGTCGCCCCGGAAGTCCCGGCCGAGCTTGTCGATCTCGTCGAGCATCAGGATCGGGTTGGTGACGCCGGCCCGGCGCACCCCCTGGATGATGCGCCCGGGCATGGCGCCGATGTACGTGCGCCGGTGGCCGCGCAGCTCGCCCTCGTCGTGCAGGCCGCCCAGGCTCAGCCGCTCGAACCTGCGGCCCATGGCCCGGGCGATGGACTGGCCCAGGGAGGTCTTGCCGACGCCGGGCGGCCCCACCAGGCACAGGATCGGCGCGTGGGATTCGGGATTGAGCTGCAGCACGGCCAGGGACTCGAGGATGCGGGACTTCACCTCCTCGAGGCCGTAGTGGTCTTCGTCGAGCACCCGGCGGGCATGCTCGAGATCGAGCTGGTCCTCGGTGCGCTGGTGCCAGGGCAGCTCCGCCACCAGCTCGAGATAGGCCCGGGCCACCTGATAGTCGGCAGCGTTGACGGACATGCGGGCGAGCCGCTTGAGCTCCCGGTCCACCTCCTTCTGCACGGCCTCCGGGAGCCGGGCTTCGTCGAGAGACTCCTTGAGCTCCCGGACGTCCTCGTCGTCCTCGTCTTCGCCGAGCGCCTGCTCGATGGCGCGTTTCTGCTGGCGCAGCAGGTGCTCGCGCTGCTGGGACTCCATGTCGTCCCGCGCCTGCTGGGCGATCTGCCGCCGCAGCTCAGTGACCTTCTGCTCGTGCAGCAGGATGCGGTGCACCTCCCGCAGCAGCGAGATGGCGTCGTCGCAGGCGAGCACGGCCTGCTCGCGCTCCAGGTCCAGATTGGCCAGGGACGCGATGCGGTACATCTGGGTGATCGGGTCGGGCAGGGAGCCGACGAGCTGCTGGTAGATCTGGGCGCCGTTGTCCTGGTCGAACAGGTGGGCGATGGCCTGGGCGAGCTGCAGATTCTCGCGCACCAGCGCCTCGGCGGCGGTCTCGTCGTCGCCGAGGCTCGCCAGGGTGACGTCCGGCAGCGGCGCAACGTCCGCCAGGAGCTGCTCGCCCTGCCAGCGGCAGGCGCCGAGGCGGACCCGCCGCAGACCCTGGACGATGATCTGGGCGCCCTGGTCGCGTTTCTCGATGCGCGAGATGCTGACCACCGTGCCGACGTCGTACAGGCCGTCGCGCTCGGGCTGCTGCTCATCCGGGTCGCGCTGGGCGACCGCCACCAGCTCGCGGCCATGGTCCAGGGCGCTGTTCACCGCCGCCAGGGACATGGCGCGGCCGATGGCCAGCGGCACGATGATCTGCGGGTAGACCACCGTGTTCTTCAGCGGCAGTACCGGCAGTGTGGTCGATGTTGCTGCCATGGCTGCGCCGGCGGCTCCCGTTGCGCCACTAGGCGGTCAGTTGCTGGGCCCGGGCGGCCTCCTCGCGAAGGTGCTCGGGCGTGCCCAGAAGCTGCCGATTGTAACCGATACGCTTGAACCAGTAGTGCAGGCCCAGCAGGTCGGTGAAGCCCATGCCGCCGTGCACCTCGGTGGCGGTCTTGGCCACGAACTTGCCGACCTCGGCGAGATGCGCCTTGGTGTGGCAAGCGGTGACTTGGGCCTCCTCGGGCAGATGGTCCAGGGCGTGGGCGGCGTACCAGACCATGGCCCGGCAGGGCTCGATGTCGGCGGCCATCTCCGCGCACATGTGCTTCACGGCCTGGAAGGTGGCGATGGGCCGGTTGAACTGCTCGCGTTCCTTGGCGTAGGCCACGGCCTTGTCGAGCATCGCCTGGGCGGCGCCCAGGGTGTCTGCGGCCAGCATCACCCGGGTGACGTCCAGCAGCCGGCCCAGGACCGCGGGGTCGTCGCTGACCGGCTCGGCGCGCACCCCCTTCAGGGTGAGCTCGCCGGTGGGGCGGGTGCGGTCGACGGTGGTCAGCGGGCGGTGGGAGACGCCGGCCGCCGCCGCGGCGACCAGGTGCAGCCCGCCGTCCCGGTCCGCCACGAGGTAGTGGTCGGCAGGGTAGTCGGTGACGAACAGCGCCTTGCCGGTCAGTGCCCCGTCCCGGGCGGTGACGCCCGCATCGGCCCGGGCGCCGGCGGCTTCACCGATGGCCAGGCCCACCCGGGCGCTGCCGGCGGCGACGTCGGCCAGCAGCGCCTCGGCCGCCGGCAGCCCGGCGAGGGCGATCGGGGCCGCTACCGCAGTGCCGAGGAAGGGCGCCGGCGCGGCGTGGTAGCCCAGCGCCTCCGCCACCAGCGCGGCGTCCAGACAGGCGAGTCCCACGCCGCCCGCGGACTCGGGCACCAGCAGGGCCGGGATGCCGAGCTCCGCCAGGCCCTGCCAGAGGTCGGCGTCGTCACCGTCCTCGGCGAAGCGCCGGATGCGCTCCAGATCGACCCGATCCGTGAGATACCGGCCGACGTTGTCGGCCAGCATGGTCTGCTCCTGGGAAAGTCCGAACTCCATGCCCTCACCCCTTCTGAATCTTGGGCTCGCGGGGCATGCCGAGGCCCCGCTCGCTGATGATGTTCTTCTGAATCTGCGACGTGCCGCCGCCGATGATCAGCCCCAGGAAGTACATGTACTGGTTCTGCCAGCTGCCGTGGCCGCGCAGGTACGGGTTGTCGCCGTAGGCGAGGCCGATCTCGCCCATGACGTCGACCGCGAACCCTTCGAGCTCGTGGCGCAGTTCGGTGCCCTGGAGCTTGTTGATGAGCCTGGCGAGGCCGGTGCCGCCGGTGCCGTTGACCCGGGACGACAGCACCCGCAGGTCGTTGCAGCGCATGGCCAGCACCCGGCCCTGGAGCTTCATCAGCCGGTCCCGGTAGACGGGATGCTCGATCACCGGCACGCCGTCGATGGTCTCGTGGCGCATCAGCTCGATCAGCGCGTTCAGCCGCGACAGGGTGGCGTCGGGGTTGCCGAGGGAATCGCGCTCGTGGCCGAGAATGGCGTTGGCGACCGCCCAGCCCTGGCCGCGCGCGCCGACGATCTGGTCCTTGGGCACCCGCACGTCGGTGAAGAACACCTCGTTGAAGTTGGCGGCGCCGGTCATGTCCACCAGCGGGCGGATCTCGATGCCCGGCGTGTCCATGCGGAACAGCAGGAACGAGATGCCCTGATGCTTCGGCGCGTCGGGCTCGGTGCGCACCAGGCAGAAGATCCAGTCCGCCAGGTGGGCGGTGCTGGTCCAGATCTTCTGGCCGTTCACCACCCATTCGTCACCGTCGAGTTTCGCGCTGGTGGACAGGCTCGCCAGGTCGCTGCCCGCGCCGGGCTCGGAGTAGCCCTGACACCACACCATCTCGCCGCGCAGGGTCGGCGCGATGAACTGACGCTTCTGTTCCTCGGTGCCCATTTCCAGCAGGGTCGGCACCAGCATGGAGATGCCCTGGCCGCCGAGCCCCTGGCTGAGCTGACCCCGGGCGAACTCCTCGGCGATGATGCGCGACTTCAGGATGTCGGGCTCGGCGCCGTAGCCGCCGTACTCCCGGGGAATGGTGCGGGCGGCGTAGCCGTTCTCGATCAGCAGCTTCTGCCATTCCAGCGTAGCGGGATCGCGCAGGCCCGCGCCTTTCGGCGCGCGGTCGCGGTTCGCCTCGATGAAATCCCGGACCTCCTGGCGGAACGCCTCGTACTCCGGGCCGTAGGAAAGATCCATGCGGTGTCCCCCATTTTTCAGCCGACGGAGACTACCAGTTTTCGCGCCCCGACGGCGCGGCTCCGTGGGAGCGCTCTCCAGAGCGCGATTCCGTCGGCGGTGGCAATGGGAGGCGCAATCGCGCTCTGGAGAGCGCTCCCACAGGGGTGGGCGGGTCGCGCTCACGCCAGCCGCGGCAGCAGTTCGCGGCGCACCAGGTGCTTCAGGCTGACGCCCCGGGCGAAGCGTTCCACCTCGGCGACGATGTAGTCCGCCAGGCGCTGGGTTTCGCGTCCCAGCGAGCCGGCGATGTGCGGGGTGAGGAACACGTTGGGCAGGCCGTAGAGCGGGGAGTCCGGCGGCAGCACCTCGGGCTCGGTGGTGTCGAGCACCGCGAACAGCCGGCCCCGGGCGAGCTCGGCTTCCAGCGCCGCCGGGTCCACCAGCGCGCCGCGGGCGGTGTTGATCAGCGTGGCGCCGTCGGGCATCAGCGCGAGCTCGCGGCTGCCCAGCATGTGCCGGGTCTCCGGCAGCAGCGGCGCGTGCAGCGACACCACGTCCGAGCGCGCCAGCAGCTCCGACAGGGTGACCTTGGACACCCGCATGTCCCGCGCCGCCAGCGGCGGCACGTAGGGGTCGTAGAGCAGCACGTCCAGGTCGAAGGCCCGAAGGTGGCGGATCACCAGGCGGCCGACCTGGGAGGCGCCGACGATCCCCACGGTCTTGCGGTAGTTGCCGACGTCGGGCGCCTCCCGGGCCCAGGGCGCGCGGTTCTCACGGGCGGCCAGGTAGGCCCGGTTGAGCTGCAGCACCTTCTTGTTGGCGAACAGGATGGCCGCGAGGGTGTACTCGGCCACGGGCACGGCATTGGCCGCCACGGCGTTGGTCACCAGGATGCCGCGGCGCCACACGATGTCGTCGAGAAACCCTTTGACGCTGCCCGCCAGGTGGGCGATGAGCTTCAGCTTGGGCATGCGCTCGATCACCTCCGGGCCGACCGGCGGCGCGCCCCAGCTCGTGATCAGCACCTCGATGCGGCCGAGCTCCACTCCGAGCACGTCGAAGCTGCGCACCGGTTCCGGACTCACCAGATCGACCGCGCGGGCCAGCCGCTCCATGTGGTCGTCGCGAATCAGCTCGTCCCGGACCACGGGGTGCATCACGAGCGCGGTGCGGAGCATTTTGGCCATGGTTCACAGAATACCCCATAATCCCCGGCCTCTTGTGCCGACGGCGGGAAGGCGATGGATCGAGCGGACGCATGGGCCATGGTGGACACCATGGCGCGCATGCAGGATGCCCACAACGTGCAGGTGCACCCCGAGTGGCGGACCCAGGGTTACCGCTATTACCGGGCCGTGTGGGTGGAGTGCGCCGAGCTGCTCGACCATTTCGGCTGGAAGTGGTGGAAGCGCCAGCATCCCGACCTCGATCAGGTGCGCCTCGAGGTGGTCGACATCTGGCACTTCGGGCTGAGCGACCTGATGCGCGCCGGCGCGCTGGACGAAGCCGTCGCGGATCGGCTGATGGCGGTCACCGATCAGCCGGCGGGGGACGGCGAGCGGTTCCGCGAGGCGGTGGAGAACCTGGCGGGGCAGACCCTGTCCGACCGGCTGTTCGCCATGGAGCCGTTCGTCGCCGTGCTCGACGCGCTGCCGCTGCCGCTGACGGAGCTGTTCCGGCTCTACGTGGGCAAGAACGTGCTCAATCACTTCCGCCAGGATCATGGCTACAAGGCCGGCACCTACCGCAAGACCTGGCAGGGCCGCGAGGACAACGAACATCTCGTCGAGCTGCTCGCCGGCCTCGACGGCGTGCCCGCCGACGCCGTTCCGGAACGGCTCTACCAGGCGCTGGCCGACCGCTACGCCGCCGATTGACGGCCTTGCCGGCCGGGTCCGGCGTCCGGTTCAGCCGAGCAGCCGGTGGTACAGATCCCTGGTCTGCCGATCGAAGCAGACGAACCGCACCAGCGCCACGTGCGGCCCCTGGTGGGCGCGCACCGTCTCGACCGCGATCCGCGCCGCGTCCTCCGCCGGATAGCCGTACGCGCCGGTGCTGATGGCCGGAAAGGCGATGCTGGAGATTTCGTGGTCTTCCGCCAGCGCCAGCGCGTTGCGGTAGCAGGCGGCCAGCAGCTCCGGCTCGCCGTCGTCGCCGCCCCGCCACACCGGGCCGACCGTGTGAATGACGTTTCGCGCCGGCAGCCGGTAGCCGTCGGTGATTCTGGCCTCGCCGGTGGGGCAGCCGTTCAGGCCCCGGCACTCGTCGAGCAGGCCCGGGCCGGCCGCGCGGTGAATGGCGCCGTCGACGCCGCCGCCGCCCAGTAGAGACTCGTTGGCCGCATTGACGATGGCGTCGAGCTGCTGGCGGGTGATGTCACCCTGAATGGCTTCGATCTTCATGCGTCGCTCCTCGCGGCGGCCGCGCCGTCACACGTTGCCCGGGCTGCGTCATGAAACGTTCATCGCTTTGTCACGAATCGATCATCGGCGCCGGCTAACCTTCGAAAAACTCGAGCGGAGCGCCCGATGCGCCAGCAGAACCTGCGAGAGCCCGGCAAGACGCATTACCGTACCATCTTTCTGTCGGACATCCATCTCGGCACCAAGGGCTGCCAGGCCGAGCGCCTGCTGGAGTTTCTCAAGCAGCACACCTGCGACCGTCTCTACCTGGTGGGCGACATCGTCGACGGCTGGCGCATGAAGTCCTCCATCTACTGGTCCCAGTCCCACAGCAACGTGCTGCGGCGTTTTCTCACGCTGACCAAACGCGGCACGCAGGTGGTCTATGTCACCGGCAATCACGACGAGTTCCTGCGCCGCTACTCGGATCTGGCCATCGGCCATCTCGAGCTGGTGGACGAGGCCGTGCACGACACCGCGGACGGCCGCCGGCTACTGGTCGTGCACGGCGACGAGTACGACGTCATCACCCGCTACCACCGCTGGGTCGCTTTCCTCGGCGACCTCGGCTACACGCTGCTGCTGGCGCTGAACCGGCACTTCAACGCCCTGCGCAGCCGGCTGGGCTACGGTTACTGGTCGCTGTCGGCGTGGCTCAAGCACCGGGTGAAGCGGGCGGTGAACTTCATCAGCGAGTTCGAGGAGGCGGTGGTGCACCAGTGCCACAAGCGCGGTTTCGACGGCGTGGTGTGCGGCCACATCCACCATGCCGAGATCCGGGAGATCCAGGGGCTGCGCTACCTGAACTGCGGCGACTGGGTGGAGAGCTGCACCGCGCTGGTGGAGGACGAGCACGGCCGCTTCGAGATTCTCGACTGGAGCCGCCGGGCGCCGGCGGCGACGGTGGTGCCGCTGCCCGCCGCCGCGGCCGGCGTCGAACCCGAGCGGGGGGCGGCGTGAAGCGCCTGCTGATCGTCACCGATGCCTGGCACCCGCAGACCAACGGGGTGGTCACCACGCTGACGTCGGTGATCGAGCATCTGCCGGCGCTGGGTTACGAGACCCGGGTGATCCATCCGGGGCTGTTCGCCACGGTGCCCCTGCCGAGCTATCCGGAGATCCGGGTCGCCAGGGAACCCTGGAAGCTGGTGCGCCTGCTCGACGCCGCGGCGCCGGACACCGTGCACCTGGCCACCGAGGGTCCCCTGGGGCTGGCGGCGCGCCGCTACCTGCTGCGGCGCGGCATTCCGTTCACCACTTCCCTGCACACCAAGTTTCCGGAGTACGTGAACGAGCGCGTGGCGCTGCCGCTGGCGGTGGGCTACCGGTTTCTGCGCTGGTTCCACCGTCCCGCGGAACGGGTGCTCTGCACCACCGAATCCCATCGTCAGGAGCTGGCCCGGTGGGGCATGCGCAATCTGGTGGTGTGGGGCCGCGGGGTCGACACGGACCGGTTCCGGCCGGCGCCCCGGGAGGCCCGCGCGCGGCCGCGCCTGCTGTACGTGGGCCGGGTCGCGGTGGAGAAGAACATCGAAGCGTTCCTCGATCTCGACATCGACGCCGAGAAACGCGTGGTGGGGGACGGGCCGGCGCGGACCGAGCTGGCGCGGCGCCATTCCGACGTGCGCTGGCTGGGATACCGCCACGGCGACGCGCTGGTGGCGGAATACGCCCAGGCCGACGCCTTCGTGTTTCCGTCGAGGACGGACACGTTCGGGCTGGTGATGCTCGAGGCCATGGCCTGCGGCACGCCGGTGGCGGGCTACCCGGTGACGGGCCCGCGGGACGTGGTCACGGAAGGCGTCAACGGCTGTCTCGACGACGATCTCGAAGCGGCGGTGCGCCGCGCCCTGGTGCTGGACCGCCGCCGCTGCCGGGCCCACGCGCTGACCCTCGGCTGGCCGCAGGTCGCCGAGCGGCTGGTGGCGGCGCTGCATCCGCTGGCCCCCGCCGCCGCGACGGACCCGTCGAGCCTCGCTGCCTGATCCGTTCCGGCGCTTCCGCCGCCGGCCGGTTACACTCGGCCGATGAACGACGCACTCGCCGCCAGTGAACTCGACCGCCGTCTCGTCGGCTGGACCCCGGACCTGGTCGGAACGCTGCTGTTTCTCGCCGTCGACGGCCGCGTGCTGCTGATCCGCAAGCGGCGCGGCCACGGCGCCGGCAAGATCAACGGTCCGGGCGGCAAGCTGGAACCCGGCGAGACGCCGGCGGACTGCGCCGTGCGGGAGACGGTCGAGGAAACCGGCGTGCGGCCCGCGGCGCCGCGCCTGGCCGGCGTGTTCCGCTTCGTCGACACCCGCCAGCCGGACTGGCTCGGCTACATCTACACCGCCGGGTCGTTCAGCGGCGCGCCGTGCACCACGCCGGAGGGCATTCCCCGCTGGTACGACACCGCGGCGCTGCCGCTGGACGAGATGTGGGACGACGACCGCTACTGGCTGCCCAGGGTGCTGGCCGGCGAACGCCTGCGCGGCGATTTCCTGTTCAGCGACGGGCGCCTGCGCGCGCACCGGCTCGAGTCCGTGCCGGAAGGCGACGTGCTGCGGGCCGAGCCGCCGGCGCTGCGCCCCTGATGGCCGGGCCGCGCGACGAGGACTGGCTCGGCTGGGCGCAGCGCCTGCGCGCCATCGCCCAGACCGGCCTGGCCTACAGCCGGGACGACTACGACCTCGACCGGTTCCGTGAAGTTCGCGACCTCGCCGAGCGGATGCTGGCCAGTGTCACGGGCGAGGCGCTGCCGCGGGTGCGGGGCCTGTACCTGCCGGAGCAGGGCTACCCGACGCCGAAGGTCGACGTGCGGGCCGGCGTGTTCACCGCCGGGGCCGGCGGCGGCCTCGAAGTGCTGCTGGTGCGGGAGGCGGCGGACGGCCGCTGGTCGCTGCCCGGCGGGTGGGCGGACGAGCACGACTCGCCGCGCCGCAGCATCGAGCGCGAGGTGGCGGAGGAGTCGGGGTTCGAGGTGCGGGTGAACCGGCTGGTGGCGATCAAGGACCGCAGCCTGCATCCCTACGAGCCGGGGCGGCTGGAGCGGATCTACAAGCTGTTCTTCTTGTGCGACCTGGTGGGCGGCGCGGCGGCGCCGAGCCTGGAGACCACCGACGCGGGATTCTTCCCGCTCGACGACCTGCCGCCGCTGTCGCTCGGGCGGACGCTGGCGGACGACGTGAGGCTGCTCGCCGGCCATCGCGCCGATCCCGGACGCCCCGTCTACCTCGATTGAGGCAAACGGGGCGGGCGCGTCAGCGGCCGCTCGACTGCTCGCCGTCGCCGGGCTGCTCGGCCCGGGCCTGAGCCCGGCGCTGCTGCAGCGCGACGAACTCCTGCATGTCGAGGCCGCCGTCGCCGTTGGCGTCGGCCATCTTGAAACCCTGCACCAGCCGCTTCTTCATGAAGTCCGGCAGCTCGCTCCACACCAGCCGGCCGTCCATGTCGTCGTCGACGAAGCCGAACCACTGGGCCAGCTCCGAGAGCTGCTGGTTGTGGATGGGGTGGTCCGAGGATTCCTCGGCCCAGGCATAGGAGAAGGCGCCGTAGAGCATCTCGTCCCAGGACTGGAGCCCCCACGGCACGGTGCGGCTCGGGTCCGGGTTGGCGGGATTGAGCGCCGAGTTGTCGTACACCGTGCGGTGGATCAGCCGGGAGCCCGCCGGCGCCTTCTTCGGCTCGACGAAGTCGTAGCCGCGCTGCCAGTTGAAGTCGTAGGCCGGCACGGACAGCAGGGTCTCGATGCGTCCGTCCGGGTACTGCAGCTCGAAGGTGGACGCCTTGCCGCGGTAGTGGGAGTGGGGGAACAGGGTGTAGAGCACCGCGTCCCGCGGGAAGGCGTGGTAGGCCGCCTCCTCGTGCTCGCCGTCGTTCGGATCGATCTGGATGGTGGGATCGAGCACGACCTGGTGGCGCAGGAAGTTGTCGGGCGTTTCCTCGGCGAAGTACAGGCCCAGCCGGGTCCGGTCCGTGGTGGCCTTGCCGTAGGGCGTGTAGTGCATCTGGAACTGATAGGCGCCGCCGGGCGCGACGTACACGCCGGTGCCTTCGGGCATCCGGTAGGACTCGGCGCCCGGGGCGTAGCCGATGATGTAGTTCTCGAACACGCTCTCCTCTTCCTGGGCGTTCGGATCGTAGTCCTCGGACGATCCCACCAGCACGTGGTGCACCACGGACCGGTCACCGGGAATCACCGTGGCGGCCTCGACCCAGACGCCGTGGTCGAGGGGGTTGGGCACCGCGGGGAACTGGTAGTCGACGACGCCGCTGGCCGGCACGTCGAAGGCGGGCAGCTCGATCACCAGATCCGGCTCGCCGAGGGGCCAGTCGCTGGAGATGGGCTGCACGTCCGCCAGCGGGTCGGGGCCTTCGCCGCGCGGGGCACCCGCCTCGATCCAGTGCACCAGGGTGCGCTTGTCGGCCTCGCTCAGGCTGCGGTCGCCCTGCCACTGGCCGATGTGCGGGTCGGCGTGCCAGGGGGGCATGCGCTGGGTCATGACCACCTCGCGGATCATCGGCGCGAAGCCGCGCACCATGTCGTAGCCGGTCATCGCCCAGGGGCCGATGCCGCCGGGGCTGTGGCACACGGTGCAGTTGTCTTTCAGCATCGGCGCGATGGTGTCGCTGTAGCTGATCGAGGCGTGGTCCTCGTTGCGCGCCGGGAAGTTGATCAGGCAGCCCACGGCGTCCCGGCTGGCCACCTCGACGGCGTCCCCGGCGAGCATGGCGTCCAGGGTGTCCGCGAGGTAGGTGTTGTCGGCTGCGGGCTTCTGGTGCTCGTAGGTGATGCGGTCGTGCATGGGGCCGCGGTACACCAGCTCCCAGCCGTCCGGGTCGATGACGAACACCTCGGCGGTCCGCACCACGTCGAGCGACTCGGCGACGAGCTGGGTGTCGTCCACCAGCACCGGCAGCTCGATGCCGAACTCCTCGGCCTCGGCGGCGATGCTGGCGCGGTCGTCCTGGATGTTGGCGTTGAGCATCAGGAACTCTACGCCCCGGTCCGCATACTCGGCGGCCAGCGCCTGGTAGTCGCCGATGGCGTTGCGCACGATCGGGCAGCCGTTGCCCTGGATCATCACCACCACGGCCGAGGCGTCGGTGTGGTAGTACAGCTCGTGGGCCTTGCCGCGGTGGTCCAGCAGCATGAAGTTGCCGACCCGCTCCGCCAGCGCCGGCGCCGGCATGACGAGGGCCAGTACGGTCAGGACGGCGGCGGGGCGGAAGGTGTTGAATGACATGTCGACGCACTCCCCGGGCGTTTGAGACCCCGAACTTTACGCCGCCTGGATGCCGAGTCAAACGCCGCCGGTCCGCACCGGCGGCGACGGCCCGCGCGTCAGGAAGGCAGCAGCCCGGCCACGGCCCGCGCCACGCGCCCGACGTTGCCGTCGTTCAGGGCGGCCACGCAGATGCGTCCGGAGTCGACCGCGTAGATGCCGTGCTCCTCGCGCAGCCGGGCGACGGCGGCGGCGTCGAGGCCGGAATAGGAGAACATGCCGTTCTGGGCGAGCACGAAGTCGAAGTCCGCCTCGGGCGCGGCGGCCGCCACGCCCTCGACCAGCTTGCGGCGCATGTCCCGCACCCGCTCGCGCATGGCGGCCAGGTCCGCGACCCAGCGCCGGCGCAGACCGGCGTCGCCGAGCACCTCCGCGACGATGCGCGCGCCGTGGGTCTGGGGGCTGGAATAGTTGGCCCGGATCACGCGCTTGAGCTGGCTGCGCACCCGGTCCGCCTCGTCGGCGCTGGTGGCCACCACCGACAGGCCGCCGACCCGTTCGCCGTACAGGGAGAAGTTCTTGGAGAACGAGTTGGCGACGAACAGCGGCGCGCAGCGGGCGGCGAACCGGCGCACCGGCTCGGCGTCCTCGTCGAGTCCCGCGGCGAAGCCCTGATAGGCCATGTCGAGCACCGGCAGCAGGCCCCGATCGCGCACCAGCTCGATCACCTCGTCCCACTGGTCCAGGGTCAGGTCGGCGCCGGTGGGGTTGTGGCAGCACACGTGCAGCACCACCACCGAGCCGGGCTCGAGCCCGGCCAGGCAGTCCCGCATGGTGGTGAAGTCGACGCCGTGGCTGGCCTTGTCGTAGTACGGATACTCCTGCACCTCGAAGCCGGCGGCCTCGAAGATCGCCCGGTGGTTCTCCCAGGTGGGACGGCTGATCCACACCCCCGCGGCGCCGTGGAACCGGGCCAGGAAGTCCGCCGCGGCGCGCAGCGCGCCGGTGCCGCCGATGGCCTGGGCGGTCGCCACCCGGCCGGCGTCCACCGGCTCGGCGTTGCCGCCGAACACCAGCTCCTGAACCGAGCGCTGGAAGTCGGGAATGCCGTCGATCGGCAGGTACCCCCGGGGCCCCGCCGCCTCCGCCAGGCGGCGCTCGACCTCGGCGACGCAGTCCAGCAGCGGCACGCGCCCGTCGTTGTCGTAGTAGACGCCGACGCCGAGGTTCACCTTGTCGGGCCGGCCGTCGGCCTGAAAGGCCTCGGTGACGCCGATGATGGGATCCCGCGGGGCCAGGGGGACGTGGTCGAAGGGCGAGGTCATGGGTTCTCCTGAGCGTCGAGTCGCAGCCAGAGCAGGGTGCCGCCGGCGACGGCCACCGGCACCAGCAGAAAATTCACCAGCGGCACCGCCAGCGCCAGCGTGGCGCAGGCGCCGAACCCCAGCGCCGCCGCGCGGTTGGCGCGCAGCAGGGTCAGGGTGTCGCGGAACGGCCGGCCGCGGTTCTCCAGGGGATAGTCGGCGAACTGTACGGCCAGCGTCCACGCGCCGAACAGGAACCACAGCACCGGCGCGGCGGCGTTGATCAGCGGAATCAGCGTGAGCACGAACACCCCGAGCAGCCGCGGCAGATGGTAGAGCAGCTTGCGGCCCTCGCGGCCCAGGGCGCCGACCGCCCCCGCGAGGAGCCCGGGGGGCGCGGCAGGACCGCTGCCGTGCCGCCGTTCCACGGCCAGGGACAGGTCGCCGAGGAACGGGCTGGCGATCAGCGCCGCGAGAAACCCGAACAGCCAGGTGCCGACCAGCACCCCGAGCAGATACAGGATCGGCGTCAGCACGGCGCCGAGGAAATCGAGCCAGTCCGGCAGCCTGTCGGTCAGCCAGGCGCTCAGCGCGTCCATGTAGCCGAAGGTCACCCACAGGCCCACCGCGACCACGCCCAGGCTGACCAGGGCGGGCAGCCAGGTGTAGCGGCGCAGGCCCGGCGAGCGGACGGTGCGGAAGCCGTCGCCGAACGCCTGGATGCCGAGGCCGAACGCCATCGCCCGCTCAGCCGCCGGTGACCGCGTCGACGGACTCGGCGAGCACCCGGACCATGGTTTCGATGTGGCCGTCGTCGATGACGAACGGCGGCCCCATGCAGACGATGTCGCGCACCGCGCCGGTGCCGCCGCCGTAGAAGAACACGCCCCGCTCCAGCGCGGCGCCGACGATGCGGTTGGAGACGTTGTCGGCCTCCGCATAGGGTTCCAGGGTGTCCCGGTCGCGGACCACCTCGATCGCCAGCAGCAGCCCGCGGCCGCGCACCTCGGCCACCCGCGGGTGCTCGGCGAAGGCATCCTCCAGGGCGGCCTTGAGCCGCGCGCCCTGGGCGGCGGCGCGTGCCACCAGGCCCTCCTCGGTCATGATCTCGAGCACCTCCGCGGCGGCGGCGCAGGCGGCGGGATGGGCGCCGAAGGTGTGGAACATGACGCCCATGCCCGCCTCGGTGAGCGCGTCGCCGATGGCCTCGGTGGCGTACACGCCGCCGATCGGCGCGTAGCCGCCGGCGAGCCCCTTTCCGGCCACCAGCACGTCCGGCTCGATGTCCCAGTGCTGGTAGCCGAAGCGCTCGCCGGTGCGGCCGAAGCCGGTCATCACCTCGTCGAGAATGAGCAGCAGCCCGTACTCGTCGCACAGCCGGCGCACGGCCGGCCAGTAGTCTTCCGGGGGCACGATGGCGCCGCCGGATGAGCCGGTGATGGGCTCGGCGATGAGCGCGGCGATGGTGTCCGGCCCTTCGCGCTCGATGGTCGCGCGCAGATCGTCGACGTAGTAGCGGCCCGCGTCGGGATGATGGGGGCCGAGGGGGCAGCGCAGCGGGTAGGGCGTCGGTACCCGGGGGTAGGTGACCAGGGCGTGCTCCAGGCCGCGCTTGCGGGCCGGGTGGCCGGACAGCGCCGTGGTGGTCACCGTGGTGCCGTGATAGGACACGCTGCGGGCGACGATCTTGCGCCGGTCGGGCTCGCCGATGGCGGCCTGGTACTGCAGCGCGATCTTCATGGCCGCCTCCACGGCCTCGGAGCCGCCGGAGGTGATGTGCACCCGGCCGAGCCGCGGCGGCAGCCAGTCCCGGCCCAGCGTCTCCACCAGCGCCTGACGGGACGGCGTGATCCACGGCGGCACCACGTAGGTGCACTGGCGGGTCACCTCGGCGACCCGCTCGGCGACCCGTTCCCGGCCATGGCCGATGTTGGCGACGATGGCACCGCCCGCGGCGTCCAGCAGCCGGCGGCCGTCGGCGGTGACGAGTTCCACCCCCTCGGCGCGCACGATGGTGGGGTTGTCGGTCCGCAGAAACGGCCAGTTGACTCGGCTCATGTTGTCTCCGTTGTCGGAACAGCCCGCAGCGCGCCGGTGGGCGGCTGCCGGATTGGTGATCGTCGCGCGCGCGGCCGCTACCGCCCGGGGCCGGCGTCCGCCGGCGGCTCGATCCAGGCGAGGCCCTCGCGGTAGCGCGCCAGCCGGCGTTCCAGGCCGTCGAGCTCGGGGCCGAAGTCGCCGCCGAGCTGCCGCTCGGCCGCCGCCAGGGCGTCCTCGGCGGCTGCGGCGGCGCGCTCGAAGTCCCCGGCCGCGGCCCAGGCCGCCGCCAGGGTGTCGAGATACTGCCAGGCTCCGGTGTAGCGCGCGATGCCCCGGATCAGTTCCACCGCCCGCGGGCCGTTCCGCAGGCTCTCCCGGGGCGTGGTCGCCAGCAGCCAGGCCAGGTTGTTGTGGGCCGGCACGCTGCCGGCGGCAACGGCGCGCTGGTAGTAGCCGATCGCGCGCTCCGGGTTCGGCGGCACGGTGATGCCGGCGTCGTAGTACTCCCCGAGGGTCTCGTTGGCGCCGGGATGGTTCTGCCGGGCGGCTTCCGCCAGCAGTTCCACCACCCGCGGCGGGTTCTCGCCCTCGAAGGTCAGCGCCAGGCGGTACTGGGCCTCGGCGATACCGGCCTCGGCGGCGTGGCCGAGCCAGCGCCGGGCGGCGCCCAGGTCCGGCGGCGGCGTGTCGAAATCCAGGTAGAGCGTGCCGAGCATGAGCTGGGCGTAGGGGTCGCCGCGCCCGGCGGCGCCCTCCAGCCAGGCGGCGAGCCGCGGCGACGCCTTGCGGTTGCCGTCGCTGAACAGGGGGCCCGCGTACTCCAGGCCGGTCGGCAGGGTCAGCAGGCCGGTGGACACCGAGTCGTCGTTCCACATGCCGCTGATCTCGATGCCGGTGGCCGCCCGGCGGCGCCCCGGACCGAGCGCCTGGTTGAATTCCCAGGCCCCCTCGTGAAAGGCCCCGTCGGGACGGTCCTCGCGGCCCTGGCCGTGGCGCAGGTCCTGCTGCCAGTCGCCCTCGTAGCTGCTGCCGTCCGGACGGTGCTCGATGCCGTAGCCCTGGCGCTCGTCGTGGCGCCAGGTGCCCTCGTAGACCAGCCCGGGCGGGCCCTCGGCACGGCCGTAGCCATGGCGCTGGCCCTGCTGCCACTCGCCTTCGTAGGCCGCGCCCTCCGGGCTTTCCAGCCGGCCGAAGCCGTTCGGCCGGTCCGCCGCCCACTCCCCGTCGTACACGGTGCCGTCGGCCATGGTGTAGCGGCCGTAGCCGTAGCGCTGGCCCTGACGCCAGCCGCCCTCGTAGACCGTGCCGTCGCTGCCCTCGAAGGTGCCCGAGCCGTGGGGCAGATCGTTGGCCCAGCCGCCCCGGTAGGTGCCTTCGGGCCCCGTCATGACGCCGCTGCCCTGGCGCACGCCCTCGACGAAATCGCCGACGTAGCGCTGGCCGTCCGGCGTCCGCTCGGTGCCGTGGCCGTGGTATCGCCCGTCCCGCCAGGCGCCCTGGTAGCGGGCGCCGTCCGGCCGGGTCTCGACGCCCTCGCCGTGGGGCTGGCCGGCCACCCACTCGCCGTCGTAGGTGCGGCCGTCGGGCCAGACGAATCGGGCGCTGCCGGTGTACTCGAGGTCCTCCGGCAGCACCGCGACCTCCCGTCCGGAAGGCAGCGTCAGGGTGCCGGCGCCGTCGGCGTCACGCGGCGCGGGCGTGACCCCCGGCGGCAGGCCGGCGCAGGCGCCGAGCAGCAGGGCCAGCAGCAGCGCGGCGGTGATTCGGGTCGGGCGGGTCACGGCGCGATGAAAAACCATCTCATGTGAAAACTCAAAAGGATTGGGTAGAGTCTGGCGTCGCAGCAATAACGCGTTTCAAGGAGAGGGTCGATGACGGTGGAAGGCATCAACGAGACGGCGGTGACGGCGTGGCTGGCCGAGCGGATTCCCGGACTGAAGCCGCCGCTCACCTTCTCGCTGATCGCCGGGGGCCATTCGAACCTGACCTACCGCTGCAGCGACGCCGCCGGCGCGTCCTACGTGCTGCGCCGCCCGCCCCTCGGGCACGTGCTGGAGAGCGCCCACGACATGGGCCGGGAGCACCGCATCGTCTCGGCCCTGCAGGGCAGCGCGGTGCCGGTGGCGCCGACCCACGGGCTGTGCGAGGACCCGGAAGTGAACGGCGCGCCGTTCTACGTGATGGGTTTCGTCGACGGCCTGGTCGCCCACGACGCCGACACGGCGGGCAAGCTCAGCGAAGCCCAGCGCCACAGCCTGGGCGAGGACGTGATCGACGTGCTGGCCCGGCTGCACGGCATCGATCCCGATGCGGTCGGCCTCGGCGAGCTGGGCCGCAAGGAGGCCTACCTGGCCCGCCAGATCAAGCGCTGGAACCGCCAGTGGGAAGCCACCAAGACCCACGAGATTCCCGAGATGGAGGAGACCGCCCGGCGCCTGGAGGACCGCATGCCGGAGCAGATCGGCGCCACCATCGTCCACGGCGACTACCGGCTCGGCAACATGATCGTCGGCCCGGCGGCGGACGACCCGGACCGCGGCGTGATCCGGGCGGTGCTGGACTGGGAGCTGTGCACCCTGGGCGATCCCCTGGCCGACGTCGGCTACCTGCTGAATTCCTGGACCCAGCCCGGCGAGGCCGCGGACGACCTGGCCCCCACCGCCGCCGGCGGCTTCCCGGACCGGGACGCGCTGTGCGCCCGCTACGAGGCGGCCACGGGGCGGGACCTGTCGGGCATCGATTACTATCGGGCGTTCTCTCACTGGCGCCTCGCCGCCATCGGTCAGGGTGTCTACAAGCGCTATCTGGTCGGTGCCATGGGCGAGAACCGCGACATGGACCTGGACGCCTACAAGAACAGCGTGCACGAGCGGGCCCGGGCGGCGCTGGATCTGCTCGGCGGCTGAGCCGGGCGGACCCGGGCCGTCAGAGATCGAGGGTGCCCAGGCTGTCGCCGGCCTGATCCACCGCCTCGACCCGCTCCAGCCCCTGCTCGGGCAGGCCCACCACCAGGCACGGGTGGGTCATCACCTGTGCCAGCACGGCGCCGGATTCCGGCGTCCGCCAGCGCACTTCGATCACGGCGCGGTTGCCGAAGCGGCGCGCCTCCACCAGGGACAGGCCGTACCCCGGGGTGGGCTGCCGGCCCCGGGAGATGGCGATCAGCAGCGCCGGGCTGTCGGCCCCGGCGTCGTCGGCGGGCTCGTCGCTGCGCGACAGATCCAGCAGGGTGCTGCCGCGCATGCCGGCCACGTCCGGATAGTCGACCCGGGTGAGCCCGGTGTCGACGCCCTGGCACTGGTCGTAGGCCAGCAGCGTGCTCGCGTCCAGGCGGGTGCCGCCGGCGCAGCCTGCCAGGCTGCCGAGCAGCGCGGCGCCGGCGGCGAGGAAACGGATGCGGATCATGGCTGGGGTCTCTCCGGTCGGTTGAGCTTCAGGCCGGGCACGCCGGTGGCGCCCGCGTCCGCGCCGGCCGACGTGGTGGTGACCGTGGTGCGGAACTCCGAGCTGAACGACTGATCCGTCACGCTGGGCTGCTCCCGGGCGTCGATGCGCAGCACCGCCGGGCTCGACAGGCTGGGAAACGCGCCGCAGGCCTCGCCGCCGTCGCAGATGAAGTTGTCGTCGTCGTGGTCGGTGCCGGCGAACAGCCGGTAGTCGCCCGGCGCCACGTCGGTGAGCTGGAACGTGTACTGGCCGTCCACCGCGTTGACGCCGATCGCCACCGCCGATTCCTCGGCGTCGGGGGGCACCAGGATCACGTAGTGCTGGCCGGCGTCGGCGTTCACGTCGGCGCTGGTGACCCGCATGGCCACGCTGACCGACCGGGCGGACACGGCGGGGTCGTCCGGCGTGATGGTGACCGTCCCGGCGTAGTTGCCGTCCGCCAGGCCGCTCCGGTCGACGGTGACCTGGTACTGGCCGAGGCCGTCCGCATCCACGTCCACCGGCGTGACGCCGAGCCAGGGCGCGTCGTCGCTCACGCTCACCGACACCGGCTCGTCGCCGAGATTGCCGACGCTGAACAGCAGCGACTGGGTGAAGGCCTGGAAGCTGAGCGTGCCCGTCGACACCGACAGCACCGCGCCGAGGCTGCCGCCGGCGGCGTCGATGGCGGCCTGGACCGCCCGGGTGGCGTCGATGATGCCCCAGCCGAACTGATCGTCGCGGCCCGCTGCGCCGGCGTCCACGGTCAGGTCGCCGGACTGCAGCAGGGCGTCGAACTGGGCCGGCGTCAGGCCGGGGTTCACCGCCTTCATCAGGGCGATGACGCCGGAGACGTGGGGGGCGGCCATTGAGGTGCCCTGCAGCAGCGCGTAGCCGAACGTCACGTCCGGCGCTTCGCCCTGGCCGATGGTGCTCACCACCGCATCCGGCTGGCCGTTCACGTCCAGGTCGGTGGACCCGTCTCCGCCGGGCGCGGCGACGTCCACCAGCGGGCCGAAATTGGAGTACGGCGCCAGATCGCCGGTGATCGTCGAGGCGCTCACCGACACCACGCCATCATAGGACGCGGGATAGCTCGGCACCGTGCTGGCGTCGTTGCCGGCGCTGGCCACCAGGAACACGCCCGCGGCGCGCACCTCGTTGAGGGCGGCCTGCTCGGCCTCGGAGTAGAAGTCGCTGCCGAGGCTCAGGTTGACGATGTCGGCCCGCACCGGGGGCACGGTGCCGGAGACGTTGCTGAGGCCAGAGGCATAGCGTACCGCCTGGAGCACGTCGAAGGTGGTGCCGCCGTCGATGCCCAGCGCCCGCAGGGGCATCAGCTTCGCCTGCCAGGACACGCCGGCGACGCCGAACAGGTTGTCGCTCTCGGCGGCCACCGTGCCGGCCACGTGGGTGCCGTGAAAGCTGCCGTCGTCCGGCCCGCGGCCTTCGTCGCCCGGGTCGTCCGGGTTCGGGTCGATGCCGTCGCCGTCGTTGGCCCGGGCCGGGTCCTCGATGAAGTCGAAGCCGACCACCTGGCCGCCGGCGCGCAGGAGCTGGTCGTCCAGGTCCGGATGGTTCAGCAGCACGCCGGTGTCCACCACGGCGACCACCACCTCGGGGTTGCCGGGCTCGAGCCCCGTGGTCAGGTCCCAGGCCTGCTCCAGGCCGATGGCCTGGTAGTGCCACTGCAGGTCGTAGAACTCGTCGTTCGGCACCCGCAGCGGCCGGCGCAGCACGTTCACCTCGGCGTGGGCGACCTCCGGGGCCCGGCGGGCGGCCCGGGCGGCCAGCAGGGTCGCGTAGCGCGCGGCGGCCGCCGGGGATACCCGGGCGCCGGGCGGCAGGTCCAGGGCGGGCAGGGTGACCGCCGGGGCGGCGGGCTGATCCAGCCGGGCGGACGCCAGCCGGAAATCCCGCGCGCCCGCCGGACGCTGGAGGCGATAGCGGTCCACGGGGGCTCCGGCGGTGGTGGCGAGCAGCAGCTCGCCGGGCACGATCGGGTCGGTCAGGCGCTTGGCCCGGCGCTGGCCGAGGGCCAGGGCACCGCCGTCGCCGATGCTCAGCACGTAGTTGCTGGCACCGGCCTCGTTGCTGGGGCCGTCCACGGCGAACACCCGCACGAAGTAACCCCCGGCTTCTGCCGGCGCCTGGACGTCCTCGGTCAGGTCCGAGGCGGGGTCGGGCGACACCGAGGCGTCGACCAGCACCGGCGTCGGGTCGTCGGAGTACAGCTCCAGGTCCAGGTCCGCGCCGGGCTCGGCGATGGACAGCACGATGGTCTCGCCGCCGGCCAGGTCGACGAAGTAGTAGTCGTCCGGGTCCCCGGGGCCGGCGAAGTTGCCCTCGTCGGAGCCGGTGCCGGGCAGGTTGACGAAGCCGCCGAGGCGGATCGGCGGCGCCCCCAGGTTCTGCGCGCTGGCGAAGTCGTCGTTGCCGGTGGGCGTGGTGAACCGGTCGTTGACGTCGCTGTCCACGGCGCTGCCGGCGCCGATGCGGATCACCCCGGACACCGTGGCGCCCCGGGCGCGCACCGAGCGGCTGGTGCTGTCGGTGGCGCCGTCGTCGTCGGCGATCTCCAGGGTGACGGTGAAGAAGCCGGTGTCCTCGAAGGTGCGGGTGACAGTCTCCCCGGACGCCGTGGGGCCGCCGTCGCCGAAGTCCCAGTCGTAGCGGACGATGCTGCCGTCGGTGTCGGTGGAGGTGCCGGCGTCGAAGGTCACCGTCAGTGGCGCCAGACCGTCGCCGTTCAGCACCGTGAAGCTCGCCCGCGGCGCCTCGTTGGCCGGCGGCGGTGGCGGCGGCGCCGGCGGCTGGGGAGGGGGCGACGAGCCGCCGCCACCGCCGCCCCCGCAGCCGGTCAGCAGCAGGGTCAGCAGGGCCGCGCGGATGGGTCTTGCGACAGTCATGGCATGGCCGGCACGGATCACGTGCATGATTGGATGGACTGGGGTCGCCACGGTTCCTCAGTGTGGC
>DLCH01000076.1:86507-138716 GCA_002480525.1 Gammaproteobacteria bacterium UBA7803 | reverse complement strand
CATGTGCGGCGGCTACTACAACTACCAGCAGCCCCACGACCCGGGCTTCGAGACCCTGGAGCGTTTCCAGGGGCAGGTGGTGCATCCCCAGTTCTGGCCCGAGGACCTGGATTACGCCGGCAAGAAGGTGCTGGTGATCGGCAGCGGTGCCACGGCCATGACGCTGGTGCCGGCCATGGCGGAGCGGGGCGCCCGGGTGACCATGCTGCAGCGCTCGCCGACCTACGTGGTGTCCCGGCCGGATCAGGACGCCATCGCCAACCGGCTGCGCAAATGGCTGCCGGAGCGCTGGGCCTATGCCGTGACCCGGTTCAAGAACACCCAGCTTCAGCGGTTCTTCTACAACCGCGCCCGGACCAAGCCCGAGCGCGTCAAGCAGATGCTGCTCAAACAGGTCCGCAAGGAACTCGGCGACGAGTACACGGACAAGCACTTCACGCCGAGCTACAACCCCTGGGACCAGCGGCTGTGTCTGATTCCCAACGCGGATCTGTTCGACAGCATCCGCGAGGGCAGCGCGGACGTGGTGACGGACCACATCGACGCCTTCACTGAGCGGGGCGTGCGCACCGCTTCCGGACAGGAGATCGAGGCGGACATCATCGTCACCGCGACGGGCCTGAAGCTGCAGGTGCTGAGCGGGGTCGAGTTCGCCGTGGACGGCGAGCGGGTGAATTTCCCCGACACCTTTTCCTACAAGGGCATGATGTTCTCGGGCGTGCCGAACCTGGTGCAGACCTTCGGCTACATCAACGCGTCCTGGACCCTGCGGGCGGACCTGACCGCCGAGTACGTCTGCCGGCTGCTCAATCACATGAAAGCGACCGGCATGCGCCAGGTGACGCCGGAGCTGCGTGAAGAGGACCGGGACATGCAGGCGCTGCCGTGGATCGACGACTTCACCGCCGGCTACATGCAGCGGGCCATGCACCTGTTCCCGAAGCAGGGGGATCGGGGCCCGTGGCGCAACACCCAGAATTACGCGCTGGACAAGAAAATGATCCGCCACGCGCCGCTGGAAGACGGCGCGCTGCGGTTCACCAACCCGGCGCCGGCGCAGCGCGCCGAATCCGCCGGCAACGCCGTGCCGCGGACGGCCTCGGCGGCCTGAGCCGGCCGGGGCCGGGCCGGTGAGCGGCAAGCTCTCGCTGCGCTACGCCTTCGACTGGCTGTTCGCCGCCGCCGCGGCGGCGGCCGGGGTCGGCGTGCTGCAGACCTTCGTCATCGGCCGCCACTACATCATCCCCAGCGTGATCCTCACGGTAGCCGTGGTGATCGGCAACGTCGCCTGGTACGGCTTTCGCGACCGGCCGTGGGCCAAGACGGTGCTGTTCTGGTGCGGCTTTCTCGCCACCGCCCACTTCTTCTTCGCGCTGTTCTGGTCGAAGAAGTACCGCGAGCTGCTCGGCGGCGCGTTCGAGCCGGTGTGCGCCGTGCTGGTGCTTCTCCTCGCCTGGCTCACCTGGCAGTACGCCCGCCGCAACGCCATCTTCCGCTGACGTCCCCGGTACCCGCAGGCCCCCTGTAGGAGCGCTCTCCAGAGCGCGATCGGCCGCCCCATTCGTAGGAGCGCCCTCCCGGGCGCGATCCGCCGCGGTGAAAACGCTCCGATGGAATCGCGCTAGAGAGAGCGCTCCCACAGCCAGATCGGTGATGGAAATCGCGCTCTGGAGAGCGCTCCTACAGGCAGGTCGGTGATGGGGATCGCGCCCGGGAGGGCGCTCCTACAGCGGTGCTGGCAAAGACCGAGGGTCCGTCGGGGCCGTCAGTCGGTGGTGGTCCAGCCTTCCCAGCCCGGCCCGCGCACCACCCGGCCCGGCGTGGCGCCGGTGTGCTCGCCGTCGCGCAGCACCGGGACGCCGTTGACCAGCACGTCGCGCACGCCGGTGGCGTACTGGTGGGGTTCGGCGTAGGTGGCGTTGTCCTGAATGGTCGCCGGGTCGAAGACCACGACGTCGGCGAAGTAGCCGGGCGCCAGGGCGCCGCGATCCCGCAGTTTGAGGTTGGTCGCCGGCAGCGTGGTGAGCTGGTGGATCGCCTGGCCCAGAGGCAGGGCTTGTTCCTCGCGCACGTACTTGCCGAGCAGCCGGGCGAAGTTGCCGTAGGCGCGGGGGTGGGTGCTCTGCTTCAGGAACACGCCCTCGGCGGCCATCGACCCGGCGTCCGAGCCGAAGCTCATCCACGGCAGCGCGACCTGTTTGCGGACGTTCTCCTCCGACATCAGGAAGTACACCACCTGCACCCGGCTGCCGTCCTCGACGACCAGGTCCATGGCCGTCTCCTCGGGCGACGTGCCGCGCTCGGCGGCCACGTCGGCCAGGGTGCGGCCGGTGTACTTGCGCAGCGCCTCGTTGCGGAAGCCCACCAGCAGCACGTTGTCCGGCCCGGCCGCCAGCATCAGGTTCTCCCAGTCGTCCGTGGGGGTGCGCATCTCCTCGACCAGGCGCGCCCGGATCTCCGGGTCCTGCAGCCGTGCCGCCCAGGCGTCGTAGCCGCCCTCCTGCACGCTCGGCGGCATGGCGGCGTCGAGCCCGGTGGAGCCGGCGGTGTAGGTGTACATGTTGGTGGTGATCGGCACGCCCCGGGCGCGGGCCGACTCGATCCGGGCCACGACGTCGTCGAACTTGTCCCAGTTGCTGCGGCCGGCCATCTTGAGGTGGTAGATCTCCGCCGGCACGCCGGCTTCCTCGGCGATGCGGATCAGCTCGTCGATGGATTCGAGCAGCCGGTTGCCTTCGCTGCGCATGTGGGAGATGTACATGCCGCCGAACTCCGCGGCGGCGCGGTTGAGCGCGATCAGTTCCTCGGTGTCGGCGTAGAAGGCGGGCGCGTAGATCAGTGACGAGCCGACGCCGAGGGCGCCCTCGCGCATGGCCTGGCGCACCAGGTCCTGCATCCTGGCCAGTTCCTCCCCGGTCGGGGGGCGGTCCTCGAAGCCGATCTCGTGGATGCGCAGGGTGGTGGCGCCGACGAACGAGGCCACGTTCGGCGAGACGCCGCGCCGTTCCAGGTACTCCAGGTAGCCGCCCAGGGTGGACCACTCGATGTCGTAGCGGATGTCCTGCTGGCGGGACTTCAGCACCTGGCGGGCGAAGTCGTTCAGCGGCCCGTAGGAGATGCCTTCGCCGAACACCTCCAGGGTGACGCCCTGGCGGATGTCGCCCTGGCTCCGGCCGTCGGCGATCAGCGAATCCGTGGCCCAGCTCAGCATGTTGATGAACCCCGGGGCCACCGCATGGCCGCTGGCGTCGATGGCGAGGGCCGCGTCGGCGGCCTGGAATTCGCCGATGGCGGCGATGCGGTCGTCGCGGATCGCGACGTCGGCGACGACGCCGGGGCCGCCGCTGCCGTCGTAGACGGTGCCGTCGAGGATAACGACGTCGTAGTCCGCCGCGTGGAGGGCGGCGGACAGGAGGAGGGTGAGGAGCAGGGCGGGGCGGATGAGTCGGTGCATGGGTCGATGTTCCTGGCGGTTCGCGGCCGGGAGGCCGCTCCTACGGGGCATGCGAACCCTTCGTAGGAGCGGCCTCCCGGCCGCGATCATCAACCACCCACCTCACCGAGGCAACCGGCCCCGGCCGATCGTCGCCTACCGCCGATCGAGCACGTTCCCCCGGTGCAGCAGCTCCTTCACCCGATGCCGCCGCTCGTGGGGCTTCAGCGTGGCGAAGCTGGCGTCGTAGGCCGGCGCGTGGCGGCGGTGGATCACCCCCATGGCCGTGGGCAGTGGCGGGGCCAGGCTCACCAGCATCTGGGCGAGCACCGGGTTGGTCTCGTCGTGCACCATGAGGTCGGTCTCGGTGACGCCGTTCTCGCCGAGGGTCACCGCTTCCAGCGCCAGGGTCGCCGGGTTCAGGCGCAGGCCCTTGTCCCGGTCCTTGCCGTAGATCAGCGGCTGGCCGTGCTCGACGTGGATCTGGGTCTCCGCCGCGGTCTTCTTGGCCACCACGTCGTCGAACACGTCCTTGTTGTAGACGATGCAGTTCTGCAGGATCTCGACGAAGGCGGCGCCGCGATGTTCCCGCGCCTGGGTCAGGATGCCGGGCAGTCCCTTCTGGTCGATGTCCACGGCCCGGGCGATGAACGTGGCGTGGGCGCCGATGGCGAACAGGGCCGGATTCACCGGGGCGTCGAAGGAACCGGCCGGGCTCGACGGGCTGGTGGTGCCGAGCCGCGAGGTCGGCGAGTACTGGCCCTTGGTCAGCCCGTAGATCTCGTTGTTGAACATCAGGATGTTCAGGTCGACGTTGCGCCGCAGCGCGTGCAGCAGATGGTTGCCGCCGATGGACAGGCCGTCGCCGTCGCCGGTGATCACCCACACGTCCAGTTCCGGGTTGGCCAGCTTGACGCCGGTGGCGATGGCGGGCGCACGGCCGTGAATCGTGTGGAAGCCGTAGGTCTCCACGTAGTAGGGCAGCCGCGAGGAGCAGCCGATGCCGGAGACGAACACGGTCTGGGCCGGGTCGGCGCCCACGTCGGCCAGAGCGCGGTGCACGGCCTTGAGTATGGAGTAGTCCCCGCAGCCAGGGCACCAGCGGACTTCCTGGTCGGAGGCGTAGTCCTTGAAGGTCAGCGCTTCGCTCACGGCCGTACCTCCCGCATGGGCACTTCGGCATGAATCTGGATGGCGCGGCGCACGTCCGCCACGGTGAACGGCTGGCCGCTCACCTGGTTGTACTGATGCACCTGCACCCCTAGCTTGTCCCGCAGCACGGTGGCGAGCTGCCCGGTGTTGAGCTCGGCGACCAGGATGTCGTCGAAGCGGGCGAGCAGCGCGCCGAGGTTGTTCGGCAGCGGATTGAGGTGGCGCAGGTGAATCTGGGCCACCGGAATGCCGTCGCGGATGCAGTCGCGCACGGCCTTGTGCAGGGTGCCGTAGGTGGAGCCCCAGCCGACCACGACCAGGCCGCCGGGCTTGCCCTGCTCGAGTTCCTGGTCGGGAATGAAGTCCGCCACCTTGGCGAGCTTGTCGGCCCGCATGTCGGTCATGGCCTGGTGGTTGGCCGGATCGTAGGAGATGTTGCCGGTGTCGATGTCCTTCTCGATGCCGCCCACCCGGTGAATGAACCGGGGGTCGCCGGGCGCCGCCCACACGCGGCCCTGGGTGGCCGGATCGCGGCGGAACACGTGGCCGGGCTCGGCGTCGTCGCCGGGCCGGGTGCTGTCGATGGGCGGGTAGGCGTCGATGTCCGGAATCGGCCACAGCTCCGAGGCGTTGGCGATGTAGCCGTCGGTGAGCAGGAACACCGGCGTCATGTGGCGCAGCGCGATGCGCGTCGCTTCCACGGCGGCGTCGAAGCAGTCACCGGGCGAGCGGGCGGCGACCACGGGCACCGGGGTATCACCGTTGCGGCCATAGATCGCCTGATACAGGTCCGACTGCTCGGTCTTGGTGGGCATGCCCGTGGACGGCCCGGCGCGCTGGGAGTTGACGATCACCAGCGGCAGCTCGGTGGCGACGGCCAGGCCGATGGCCTCGGTCTTCAGCGCCACGCCCGGCCCGGAGCTCGAGGTCACCCCCAGCTTGCCGGCGTAGGACGCGCCGATGGCTGCGCACACCGCGGCGATCTCGTCCTCGGCCTGGAAGGTGGACACGCCTGCGTCCTCCAGATTGGCCAGATGGTGCAGCACCGACGAGGCCGGGGTGATCGGGTAGGAGCAGAACACCACCTCGGTGTCGGCCAGTTCCCCGGCGGCCACCAGCCCCAGGGCCACGCCCTCGGCGCCGGTCAGGGTGCGGTACTCGGCGGAGGCGAAGGGCGCCGGCGGGGTGTGGTGCTGGACCAGCTCGTGGGCCAGCTCCGCGGTCTCGCCGTAGGCGTGGCCGGCGTTCAGCGCCGCCAGGTTGGCGTCGCGGAGCTGCTCGTCGGCGCCGAACTTGCGCTCGATCCACTCGATGGTGGGCTGACGGGGCTGGTCGAACATCCACAGCATGAGCCCCAGCGCCCAGAAGTTCTTGCAGCGCAGGGAGTCCTTGGTACCCAGGCCGAACGGCTTGACCGCCTCCTGGGTGAGATTGGAGATGCCGACCGGGACGACCTCGAACTCGCTCAGGGAACCGTCGGTGAGCGGGTTGGTGGCCAGATCGGCGCGCTTCAGGCGCTGGTCGGTGAACGCCTGCTCGTCGACGACGATCAGCGCCCCCGGCGACAGGTGCGGCAGGTTGACCACCAGCGCCGCCGGGTTGAAGGCGATGAGCACGTCCGGCGAGTCCCCGGGCGTGGTGATGTGCTCCCCGCCGAACTGGATCTGGAAGGCCGACACGCCGTAGCGGGTGCCGGCCGGCGCGCGGATCTCGGCCGGAAAGTCGGGCAGGGTGGCGAGATCGCTGCCGCCCAGCGCGGACGCGACCGTGAACTGCTGGCCCTGGAGCTGGATGCCGTCGCCGGAGTCGCCGGCGAAGCGGACCACGTAGCTGATCCGGTCGCCGTCCTGGCGGGTTGCGCGGAGTCTGGTCATGGCGGCTGGCGCAGACCTCTTGGTGGTAAAACGCGGCGCATTGTACTGAATAGACAGGGGATTTGATGTGATGTTTCGGTATATCCTTAGCTGCTTACCAACCCCCTGTAGGAGCGATCTCCAGATCGCGATCTCCGGGACCTGACGAGAAATCATCGATTTCCACAGTGAGGCCGCGTGCGGTGGCGCTGTGCGACGTCGTTCGCGATCTGGAGATCGCTCCTACGGTTGACCATCCACCCATCGGAGAAAGTCATGCAAGTGGTATTGCGTACTGACGAGTACACCATCTACAAGAAGCGGAATCAGCGCCACGCGGTCCGCAACAAGAACCGCCAGTGGGTCCGCGGTGACGACAAGGTCGCCATCCTGCTGGCACACAACCTGATCGAAGCGCCGGCGCCGAAAGCCCCGGAGCAGCCCGAGGAGCCGGAAGCGGCCGAGGCGGCTGAAGCGTCGGCCGAAGAGGGTGGCGAGGAAGCGGCTGCCGAGGGCGGCGAAGAGGGCGAAGACAAGGGCTGACGGCCCCCGTCATGAACCTCCCGGGGCGGGTGTGTTATGTTAGACGCCTGACCTCGGGAGGCGTTTCGGGAGCCGCTATGGACCTGGAAGAGCAAGAGGCTCTTCTCCATCTCTGGACAGGATTTCTCGACGGCCGAACCCCGGACGGCGCGCTCATGCGCGAGTTCTACTTCGACGTGGTCTCCATCACCAGACACTATCGCTACGGCATGGCGCCGGAGCTGTTCGATCTGCTGGTGAACGGTGTGTTCGACGCATCCAGCTCCCGCCTGTGGTCCGCCGCCCAGGGGCCCACGGACGACCATCGCGCCGCCTGACCTGACCCTGCCGCCGAACCTCGGTTAGACTGCCGGCATGCCCACGTCCCTCGCCGAGTTCAAGGTCGAGTCCGCCTACAAGCCCGCGGGGGATCAGCCCCGGGCCATCGCCGACCTCGTCGAGGGGCTGGAATCGGGCCTCACCCATCAGACGCTGCTGGGGGTGACCGGCTCCGGCAAGACCTTCTCCATCGCCAACGTCATCGAGACCGTGCAGCGGCCGACCCTGGTGCTGGCGCCGAACAAGACCCTGGCCGCCCAGCTCTACGGCGAGTTCAAGGCGTTCTTCCCGCACAACGCGGTGGAGTATTTCGTCTCCTACTACGACTACTACCAGCCCGAGGCCTACGTGCCGTCGTCGGACACGTACATCGAGAAGGACGCCTCGGTGAACGCCCACATCGAGCAGATGCGGCTGTCCGCCACCAAGGCGCTGCTGGAGCGGCGGGACGTGGTGATCGTGGCCTCCGTGTCGGCCATCTACGGCCTCGGCGATCCCCAGTCCTACCTGCGCATGGTTCTCCACCTCGATCGGGGCGACAAGGTGGATCAGCGCTACATCCTGACGCGCCTCGCCGAGCTCCAGTACACCCGCAACGACATGGTGTTCCAGCGCGGCACCTACCGGGTCCGGGGCGACGTGGTGGACATCTTCCCGGCGGAATCCGAGAAGGAGGCCGTGCGCGTCGAGCTGTTCGACGACGAGATCGAGAACATCTCGATCTTCGATCCGCTGACGGGCGAGGTGATCAACCGGGTGCCGCGTTACACGGTGTTCCCGAAGACCCACTACGTGACGCCGCGGGAGCGCATTCTGGCCGTGGTGGACGAGATCAAGGACGAGCTCAAGGAGCGGCTCGAATACCTGCACCAGCACAACAAGCTGGTGGAGGCCCAGCGCCTGGAGCAGCGCACGCGCTTCGATCTGGAGATGATCAAGGAACTCGGCTACTGCAACGGCATCGAGAACTACTCCAGGTACCTCTCGGGCCGTCAGCCCGGGGAACCACCGCCGACGCTGTTCGACTACCTGCCGAGCGACGCGCTGCTGATCATCGACGAGAGCCACGTGACCGTGCCCCAGATCGGCGGCATGTACAAAGGCGACCGGTCGCGCAAGGAGACCCTGGTGGAGTACGGCTTCCGGCTGCCGTCGGCGCTGGACAACCGGCCCCTGCGCTTCGACGAGTGGGAGGCGCTGGCGCCCCAGACCATCTTCGTGTCCGCCACGCCGGCGGACTACGAGGCGGAAATGGCCGGCCAGACCGTCGAGCAGGTGGTGCGCCCCACCGGGCTGGTGGATCCGGAGGTGATCGTCCGCCCGGCCTCGACCCAGGTGGACGACCTGTTCGGCGAGATCCGCGGCACCGTGGACGCCGGCTTCCGGGTGCTGGTGACCACGCTCACCAAGCGCATGGCCGAGGACCTGACGGACTATCTGGACGACCACGGCATCCGGGTGCGCTACCTGCACTCCGATATCGACACCGTCGAGCGCATGGAGATCATCCGCGACCTGCGGCTGGGCGAGTTCGACGTGCTGGTGGGCATCAACCTGCTGCGCGAGGGCCTGGACATGCCCGAGGTGGCGCTGGTGGCGATCCTCGACGCGGACAAGGAGGGGTTCCTGCGCGGCGAGCGGTCGCTGATCCAGACCATCGGCCGGGCGGCCCGCAACGTGCAGGGCCGGGCCATTCTCTACGCCGACAACATGACCGGCTCGATGCGCAAGGCGATCGACGAGACCGAGCGCCGCCGCGCCAAGCAGATCGCCTTCAACGAGGCCCACGACATCACGCCCCGGACGATCATGAAACGGGTGGCGGACGTCATGGAGGGCGCCCGGACCGCGGCCCCCGGCACCGGGCGCCGCAGCGCCGCGGCCTCCGGCCGCAAGGCCCGTCAGGAGGATCTGGAGATTCCGGAGGATCCCAAGGCGCTGGGGCGGCTGCTGGAGAAGCTCGAGCAGCAGATGCTCGACCACGCCAGGAACCTGGAGTTCGAAGAGGCCGCGCGGCTGCGCGACCGGATTGCCCAGATCAAGGCCGAGCGGCTGATGGCCTGAACGGGCGCCTCACTCGTCCTCGCCCGGGTCCACCTCCTCGATGCCGACCGTGCCCTCGCGCTCCTCGTAGAGCTCGGGATCGGCGTCGAACGGGTCCGGCTCCCTCGGCAGAAACCAGGGACGCCAGTGGGTGATCGGGACGTCGAGATCCCGGGGATTCACCAGCCGCAGGAACTCACCGTCGTCGGTCAGCACGGCGTATTCACCCACCGACTTGCCCGGATTGTCCTTGGTGACGACGTAGTCGCCGTCCTCGTTGACGTAGGCGTAGATTTCGGCGGCGGCCGGTCCGGCGGCGAGGCCGCCGAGGGCTGCCGCGCCGCTCAGCGCGAGCGCCCGCCAGGCGCGGCGGGCCGTCGTGAGGCGGTTCAGATGATCGATCATGCATCGAGCGTACACGGGCTCCCCCCTGCGGGTCATCCGGACTTTCCCGGAGTGAAGCGGATCGGCATCCGGCGAATGCCGGAGATGAACGTGGACGCCAGCCACTCGGGCGGCTCCGCGAGCTCGATGTCCTGCAGGCGGGTCACCACCTCGGCGAGCATGCAGTCGATCTCCACCCGGGCGATGTGCTGGCCCAGGCAGACGTGGGTGCCGGCGCCGAAGGCGATGTGCGGATTCGGGCTGCGCCGGATGTCCAGGGTGTCCGGCGCGTCGAAGCGCCGCGGGTCCCGATTGGCGGCGCCGAAGTAGCGCACCACCTTGTCTCCCGCGCGGATGCGCTGGCCGGCGATCTCGGTGTCCCGCAGGGCGGTGCGGCGCATGTAGATCACCGGGCTCACCCAGCGCAGCAGCTCGTCCCGGGCCGACGGAATCAGCGACGGGTCGGCGCGCAGCGCGGCGAGGGCGTCGGGATGGTCGAGCAGGGCGTGCAGGCCGCCGGCCACCAGGTTGCGGGTGGTGTCGCCGCCGGCGTCGATCAGCAGCAGAAAGAACAGCTGGAAGTCGACCATGTCCAGCCGCCGGCCCTCCACCTCGGCGTGGACGATCTGGCTGGCGAGATCGTCGGACGGAGCCTCGAGCTTTGCCTGGTACACGTCCTGCGCGTACTCGAACATCTTCATGACGGCGCCCGCCTGGGCGCCTTCGGGCAGGGTCTCCGGGGCCGAGTGAATGATCTCGGTGAGCTGGTACAGCTTGCGGCCGTCGTCCAGCGGCAGCCCCATGAGCTCGGCGATGACGTAGGACGGGAGCTCGCCGGCCACATCCGCCACGAAGTCGCACTCGCCGCGCTCGATCACCGCGTCGACGATCTGGGCGGCCAGGGCCTCGACCCGGGGGCGCAGCGCCTGGGCCGGGCCGCGGGTGAACTCCCGGCTGATGATCTTGCGGAACTGGGTGTGCGCCGGCGGATCCATCATCAGCATCATCTTGTGATCGCCGAACGCGATGCCGGACCCCTGGTCCGGGTCGGCGATCATGATGGTCGGCTCCGACGAGAAGGTGGCCGGATCCCGGCCCACGGCGTCCACGTCCTCGTGGCGGGTCACCGCCCAGAACCCGGGGCCGTCGGGCTCCTCGTGCCAGTACGCGGGCGCGTTGTCGCGCAGCCAGGCGTATTGCGTCAATGGGTGACCGTGGGCGAAAGTCGCCGGGTCGAGCAGGTCGATGTGCATGATGCGTCTCCGCCGTCGTTCCGGAGACCCCGGTGCGGCGCGTCCCGGCCGCTCCGTGAATCCCCCCCTGCCCGGATTGTAACGACGGACGCCCCGTCCGAGGAGGCGGTCAGCCGAGATTCAGGACGACGACCCAGCTCAGGGCATACAGGCCGAGGAAGGCCGCGGTGCCGAGCGCGCACAGAATTCCGGTCGCGACGCGGCGGCGGCGCCGGCGCAGGGCGAGCTCGCGGCCGGCCGCCAGGTCGAGACGGGCCGTCAGTCGGGAAGGGCTGGCGGCGACCCGGTCCGGATGGGTGGCTGACATGGCGTCCTCCCTGGCTTCAAATAGTAATGAGAATTATTCTCATTTAAGAGGGTGGCGTCAACTCACATTCCGCTCAACATTCCTGCGGAAGTCCGGCGTACCCGGCCGGGGGCGGGGCGCGACAATGACCCCATGAGAAGAACCGATGACACCTTCACCGACTACCCGCGCAAACCCGACCGGATCGAGTGCGAGGACGACCGCTGGTACGTCCGCACCCGGGAGGGACGGCGCGGCCCCTTCGGATCCCGCCGCGCGGCCGAAGCCGAGGCCGCCCTGTTCGTGGACACCATGGCCTATCTGCAGCAGGCCCAGGCGCTGCCGCCCAACCTCGACTGCGCCGACGTCGAGGTGGTGAACATCGACCGGATGCCCTGGCGCTGACGCGCACCGGCATCCCTCGTTCGGGGGATGCCGCCGGATCGCCCCCGCCGCTACCGTCGTCCCTCATCTGTGGAAGGGGACGACGTCATGGCTCATCCGTTGCGGAACCTGGTCGCCGCCGCGCTGCTGCTTGGCGCCGGCGCGGCGCAGGCCTTCAAGATCGACACCCACCTCTGGCTCGCCGACCACCTGCTGGCCGAGATCGGCCAGGGTCAGGTCCGCTTCGACGGCGGCCCTGCGGTGCCGCTGCAGGAGCGCGTGTGGCAGTCGATCTCGCGCTACCCGGACGCCTTCCGCATCGGTGTGCTCGGCGCCGACCTGTATCCGGACCTGGTGGCCGGGCAGATGACGACCCATCCCGGTCTGCCGCCGAGATTCTCGGCGGACCCGGACAGCGTGCCCACCGAGGTGGCGTCGCTGTCGGCGATTCTCGGCCGTCCGATCACCGGCACGGCGCGCGGCTGGCAGACCGACGACTGGCTGGCCCACGTGCTCGATGCCGCCAGCGGCGTGCGGCCGGGGCCGACGCCGGAGCTGGCGTTCGCATACGGCTATCTGCTGCATGCCGCCATGGACACCTGGGCGCACTCCTACGTGAACGTGTACACCGGGGATCTGTTCTCGATCGTCGAGAATCAGGAGATCGCGGCGCGCCACACGGTGCTCGAGACCTTCATCCGTGACCGGCATCCCGACTACGTCGTGCCCGTCGCGCCGCAGCCCGCCGGGCGGCGCGGGCCGGCCGCGCCCGTCGAGCAGCTCAGGCAGCGCGCGCCGGCCGACAACCTGGCCGCCCACGCGGCGCCCACGCGTTTCGTCCGCAACACGCTGATCCTGAACGCGGCGGCCGCCAATCAGTACGCCCGCACGCCGGGCGGACAGCACGTCTACGCCATGTGGCTGGTCTGGGACACCGCGGTCCGGACCGAACAGGGCTGGCAGCAGGCCCGCCAGGGCCTGGATCAGCTCCTGAATCAGGCCAGCGCCGCGGTGCTCGAGGCCGACGCGGCCTGGCGGGCGGCGGACCAGGCCAAGAGCGGTGCCGAGACGGCCGCGGCGCTGGCGCTCACGGCCAAGCAGAACGCGGAGTCCGCGCTGGTGGAGGCCGGCAGTGACTTCGCCGCCATGGTGGGCGACGTGCTGGACTTCCTCCAGAGCACCGGCGTGGCCCAGGCCACGGAAGCGACCATCGAGAATTTTCTCGGCTATCTGCCGCCGCCCATGCGCACCGCCTACGTTCAGGCCAGAACCGCGGCGAGCAATGCCGACAAGGCCCTGCAGGACGCGGTTGACGCCTACGAGCAGGCGGCCCGGCACACTCAGGACATGGCGGAGGATCTATTGGCGGCCGCCGAGGCCCTGGATCTCCAGCGTGCCGCCGAGCAGGCGGCCCGGGACGCCAGAAACCTGGCCTGGCAGGCGGTGGATCAGGGTATCGACGGCTGGCGGGCCAACATCGAGACCGCGGTGGACGCCTACGTGCGGGCCTTCGAGGAGACCGCCCGGGAGATCATGCGGGGCTCCGGGGGACGGTTCCGCAAGGGCGCCAACGTGACCTGGCCGCTCAAGGAATGGGCCGCCTGCTGGGGGCCGCTGTTCGGCATGCCGGCCATGCCGGTTCCGCCCGGGATGGCCGCGGAAGCCTGTCAGCAGGGCCTGTCGGCCTACAGCCACGCCCGCCAGAACCTGACGCTGCTGAAGAACAACGCGCCCTTCGACCTGCTGGGCCTGCAGGGCCTGAAGCAGCAGATCGAGAGCTTCGAGGCGCAGCTCCACGAGCGGGTTCGGGACGGCATCCCCCTGGCCGGGCACATGATCGGACAGGCGCTGGGGCCGCTGTCTGACGGCGCGCCGGTGCAGCTCGTTCCCGGCACGGCCAGCTTCATGGCCGCCATGTGGGACAAGCATCCGACGCCCGAGGACCTGAATGCGGAGTTCCTCCACGACGACTCCAACGCGAACCTGCCGGTCTATCCCGCCAGCGGCCCGCGCAGCGTCTCGGAGATGCTGCGCGCCGACGGCCTGCCGCCGGTGCAGGTGGACAGCGTCGCGGACATGCTCGACTTCGTGCCGGTGCGCAACGCCCTGCAGATGTCCCGGCTGGCGCTGCTCGACGGCGTGGGCCTGAACGCGCTGGCCGGCGGCTTCGGCGTGACGGGCACGGCGTATCCGGACGGTCAGCCCGCCTATCCGGACGGAGCCCCTCCGGGCAGCGCCCTGATCGGCGCGATCCGCAGCATCGACGGCAACCACCAGTGGCAGCCGGTGGCGCCGCCGCTGCCGCGCCGGGTGTTCGGCGGCGCGGGCCACAACATCGCGGACGCGGAGTGCCGGCGTTTCGGCTATCCCGCCGACGGCAACTACGGCCCCGAGTCCTGTCCCAAGGATGCGGCCGCCGAGGCGTCGCCGGCGCACGCGGGATGGCTGTCGGGCAAGCACGGTTTCCGCCTGTGGCTCGATCCGGCGCTGCGGGGCCAGGTGTTCTACGGCCTGTTCCGCGGCCCGCTGTCCACGGCCGTGTGCGCCAAGCTCGAGCACGAGAACGCCGCCGGCCACTATGCCGGGCTCGGTTGCTTCGAGGGCGAGAGCTATCCGCCCAGCGACCAGTCGGCGTACAGCGTGGCGTCGCTGGCGCCGGCTCAGCCTGGCCCCGCCGCGGGCATGCAGCGCGCGCCGGCGCCGCGGGTGCAGGCCGGTCCGGTGCGCCGCAACCCGCCGGCGACGTCCCGGCCAGTCGACAAGGCGCCGGCACGGAGCGAGCGGACCCCCGTGGGGCGAGCCGCGCCGGCCATGACGCCTGCGGCCCGCCAGCCGGCGACGCCGGCGCCGACGTCGCCCGCAACCAGTTCGCCCGCTCCCAGGTCGCCCGCACCCGATGCCGGGACGCCCGATCCCCGTCGGGCGCCGCCGCCGGTGCGCAAGCCGGCGCCGGAGGACCCGGTGTCCGGCAAGGAGGAAGCGGCGGCGCCGCGCGATCCGCGGCGCCGCTGATCGCGCCCGTCAGGCCCGGTCGGTGTCCGCCGCGTAGGGAATCTCCAGGCACACCCGCGTGCCGGGTCCGGCGTCCTCCAGGTTGAGGCGGCCGCCGAGCCGCTCGGCCCGGGTCGCCATGTTGGTCAGGCCGCGGCCGCGCCGGCTGCCGTCGCCGAGGCCGCGACCGTCGTCGCCGACGCAGATTCTGGCGAGGTTGCGCTCGCGGTCGTACTCGGCGGTGACCGTCACGCGAGCGGCGCCGGCGTGACGGATGACGTTGGTCAGGGCCTCCTGCAGGATGCGCAGAATCTGCAGCACCTGCTCCGGCCGCAGCTCGCGCAGCGGCGGCAGCGGTTCCAGCCGCCAGTCGGCGCTGAGGCCGCTCGCTGCCAGCGGCTGCTGCATCCGGTCGCGCAGCATGCCGAGCACCGTGTTCAGGTCGTCGTCCACGGGGTCGAGGGAATCGATCATCAGCCGCAGATCGGTGAGCGCCTCGCGCAGGGCGCGGGTGACGTCCGGATCGTCCAGGCCCTTGGCTCTCAGCAGGGCCATGGAGGACACCAGGTGGCCGCCGGCGCCGTCGTGCATGTCCCGCATGAGCCGCTCCCGCTCCTCGGCCAGGGCGCGTTCCCGCTCGAGCTCGCGGATCTCGGCGTGGCGGCGTTCGAGTTCCCGGGTCTTGGCGTCCACGGTGGCGGTCAGCTCCTCGGTGAAACGCTCGTTGGCGCGCAGCGCCTGGACGAAGCGGTTGACCAGCACCAGGCCGAGCACGCCGAGCAGCAGGGGGATCGCGTACTGGGTGTACTGCCCGCGGGAACGCTCCATGAACCCGAGGATGAGCACCCAGTCGCGGACGCCGACGACCAGCACGATCAGCACGGCGGCACCGACCAGGTAGAAGTCGGTCTCGCTCAGATGCCGTATCCGGGCCGCCATGCGCACGAAGTTGATGCCGGCCAGCAGAATGGCGACCGACACGAACCACTGGGCCGCGGTGTACATCACGTCCGTGCCGAGCAGGGTGAGGACGAGCAGCACGACGATGGCCAGCGCGGCATGGCCGAGCAGCAGGCGCTCCATCCACGGGCGCCGGACTTCGGTGAAGCGGATCATGAACATACTGACCGCGGTCGAGAATCCCACGGCCGTCAGAAACAGCAGGCCGGCCCACTCGAAGCTGGTCACCGGGATCGACGACACGTGGTACTTGAGGGAATGGGCGCTCCAGAACAGGGTGCTCAGCGCCAGCCATCCGTACACCGCCTCCGAGCGCCGCAGCCACCAGATCAGCCCGAGGAACACGCTCATGAACGCGGTGCCCATGGTGATGAAGCGGGAGAGCTGAATCTGCACGAAGGTGCGGTCCTGGAAGCTCGGCCGCAGCAGTTCCTCCGGGCCGAGGTACACCGGTGCCATGAACCCGTGCCCGGACGGATAGCTCAGCACCCGCACGTGCAGGTCGTTGGCGCCGGGGCGCAGGTGGCCGTTGGGTATGGTGAACAGCAGCGGCCGGTTCCAGTCCTGGGAGAGCGGTTCCTCGAGATGCTGGCTCGCGCCGATCAGCTCGCCGTTGAAATAGACGGCGGCGGCGAGATTGACCCCGGGCAGCAGGATGGCCCACAGCCGGTTGGGCGGAACGTCGAGGTCGATACGGGCCCGGTACCAGACCTCGGTGCCGTCGATGCCGTCGTGCAGCCAGTCCTCGGGAAGCCGCACGGGTTGCCAGCCCGCGGCAGCCAGGCCGGCCGGCGCGGCCGCGTGCCCCACCAGCCGCTCGACCTGCTCGATCTGCAGCGCGTCGCCCGGCGGCGGCAGGCGGTAGAGGGTTTCCAGAACGTACCAGAGGATCAGCGCGACCAGCAGGGCGCCGGGCCAGAACGCCAGCGGAAACCAGGTGCGCTGCATATCCCTCCCGATCCCTGCGCCGCCGTCAGGGCCCCTTGTCGATGTGGATGAGGCCCTGCTGCACGGCCTCGAACACGGCTTCGCTGCGCGAGCGCACGGCCAGCTTGCGGTAGATGTTCTTGATGTGGGAGTTGACGGTGTGCAGGGACAGTTCGAGCAGGCGGCCGATCTCGGCGTTGCTGTAGCCCCGGCTGACGACCTCGAGCACTTCGATCTCCCGGGGCGTGAGATGCGCGGCGGGCTCGCCGGCGCCGGCGGACTGCTCGCGGCGGAAGCGCCGCAGCAGGTAGCGCGCGATGGAAGTGCTGATCGGTGATCCGCCGGCCAGCAGGTCGTGAATGGAGCGGGCGATGGAATCCGCCTCCGCGTCCTTCAGCAGATAGCCGGTGGCCCCCGCCTCGATGGCGCGGACCACGTGGCGCTCGTCGCCGAACACGGTGATGACCATGACCTCCATCGGCGGCGTGCGCGCCGTGGCTTCCAGTATCAGCTCGGTGCCGTCGCCGTCGGGCAGTCCGAGGTCCATCAGCGCGACCCGGGCTTCCCCGGCGGCGATGAGCTGCCGGCCGCTGCGCAGGTCTCCGGCGGCGCCGCACACGCGCAGCCCCGGGTCCTGCTCGATCTTGTCGATCAGGGGTTCCCGGGTCATCGGATCGTCCTCGATGACGAGCACCGGAATCGGCGCCATTTCCTCCCTCATCGTTGGATTATAACCATCCCGGGCGCGATGACACGTCAGCGCACGGCGGCGGGCTGCAGGATGAAGTCGCCGGATTCGTGCCCCGCGCCGGCGATGGGGGCGTACTGGGGAATCTGCTCGAAATCGTAGCCGGCGGCGGCGTGGGCGACCCGGGCGGCGACGGCCTGGTACAGCGATCGGCCGAGCAGCAGCTCGTCGTTGCCTTCCAGGGCCTCGATGAAGCTGCGGGCGAACACCGAGTGGTCGCCGCCGCCGAAGTCCAGCACGGGCGCGAGCCCGCCGGAGGTGAGCACCACCCGGGCGCGCTTGCGCGCCATGAGCTCCAGCCAGGTGGCGCGCTCCTCCGGCGTCAGCCCCACCTCGAGGCGGGTGAGGCTCGAGCGGGTGAGGGTGCCGGAGTAGCAGGAGTCGACGACCAGCAGAATCTGCCGGGCCCGGATGACGTTGAGGATGTCGGTGACGTCCACGTTCGACAGCCAGTTCGCCGTGTTGTCGGGCTCGGCGTCCACCGGCAGCCAGTGGCCGCGCATGTTGGTCTGGTCGAGCTCCCCGTGGCCGGCGTAGTAGACGATCACCCGGTCCTCGGAGGTGACCCGTTCGCGCAGGTCGTTGAGCGCCGACAGGGTGTCGTAGCGGGTGGCGTTGCGCAGGGTGCGGACCCGGAACCCGTAGCGCCCGCTCAGCACCGCCTCGATGCGGTCGACGTCGGCGATCGGAGTTTCCAGCGCCGGCAGATGACGGTAGTCGTCGTTGCCGATGAGCAGGGCGTAGTCGGTCCCCGGCAGCTCCAGGCGCGGCGCCCGCTCCGGGCGCGCGGGTGCGGGCGCGGCGGACCGGGCGACCGCGAACGACACGTCCGCGCGTTTGCCCTGCCGGTCTATGGCGGTCACCGTGACGTCGCTGGCGCCGGCCACGGACACGTCGGCCAGGAACACGCCGGCCGGGTTCACCGCCACGGCCTGCCCGTTGACGGACGCCGACAGCACGCCGGCAGGCGCGGTGATGCGGCCGATCACCCGCTGGGACGGGCCGGTGGCCGGCACGCTGACCTTCACCAGCCCGCGGGTCGCGCCGATGTCGGGCTCGATCAGGGCGATCTCCGGCCCGGCCAGCAGGCCCGCGCTGAGCGCGGCGGGCTCGGCCGCCACCGGCGCCGCCGCAGGTGCGGAACGGGCGCTCAGCGCCTGGATCCGCTCGGTCTGGCTGGCGAGCTCCGCTTCCCGGGCCGCCAGTGCCGCCTGAGTGTCCTCGAGGCGCTGCCGGAGCCCGGCGGCCTCGGCGTCCGCCGCCGCGGCGGTCGCCAGGGCGCGGCGGTCCCGTTCGGCGTCCCGGCGCAGCTCCCCGATGCGGCTCTCCAGTTCGGCGATGCGGTCCCGCAGCCGGCGTTCCGTCTGCTCCCGGGCGGCCTCCACCGGCGCCACGTCGGGCGCGGTGTCGAGTTCGATGGCGGCGGGCAACCCGGCGGCCCGCCGGTACCAGGCGAGGGCCTCGGCCGGGTCCGCCGGCACGCCGTGGCCCTGCTCGTAGAGATGGCCGAGATTGACCTGGGCCCTGGCGTGGCCGGACTCGGCGGCCCGGCGATACCACAGGGCCGCCGCGGCGAAGTCCGGCGCGCCGCCGGCGCCGCGCTCGAACAGCTCGCCGACGATGGTCTGCGCGTCCGGGTCGCCGGCGCGGGCCGCTTCCAGCCACACGGCCAGGGACGATTTCAGCGTGGCCCGGTCCCGTACCACGTACTCGCCGCCGCGGATGCGGCAGTCCCGGGCGGTGGTCCGCATCGGCCGCCGCGGCGCGACGTAGGTGGTGGCGCGGCCGAGCTGGCGGATCTGCCCGGGCAGCGCACAGTCGACGATGCGCAGGGACTCGGCGTCGCCATCGGCCGCCGGTGCAGCGTGGACGGCGCTGCCGAGGGACACCAGCAGGCACAGGACGAGCAGGCGGACGGAGGTCATGGCGCCGGCCTCAGTCGTGGCGGAACCAGCGGGTGACGACCAGGTCCGTGGCGCTGTCGTGGTTGGTGAAGATCGCCGGCCGGACCGTCGCTGCCGTGTGCTCGTCGAGGGGCACGGCGACGGGAGCGGGCGCCTCGACCCGAACCAGCCCGCGCGTGCCCGGAATGATCGCGGGCTCGGCCACCGGACGGTAGGACTCGGCGGCCAGCGTCCGTGGCGCAGCCGCCAGCCGGGCGATCGCCTGCTCGATGTCGGGCCGCGCCTCCCGGGCCGCGATGAAGTAGACCTGCTCGATGCCACGCTGGTCGTCGAGCCCCCACCAGTCGTCGCCGCCGGGCACGAGATGGTTCGCGCCCGGCCGCACCGGGTTGGCGCCGCCGCCCTCGGGGTCCGGGAAGATCTGGGCCACGTAGCCGGTGGCGTCGATGCCGATCACGTAGACCCAGCAGGCGCAGTTGGTCTGGAAGTGAAAACGCAGCAGGTCGCCGCGGCTCGGGTCGCCGCGGCCGTCGTGCAGCGTGTCGCCGTCGGCGACGGCGGTCAGCTCGCTGCTGCCCGCGCGGCGGACCAGCAACGCCACACCCATCGAGACTGGCGCGGCATCGGCCGACCGGGTCCGGGGCGCGCCCGCCGGGGCGTAGGGGTCCTGGTAGTCCGCGGTCGCCGCGGGGGTGTAGCCGCCGCTGTAGCTGGCCTGGCCGTACCCGTAACCGTAGCCGCCATCGGCCGTCGTGGCCGGGCTCGACGGGGTGGGGTAGCCGTAGGACGAGTCCGGCTCGGCCTGACCGTAGCCGGGTGACCCGGAAGCCTGGCCGTAGGGGTCGTAAGTCGAGGCCGCGCCGCTCTGTCCGGGCTGCCCCTGGGTCGTATACGGGTCGGCCTGACCGTAGCCGCCGGCATCGCCGGCCTGTCCGTACTGGCCGTATCCGGTATCGGGCTGGGCCTGCCCATATTGGCCGTATCCGGCATCCGGCTGGGTCTGCCCGTACTGGCCATAGCCGCCGGCGGCGGTGGTCTGGCCGTACTGTCCATAGGCGCCGGCCTGTCCGTAGGCGCCGGGCGGGTCCTGGCGCAGATAGTCGGGCGCGGGCGGCTGATAGCCGGCCTGGGCGAGCTGACCCTGGAACTGGAGGCCGGTGGCGTGGCGGGCCATGGCGGCCAGCAGGTTCTCCACCTCGATCGCGTAGCGCGGCGTGTAGTTCACGGCAGTGGCGGCGAGCAGATCCTGGCCGAAGGCCATCAGCAGCGAGGTCAGCGCCGGTGCGACGGTCTGGCAGCCGACCAGCAGGGCGATCAGGGCGGGCGCGAGCAGTCGGCGGCCGGCCATGATCACAGCTCCACCCGCAGCCCGAGCGCGATCCGGTCGCGGTCGACGTCCTCCAGACCCAGGGTGGTCCGGTACTCCAGGAACGGCATCCAGCCGTTCGGCAGCAGCAGCGTCAGTCCGACACCGAGGTGCAGGTAATCCCGGTCGCGGTCGTCCGCGCGCAGCGTGAGGGTATTGGCGCCCTGGTCCAGCGCGTAGCTGACCGTGGTGTCCGGCCCGTCCGCTTCGAATTCCCGCAGGTACTCGACGTTGAGCTGGGGCAGCAGCACGTAGCCTGGTCGCGACACCGCCCGGCTCACGCGCACGCCCAGGCGTCCGAGCAGGGAGCGGGAGGTCTGGCCCCCTACGTCCATGGCCAGCCCGGTGCCGGCGAGATCGCGCTCCCGGTAGCCGTCGACCCGGGCGCGGCTGTACGTCAGGCCCAGATGGGGGGCGAGACTCCAGCCCCCTCGGCTCGCCGCGTAGCCTGCGGCGATGGCCGCCCAGGTCTCGCTGCCGTCCGGCGTTCCGCGGGTGCGCACCAGCGTCTGGGGCGCGAGGCGCTGGCTCTCCTGAAACACGGCCCGCCGCTCCAGGGTGTAGTCGCTGTCGACGTAGCCGGCGCTGAGGTCCAGGTAGCCGCGATCGCCGATCGCCACGCTGGCGAACCCGGCGATGCCCAGGCTGTCCTGGGTCACGGACCCGGCGCGGCCCCGGGGCTCGAAGCCGACGCCGGGCAACTCGCGGTCGAAGTCCAGGTCCGAGGTCTCCCAGGTGACCATCGCACCGGCCACCACGGCGGGCGAGAAGCGGTAGTCGAGGCCGAGCTCCGCCCCCCAGACGTCCAGGGTGTAGCCACGCTCCGCGTCCACGTCGACGGTGCGGTCGCGATCCTCGCGCGCCCCGTGGCCGTTGATCAGCAGGCTGAATGGACCCAGATCCAGCACCGCGCCGGCGGTGTCCTCGCCGTCGCCGGCCGGGTGCCCGTCACGCCGGCGGGCCCGCTCGGCCCGCTCGCGGACCAGGCTGCCGGTGGCCGCGGTGGCGCCGAGGGTCTGGCTGGGATTGAGGGACGATTCGCTGTCGCCCGACAGGTCGCCGAGGCCCCCGGGGGTCTCGGCGCAGCGCTCGGCCAGCGCGCCCGACGGGTTGGCGCAGGCGTCGAAGAACAGCGCCTGCAGCGCGGCGTTGTCGGCCTGGGCGGACAGGCCGCCGAGGGCGCTCACCGCGGCCCCCAGGAAGACGGCGCAGCGGCGGTGGAGCGTCAGGGTCTTTCGTTCGGGCATGGCGGAATCTCCAGGCGTCGATAGACGTGGACCTCGAAGGTGAGATAGCCCGTAGGCTCGTGATACCAGCGCAGGGTCAGGGGTTCGCAGTCGGTGCAGCCCGGCCGCGGCAGGCTGGTGAACTGGACGTCGCCGAAGCGGTTGCGCGTGACCACCAGCTCGGCGCGGTCGAACACCCAGGCCGGCTCGCCGCAGACCGCGTCGATGCCGACGTCGAGTGCCTCCTCGCCCTTATTGCCGACGGACACCGACGACTCGAGCCGGAACAGTGGCTCGCGCGGGTCCGGAACCGGCCCGGCGGCCTCGCTGGCGTCTTCACCGGCGACGCCGCTGGAAGACGCGCACCAGAGGACGACGGCCGGCAACCAAGGTCTGTGCGAACGCGCCATGTCTTCCCCGCTGCATGTCGGAGCAGTATCCGGAGCGCGCGCGGGCCACGACATCCCGCAAACTAGGGATGGGCGGGCGAGGCGTGCGGGGTGGCGATGTTCGCGGTGGCTCAGCCCGCCACGAGGCGCACCCGGCGTGCCGCGCGGCCCGTCGTCGGCGACGCTTCAGGACAACTGGGCGCGGGCGGAATCCAGGAGTAGACCCGCTTTCGTAGATAGCTAACCGTTACTGAAGGAGGTATCCACCATGCCCCGATCCCACGCTCCGTATCCGGAGGAGTTCCATCAGCAGCCTATCGACCTGGTTCGTGCTGGGCGCGCGCCTGAGGAGCTCGCCCACGAGTTTGAGCCTTCCGCTGAGTCGATCCGCAATTGGGTCAAGCAGGCCAATCGCGATGGCGGACGACGCCACGATGGCCTGACATCGGCCGAACGCGAAGAGCTCACTCGGCTGAGACGCGAATTCCGCCAGCTCAAGCAGGAGCGGGAGATGCTCTCAATGGCTGCGGCCAGGTTCGCTCAGGAGACCGGCACGATACCGAAGAAGTCTTCCGGTTCGTGAAGGCCAACCAGGCCATGTATCCCGTCCGCATGATGTGCTGCCTGCTGAAGGTCTCCGCCAGTGGTTTCTACGCCTGGTGTGCGAGAGGTCCATCGGATCGCTATCTGTCGGATCTTGCGCTCAAGGTCGAGATCCGGGCGATCCACGATCGCTCAAGAGGCACCTTTGGAAATTCCCAGGTCCATGCCGAGCTGGCCGAAGACGGTCATCGGGTCGGCCGGAAGCGCGTCGCTCGATTGATGCGCGGAGAAGGCTTGCAAGGCGCGAGCCGTCGACGGTTCGTGGTGACGGCCCGACGCCGGCCCAATACGAGGCCGGCGCCTGACCTCGCTGAACGCAACTTCGGCGTGGCGACACCGGACCAGCTCTGGGTCGCGGACATCGCCTACGTGCCGACGTGGGCCGAGTTCATCTACCTAACAGTGGTTCTCGATACCTGCAGCCGGCAGGTCGTTGGCTGGTCCAGCGTGAACCATCTCCGGACCGAGTTGGTCCTGCAGGCCCTGGACATGGCGCTGACGCAGCGACGCCCGGACGCTGTGATCCACCACAGCGATCAAGGCACGCAGTACACGTCCATCGCCTTCGGCCTCCGCTGCCGAGAGATGAACGTGAGGCCGTCGATGGTCTCGGTCGGTGACGCCTATGACAACGCCATGGCCGAGAGCTTCTTCGCGACGCTCAAGTGCGATCTGATCGGTCGACGCCGGTTCAAGACCCAGGCCGAAGCCCGGATGGCGATCTTCGAGATCATCGAAGGCTGGTACAACCCGCAGCGCCGTCACTCGGCGCTCGGCTACCGATCGCCCGTCAACTACGAGTGGTCCATCCGTGACCAAGCCGTGGCTTGAAACCCAAGCCCGAAACTATCCACAGAAGCGGGTCAACTCCAGATTGATACCGAAGGGTTACGCGTAGACAGCATTACGTTTCAGTTCGATGACCAAAGCTAGGAAGGATTTACGGCGAATCCTCTGGCGGCGAGTCTTGGTTCGCGCGCCCCGAAATCTTCTCGATTAGCTTGCGAAATTCTGGCTGCGCCATCAGGAACTCAGGGTCGATGTGTTCAATTCGTGTCTCAAACGTTCCAGCAGCGTTTCGGCGCTGTATTCTCGTCCATTGTCGCCAAACTCCATCGATCCTTTGGAACTCCACGATCTGACGTTGTCTTTCACTGTGCGAATCAATGTTTATGAGGTACGAGTAGTAGTCTTTTCTAGGCGAGGTCTCGAAGGGGACCCTGCTTAACCTTTTGTCCCATCCGGGGTGGATGACGTGAACATCTATGTCCGCGACCTGCTCGTTCAGATCGAAGTTGGAGATTTCCCCTGTCTTTGCAAGTGGCATCTGCTCTGAGATGTTGAAGATCAGGAACTCGATATCTCTTACAGGATATTCGCCGCTGTGTTTGACGTTTACCGTGGCGTCTGGCGTGCCAAAATCGACAATCTCCAGCCAGACAAAACTGTCCTTCCCTATGGCGTAGAAGTTTAGCTCCTGGGTTAACCTCGTAATTTCCTCGTTTTTTTGGTCTGAAGCCTTGTTGGTGGCATACACTCCAAGGTACGCAATGACGCTACCAAAGACTATTAAGATGCCGCCGACTAGCGTAATCAAATTGCCGTTGTTCCAGAACCAATCCATCTTGCCGTCTCGCATCCCTAGGCTCTCTGGTACGGGCCGCACGGCTTGACCCTATAAAAACACATCGCCCCCAGCTTAAGGCTGAAGGCGCTGTGGGCAAGACTCGCGCAACTATGCAGCCGACGTGGTCCGCTTCCTGGCCGGTGCCCGCTTGCGGGCGTTCGGCTTGTCCGCCGCTTCCTCGATCTTCACAAGTTCCGTCCGGACAAAAAAGCTGACCCATCCCATCGGTGGCTCCATCACACCCGCCTTGCCGAACTTGCCGTTCGGTTGGAGGGACGGCGGGTCCTTGGTGACGTCCTGCGCGAAGGCATCTAGCCCCATGCCGTTGAACCTCTGGATGCGCTCCCACCATGCCTCCCGGGCGGAACCAGTTTTGAAGGGCCCCTCGGGGGCGTCGATGACGTTGATGACTCTCATATCTGCTCTCCTGATTCGTCGTGTGGCGATAAGGTTGTTAGACGATGGAATCAGTTTGAGTCAGAGATTTGGACATGTGCAATCACGCTGCCTCCGGTCGAGGGAAAAGGCTTGCAAACGGTGGAGCGGATGGCTGGCTGCGGCGCAGCCAGGGCGAGGTGAGACTACGGAGCTGCGCGAAACCTGCCGCGCTGCCGAGTACAGACATAATGACGTGACGTGAGTAGCGGGGCACCCTCAGGCGGGAAGTTGTTCGACGACCCTAATGTTGAACGTATGGGTTATCGACTGTTCGTCAAAGGACAGCTTGAATGTGTATTCACCTTCTTGGCGAAATGCAGCGGGTCTCCAAGAAATAACCATTAATGAGACGGAATCCTTGTCGGCCTCCTGGTTGTCGGAACCCACTTCGAGGTCCTGGGGTGGCACTAGTTCTGTGCCGTCTGGATTAATGAGAGACCACGCACATGACGTAACGCCGTCCACGCCAGACAGCGCGACGACAAAGGTAAGACGCGGAAGCGCAATGACGCCCTTCTCTTTCCATTGTTTGTCGGCTCTCAATAGGATGTCCCGGAAGTAGACACCCATAAATGAAATCTTGTTATGGCGCTCAGGGCGAGCGTCGTCGCAAATGATCAACTGCTCGAGTCTGATCACTGTGCTGCTACTCTCGCATTAGTACCCGCATTGGATGTAACGACGTCCTCTGAATCTTGGCCGAAATTGGCGAAGACGATGTTCTGATGGCGCTGCTTTCGACTAGGGTGATGTGCCAGGCGCTCGATTTTGATTTGGACGCGAAGCCCCAGCGCGTATGCAATTCGGCTGAGGGTTTTCAGCGTCATGTTTCGGGAGCCGGCAAGTGTTGAGGTAATGAAGGATTTCGACTTGCCGAGCCTTCTGGCGAGTTCGGTCTTGGTCACGTCCTGATGGCGCATTTCCGTTAGCAGGCTCTCAGTGACGTTAACAATCAGACGCTCAGTCTCCATTGCCTGCTTATCGGCATCTGTTTCGCCGAGGTGTTTGTCGAACACATCAAAAACGCTCATGTTTCCTTCCCCTGCTCGGATTCATAGGCCCGGTAGTTCTTTTGCACTCGGTCAGTATCGCTCTGGCTGAGCTTTTTCTGCTTTTTGAAAGTCGCGTGGCTGAAGAACAAAACGTTGTCATCAGCTTGGACGATGTACAGGCGGACCCGTTCCTTGTAGTCAATGGCGAAAAACTTCCTCTCTTTATTGTCGGAACACTTAATCGTGCCTTCGCTGCGTTTGTTGAGATCCTCCACGGACTGTTCTTGGAGGTTCTCAAGCTTGGCTTTCAGGTTTCTTGCAACTTTCTTTGGCGGTCCGGCGACTTTTCGAAGTGCTTCATCAACACTCGAATCAAACTCGTCGCTCTTTTCAAAACGCCATTGCGCCACTAGCAACCCTAGTACACATATATGTAAACCACAATCGCGTGATTATACCGAGATCTACTGCTCACTCCCTATAGCTCATTGCTATGCAAAGTAGGCGGCGCCTAAGCAGCTTCGGAGTGGAGCGAAGAAGGCTTCTAGTAAATGCTTGTTTTTAGGGGAGGTATTGGTAGGCGCGATTGGATTCGAACCAACGACCTCTACCATGTCAAGGTAGCGCTCTAACCAACTGAGCTACGCGCCTGTCGAAGGAGGCGGGACTTTAGCGAAGGACCGCCCCGAAGTCGAGAGGCGCGGCGGCGGACCGGGTCGGCTCAGGCGCCTGGCCCGGCGATGGCCGCCAGGTCCGGCCAGTCGCGGTAGCCCGGGCAGGTGGCGGCGGCCCGGGCCAGGGCCGCCCTGGCGCGGTCCTCGCGGCCGCGCAGCAGCCAGATCTGGGCCATGCGCCGGTGGGCCGTGGCTTCCACCTGCACGGCCTCGATGTCGTCGAGCTGCGCGTCGATGTCCCGGTCGATGGCGTCCGGCACCAGAGTCGGGTCGAGCGTGCGCAGGATCGTGTAGTAGTAGGCCCGGGCCGCCCGGTTGGCGGCGGGGGCGGTGCCGCGCAGGTGGTCGCGCTCGGCGATGCGGGCCGCGCGGCGGTAGGCGTCCACCGCGTCGGCGACGTTGCCCTGATGCCGGTAGGCGTCGCCGAGCTGGCCCCACATCTCGTGGATCTCCGGTACCCCTTCACCGATCGACTCGATGGCGCGCTCGCGCAGCCTCGCGGCCTCGTCGTAGTCGCCGAGGTAGTAGTAGGCCATGCCCAGGAACTCGTCGCCGACGTAGGAGGCCGGGGCCACCTCGCGGGCGCGCTGGTAGGCGTCCCTCGCCTGCTCGAAGGCGCCGGCGCAGATGTAGAACGTGCCGAGATTGGCCAGCACGTACTCGTTCTCGTCCCGCGCCCGGGCCGCCTCGCTGGCGGCGATGGCCTGGTCCAGATCGCCGGCGAACCAGTGCATGGTCGCTTCGCTGAACAGCGGTTTCCACAGACGCGGGTCCAGCTCGGCCGCGGTCCGCGCCGCCGCGATGGCCGCCTGGAGGGACGCCGCGTCGCCGGTCTGCCGGTAGGCGTCGAGCTGGGTGGCGGACAGGCCTTCGAAGGCGGCCGCGAAGCGGGGGTGGCGGTTGAGGATCTCCCGGTAGCGGTCGATGGCCTCGTCGTTGCGGCCGGTGCGGCGCAGGAAGTGGGCGTGGGCCGTGGCGACTACCGGGTCCTCGGGCGCCAGCAGCAGCGCCTGGCTGCAGGCCCGGGACGCGTCCAGCAGCATCCGGTCCTCTTCCAGCATCCAGTGGGACTCGAGCAGGGCCTGGCACAGGCCCGCGTGGGCCCTGGCGTAGTTCGGATCCTGGCGCAGCGCGGCTTCGAACCGGGTTTCGGCCCGTTTCAGGTTGAGCTCGTTGCTGGGGCTGTCCAGGTGGAGCCGGCCCCTGAGGTAGTCGTCCTGCACCGGCGCCAGCGGAAAGTGGCCGGGCGCCGCCTCGGCGTCGCCGAGCCCGGCGGCGTGGCGGATCGCCCGGGCGGCGCGGTCGACGATGTCGTCGACGGCGCCGGGCAGGTCGATGGCGGGGAGGCTTTCCGCCCAGAGCTGCTGGCGCACGCCGCCCGCGAAGCCGAACAGCCGGACGGCGGCGAGGCGGCCCACCTCCAGGACCTCGCCGTCGATCACCAGGTCCAGCCGGAGGCGTCGGGCGAGCTCGGCCACGTCCTCGGACGCGACGGCGGCGGGCGCCGTGGCGCGGGCGACGTTGAAGTCCCGGTCGAGGGCCCGGCGCAGCGGGGCCGCCAGGTCCGCGCCTTGCGGTGTGGTGATCGGCAGCACCAGGACGGCGCCGGCGCCAAGGTCCAGCGGGTTCGGTGGCGCCGTGGGGCCGGCCGAGGGCAGCGGCAGGGGCGGCGGGCGCAGCCAGATCGCGGTGGTGACGGCGGCCAGGGCGATCGTCAGGGCGACTGCGGCGGCGATCACCGGGCCCCGCCGGGCCCCCGCGCGTTCTTGCGGGGCCGCTGCGGCGGGTTCGGGCTCGTCGGCGGTCCGGTACAGCGTGTGGGCCGGGACGCCGAGCGCGTTGGCGATCCGGTCGAGGCTGCGGACCTCCACCGGCTGCTCGCGGAAGGCCCGGTTCACCATGTCCCGGGGAGCGGCGTCTAGCCCCTCCAGGTCGGCAATGCGCTCCGCCAGGCTCGCCTGGGTGGCGAGTCCGGCTTCGTTGAGCGCACGTGTCAGCTTCAGCCGGGAAGCCTGAACGCCCCGCCGGCGCTGCGTTCCGGGCACGGACCAGAGCCCCATTCCCCCTGTTGCCGCTCATGGTAACGCCTTTAGCTGCCGTTACGTGCCACTAGCTGCCGATGCGCCGAACGCCGCGGCGGTGGAGCCTGTGCGGGTCGCGGGAAGGGAGCGCAGCGATGTCGATCCGCAGCAGTCTGGGCGTCGCCGGTCTCTGGCTGGCGGTGGCCGGCTGTCAGCCGGCGGCGCCCGGTGTCTACCGGGCCGAGGCCGCCGACGCCACCTACCGGTTCGAGTCCGACGGCCGGGCCTACGTGTCCGTGCTCGGGACCACCGTGGTGGCGACCTACACGGCCGATGCCGAGCGGGTGATCGTCAGCGGTCCCCAGGGCACCACGGTGCTGACCCGGAAGGGCGATCTGCTGCTCGGGCCGACCGGGATGGTGCTACGGCGGGTCGACGACGCGGACTGACCCCTGGCGCGACGGCGGCGGCCGGGGTGGGCCCGGCCGAGGAGGACGCGGCGCGGTGGCGCCGCAGCAGACTTTCAGGAGACACCGATGAGTTACATAGACAGCAATCTGATGCGGGGTGAAACCGTCGTCTACAAGGCGGAGATTCACTGGTTCATATTCCTGCCGGGCATCGTGGTGGCCGCGATCGGCTTCCTCATGATGGCCGCCGGCGGCGAGGCCGGCGTGTTCGGCGCCCTGGCGCTGCTGGTCGGCGTGGCGCTGATCCTCAAGGCGGCGATCACCAAGGTGACCACCGAGCTGGCGGTGACGTCCAAGCGGGTGATCGCCAAGGTGGGCCTGATCCGGCGCAGCACCATGGAGCTGAACCACTCCAAGGTGGAGAGCCTGAACGTCAATCAGGGCATCTTCGGGCGCATATTCGGCTACGGCACCGTGGTGGTGAACGGCACCGGCGGCGGCGCGACGCCGGTGCCCGGCATCGACAATCCCATGGAGTTCCGCCGCAACGCCATGCAGACCATCGACGACTTCGAGCCCTCGCTGGCGGCCACCTGACCGGCGATCGCCGGCGCCCTGCCGCCCGTGGCGGGGCGCCCGCGGCGCCGCCCGGGGCCCCGCGAACCCGGCTCCGGGGACCTTGTGCGGTGCACCGTGGGGCAGTAGAATTCGCGGTCCGTCGTCCCTGGTGACGGCGGCGTCGCCCGAGCGATCGCCACCGGCGGTCCCAGGGCGGAGAACAGGGTTTCAGTCGGTCGGATTCCTGGAGAAGGAGGGATCTGCTCGGCTGTCGTTTATTTTGCGTGGTGCCGTCAGGCGCCGACGCCCCGGACGGGACATGTCCCGATTCCTGGCGGCGCCGGGCGGAATCCGCATCAGCAGGGTATTGGAGAGCGCCTATTAAAAAGGGTGGAAGTAAGCGCAGCGAACGGTCGCTTCTCAACGACGAGATCCGGGCCGCCAACGTGCGCTTGATTGGTGCCGACGGTGAACAGGTCGGTATCGTGTCCCGTGACGACGCCCTCGACGCGGCCCGTCGGGCATCCCTCGATCTGGTGCTGATTGCACCCGAGGCAGACCCGCCGGTCGTCAAGGTCATGGATTACGGCAAGCATCTTTTCGAGCTGAAGAAGACCAAGGCAGCTCAGCGGAAGAAGCAGAAGCAGATCCAGATCAAGGAGATGAAGTTTCGTCCGGGTACCGAGGAGGGCGACTATCAGGTCAAGCTCAGAAACCTGAAGCGGTTCCTCGAAGACGGAGACAAGGCCAAGGTCTCACTGCGGTTCCGTGGCCGGGAAGTGGTCCACCCCGAAATCGGGTTGAACCTCATGAACCGGATCGCGGGCGACCTCGAAGAAGTCGGTCAGGTGGAAGCCGAGCCGAAATTCGAGGGCCGGCAGATGATCATGGTTCTGGCTCCGAGCAAAAAAGCGAAGAAGGCTCAGAAGGCCCCCAAAGAAGCTCAGTCGGCCGACAGCGAATAAGCGGGTCGATCTGGACGCCAGGGATCGCGAGGTCCGCTGGCCATAACAGGATTGCGTGGAGCAAGACATGCCTAAGTTGAAGAGCAATCGCGGCGCCGCGAAGCGGTTCCGTCGCACGGCCAGCGGTTTCAAGCACCGCCAGGCCAACCGTAACCACATCCTCACCAAGAAGGCGTCGAAGCGGAAGCGTCAGCTTCGCGGCCTCGAGGACGTGGCCCATGCAGACGTCGCCCGGGTGCGCCAGATGCTCCCCGGCAAAGCACGATAAGGAGGCCGCCGCATGTCCCGAGTGAAGCGTGGCGTGGCATCCCGTGCCCGTCGTAAGAAGGTACTGAAGCAGGCGAAAGGCTATTACGGCGCCCGCAGCCGCCAGTTCAAGGTCGCCAAGCAGGCGGTCATCAAGGCAGGCCAGTACGCCTACCGCGACCGCCGTCAGCGCAAGCGCCAGTTCCGCAACCTGTGGATCGTCCGCATCAACGCGGGCGCCCGGGCCCACGGCCTGTCCTACAGCCGATTTATCGCCGGCCTCAAGAAGGCGGCGATCGACGTGGACCGCAAGGTGCTGGCTGATCTGGCCATGAACGAGCCGGCGGCTTTCGCAGCCCTGGCCGAGCAGGCCAGGCAGGCGCTGGAGTCCGAGGTCGCGCAAGCGGCCTGAACGCTGGCCCCGCACGAGCGGGGCCATCGGCAACACCGTCTTCTGGAGGCCTCGATGGCGGCCTTTCCGGTGGACCATGGCGCGACGGCGCCGACGAAAGGGAAGGGCGGAAGTTCTTCCCTTTTTTCGTTTCGGGGGAAGACCAAATCCTGGTGTAGGAGCGGCCTCCAGGCCGCGATCCCCTCCGGCCGGAAATCGCGGCCTGGAGGCCGCTCCTACGGATGACGGAATGAATCGAGCAGGGGATCGAACCGATCGAGGGCAGGGATGATGAGCAACGATCTCGACGACACACTCAAGCAGCTCGTGGGCGAGGCGAAGCGGGCGGTCGGTGAGGCGGGCGACGAACGCGCGCTCGACGACGTGCGCGTGCGCTACCTGGGCAAGAAGGGCGAGCTGACCGCGCTGCTGAAGTCCCTCGGCCAGCTGGCGCCGGAAGACCGCCCTGCCGCCGGCGCGCGCATCAACGCCGCCAAGGACGAGCTGCAGGACGCCATCGGCGCCCGCCGGCAGCACCTGTCACGGGAGCAGATGGCGCGGGCGCTCGAGGCGGAGCAGGTCGACGTCACGCTGCCGGGCCGGCGGGATGCCGGCGGCGGCCTGCATCCGGTGACCCAGGCGCTGCTGCGCATGGAGGACATCTTCGTCGGCGCCGGCTACTCGGTGGTGACCGGGCCCGAGGTGGAGAACGACTACTACAACTTCGAAGCCCTGAACATTCCGGCCCACCATCCGGCGCGGGCCATGCACGACACGTTCTACTTCGCCGACGGCACGCTGCTGCGCACCCACACGTCGCCGTCCCAGGTGCACACCATGGAGCGCGAGGAGCCGCCCATCCGGGTGATCTGCCCCGGCCGCGTCTACCGGCGGGATTCCGATCTCACCCACAGCCCGATGTTCCAGCAGCTCGAGGGGCTGGTGATCGACCGGGGCATCAGCTTCGCCGACCTGAAGGGCACGGTGATCGAGTTCCTGCAGCGGTTCTTCGAGAAGGAGCTGTCGGTGCGGTTCCGGCCGTCCTATTTCCCGTTCACGGAGCCGTCGGCGGAGGTGGACGTGCAGTGCGTCCAGTGCCTCGGCGAAGGCTGCCGGGTGTGCAGCCACACCGGCTGGCTGGAAGTGATGGGCTGCGGCGTCGTGCATCCCAACGTGCTCGAGATGTCCGGCATCGACAGCGAGACCTATTCCGGCTTCGCCTTCGGCATGGGCATCGACCGCCTGGCGATGCTGCTCTACGAGGTGGACGACCTGCGGCTGTTCTACGACAACGATCTGCGCTTCCTGCGCCAGTTCAACTGATCGGGACGGCGATCCCCTGGAGCGTTCCGGGCGGGTCGCCCGAGGGACGCGACCGGACGGCCTCCGCGGGGGCCCAGAAGAGAGGACGAGATGAAATTCAGCGAATCCTGGCTGCGCGAATGGGTGGACCCGGGCGTCGACCGCGACACCCTGTTCGACCAGCTCACGATGGCCGGCCTGGAGGTCGAGGGATCTGAACCGGTCGCGCCCGATTTCACCGGGGTGGTGGTCGGCGAGGTGGTCGACGTGACGCCCCATCCGGATGCGGACAAGCTGTCGGTCTGCGAGGTCAGCGACGGCAGCGAGCGCTGGCAGGTGGTGTGCGGCGCGCCCAACGTGCGCACCGGGCTGATCACGGCGTTCGCCCGGGTCGGGGCCGTGCTGCCGGAGGACTTCCGCATCCGCAAGGCCAAGCTGCGCGGGGTCGAATCCCACGGCATGCTGTGCAGCGCCGCCGAGCTCGGCCTCGGTGACGACCACGACGGCATCATCGAGCTCGATCCGGCGCTGACGCCGGGCGCCGATCTGCGCGCCGCCCTGGCGCTCGACGACGTCACCGTCGAGCTGAACCTGACGCCGAACCGGGGCGACTGTCTGTCCATCCGCGGGCTCGCCCGCGAGGTGGGCGTGCTGAACGACCGGGCGGTCGCGGAGCCCGAGCACGCCGCCGTACCCGCGTCGATCGACGACACCTTCCCGGTTTCCCTGGAGGCCCCGGCCGGCTGCCCGCGCTTCCTCGGGCGGGTGATCCGCGGCATCGACATCCGCGCGGCGAGCCCGCTGTGGCTGACCGAGAAGCTGCGGCGTGCCGGACTGCGCAGCGTCGACGCGGTGGTGGACGTCACCAACTACCTGATGCTCGAGCTGGGTCAGCCGATGCACGCCTACGACTTCAACCGGCTGAGCGGCGGCGTGGTCGTGCGCATGGCGGAGCCCGGCGAGAAGCTCGAGCTGCTCGACGGCCAGGAGGTGGCGCTGGATGCGGAGACCCTGCTGATCACCGACGCCGGCGGGCCCATCGGCATCGCCGGGGTGATGGGCGGCGAGCGCAGCGGTACCCAGCCCGACACCCGGGACGTGTTCCTCGAGTGCGCGTTCTTCTCGCCGCTGGCGGTGGCCGGCACCGCCCGCCGCTACGGCCTGCACACCGATGCTTCCCACCGCTACGAGCGCGGTGTGGACTTCGAGCTGCAGCACCGGGCCATCGAGCGGGCCACCCGGCTGCTGCTCGACATCGTCGGCGGATCGGCGGGGCCGGTGGTCGAGGCGGTGGCGCCGGAACACCTGCCGGACCGGCGCCAGGTGCGGCTGCGGGAACGGCGGCTGCACGAGCTGCTCGGGGTCGAGATCGCCGCCGCCGAGGTCGACGGCGCCCTGGCCCGGCTGGACTTCGAGCTGGTGGCGCGGGTGGACGGCGGCGACGACGGCGTCTGCTGGACGGTCGCGTCACCCACCCACCGCTACGACATCGAGCGTGAGGCGGACCTGGTGGAGGAGGTGTGCCGCATCTACGGCTACAACCGGGTGCCGGCGCGCCGGCCCCAGACTGCCCTCGCGCTGCGCGAGGTGCCGCTGACGCGCTCACCGGAGTCGCGGCTCAAGCAGCTGCTCGCCGATCTCGGCTTTCAGGAGGCGGTGACCTACAGCTTCGTCGACCCGCGCCTGCAGGACCTGCTCGACCCGGCGGCCACGCCGCTCGAGCTGGCGAACCCGATGTCCTCGGAGCAGTCGGTGATGCGGACCAACCTGCTGCCCGGCCTGGTGGGCACGCTGCGGGTGAACCTGTCCCGCCAGCAGGAGCGCGTGCGCCTGTTCGAGGTCGGCCTGTGCTTCGTGCCCGGCGCCGAGGGGCTGAGTCAGCGGCTGCGGCTCGGCGGCGTGTGCTGCGGGCCGCGGGAGGCCGCGAGCTGGACCCGCCAGTCGGAGCCCACCGATTTCTTCGACGTCAAAGGCGTGGTGGAGCGGCTGGTCGAGTGGACCGGACAGGCCGGCCGCGTGAGCTACCGGCCGGCCGGGGACCCGGTGCTGCATCCGGGCCAGAGCGCCGAGCTGCTGCTCGACGGCGAGCCCGTCGGCCGTCTCGGGCGGCTGCATCCGGAGATCGAAGCTGCTCTGGAGGTTACAAAGGCCGTATATCTATTTGAAATCGAAGGTGAAACGATCCTGAGCCGGGTCGTGCCGCAGCATCGCGGCATCTCCCGGTTTCCGAGCGTGCGCCGGGATCTGGCCCTGGTGGTGGACCGCGAGGTCCCGGCCGCGGCCATCGAGTCCACGGTGCGCGAGACCCTCGGACCGCTGCTGGTAGACTTCACGCTGTTTGACGTTTATCAGGGCAAGGGTATTGATTCTAATGAGAAAAGTCTGGCTGTGGGCTTGACCTTGCAGGACGCCTCGGCCACTCTTACCGAGGATCGGATCGCGCGCTGTACACAGGATGTGCTGGCCGCTCTCGAGCGAGCCGTGGGGGCCCGTTTGCGCTCTGGGGGCGCACCGGGCTGAGGCCCTGCGTCGATCGTCCGCTCCGCCGGAAGAGAGGTCCGGCGGAGACGAAAAACGACGAAGAACAACGATATAGCGGGAAGGGAGACTCCCAGTGGGTGCTCTGACCAAAGCGCAGATGGCGGACCGGCTGTTCGACGAGCTGGGCCTCAACAAGCGCGAAGCGAAAGAGATCGTGGAGCTTTTCTTCAACGAGATCCGGGATTCGTTGGAGCGTAATGAGCAGGTGAAGCTGTCCGGGTTCGGCAACTTCGACCTGCGTGAAAAGGGGGAGCGGCCCGGCCGCAACCCCAAAACTGGAGAGGAAATCCCGATATCGGCGCGTCGCGTGGTGACGTTCCGGCCGGGGCAGAAGCTCAAGGCGCGGGTAGAGGCTTATGCTGGACGCGAGTCAGAATGATGAATTGCCGCCGATTCCCGGCAAGCGCTATTTCACCATCGGCGAGGTCAGCCAGCTCTGCGACGTGAAGCCCCACGTCCTGCGCTACTGGGAGCAGGAATTTCCGCAGCTCAAGCCGGTCAAGCGGCGGGGTAACCGTCGCTATTACCAGCGCCAGGACGTCATCGTCATCCGCCAGATCCGCGGCCTGCTCTACGAGCAGGGCTTCACCATCGGCGGCGCCCGCCAGCGCCTGGAAGGCGAGGAAGCCAAGCAGGACCAGACCCAGTTCAAGCTGCTGGTCAAGCAGATGATTGTCGAGCTCGAGGACGTTCTCCGGGTCCTCAAGGCCTGATCGCCCCTGCCGGGAACGCGCTCCCGGCCGCCACCGTTTCCACACCCCCTTCCCTGTAGGAGCGGCCTCCCGGCCGCGATCGTTCCTCCGTCCTTTACCCCTGTTTCGCCAGTTCCCCCGTAGGAGCGGCCTCCCGGCCGCGATTGGCTCGGCCCGGGCATTCGCGGCCGGGAGGCCGCTCCCACGCGGGAAGAACGAGAAGGCATTCGCGGCCGGGAGGCCGCTCCCACGCGGGACGAGCGAGACGGCATTCGCGGCCGGGAGGCCGCTCCCACGCGGGGCGGGTGTAGGGCCAATCGCGGCCGGGAGGCCGCTCCTACGGTTGGTGGGGGCGCATGGGACGCTGCGCCGCTCTGCTCAACCCAGCAGCAGCTTTTCCAGGTGCCGGCGGCGCTCGTCGGAGATCGGTACCGCCTTGCGGGTCTCCAGGTCCATGGCGACGCCCACCGCTTCCATCGACGCGGCCATCCGGCCGTGGGTGTCGTCGTGCAGCAGGTGCACCATGTGCTGGGTCTTGTTGCCGAGGGCGCGTACGCCGGAGAGCTGGGTGAACACGCTGCCCCGGGCCAGGGGCGCGAGGATCGTCAGGCGCTGCTCCAGCGCCGCGCCGCCCTGGGCGCCGCTGGCCCGCGCGGAGCGTTCCGCCGGCGGATTGAGAAAGGCCCACAGGTTCGGCATGCCGTCGGAGATGCGGCCGACGTAGACGTGGGGCAGCGCCCGGCCGTCCGGGCCGCACTCGTCCGCGGCCAGTACCCCGCGGCCGACGATGTGGAAACCCATCGCCCGGGCCGCTTCCAGACCTTCGGGCGGCGTGAGCAGACCGGCGGGGTCGATGCCCCGCGGCGCGGCGAATCCGGGCGGCGCGACCACGTCCGCCGCCGTGGCGCCGTCGACGTCGAGCCGGGTCCGGAATGCCGCCACCGGCTCCCCGGTGACGTTGTCGTGCATCAGGCTCAGCACGTCGAGTCCGTCCCCCGGGGCGTCGGCGAGGCCGCAGTCGACGCGCAGCGGGGTGGCGGCCCGGGACTCCCGGATGAAGCGGATGTGCTGGCTGACGATGCGCGCCGGCACCTGCTCGCAGGGCAGCCCCGTCAGGCGGTTGACGAACACCTGCAGCGCCTGGTTCACCTTGTGGGCGTAGAAACGCACGTTCAGGTGATCGTTCTCGTCGCATTCCCACTGATTGACGCTGCCCCAGTGGCAGGGGGTCAGGCCGGGAATCAGCCCCGGTGTCTCGAGTTCAGCCACGCCATCTCCGATCGGTCCGCAAACTTCACAGTCTACTGCGCGCGGACGGCGATTGCCGGCGCTGGCATCGATATTGCTCCTTACGAGTGTTCAACGGCTTCGAGGAGATCTCATGCTCGGATGGGCACTGGTGTTCTTTCTGCTGGCGATCGTCGCCGGCGCCATGGGATTCGGCGGCATCGCCGGCGCTGCCGCGGGCATCGCCAAGATCCTGTTCTTCGTCTTTCTGGCGCTGCTGGTGGTTTCGGCCATCGCCCACGCGGTGCGGGGCCGGCCGCCGCTGTAGTCGAAACGGGGCGCCGGATTGTAAGGCTTGCAATGCCGCCGGCGGGCGGTCAGGAGGCGTCTGTGCCGTCCGCCGCGGCGGCGCTGCGCACCGCCTCCAGCGCTTCGCCGTCCAGGTGGCCGTCGGCGACCATGCCGTGCTGGCGCTGAAAGCGGCTGAGCGCGCTGCGTGAAGCCGGGCCGAAGATGCCGTCCGGCTCGCCGGCGTCGAAACCGAGGCTCGCCAGATCGCGCTGCAGCCGTTTCACGTCTTCCCGGGCGATGCGCAGGCTGTCGGCCGGCGGCGGCTGCCGCAGCGGGCTCGCGCCGGCAATCTCGTCGGCCAGCCGGCCCACGGACAGGGCGTAGAACTCCGAGCGGTTCCACCGCATGATCACGTCGAAGTTGTCGTAGGCCAGGAAGGCCGGCCCGTCGTGCCCGGAAGGCACCAGCAGCGCGGCGCGCAGGTCCAGCCGCGGCAGGGCGCGGCCGAAGGCGTCGGTGACGCCAAGGTCCACCCAGTCCGACAGCGGCCGCCGCTGATCGCGTCCGGCCAGGGCGTAGTCGAATCCGTCGGGCAGGCGCACCTCCCGGCCCCAGCGCAGCCCGGGCTGCCAGCCGATGCCGCGCAGGAAGTTGGCGGCCGACGCCATGGCGTCCGGCACGCTGCCCCAGAGATCACGGCGGCCGTCGCCGTCCGCGTCCACGGCGTAGCGCAGAAACACCGACGGCATGAACTGGACGTGGCCCATGGCGCCGGCCCAGGAGCCGACCATGTCGTCGGGGGGAATGTCGCCGGCGTCTACGATCCGCAGCGCGGCCATGAGCTCGCTGGCGAAGAACCGGCCGCGCCGCTCGTCGCAGGCGAGGGTGGTCAGCGAGGCCGGCACGGGAATGTTGCCGAAGTAGCTGCCGAAATTGGTTTCCAGCCCCCAGAACGCCACCAGGTAGTGGGGCGGCACGCCGGTGCGGCGCTGGATGTCCTCCAGCAGGTCGCGGTGCTCGGCGAGCATCGCCCGGCCGCGTTGCACGCGCTCCGTCGTCACCCGGCGGTTGTAGTAGCCCGCGAAGGTCTGGGTGAACTCCGGCTGCTGGCGGTCCAGCTCGATCACCCGTTCCACCGGCTCGACGTCGCCGAGGACCTCCTCGATGACGGATTCCGAAATGCCGGCGGCCCTGGCTTCCTCGGTCAGCGCCACGACGCAGGCGCGGAACGCGTCGCCATCCACCAGGGAACTCGCCTCCTCGGCGAGCGCGGGATGGGCGGCGAGGCCGGCGAGGCAACCCAGAATCGGAAACAGTCGAGCTTTCATGGGGGTACTCTGCCACGCGGGCCCGCTGCCGAGAAGGCACCGGGCCGACTGATGTCTTACACTTTCGTTTCACACACCGTGTCGGACACCGGACTGCCCACCCCATGTCGTGGCGCCTGAAACTGCCGGATCTCGAGCCGCTCACCAGCTATCGGCTGATCGCCGCGCTGGGCGGCACGGCGTTGCTGACGGCCGGGTTCGTCAATCCCAGCGACGCCTCGATGATCGTCGCCTGGCGATACCTGGCGATCGCCTGCATGTTCGGTCTGCTGACGCTGACGTTCACATCGGGCTGGGTGCGGCGCCACGTGGGCTGGATGGCGTGCGCCGTGAACCTGGTGGTGGTCGGCTACCTGTGCGCGATGCTGTACGCCACCGACCTGGCGGCCGACAGCCTGATCGCCAGCTTCGTCGGGGTGCTGATCTGCGGCATGGTGCTGCACCGGGCGGCGATGGTCGTGGTGTTCATGTCGGTGGCGGCGGTGATGCACATCGGCGTGGCCTACAGCGTGGCGGAGCCGGTCATCGAGCCCATCGCCATTGCCGTCAACACGGTGCTCTACGTGCTGCTGGTCGGCACGATGCTGGTGATGCAGATCTCCGCGCGGGAGCAGCGGCGCAACAGCGAGTCGCTCATGTCCGCCATCTTCGACCAGTCGTCCGATGCCCTGATCTACGGTCACCCGGACACCGGCGACGTGGTCCGCGCGAATCCGCGGGCGCATCAGCTCTTCGAGACCGACGACGACGCCTTCATCGCCGAGCAGATCCGTGACGCGGTGCTGTCGCGCCACACCACGGCTGATCTGCCCGGCCCGCTCGACCAGGCGCGCAGCGACCCGAGCTGGGGCGAGGTGTGCGAGTTCCGCAGCGGCCTCGGCCACCGCTTCTTCGGCAACCTGTCGCTGCGCCGGCTGGCCGAGCCCTACGACAACCTCATGCTGGCGCGGGTGACCGACATGACCGCCCAGATCGAGCGGGAAGCGGCCCTGGAGAGCGCCAAGGAGGCGGCGGAAGCCGCCGCCCAGGCGCGCAGTCAGTTCCTCGCCAACATGAGCCACGAGATCCGCACCCCGATGAACGGCGTCATCGGCATGACGTCGCTGCTGCAGAAGACCGATCTCGACGGTGAGCAGCAGCGCTACGTGGACATCGTGCGGACCAGCGGCGAGTCGCTGCTGACGATCATCAACGAGATTCTCGACTTCTCGAAGCTGGAGGCTCACCAGGTCCATCTGGACCGGCAGCGCTTCGACGTCGAGGAAGTGGCCATGGAAGCGCTCTACACGGTGAGTCACCAGGCCCACCAGAAGGGGCTCGAGCTGGTGCTGCACATGCTGCCGGGCCAGCACCGGTTCTTTCTCGGCGACGTTCAGCGGCTGCGCCAGGTGCTGGTCAACCTGCTGTCCAACGCGGTGAAGTTCACCAGCGCCGGGCACGTGCGCATGAGCGTCAGCGTGACCCCGCGCGAGGCGGAGGACGTCGCGGAGCTGCACTTCGAGGTGGAGGACACCGGCATCGGCATCGCCGCCGCCGACATCGCGCGGCTGTTCGAGCCCTTCGTGCAGGCCGACGCGTCCACCACGCGGCGGTTCGGCGGCACGGGCCTCGGCCTGTCGATCTCCAAGAGCCTGGTGGAGCTGATGGGCGGGCAGATCGGCCTCGACAGCGAGCCCGACGTCGGTTCCAGGTTCCGCTTCCACGTGGTCGCGGAGATCGCGCCCGCGCGCCGCGAGCAGACCGACCACGGGCTGGCCGGGCTGCGCGCCTGCATGCTGCAGTCGAGCACGCCTGCGGCCGACAGCCTGCACGACGTGCTCTCCGCGCTCGGCATGGAGGTGACCCGGCTCGAATCGCCGCAGCAGATCCTCGATGGTTACGAGCCCGGTCGCTGGGACGTGGTCGTCGCGGAGCTCGACCACCCGGAGATGGGCGGCATCGAACTGGCCGGCGCGCTGCGGCTGCGGGACGTCGACAGGCCGCCCGTGGTGCTGACGGCGCCGGCCGAATCCCGCGAGAGCTGCGATCCAGAGCTGGCCACCGTGATCCGCAAGCCGCTGCGCAGCTCGGAGTTCGTCGACGTGCTGCGCGACGTGCTGGGGCTGTGCCCGCCGGCCGGCGCCGGCGAGGGGCGCAGCGAAGGCGAGCGGCCCGACTTCAGCGCCATGACGGTGCTGGTGGCCGAGGACAACGCCGTCAACCGCCAGGTGGTGCGGCAGATGCTCGAGAACCTCGCCATCGAAGCCGACTTCGTCGACGACGGCCGGGCGGCGGTCGCGGCGGCGGCGGCGCGGCTCTACGATCTGGTGCTGATGGACGTGCAGATGCCGGTGATGGACGGCCTGGCGGCCGCCCGGGAGATCCGGCAGCGCTGCGGCGAGAGCCCCTACATCACGGCGATGACCGCCAGCGCCATGACCGCCGACCGCGACGCCTGCCTGGACGCCGGCATGAACGACTTCATCGCCAAGCCGCTGCGCATGGACGATCTGGAACGTCCCCTGCGGGCCGCCATGGCCCGTCGCGGCGACGGCGGCCTGACCCCCAACTGACCGCCGCCCGGCGGCGTCAGCGCTCCAGCCCCCGGGCCCGCCACAGGAAGTACACCACCGGCACCACCAGCAGCGTCAGCACCGTGACGCTCACCATGCCGCCCACCATCGGCGCCGCGATGCGCCGCATCACCTCGGAGCCGGTGCCGGAGCCGAGCATGATCGGCAGCAGTCCGGCGATGGTGGCGGCAACGGTCATCATGATCGGGCGGATGCGCAGCAGCGCGCCTTCGGTGACGGCCTGCCGCAGGGCCGCCCGGGTCGGCTGCGGCTGCTGCGCCTGCAGCCGGCCCAGCGCCTGGTCGAGATAGACGATCATCAGCACGCCGATCTCCACGGCGACGCCGGCGAGGGCGATGAAGCCGGCGCCGACCGCCACCGACAGGTTGTAGCCGAGCAGGTAGAGCAGCCAGTAGCCGCCCACCAGGGCGAGGGGCAGGGTGCCGAGGATGATGGCCACCGACACCAGGCTGCGGAAGTTCAGGAACAGCAGCAGCACGATGATGCCCACCGCCGCCGGCACGACGATCCGGAGCCGCTCCGCGGCGCGCTGCATGTACTCGTACTGGCCGGACCAGCTCACCGAGTAGCCGGGCGGCAGCGTCACCGCCTCGGCGACGGCGGCGCGTGCGCGGCGCACGTAGCTGCCGAGGTCGGCGTCGGCCACGTCCACGTAGGTCCAGCCGTTGAGCCGGGCGTTCTCCGTGCGGATGACCCCGGGGCCGGTCTCGACCCGCACCTCGGCGACCGCGGACAGGGGTATCGACTCGCCGCCGGGCGTGATCACCGTCAGCGATTCGAGGTCGGCGAGGGATTCCCGCAGGTCGCGCGGGTAGCGCAGGTTGATCGGATAGCGCTCCAGGCCCTCGACGCTCGAGCCGACGTTCATGCCGCCGATGGCGGAACGCACGATCTCGTGAACGTCGGCGATGTTCAGCCCGAAGCGGGCGGCGGCGAGGCGATCCACGTCGATGGTGACGTAGCGCCCGCCGGTGACGCGCTCGGAGTAGGCCGAGGCCGTGCCTGGCAGGCCGGCGAGCACCTGCTCGATCTGCTCGCCGAGCCGGGCGATCACGTCGAGATCCGGCCCGGCGACCTTCACGCCCACCGGCGTCTTGATGCCGGTGGCGAGCATGTCGATGCGGTTCTTGATCGGCATGATCCAGGTGTTGGTGAGGCTCGGCACCTGGACCAGCGCGTCGAGCTCGGCCTTCAGCCTGTCCATGGTCATGCCCGGGCGCCATTCGCTTCTCGGCTTCAGGCGGATGGTGGTCTCCACCATGGTCAGCGGCGCGGGATCGGTGGCCGTGTCCGCCCGGCCGGCCTTGGCATAGGCGGTCTCGACCTCCGGGACGGACATGATCAGACGGTTGGTCTGCCCGAGAATCTCCGCCATCTTGCCGCTCGAGGCGGCGGGAAACGCGCTCGGCATGTACAGCAGGTCGCCCTCGTCGAGCTGGGGCATGAACTCGCTGCCGAGCCGGGAGAACGGAATCGCCGTGCTCGCCAGCACCAGGGCGGTGAGGCTCAGGGTCGCCACGGGGTGTTTCAGCGCGCCGTGCAGCACCGGGCGATAGGTGGCGATCAGCAGCCGGTTGGCCGGGTTGTCCCGCTCCGGACGCACGCGGCCCCGGATCAGGTAGCCCATGAGCACCGGCACCAGGGTGATGGAGATGGCCGCGGCGGCCGCCATGGCGTAGGTCTTGGTGAACGCCAGCGGCTTGAACAGGCGTCCTTCCTGGGCCTCCAGCGCGAAGATCGGCACGAAGCTGAGCGCGATGATCAGCAGCGAGAAGAACAGCGCCGGCCCCACCTCGCTGGCCGCGTCGGCGATGGCCCGCCAGCGGCTGTCGGCGTCGGCGGGGTCGCCGTCGCGTTCCAGGTGCTTGTGGTAGTTCTCGATCATCACGATGGTGGCGTCGACCATGGCGCCGATGGCGATGGCGATGCCGCCGAGGGACATGATGTTGGCGTTGATGCCCTGGACGTTCATGACGATGAAGGCCACCAGAATGCCCAGCGGCAGCGTCACGATGACCACCAGCGACGAGCGGAAGTGGAACAGGAACAGCACGCACACCAGCGCGACGATGACGAATTCCTGGATCAGCTTGCCGTTCAGGGTGTCCACGGCGCGCTCGATGAGCGCGGAGCGGTCGTAGGTCTCGACGATCTCGACACCCTCGGGCAGGCTGCGCTTCAGCTCCGCCAGCCGCGCCTTGACCCGCTCGATGGTGTCGAGCGCGTTGCCGCCGAAGCGCATCACCACCACGCCGCCGACGGCCTCGCCTTCGCCGTTCAGCTCGCCGATGCCGCGGCGCAGGTCGGGGCCCAGGCGCACCCGCGCGACGTCCCGGATCAGCACGGGCACGCCCGCGTCGCTGGCGGTGAGCGGGATGTTCTCGAGATCCTCGATGGCATCGACGTAGCCGGTGGCGCGGATCATGTACTCCGCCTCGGCCATCTCGATGACCCGGCCGCCGGTCTCCATGTTGCCGCGCTGGATCGCCTCGCGGACCTGGCGCAGCGGTATGCCGTAGGCGCGCAGCTTGTCCGGATCGACCACCACCTGGTACTGACGCACCATGCCGCCGATGCTGGCGATCTCGGCGACGCCTTCGACGGTCTGCAGCTCGTAGCGCAGGAACCAGTCCTGCAGGGCGCGCAGCTCGCCGAGGTCGTGGTTGCCGCTGCGGTCCACCAGGGCGTACTGGTAGACCCAGCCGACGCCGGTGGCGTCCGGGCCGAGCGCCGGCCGGGCACTCTCCGGCAGCGTCGGCGCGACCTGGCTGAGGTATTCCAGCACCCGCGAGCGGGCCCAGTACAGGTCGGTGCCGTCCTCGAAGATGACGTAGACGAAGGAGTCGTTGAAGAACGAGTAACCCCGCACGGTGACGGCGCCCGGCACCGCCAGCATGGCGGTGGTCAGCGGGTAGGTGACCTGGTCCTCAACCACCTGGGGCGCCTGGCCCGGATAGGTGGTCTTGACGATGACCTGCACGTCCGACAGGTCGGGGATGGCGTCCAGCGGCGTGCGCTGAATGGATACGAGCCCCCAGCCGGTGACCAGCACGGCCAGCATCAGCACCAGCACGCGGTTGGCGACGGACCAGCGGATGATGGCCTCGATCATGAGCCGGCTCCGTGCTCGTGGTGCTCGTGCCCGGCATCGCCGTCCGGCTGCGCCGGGCCGTGGTCCATGGATCCGGCGTTGCCGTTCGGCGCGGTCGAGCCGGGGTCCATGTGCTCGGCGTGGTCCATCGACGGCATGTCGTCCGCGGCGCCGCCGTGGTTCATGTGGCCGGCGTGGTCCATGTGCCCGTCATGGGTCATCCCATGGCCGGCGCCGGACGGTTCGTCCAGCATCCGCAGCAGGCTCGCCTCCAGGCTCGCCTCGGAATCGATCAGGAACTGACCGGACACGACGATGCGCTCGTCCTCCGCGAGCCCGCGGCGGATCTCGACCGCGCCCTCGCTCTCGACGCCGGTCTCGACCTGGGCCGGGCGGAAGCGTCCGTCCGGCAGCGCCAGGATCACCCTCGGCTGGCCGCCAGTGCGGATCACCGCCTGGGACGGGACGTACAGCACGTTCGATCGCGGCTCCGCTTCGATGGCCACGTCGGCGTACATGTTGGGCTTGAGCGCCAGATCGGGGTTGTCGAAGGTGAGACGGATGCGCGCGCTGCGGGTCTCCGGGCGGATGGTGGGGTAGACGTAGTCGACGCGGCCCTGCCACAGCCGCTCCGGCGCGAAGGGCAGCCGCATGGTGGCGGTCTGGCCGGCTCGAACCCAATCGATCTGCTGTTCGAACACGTCGACGTCCACCCAGATCTCGGACAGGTCCGCCAGGCTCATGATGGTGGTGCCCGGCTGCACGTACATGCCTTCGCGCACGTTCAGCTCCATGAGGTAGCCGTCGCGGGGGGCGCGCACGGCGAACAGCTCCCGTGCACTGCCGGCGCGGCGGACCGCTTCGATCTGCTCCGGCGCCATGCCCAGCGCGGCCAGGCGCCGCGTGGCGGCATCGATCAACGCCGCGGACCCGGCGCGCAGGGCCTGCAGGTACTCGTCCTGGGCGCTCGCGAGCGCCGGCGAGTAGATGTCGAACAGGCTGTCTCCGGCGGTCACCGGGTCGCCCTCGGTGTCGGCGTACAGCCGTTCGATCCAGCCTTCCGCACGGACGTGCACGTGGCTGACCAGGTCGGCATCGGGGACCACGTAGCCCACCGTCTCGACGTGGCGGTGCAGGTCGCCGCGCCGGACGGGCGCCGTCTTGACCCCGATGTTGTTGACGATGACCGGGTCGATGCGCAGGCCGGGCGACGGGTCGTCCCGGCCGCCGCGCTCGTCGGCGTACACCGGCACGAGGTCCATGCCCATGGGCGACTTGCCGGGCCCGTCGGAGCGGTAGTTGGGATCCATCGGGGCGACCCAGTAGAGGATCTCCCGCTCCGCCCCGGCGCCGGCGTTTCGTCCGGCGGGGCCGGCGCCGAACAGGACCCAGGCGAGGACGAAACCGGCGGCCGCGGCAGCCACCGTGAGCATCAGGGTCTTCGATGCGTTCATGATGCGTCTCCAGTGGTCGCTGCGGCGGCAGCCGTCGGGTCGACGCTGCCGGAGAGATAGTCGAGTTCCGCCAGGGCCTGGCGGACCCGGGCTTCGAGCTCCTGGCGGGCCAGGTCGGCGTCCAGCTCGGCGAGCTGGCTGCGGACGAGCTCCGCGAAGTCGGTGCGCCCGTTGGCGTAGGTGGCCACCGAGGCCTCGGCGGTCTGCCGGGCGCGGGCCTGCACGGCCTCGGCGTAGAGGCGGCGCCGCTGGTCGTAGCGCTGCCAGTCCGCCCAGGCCCGTTCCAGCCGGCGGCGCATCTCCAGCAGCACGGCGTCCCGTTCCAGGTGCGCCGCGCTGCGCTGGCGGACCGCGGCGACGTGGCGCCGGTCCTGGCGTTTGTCGGTGAACAGCGGCAGGGACACGGTGACGCCGACGGTGGCGAAGTCGGGCCGGTCCTGGCGGATGCCGTAGCCGCCCTCGAGCGCCCAGGTCGGCTTGTAGGCCTCGCCGGCCAGCTCGACGCCGGCGTCGGCGGCGTCGATGCGCGCGCTCCTGGCGAGCACCGCCGGATGGTCCGGCAGCGCCTCGATCAACCGCTCCAGCGGCGCGGGGACTGGCTGGTCCGGCCACGCGTCCGGCAGCGGCGCCGCGGCCTCCGGCCCGATGTAGCGGGCGAGATCGGCGCGGGCCGTCTGGACCCGGCGCTGGTGCTCGGCCAGCCGGTCCTCGAGCAGGGTGAGCTCCAGCTCCGATCGCAGCACGTCCTGGGCGTTCAGCCTGCCGCTGGCGAATCGCGCCGACAGGGAGTCGATCTGCTGGCCCACGCGCTCGATGCTGCGCTCGACGATGGCCACGGCCCGGGTATGCCACGCCAGATCCAGCCAGGCCATCCGGGTTTCCAGCACGATGCGCCGGCGTTCCAGGTCCCGTTCGGCCCGGCGCGCGTCCGCTTCGCTGCGGCGCATGGCCGTCTTCACCGCCCGGCTGCGGCCCGGCGGAAACTCCTGGCGCACGCCGAGCCGGAGCTGGGTCATGTCGGCCTGGTCCAGTGCGAAGGTGTCCGTGGGCACGTTCGCGACCTGGGTGCTGATGACCGGGTCGGGCAGCTGGCCGTCGGCCACCGCGGTCGCTTCGAGGGCCTGGGCCTCCGCCTCCAGCCGGGCCAGGTTCGGGTCGTCGGCGGCCAGCGCCAGCGACACGGCGCGGCTCAACGACAGCGGCGGGTTGGCGGCGTCAGCGGCGGATGCGGTGGACGGCAGCCAGGCTGCCGCCAGCAGCAGGGCCGGGAGTGCCGCCTTGCGGGCGGCCCGGCCGGCGGACGGGCGGTACGAATGTCGGGTCCTGGTCGGTCTCCGGAACGCGTCGACGAGGCACGGTGCCGAAGCACCGCGGGTCAGACTGAGCGCGGAGGCCGATTACTCGTTGAACTGGGCGGGCTGCAGGTGTGGTCGTGGGCCCGGCGGTTCGACGACGGGCAGGGGTGGCGATGGCGCAGGCACGGCGGCCGGGGCCGGCAGCGCGGCGAGCTCGACGAAGGCGACGGCGGCCAGGGCCGGCAGCTCCAGCGGCTGATCGACCCGGGGCGCCGGCAGCGGGTCGGCGGGTTCGCAGTTCGCCGCGGCCCGGGGTTCGGCAGAGGGCGGACAGTGGGGGCAGTCCGCATTTTCGCCGTGGGTGTCGGTCATGACCGGCGCCGGGCCGTCGAGGCCCATCACGCAGGCCGGCGCCAGCACCGCGAGCCACGCCAGCGCCACGGCGGCGAGCATCGCAGCGGGCGATCTGCGCCGTGCCGTTCTGATGCCTGCCAGGTAGGTCATGCCGTCGTGCCGTTCGGGTGGCGCCGCATGGGGATGCCGTTCATTGTAGCGGAAACGGCCGATGACCGGAGGTCACGGCCGGTACTCCGTGAACACGGTCTCTCCGTCTTCGCCGAAGGCGATCACGTCGTAGGGGTCGCGCCGGTCGCCCATTTCCATGCCGGGCGAGCCGATCGGCATGCCCGGCACCGACAGGCCGCGGACGCCGGCGGGGCGTTCCTCGAGCAGCCGCCTCACGTCGGCGGCGGGCACGTGGCCCTCGATGGCGTAGCCCTGCACCTCCGCGGTGTGGCAGCTCCCCAGGGCGATGGGCACCCCCAGCCGGTCCCGGACGTTGCCGAGGTCCTCGTGCTCGCGGATGGTCACGTCGAAACCGTCGGCGCGCAGGTGATCGGCCCAGTCCGTGCAGCAGCCGCACCAGGGCGTCTTGTGGACGGTGATGGCCGGGCCTTCCGCGCTGGCTTCCCGGGACATCCCGAAGAAGGTCACGGTGGCGAGCCCGGCGATGAAGGCGAGGGCAGTCAGGGCGTGGCGCATGAGATCATCCGTCCTCCGGCTGGTGCGCAGAATGGGACCCCGGACGGTTTCCGAGGTTCCCAAGACGCTGTGCGTCTGGTCTCATCCTGCGGCGTCGACTGTGATGAAATGATGATAGCTGCACGGCGGGCTCGGGGCGGAACGGCCGCCCGGCGCCGGCCGTGGCCAGCGGTCCTTCGGGGAGCACTGACTGCATGATTCGCGTGGACGAGCGTTACCGGTCCGGGCTCAAGCGGGAGCGCCGCCTGCGGGCGCGCCCGATGGGCGTGGACACCTACCAGGAAAGCGTGGTGTACATGCGCGAGGACTGCGCCGTGTGCCGGTCCGAGGGGTTCGAATCCCAGTCGCGGATCCGCATCGAAGGCAACGGCCGCTCGCTCGTCGCCACGCTGAACGTGGTGCGCGCGGACTGGCTCGGCCACGGCGAAGCGGGGCTGTCGGACGCGGCTTGGCGCCAGCTTGGCGCCGACCAGCCGTGTGACATCGAGGTCTCCCATCCGCATACCATCGAGTCCTTCGGCGCGGTGCGTGGCCGGCTGTTCGGACGTCCGGTCACCGGCGGCGAGTTCCGGGCGGTGATCGAGGACATCACCGCCCGGCGCTACAGCGACGTGCAGCTCAGCGCGTTCGTCGCCTCCTGCGTCGGTCCCGGGGTCAGCCGTGACGAGGTGGTGTCCCTGACCCGGGCGATGGTGGACGTCGGCCAGACGCTGCGCTGGGACCGGCCCGTGGTGTTCGACAAGCACTGCGTCGGTGGCCTGCCCGGCAACCGCACGTCGCCGCTGGTGGTCGCCATCGCCGCCGCCTGCGGCCTGATCATGCCCAAGACCTCGTCCCGGGCCATCACCTCGCCGGCGGGCACTGCCGACACCATGGAGACGTTGACCGACGTCGAGCTGTCGCTGCCGGACATGCGGCGCGTGGTGGAGCGGGAGGGCGGCTGCCTGGTCTGGGGCGGGTCGGTGAACCTCAGCCCCGCGGACGACGTGCTGATCCGCGTCGAGCGGGTGCTCGACCTCGACGGCGAGGCTCAGCTCGTCGCTTCGGTGCTGTCGAAGAAGCTTGCCGCCGGTTCGACCCATGCGTTGATCGACGTGCCCGTGGGGCCGACCGCCAAGGTCCGCGACGCGGCCGGCGCCGAGGCGCTGTCGGATCTGCTGCGCTTCGTCGGCTCGAGCCTCGGCCTGACCGTGGACGTGCTCGTCACCGACGGCACCCAGCCGGTCGGGCGGGGCATCGGCCCGGCCCTGGAAGCCTGGGATCTGCTGGGCGTCCTGCAGGGCAGGGCGGACGCCCCGGCGGATCTGCGGGAACGGGCGGCGGCGCTGGCCGGGGCAATTCTCGAGCGGGGCGGCGTGTGCGGCCCGGGCGAGGGCGTCGACACGGCCCTGGCGGTGCTGGCCGACGGACGGGCGTGGCGCAAGTTCCAGGCCATCTGCGAGGCCCAGGGCGGACTCCGGGAGCCCCTGCGGGCGCCGCACCGGGCGCCCGCCTTCGCGGCCCGCTCCGGCCGGGTGGTGAACATCGACAACCGCCGGCTGGCCCGGCTCGCCAAGCTGGCCGGCGCGCCCCAGGCGCCGACCGCCGGCGTCGAGCTGCTGGTCCACCTCGGCGACCGCGTGCAGGCGGATCAGCCCGTGCTCTACGTGCACGCCGAGGCGCCGGGCGAGCTGGCCTACGCGCTGACCTACCTGGACTCGCATCCGGAGCTCATCGTGGTGGAGGACGGCCCGTGAGCCGCATGCTGGTGGCGGGGCTGCCGCGTCAGCGGCGCCTGCGCGACGGCCTGCTCGAGGCGCTTCCGGCGGACCCCGTCGAAGGCGAGGTGCGGCACTTTCCGGACGGTGAGTCCTACGTGCGCGTGGATACCGACTGCGCCGGCCGCGACGTGGTGGTGGCCGCGACGCTGGCGAGGCCGGACCCGCTGCTGCTGCCGCTGGTCTACCTGGCCCGGGGGCTGCGCGACCGGGGCGCCCGGCGGGTGTTGCTGGCGGCGCCCTATCTGGCCTACCTCCGCCAGGACACGCGCTTCCGCCCCGGGGAGGTCGTCACTTCCCAGGTCTTCGCGGGCCTGCTGAGCGACGCGTTCGACGGCCTCGCCACGATCGACCCTCATCTGCACCGCTACGCCGCGCTGTCGGACGTCTACGACGTGCCCGGCCGGGTGGCACATGCCGCGCCGGCCCTGGCGCGCTGGATCGCCGGGCACGTGACCCGGCCCCTCATCGTCGGCCCGGACAGCGAGAGCGAGCAGTGGGTGAGCGACGTGGCCCGCCGGGCCGGCGCCCCGTACGCGGTGCTCAGCAAGACCCGGCGGGGTGACCGGGACGTGTCCATCGAGGTGCCGGGACTGGAGCGCTACCGGACGCACACCCCGGTACTGGTCGACGACATTGTCTCCACCGCCCGGACCATGGCCGTCGCCGTGGCCGGCCTGCGTGACGCCGGGTGCCCGGCGCCGGTGTGCGTGGGCGTTCACGCCGTGTTCGCCGGCGACGCCTACGAGACCCTGCGCCGGGCCGGGCCGGCGGCCATCGTCACCGGCGACACCATCGAGCACCCGTCCAACGCCATACCGCTGATCGGCGGACTGGCGGAGGCGGTCCGGGACCTGCTGGCCGGGCCGCCGCCGGTCACTGAAGGCGCTGGCGGCGCAGCCTGAGGGCATTGCCGATCACCGACACCGAGCTCAGGCTCATGGCGGCCGCCGCGATCATCGGGTTCAGCAGCCAGCCGAGCCAGGGATACAGAACTCCGGCGGCGATCGGCACACCGAGCGTGTTGTAGACGAACGCCAGGAACAGGTTCTGGCGGATGTTGCGCATGGTCGCGCGGCTGAGGTCGCGCGCCTGGGCGACGCCGCGCAGATCACCGCGCATCAGCGTGATGCCGGCGCTCTCCATGGCGACGTCGGTGCCCGTGCCCATGGCGATGCCGACATCGGCCTGAGCCAGGGCCGGCGCGTCGTTGATGCCGTCGCCGGCCATGGCCACCACCGCTCCCGTGCTCTGCAGATCACGCACGATGCGGTGCTTGTCCTCCGGCGAGACGTCGGCGTGGACCTCGTCGATGCCGACGGCATCGGCGACGGCCTGGGCCGTGCGTTCGCTGTCGCCGGTGAGCATCACCACCCGGACCCCGGAGCGGTGCAGGCGGCGGATGGCGTCGGGCGTGCTGTCCTTGACGGGATCGGCGACGCCGATCAGGCCGGCGGCGCGGCCGTCCACGGCGACGAACATCACCGTCTGACCCTCGCTACGTAGCGTGTCCGCCCGTTCGCGGAGGCTGCCGTCGCCGGCCCCGATGGCGTCCATGAGTTTGTGATTGCCGATGGCGACGCGGCGCGAACCGACCTCGGCGGTGGCGCCTTGCCCGGTGATCGATTCGAAGGCGCTGGCGCGCTCTGGCTGGACGTTCCGATCCCGGGCGCCGGCGACGATGGCGGCGGCCAGCGGGTGCTCGCTGGCGGCTTCGACGGCGGCGGCGAGGGACAGCAGAGTGCCTTCGTCGAGGTCGCCGGCGGGCTCTACGGTCACCAGACGCGGTTTGCCCTCGGTGAGGGTGCCGGTCTTGTCCACCACCACGACGTCGACCTTCTCCAGGGTTTCCAGGGATTCCGCGTCGCGGATCAGCACGCCCATCTGCGCGCCCTTGCCGGTGCCGACCATGATCGACATGGGGGTGGCGAGGCCGAGGGCGCAGGGGCAGGCAATGATCAGCACGGCCACGGCGTTGACGATGGCCAGCGCCATCGCGGGCTCCGGGCCGAACAGGCTCCAGACCACGAAGGTGACGACGGCGGTGAGCACCACCGCCGGCACGAACCAGGCCGCTACCACGTCCACCAGGCGCTGAATGGGCGCGCGGCTGCGCTGGGCCTCGGCGACCATGTGGACGATCTGCGACAGCACGGTGTCGTCGCCGACCCGGCCGGCGCGCATGGTGAAGCTGCCCGTTCCGTTGACGGTGCCGCCGGTGACGGCGTCGCCGGCGGATTTCTCGACCGGCACCGGCTCGCCGGTGATCATCGACTCGTCGACGCTGCTGTGGCCGTCCTCGACGGTACCGTCGACCGGCACCTTTTCTCCGGGGCGTACCCGCAGCAGGTCGCCGGTCGCCAGGTCGTCCAGGGAGACCTCCTGCTCGTCGCCGTTCTCGTCGATGCGGCGGGCCCGGGCGGGGGCCAGCTCGAGCAGCTCGCGGATGGCGCCGGAGGTGCGGCTGCGGGCTTTCAGCTCCAGCACCTGGCCGAGCAGCACCAGGGTGGTGATGACGGCGGCGGCCTCGAA
>DLCH01000076.1:37995-86125 GCA_002480525.1 Gammaproteobacteria bacterium UBA7803 | reverse complement strand
AGGGTAGCCACCAGGGAGAAGCCGTAGGCCACCGCCACGCCGAGGCCGATCAGGGTGAACATGTTGAGGTTCAGCGTGCGCAGCGACTGCACGGCGCGCTCGAAGAACGGCCAGCCGCCCCACAGCACCACCGGCGTGGCGAGCACGAGCTGCAGCCAGACGGCGATGCCGGCCGGCACCGCGCCGTGCATGGCCGGGCCGACCACGGGCACCATCTCGCCCATGGTCCAGACCAGCAGCGGCAGGGTGAACACCGCGCTGATCCAGAAGCGCCGGCTCATGTCGTCGAGTTCGGCGGTGTCCTCCTCGCCGGTGATCACGCCTTCGGGCTCCAGCGCCATGCCGCACAGCGGACAGGGCGAGGCGCGCACGTCGCGCACCTCCGGGTGCATCGGGCAGGTGTAGACCATGCCGGTGTAGTCCGGCGGCACCTTGTCGTACTTGCCGCCGGGCTTCGATTTCTGCGGCGGTCCGTGGTGGCCGCCGTGACAGCAGGTTTCGGGCTCCGCCGGGGCCTGGTGGCTGCAGTGGTCGTGTTCGCTGTTCATGGAGATTCCTCGTGAGCGTTCAGACGCCGGAGACGGGCAACAGCAGGCCGACGATCAGCCACACCGCGGCGATCATCGTCAGGCCGAGCAGCACGCGGTCGGTGAGTCCGCCGCCGTGGCTGCCGAGGCCGCTCACCCGCCACTTCCAGAACAGAAAGGCGGCGGAGACGGCCAGGAAGACCGCATTCAAAACGGCCGTGTAGTCGAAGGCGAAGAACTCCCGCCCGGTCACGGCGGCGACGTTCTCGCCGCTCGGCAGCAGATCGAGCGCGGCCAGGCCGTAGTGCAGGGCGAGGGCGGCGGCCACCAGCACGAGCAGGAACACGGCCAGAATGTAGAGGGCCATGCGCCAGCCGTAGTAGCCGGCCTGAATGCGCAGCACCGGCAGCACCACCAGGTCGCTGAAGATGAAGGCCATGACGCCGGCGAAGCTGACGCCGTTCTCGAACAGCACCGCGGCCAGGGGAATGTTGCCCATGGAGCCGATGAAGGTGAAGAAGGCCGCAATAGGCCCCACCAGCGTCTGCAGCAGCACCTCGCCGAAGCTCGGATCGCCGCCGGCGGAGCCGACGAACAGCGCCTCGAAGAAGCGCCGCGGCACGAAGGCGGCGATGATGCCCGCGACGGTGAAGCCGATGGTCACGTCCTTCCAGACCATCTGCCATTCCATGACGTACTTGGAAGCCACGCGGCGCCAGCCGTCGACGCTGCGGATCAGCCGGCGCCAGTCCGGCACCTGGCCGTCGTCGTCGCTGCCCTGCTCGCGGCGGGCACGCTCCCGCGCCTGCTGCACCAGGCGGCGGGGAAAGGTCAGCCGCACCACCAGCCACATGAAGCCGATCAGCAGCAGGCCGCCGACGTATTCGCCGACCACGAACTGCCAGCCCAGGAACACGGCGATGACGATGCCGAGCTCCACCACCAGGTTCGTGGAGGCGAGCAGGAAGGCGAGGGCGGGCACCAGCCCGGCACCCTTGGCGAACAGTGCCCGGGTGCCGGCCAGCGCGGCGAACGAGCAAGAACTCGACACGAAGCCGAACACCGTGCCGAGACCCACGCTGCGCGGACCATCGGTGCCCATGGTGCGCTGCATGCGCTCCCGGCTGACGAACACCTGGATCATGCTGCTGATGACGTAGCCGAGCCCGAAGGCCCAGAACGCCATCCAGAACAGGCCGACGCTGGTGGTGGCGGCCTCGTGCCAGAGGGCGAGAAAACCGCTGTCAGTCATTGCCGAATCCGAGATCAGCCGTTAAGATTGCGCATACCCTATACCCCTATGGAGTATTGCGCAATGGCGGCGACGGGACGGGATGCCACCATCCGGCGGCTCAAGCGGATCGAAGGTCAGGTGCGCGGCCTCGTCCGCATGCTGGAAGAAGACCGCTACTGCATCGACGTGCTGCATCAGGTGAACGCCGTGAAGGCGGCGCTGGTGAAGGTGGAGTCCGAGGTGCTGAAAGACCACGCGGCGACCTGCGTCGACGAGGCCATCGTCAGCGGCGATGCCGAGGAGCAGCGGCGCAAATTTCACGAGCTGGTGAAGCTGTTCGAAGGGGTGCGCTGAGGGACGTCCGCCTCGCTCGGGCTGCTTTGCGCGCTCGGACCCTTCAGGTATCATCCCCAACCCTCTCGGGGCGTAGCGCAGTCTGGTAGCGCACTTGACTGGGGGTCAAGTGGTCGCAGGTTCAAATCCTGCCGTCCCGACCAAAATTCCACGGTCCTCTCCGGCACCATAGCCGGTCTCTTCACGCCGCATCCCAGCCTGCCCGGTCGGCGGAAACGTGCTCTTCGACACGATCGATTCGATCCCCATGAGCCAGGCTCATGGTATTCCCCTGTCGAGACGAACCATGTCCCATCGGACCGCCATCATCCTCTGGGCCGCAGGCGCCTGGGTCACGCCGGCCCTGATGGCTGGCGCCCTGGGCTGGTCCGGCATCTGGGGCAGCGGCAGCGCGTTCGGCGACTACCTGATTCCGGTGCCGGTGGCGGGCGGAGCGCTGCACGCGCCGAGCTTCGCCGTCGCGCTGGCCCTGGCCGCCGCCTGGCCGAAGCTCGGCGAGGGGGCAGCGGCGCTGATCCGCGGCGGGGTCTGCGGTGTGGCCCTGCTCGGCGTCGCGTTGCTGATCGATGTCGGGCACCTGGCCCAGGTCGTTACCACGGATCTGCCGTTCACGCGCGTGCGCTGGGAGGAGAATCCTCTGGGCCTGTTTCTCGCCAGCGACGGGCTGTGGCTGCTGGCCTGGACGCTGGGACGTCCCGCCATCGCCGTCCGGCTGCTGCCGGCGCTCGGGCTGGCCGTGGCCATCCCGGCCAGCTACCTGGCGCTGTCGCCGGCCGCGCTGCCCCAGGCGCGGGAGCCGTTTCAGTGGGGGCGCCACCTGCCTGCGCCGGGCCCCGCCGACGCGGTGCGGCTGGTGTTCACCCGTCTGCCTGTCGACCATCCGGCGTTCCGTGAGCAGGCGCGTGCGTTCATCGGTGACCGGGGGCCGGCCGGCAACGTGAATGCCGAAGCCATGGCGTTCCTGTTCACCGACAGCCTGGAGAACGCACGGGCGCTGGGCGAGCGCGAACCGCTGACGACGCTCTGCCTCTATCAGGACGGCACGCCCGAGCGTTGGCTTCCCGGCCGCGGCGACTGCTTCGGCGATCACCAGACGTTCCGTGACCGGCTGAACGAGGTCGGCAGCCGCCTGCCGCGCTCCCTGCCCGGGGACGTCCGCTCGTTTCTGATCGTCCGCGAGCTGTGCACCGGCCGGCTCGACTCGGCGCCAGCCGCATCGTCGCCCCACGACGAGTTCTGCGGCGACCGCGACCTCGATGCGCTGCGCGACGAGCTCGTGGAGCGCTACCCGGCCACCAGTCTGGAGGACTGGGGAATCCCCGGCGCCGGCCCGTGATGGCTCGGCGCCCCTGCCCTGGGCGTATGATGCGCTGTGGTGGTGCTGCACTAGACTGAACGAAAACCCGGCGGTCACGCCGGCGCTGGCCAAGCAGGCAGGGAGGCCCGTCATGGCTGACAACAACGATTCCGGGGGCGTCGGCGCCCCGCTGTTGCCCGATTCCGTGCCCATCGGTCGCTACGAAGCCTACGCCGCCAGCGGCATCGGCGCGCTGCTGCTGGCGATCGGCGATCTGCTCAATCAGACCCACAACGGCGCCGTCGTCCGGCTCGGCGGCGTGCTCGAGCGCCTAGTCGGCGAGACCGGCGTCGAGGCCGCGCTGATGGCGCTGGTGTTCGTCATCGTGGTCGGCATTCTGGTGGCGTGGATCCACGAGCCGCGCACCCGCGTGGACGCCTTCGCCCGCGGGTTCTCGGTGCTGGCGCTGCTGTCGGTGGCGTCGCCGAGCGACAGCGTGGCGACGCCGGGCGCGCCCGAGGTGGCGCTGTCGCCCTTCGACGGCTGGCTCATTCCGACGGCCCATGCGGCCACGCCCTCGGTCCCGTCCGCCGATGCGGACGACGAGGAGGACGAGCATCCCCGGTCCGAGGCGATCCTGCGGCTGCGCGACGAATCGGGCGGTGCGATCGCCGGCAAGATCCAGGTGCAGGTGGCGGTGCCGGACGCCGCGCGGCCGCTGCTCGACCTGGCCCAGAGCGAGGCCGACCTGCGTCTCGACCTCAGTCCGGGCAGCTACGTGATTCACGCGTCGGCTCCTGGCCATCGGCGCATCGTCACGCGCCTCGAGCTGGTGCCCGGCCTGCAGATCTACGATCTCACCGTGCCGACCTCCGGATTGCCGCTGGGCGTTCAGCTCCTGATGCCGCCGGCACAAGCGGAAGCGGTCCGGCAGGTCAACGAGGAAGTAAAGCTGGTCGGCAAGCGCTACCGCTGGAACAAGGATTTCGACGCGGCGCGCCGCATGTACGTGCAGGCGCTGGCCATCGACGGCGACGATCCGGATACGTGGAACTACAAGGGTTACGCCGAGTTCCGCAGCGGCGACTACGCGGCGGCGGCGGCGTCACTCGAACGGGCGCTGGCGCTGGACGACGGCGCGTGGCTCGCGCGGCTGAACCTGATCAAGACCCACTGCGCCCGGGGCGATCTCGCTTCCGCCCGGCGCGAGTATCAGGCGCCGGCGGCCTTCGAGGGCTGGCAGCTCGAGCGCATCCGCGGCGATCGCGAGTTCCGCCGGGTGTGTTCCGGCCTCGCCGTGCGCTGACGCCGGATGACCAGCCGCGAGTCGCCGGGCCGGACGGCGAGCCCGGCACCGTTGGATCGCCTCGGCGACCTGGAGGCCCGACGGGCGATCAGCCTCGCGGCGCTGGTCGCCAGCAACCTGCTGCCCATCGTCGGCGTGCTCGCCTGGGACTGGGACGTCGGCTCATTGGTGGTGCTCTACTGGTCCGAGAATCTCGTCATCGGCGCCTATACGCTGGTGAAGATGCTCGTGGCGTCACCCGTGGGCGGCCTGTTCTCCGGCGCGTTCTTCCTCGTTCACTACGGCGGCTTCTGCGCCGTGCACGGCATCTTCGTGCTGTCACTGGCGGTGGGAATGGACGACCTGCAGATCCTCGAGGAGGATCCCTGGCCGCTGTGGCTGGTGTTCGTTCAGCTTCTCGTGGACGTGGTCCGGCAGACCATCGCCATCGCGCCGCCGGAATGGCTGTTCGCGTTCGCCGCCCTGGCCGTGAGCCATGGCGTGTCGCTGGTGCTCAACTACTTCCGCGGCGGCGAGTTCCGCGACAGCAGCGTTCGGGATCTGATGACGGCGCCGTACAAGCGCATCGTGGTGCTGCACATCGCCATCATCGCCGGCGGCTTCGGCGTGGCGGCGCTGGGCTCGCCGTGGCCGCTGCTGCTGCTGCTGCTCGTGGCGCTGAAGCTGGGGCTGGACGTATGGCTGCACCGGCGCGAGCACAGGCCCGCGCCGGCGAAGTAGGGCAGGAGAGGGTCGCGGCGCTCATCGCGTGCGCCGCGACCCGGTCCGGTCAGCGGGTGGTGGTACCCGAGACCACCACCGTCACCCGGCGGTTCTGAGCCCGCCCTTCGGCGGTGTCGTTGCTGGCCACCGGCCGGGACTCACCGTAGCCGCGGGCGGTCAGGCGGTCGCGATCGATGCCCGAGTTCACCAGGGCCTGAACCACGGCCTCGGCACGGCGCTCCGACAGGTTCTGGTTGTAGGCGTCGGCGCCGGTGTTGTCCGTGTGGCCCTCGATCACCGCGTCAGCGGAGGGATACTCCCGCAGGAACCGGAGCAGGGCGAACATCTCCTGCATGCCGGCGCCGGTGATCTCCGCGGAGTTGGTGGCGAACTGCACCGTCAGGTTGAAGGACACCTGTTCCTCCAGCGCTTCCTCGCAGCCGCGCGCGTCGACCCGGGCGCCTGCCGGCGTGCCGGGGCACTCGTCGCGGGAGTCGGGCACGCCGTCGCCGTCGCTGTCCAGCGGGCAGCCACGGGTGTCGACGCTGACGCCGCGGGGCGTGCCGGGGCAGGCGTCGTCGGCGTCGACGACGCCGTCGCCGTCGCTGTCACGGGGGCAGCCGCGGGCATCCACCGCCGTGCCGGCCGGCGTGCCGGGGCAGGCGTCCGAGGTGTCCGGCACGCCGTCGCCGTCACTGTCGGCCGGGGCCGGCGGAGGCTTGGGCGCGCCGCCGAGCAGCAGCGTCAGGCCGGCGGTCGCCATGGGCGAGACGCTGTCGGCGCGGTAGTGGAACACGCCGCGCACGTCGGCCCGGAACTGCAGCCGGTCGGTGAGATGGCCGAAGAAGCCGACCCCGCCGTGCCACAGCGTGTCCTGACGGTCGCTGCGCAGCCCGTCGTACTCGTAGTCGGCTCGGCCGCCGCCGACCACCACGTAGGGGGCCCAGTTCTCGCCGTCGTGGATCTTGCTGATCAGGTTCAGCGACCAGTACTCCATGTCGCCGTCGCCGCGCACGCCGCCGACTTCGACGCCGGGCTCGAGGTCGAAGAACATGGCCTCGACGGACCAGTTGTCCGTCGGGGCCCAGCCGATGGCGCCGCCGACGTTCTCGTCGCCGCGGCGCAGGTCGAGATCGTCCGGCTCCTCATAGGCGCCGCCGAGCAGCGAGAAGGTGAACTGACCTTTATCGGGGCCGGCCGCGTGGGCCGGCGCGAGACCTGTCAGCGCGAGCGCGAGACAGGTGAACAGGGTGATCGGGCGCATTCGTGGCTCCTTAGCGTCAACGCTTTTCGAACGTTTCTTGTCGAGGCCCCCCGGCCCCCAAGGTCCCGCGAACTGCGGTGCAGTGCACGGCCTACCGCCCCTTGAACTCTGCTTTGCGCTTTTCCATGAACGAAGCCATGCCTTCCTTGAAATCCTCCGACTGGAACAGCGGGAGGAGCTGCAGGAACACGTGGTGCACGTGGTCGTCGAAGGTCTCGTTCATGCCCATGCGCATCATCCGTTTGGATGCCTGCACCGCCATCGGCGCATTGCCGGAGATCTCCTCGGCCAGCGCCTGGGCGGTGGAGAGGGTTTCCTCGGCGGGTACGACGTGGGACACGAGTCCCAGCTTCTCGCACTCGTCGGCGGGCAGGGTCCTGCCGGTGAAGATGATCTCGGCCGCCTTCGACCAGCCCAGCAGTCGGGGCAGAATCCAGGTACCCCCGGACTCCGGCACCACCCCACGGGCGGTGAAGGCAGCCGCCAGCTTCGCGGCGTCGGCCATGATACGGATATCGCACCCTAAAGCCAGATCCATGCCGTAGCCGGCTGCGGAGCCGTTGAGGGCGCAGATGGTGGGCGTGTCCAGGCTGTGCAGCACCGTCGGCGGCGTGTTGCGCAGGTCCAGGCTCGCCGGCGAGGAGCGCTGGCTGGACAGCCCCGAGGCGATGCCGCCGCCGCGCAGATCGAGGCCGGCGCAGAAGAACCGGCCGCTGCCGGTCAGCACGATGGCGCGGATCTCCGGGTCCTCGTTGGCCTGCAGCAGCCGTTTGGTCAGGGCATCGAGCATGGGACCCGAGATGGTGTTCTGCTGGTCCGGGCGGTTGATGGTGATGGTGGCGACGTGGCCGGTCACGTCGTAGAGCACTTCGTCGGTTTTCAGGTCTTCTGCTGCCGTGGCCATGCTGGGTATCCCCTCTTGAGTGATGGACGAAACTACGAGTTTGAGAATTGATCCGCAAGCTGGAGGGATGCCCTGGCGAGGTCTGGGGAGGGGTTCTAGATTTAACCAAAGCCTTGCGGGATCTACGGATGTCTCAGCCTCACAACGATCAGGGTCTGGTGGACCTGCTCGAGATCTACCATGCGCGCCAACTCCGGGACCAGCTCCTCGAGCAGCTCCGCCGCCTGCGCGTGCACGATCCCCTGAATCCGTTCCAGGACGAGGCGCGCCGCCGGGAAACCTGCAGCTACTACGAGTCGATGCTGCTCACCGTGGCCGAGCTGCTCGACGGCCTGGGCGACGAGATGCCGCTGGGGTGAGTCCCCGACCCTCTTTGTAGGAGCGCTCTCCAGAGCGCGATCCCCCCTGAGCTGTGGGAGCGCTCTCCAGAGCGCGATCTGCTCCGTGGTTCGCACGGCTCCGGCCGGAACAGGCCCGACCCATCGCGCTCTGGAGAGCGCTCCCACAGGGTAGGGGGCGCCCGTCGGGGGACGGCCGCTAGGGTCAACCGGCCCGTTCGGGCATCAGCTCCTCGCACACGGCGTAGCCCGCCTCGGTGGGAATGCACAGCCAGGTGCCGTCGTCGCGGCGCTCGGTCCAGGGCTCCACCCGCACGACGCTGCTCGCGGCGGTGGCCTTCATGGCCTCGGCGACGCTGTCGAAGGTCGCCAGTTTCTCCACGTTGCGCAGGGTCGGGAAGATCACCGTGCGTTCCCCGCCGGCGGCCTGCTCGAGCACGTCGGCGGGGCGGATCCACACCGAGTCGACGGACTCGTGGCCGTCGTGCACGGCGAGGTGATCGGCGGGCGCCGCCGCCAGGAAGAAGTGGGTGTCGAAGCGCTTCGGCATCATCGACGGCGTCACCCAGTGCGCGAAGTGGACCAGCTCCGAGCAGGCCAGCGTCAGGTCTTCCTTCTCCAGGAACTCGCGCATGGTCACAGAACCGTCGTGCAGCGTCGTCCGGTAGGGCTCCAGGGTCGCCAGCCGCTCGCCGCTCACCAGGCCTGCCGCGCCGGCTTCACGGGCCAGCAGGATGCCGCATTCCTCGAACGCTTCGCGGATGGCGGACACCTGTATGGCGCGCATGTCCGCGTCCGCGGGGCAGCCGTCGATGTGGCCGGCGAGGGCTTCGTCGAAATCCTGGGGGTCGGCCTTGCCGCCGGGAAACACCAGGGCGCCGGAGGCGAAGTCGATCTGGTGGTGGCGCACCACCATGAACACCTCCAGGCCCTCCGGTCCGTCGCGCAGCATCATGATGGTGGCCGAGGGGACCGGCTTCGCGGGTTGCCGGTCGCTGCCGGACGCTTTCGATTGATCTGCCATGGTGGGCTCCTCAGCGGCCGGCGACGTCGGTGATGAAGTGATCCAGGGTGGCGATCTTCTGCGCCATGCCGCCCAGGGTGAAGTCCGGGACGATCAGCTCGTCCACGCCGAGGGACTCGAAGCGGGCCACCTGGTCGCGGATCTCCGCGGCGGTGCCGATCAGGTGCGGCATGGCGATCGCCGATTCCCGCATCTTCTTCAGGTAGTTCTGGTCTTCGCTGAGGAACAGCAGCGCCACGGCGGTTCGCTTGATGGACTTCGGGTCGCGGCCGAGGTCCTCGCAGTGGCGGTCGAGAATCGCCATCTTGTGCTCGAGGATGTCCGGGTCGCCCCAGACGTTCCACTCGTCGGCGTACTTCGCGGTGATCTTCAGGGTGACTTTCTCGCCGCCGCCGCCGATCAGCAGGGGCAGCGGGTCCTGCACCGGTTTCGGTTCCAGGGTGGCGCCGCGCAGCTGGTAGTAGGCGCCGTCGAAGTCCGCCGAGGTTTCCCGGTAGAGCAGCTTGATCACCTGGCACGCTTCGTCGAGCCGCTTCAGGCGCTCGGCGACGGTGTAGAAGGGAATACCGTACTGCTGGTGCTCGTTCTCCTGCCAGCCGCTGCCCAGGCCGAGCACCACGCGGCCGCCGCTGATGTGGTCCAGGGTCGCCGCCATCTTGGCCAGCACCGCCGGGTGGCGGTAGGTGTTGCCCGCGACCAGGGTGCCGATCCGCAGCCGCGGCACCTGGGCGCCCAGCGCGGACAGGGTGACCCAGGCCTCGGGCCAGGGGGCGCTGGTGTCCTCGGCGTTGGGCATGAAGTGGTCGGCGTACCAGATGCCGTCCCAGCCCGTGCGCTCCACGTGGCGCGCGAGTTCCAGGACGTCCTCGTAGGGCTGACTCGGCGTCGGCCAGAAGCTGAATCGCATGCGTGCTCTCCCCGGTGTGCTCGATGGCGCCCGGCTGCGGCGGCAGGCCGGCGGCGGGCGCAAGCCTTCGATGTTCGCTTATGCCCCGGCCTGTGGCAAACTCGATCGGGCGAGGGGGAAGAGCATGTCGACGATTCGCACCGACAGGTTGATCCTGCGGCCCATCGCTGCCTCCGACACAGATGCGCTGCACGCTTTCTGGACCGATCCCGCCGTACGTAAGTACCTGTGGGACAACGAAATCATTTCCCGGGAGACGGTAGTCGAGATCATCGAGGCCAGCGAGCGCTGCTTCGCCGAGATCGGCGCGGGGCTGTTCGCCGTGGAACTGGCCGAGGCGCCGGGCGAGCTGGTGGGATTCTGCGGGCTGCGGCACATGGACGGCGGTGAAGAGATCGAGCTTCTGTACGGTATCCTGCCTAAACACTGGGGCGAAGGGCTCGTCTCGGAGGCTGCGCGCGCGGTGCTCCGGCACGGTTTCGACCAGTGCGGCCTGGCGCGTATCCTGGGCGCCACGGACACGCCGAATCAGCGCTCGGTGCGGGTCATGCAGCGTCTCGGCATGGTGTTCCAGGAGCGCCGGCAGTACAAAGGGCTCGATACCGTGTTCTACAGCATCTCCCCATCGGAACTCGCGGACGCCGGGTGAGCATCGGCGTACTGACCGTCGACTTCTACGTCTCCGGCTGCCGCTCCCTGAAGGAAAAGCGCCAGCGGCTGAACGGCATCCGCGAGCGCTACGGCCGGGCCCACAACGTGGCCGTCTGCGAGAGCGACCATCAGGACCTGCTGCAGCGGGCCCAGTGGACCTTCGTCGCCGCTGCCGCGAGCCGCGACGTGGTGGACCGGGCGCTCACCGACATCGAACGCAACCTGCAGGGCTCCGTCGACGCGGAGTTGGTCGACGTCCGCCGTGAGTGGCTGGATTGAGCGACCGGCCCGCCGAGCCTGCTGGCTGCTGATCCTCTGGCTCGCCGGCTGCGCCCCGGCGGGCCCCGACGCGGTACTGGCCGATTATCTCGAGCGGGTGGCGCGGGTCACCGGGTCGGAGACCCGCGAGGCGGAGCCCGCGCCGCTCCAGCCTTATCCGGCGCGCCGCGACCTGCGCGTGGCGGTGCCGGAAATCTCCATCGACGTCGGTGAGTTCTTCGATCTGCACGGCTGCGACATGGGCGACCTGGCGGGCTTCCGCAACAGCCCGCTGGGCCGCGTCCAGACCGCGAGTCAGCGGCTCGGTTACGAGACCGCGTGGCTGGCCGCCGCGGCGCGCTGCGGCCCGGACGCGCCGGACTGGCTGGCCGACGTCGCCCGGCAGAAGCGCGGCGCGCTGCCGGCGCTGTTCTGGAACGCCACGTTCGCCGCGGAGGAGCTGCACGCCGCGCTGGGCGGCGCCGGCCATCCGACCGGCGACTTCGCCGACCTGCTGCGCCGGCTCAACGACGCCTACGGCGCGGCGCTGAGCGGCGACCTGGATCTGAGCGCGTTCGAGAACACGCTCGGGCGCCTGCGCGAAGGCGGCTGGGTGGGCGGCGCGCGGCGCGAGTGGGCCGGCTGGCGCCGAACCCTGTCAGCGGCATCGGCTCTGCTGGAGGGGGCCCTGCCGGGCATCTGCCTGAACGGACAGCCGACGCCGGACAGCCGCATCCTGGCGAACGTGTTCATGAAGTACTACGTCGAGCGCATTCAGCCGGAGATGGCCGGACGCATGCGCCGTCAGGAGGCCTGGATCGATGCCATGCACCGGCTCCGCGGGCGTCTCGCGGCGGTGTCGCCGCCGGCCTTCGACGCCTGGTACCGGGACGTGCTGGCGCCGGACCGGGTGGACAGCGAGTGGCGCCGCACCCGGGCCGCCATCGTCGACCACGCCCGGGCCTGGCAGCGGCTGTTCCGCCATTGCGGTATTGAACCGCTTCCCGGGCTGGGACAGGATTGAGCCATGGCGTCTTTGCTGGTCGTAATCGTCGTCGCTGCCGTGTGCGGATACTGGGTCTGGCTCGTGCGGGTGCAGCGCCGGCGCTGGCTGGCGCGCCTGGACCTGCCGGGAACCTGGGATTGGCAGGACAACGACGGCGAACTGGTGCTCGACGGTGATCTGGACGGCGGCGCCTACCGTCTGCGCGACGGCGATGCCGAGGAGCGCGGCGAGTGGCGCCTGGAAGGCCACGACCTGGTGCTCGAGCGCCGGGGCGGCGGCTCGAGCGTGCTCGACCTGCGCCTGTTCGATCAGGGCAAGATCGGCATTCACGGCGCCGGCCGCGAGCACCGCGTCTACGTCAAGGCACGCAGCAATGTGGTTCCGCTGCGCCGGCCGGCCTGACCCTGCCCGCCGGGGGCCGCCATGACCCCCCGCCAGCGCAACTGGCTGCTCATGTTCGCCGTGGTGGCGATGATCCTGCTGGGCCAGCGTCTGGGCCCGGAGCCGGCCACCGACAGCCGCTATTTCGATGCCCCCCGGCCCATGGTCATCGCCCATCAGGGGGGTGACGGGCTGCGTCCGAGCAACACTCTGCTGGCGTTCCAGCATGCCGTCGACCTGGGCGTGGACGTGCTGGAGATGGACGTGCACCTCACCGCAGACGGCGCCCTGGTGCTGATGCACGACGCCACCGTGGACCGGACCACGGACGGCACCGGGGCGCTGGCGGACATGACCCTCGCCGAGCTGGCCACGCTGGATGCGGCCCATCACTGGCCCTACGACGGCACGACGGCGCCCTATCGAGGGCGGGGCGTGCACGTGCCCGCGCTCGCCGAGGTGGTGGAGCGGTTTCCCGAGCTGCGCTACAACATCGAGATCAAGCCGGACGACGCGGCGGCGGGTCGGGCCCTGTGCGGCGAGCTGCGGCGCCTCGATGCGTTGCCCCGGGTGCTGGTGGCGTCGTTCCACGAGGCGCCCCTGGAGGCGTTCCGCGATGCCTGCCCGGGCGTGCCGACCAGCGCCTACCGGGGTGAGATGAGCTGGTTCTACCTGCGCTACCGGCTTGGCCTCGCCGGGCTGATTCCGCCGGACGCCGAGGCCCTGCAGCTTCCGCCGCAACGGGAGGGCTACGACTTCACCGAGTCCGGCTTCGTGGCGGCGGCGCGGGCGGTGGCCCACCTGGACTACTGGACGATCAACGAGCCCGAGCAGATGCGCCGGCTGGTGGACGCCGGCGCGGACGGCATCATCACGGATCGGCCGGATCTGCTGCTGGAGGTGCTCGGCCGGCGCTGAGCGCGGCGGGCGGTGCTGGGCTGGGTTCAGGTCCGGCGGCGGTCCGGCGCGTCGGGGTTGCGGCGCGGCACCAGATCTTCGGCAACCCGTTCCGGGTTGCGCCGGTCCTGCTTGCGCTTGCGGCGGTCCTCGGGACCCTTGCGCCGATCTGGTCCTTGGTAGCCGGACATGGGTGTCCTCGCCTCAGCGATCGATGCCCTGGGAAGAACGGGAATATTACCACCGTACCCGTCGCCGGCGAACTCGAATCAGTACAATTCCGCTCTCGTCCGCAAGGCTCCAGGCTCATGAAACACCCCATCGACGCGCTCATCGACGACGCCCGCGAACTGACCCGGCGCGCGCTGTCGGTCGTGCCGGCGCCGGCCGCCGTGGACTGGGCGGCCTGCCCGGCGGCGGTCTGGCAGTCGGGCCTGCTGGGCGCGGGCTTCGTCGCCCACGGCTCCCTCGACGACATCGGCCTCGACGACCTCATGTGGATCGACGACCAGAAGGCCCAGATCGACCTCAACACCCGCCAGTTCCTCGCCGGCCTGCCCGCCAACAACGTGCTGCTGTGGGGCTCCCGGGGCACCGGCAAGTCGTCGCTGGTGCACGCCCTGCTGAACCGCTACGCGGAGGACGGCCTGCGTCTTGTGGAGGTGAGCAAGCACGACCTCGCGGCGCTGCCGCGCATCGTGCGGCGGCTGCGCGACGCGCCGTACCGCTTCGTGCTGTTCTGCGACGACCTGTCCTTCGAGGCCGACGACGCCTCCTACAAGGAGCTCAAGAGCGCGCTCGAGGGCTCGATGTTCAAGACCTCGGGCAACGTGCTGATCTACGCCACGTCCAACCGGCGTCACCTGCTGCCGGAATATGCCTCGGACAACCAGCACACGGTGGTCCGGGAGGGCGAGCTGCACGAGTCCGAGGCGGTGGAGGAGAAGATCTCGCTGTCCGACCGGTTCGGCCTGTGGCTGTCGTTCTATCCGTTCCGGCAGGACGCCTACCTGGACGTGGTCGGCCACTGGGTGAGCCGGCTGGCGCAGCGCCACGGCCTCGATTTCACCTGGAACGACGAGGTGCGGGCGGCCGCTCTGCGCTGGGCGCTGGCCCGCGGCGTGCGCAGCGGACGCACGGCGCAGCACTTCGCCCGTCACTGGGTGGGGAAGAGTCTGCTCGACTGAGCGGGGCCGAAGCCGGGCACGCCGTCCTGGCCGAGGGCCCGGGTGAGCCGCCGCAGCGCATCGGGCTCGACGCTCGCGTGCTGGGTCTCGAGGAACTCCAGGGTCTCCACGGCGCGCCCGATGGCGCCCGCCGCGCTGGTGTGCTCGTTGCGGGACAGCAGGCGGGCGTCGGCGCTCTCGTCGACGAGGCCGGCGAGCGCCTGCAGAGCGTCGAGCTGCCGGGCCCTGCTGCCGCGAGCCGGGCGATCGCGGCGCGGCGAATCGAACGGGTCGGCGGCGGTGCCGGCCATGAAGCGGTTGATGGCGTCGCGCTGGGCGTGCAGGTAGGGATGATCGGAGGACAGCCGGGCCACCAGCGCGAGCCGCCGCAGCATGGCTCGGCCGAGAATGCGTCGCAGAAACGGGTCGAGCGCCGATGCGGGCACGTCGGCGAGCACCGACCACCACTGCTCCAGCGCCCGGTTCTCCCGCGCCAGTCGCCGCTCCTGATGATGGCAGAGCATGCGCAGCACGCCCCGCGCGGCCAGCGCCGCGCCGCCGACGGCCGTGCAGCCGGCAGCCACCAGCACCCATGGTTCCAGCACCATGTCGTCCGTTGCTCTTGTTGGCTGGCAGTCCTTCCCTGAACGCCTGAAGTGTAGCCCAGATCGGTTCGGTCACCCATCCGTGTCGGACCGCACGCTCGGGCAACGCAATTGCTTGACGAGGCCCCGAGGCATTCATAGAATGCGCGCCTTCCTCAGCGTCCCCTTCGTCTAGTGGCCTAGGACTCCAGGTTTTCATCCTGGCAACAGGGGTTCGACTCCCCTAGGGGACGCCATATCGAAACGCCCGCCTTGCGCGGGCGTTTCTGCGTTCGGCACCGAAATTTCGGCGTCAGGACGCGTCCCCGAACCCGACGAACGTCACCGCGTCGTCCACCGGTTTGCGCTGGGAGACCACCGCGTTGGCCGGAAAGTCGTCGTCGGGAAAGCCCATCGCGATGCTGATCATGATGACCTGATCGTCCGGGATGCCGGCGTGTTCGCGCACCACCGGCGACTGCATGATCCCCTGGCTGTTGATCACGCAGCCGAGCCCCCGGGACCAGGCGGCGTTGACCAGCGCGTTGGCCACCGCGCCGCAGTCGAAGGGGCCGATGTCGCCGCCGTGGATGCTGCGGTCGTAGGTCACCACGATCGACACCGGAGCGCCGAACTGGCGGAAGCCGCGCAGCACCCAGTCCTTGCGTCGCTCCTTGTCGGACCACTCGATGCCCATGGCCTCGAAGAGCTGAGCCGCGATCTGCTTCTGGCGCTCCCGGTGCTCGCCCTGGTAGGCGCCGTGGCCGCGGAACTCCCGGGACTCGGGCACGCCGGCCAGGTTGCGCTCGACGTTGCCTTCGCGGATCCGGTCGAGGACCTCGCCGGTGACGACGTAGAAGTTCCAGGGCTGCGTGTTGAGCGAGGAGGGCGCCCGCATGGCGAGCTCGATCACCTCGCGGATGAGGGACTTCGGCACCGGGTCGGGCTTGTAGCCGCGGATGCTGCGGCGGCCGCGGACGACGTCATCGTATTCCAAGCGTGAATCTCCTGTTCGATGAATGGCGATGTCGGAACCCGCTAGTCTACCGGCGCCGCGCCGGAAGCTGCATAGCCCGATTCACCGCGGGTCACGCCCCGTTTCCCGGCGCGCTCGGCTTTGCGCTATCGTTGCCGCAGGTCGCGGCCGGGGAGGGAGGCATGGGCATCGACATCGACGGGCTGCTGGCGCAGCTCAGCCTCGAGGAGAAGGTCGCGCTGTGCGCCGGCCGGAGCACGTGGATCACCAACGCCGTGCCGCGTCTGGGCATCCCTGCCATGAAGCTCAGCGACGGACCCAACGCCGCCCGGGGCGATGCGGTCAGCGGCGCCACCGCGGCCTGTTTTCCCGTCGGCGTCGCGCTGGCCGCCACCTGGGACACGGATCTGATCGAGGCAGTCGGGGTCGCGCTCGGCGACGAGGCGCGCAGCAAGAACGCCCAGGTGCTGCTGGGTCCGACCATGAACCTGCATCGCCATCCCCTGGGCGGGCGCAATTTCGAGTGCTATTCGGAAGATCCGTATCTGAGCGGCGCCATGGCCTGCGCGTTCATCCGCGGCGTGCAGTCCCTGCACGTCGCGGCGTGCGCCAAGCACTTCGTCTGCAACGACTCCGAGTTCGAGCGCCACAGCATCAGCTCCGAGGTGGACGAGCGGACGCTGCGGGAGCTCTATCTCCGGCCCTTCGAGATGTCCGTCCGCGACGCGGGGGTGTGGAGCGTGATGTCCGCCTACAACCGCATCAACGGCGTGTTCGCCAGCTCGCACGAGGCGCTGCTGCGCGGCGTGCTGAAGGGGGAGTGGGGCTTCGACGGCTTCGTCGTCAGCGACTGGGGCGCGGCGCTGGAGACCGAGGAAAACGCCCGGGGCGGGCTCGACCTGGAAATGCCGGGGCCGCCCCGCAGCCGGGGCGCCGCGCTGGTGGACGCGGTGCGGCGCGGCGCGGTGGACGAGGCGCTGATCGACGACTCGGTGCGGCGCATCCTGGGGATCATGGAGCGCACCGGCCGGTTCGAGGCGCCGGACCCCCAGCCGGAGCAATCCCTGGATCTGCCGGAGCACCGGTCCCTGGCCCGGCGTGCCGCCGCCGCAGCCATGGTGCTGATCCGCAACGACGGCGTGCTGCCGTTCGACCCGGCCGAGGTCCGGCGCCTGGCGGTCATCGGCCCCAACGCCGCCCGGGGCCAGATTCAGGGCGGCGGCAGCTCGGCGGTCGTGCCCCACTATCGGGTGGACCCGCTGGCCGCCCTGGGGGACGTGTTCGACGAGGTCGTGCACGCCGAGGGCTGCGCCATCCACAAATATCTGCCGCTGCCCGAGCCGGAACGCCTGCAGTGCGAGCCGGGCGGCGCGCCCGGACTGCGGCTCGAGCTGTTCGCAGACGACGAGTTCCGCGGCCCGGCCGTGGCGCGGCGCACGCTGTCCGTGGGCGACACGCCGTGGGGATTCACGCCGCTGATGCTGCCGGGCGGCATCGACGGCGTGACCGATCGAACCCGCTTCTGCGCGGTGCTGGAGGGGGTGCTGAGCGTGCCCGCGTCCGGTCGCTACCAGCTCGGCCTGCTCAGCGCCGGCCTGTCGCGCCTCTACCTCCACGACGATCTCCTGATCGACAACTGGACCAGCCAGACCCGGGGCGACGCCTTCTTCGGCAACGGCAGCACCGAGCAGCGCGCGCAGGTCGATCTGGAGGCCGGGCGCAGCTACGGCCTGCGCATCGAGTTCCGCAGCCGGCCGGGCCTGATGCTCCAGGGGCTGCGTTTCGGCCTGCTGCCGCCCCAGCCCGACGACCCCATCGGCGACGCCGAACGCATCGCCGCCGATGCGGACGGCGTCGTGCTGGTGGTGGGGTCGAATCCGGACTGGGAGACGGAGGGCAACGACCGCACCGACCTGGCGCTCCCGGGACAGCAGGACGCTCTCGTCCGCCGGGTGCTCGCGGCCAATCCCAACACGGTCGTGGTGGTGAACACCGGCGCCGCCGTGGCGATGCCCTGGCTCGGCGACGCGCGCTGCGTGCTGCAGGCCTGGCTGCCGGGCCAGGAGTTCGGCCATGCCCTCGCCGACATCGTCAGCGGGGCGGAGAACCCGTCGGGTCGTTTGCCGACCACGTTCCCGGCGCGGCTGGAGGACACCCCGGCCTACGAGTTCTATCCCGGCAGCAATGGCCGGGTCGACTACGGCGAGGGCCTGCTGGTCGGCTATCGCTGGTACGACACCCGCGGCATCGAGCCGCTGGTGCCGTTCGGCCACGGCCTGAGCTACACCCGCTTCGAGTACGGCGCCCCCGAAGTCACCGTGGACGGCGGCGGCGCTTCGATCTCACTTCGGATCGCCAACGTGGGCGACCGGGACGGCAGCGAGGTCGTCCAGGTGTACCGGCGGTTGCCGGGGCCGCCGGCGGGCCGGCCGAGCCAGGAGCTGTGCGCCTTCGCCCGGGTGGCGATTCCCAGGGGCGAGCAGGCTGCGGTGGCGCTGCGCATCGCCGCCGACGAGCTGCGCGTCTGGGAGCCGGACGGCGGGCGCTGGCACATGCTGCGGGGTCCGCTGGCGTTCGCCGTCGGGGCATCGTCGCGGGACATCCGGCACGTGGTGGAGGCCGACCTGCCATGATCAGTCAGCAATGCGTGCGGCCCCGCCGGCCGGGCGGTTGGATGCTCCGGGGGCTGGGCGCCGGCCTCGTCGCAGCCCTGCTGGCGGCCGGCTGTGAACGCGAGGCCGCGACGACCGGCGCGCCGCCGTCCGCCGCGGACACGCCGCCGAACGTGATCGTGCTGTTCGCCGACGATCTCGGCTACGGCGACCTGGGCAGCTACGGACACCCGTACAACCGCACGCCGCATCTGGACCGGCTGGCCGCCGAGGGGCAGCGCTGGACCGACTTCTACGTGCCCGCGCCGGTCTGCTCGCCGAGCCGGGGCGCCCTGCTGACCGGACAGTATCCGAACCGCTCGGGCCTGTACGGCCGCCGGCTGAACGTGCTGTTTCCTGACGACCCGGGCGGCATGCCCGCGGGCAGCGTGACCCTCGCCGAGCGCCTGCGGGACGTCGGCTACCGCACGGCCATCATCGGCAAGTGGCACCTCGGCGACGCGCCCGACGCGTTGCCGACCCGGCACGGCTTCGAGCGCTGGTTCGGCCTGCCGTACTCCAACGACATGGATTGGGCGCGCGGACCGGATTTCGATGCGCTGCTGGGCATGATCGGCGCCGGCCAGGGCGCGGCCGTGCAGGCGGAGTTTGCCGCCCGCCGGGCGTTGTACTTCGAGCCCCGCATCGAGTACTGGCAGGTGCCGCTGATGCGCAGCCGGATCGTTGCCGACGGCGGGTACGTCGACGAAGTGGTGGAGCGTCCGGCGGTGCAGCCGACCCTGACCCGGCGGTACACCGAGGAAGCGGAGCGTTTCATCGACGCGCACCGCGACGAGCCGTTCTTTCTGTACCTGCCGTACACCATGCCGCACACGCCGCTGTTCGCCAGCGGCGACTTCGCCGGCGTCAGCCCAGGAGGGCTTTACGGCGACGTGATCGAGGAGATCGACTGGAGCGTCGGGCGCATCCGGGCCGCGCTGGAGGACCGCGGTCTCGCGGAGCGCACGCTGGTCGTGTTCACCAGCGACAACGGCCCGTGGCTGGCGATGCGCCACCACGGCGGCAGCGCCGGCCTGCTGAGCAACGGCAAGGGCACCACCTTCGAGGGCGGCATGCGCGTGCCGGCGATCTTCTGGTGGCCCGGGACCATCGAGCCCGGCGTGGTCCGGGGCCTGGGCGCCACCCTCGACCTGATGCCGACCGTGACGGCGCTGGCGGGCGCGCCCGCGGCGGACGGTCACGACGGCGTCGATCTCGGCGCGACGCTCACGGCCGGCGCGGACAGTCCCCGCACCGGGCTCGCGTACTACCGCAGCGGCGAGCTGCAGGCGTACCGGCTCGGCCGGTACAAGCTGCGGCTGATCTCCGCGGGCGCCTACGATCTGCCGCCGGCGCGTACGGAACACGAGACGCCCCAGCTCTTCGATCTGCACGCCGATCCGGCGGAGGCCTACGACATCGCGGCCGAGCACCCGGAGGTCGTGGCCGAGATCGAGGCCGCCATCGCCGACCATCGCGCGGCCCTCGAGGACGCGCCGCCGCTGTTCGACCGCAGGCTGGGAGCCGGCGGCGGCCGCTGACCGGCCGCGCCGGTCAGGGCACGGCCGGGTAGACGACGCGGAAGCCGAGGTGTGAGGTGGAGAAGTCCCGCTCCTGGGGATGGCGGGCGGCCGGCCGGTAACGGCGGCAGTAGTTCTCGGCGCACAGGAACGATCCGCCCTTGATCAATCCGCTGTTGGCATCCGCAGCCACGAACCGGTCCGAGGTCCATTCCCAGACATTGCCGGCCATGTCGTACAGACCGAAGCCGTTGGGCGGGAAGCAGCCCACCGGGGCGCTGCCCCTGTGGCCGTCTGCGCCGGTGTCGGTGAACGGGAAGTCGCCCTGCCAGGTGTTGGCCAGGGTCGGGTTTCGATGGGGTGCTGGCCCGGCGCCCCAGGTGTAGCGCGCCTGGTCGAGCCCGCCCCGCGCCGCGTACTCCCACTCCGCTTCCGTGGGCAGGCGCCCCCCGGCCCAGGCGGCGAAGGCGGCCGCGTCGGCATGGGCGACGTGGACGACCGGGTGGTTCATGCCGTTCTCGATGCTGCTGCCCGGGCCCTCGGGGCTGCGCCAGTAGGCGCCGGGAACGAAGTGCCACCACCGGTTCGTGCCCGACTCGGGCGAACGGAACACGGCGGAGCCGGGCACCAGCCGGTCCTGGGGAACGTCCGGGTGCAGGGACGGGTCGGGCCGGCGCTCGGCGGCGGTGACGTACCCGGTCGCGTCGACGAACTCGGCGAAGCGAGCGTTGGTCACCTCGTGGGAGTCGACGGCGAAGGCCGTGACCTGCACCTGGCGCACCGGCCCTTCCTCGGGATAGCCGTCGGCGGCGCCCATTGTGAAGGTTCCTCCCGGCAGGTTCACTGGCGCGTTCGCGGCGCCGCAGAGGGCAGCCGGCGCCGCCTGCTCGCCGCAGGCGGCGAGCCAGAGGCTCGCCACAAGCATGGCGGGGAGTCGGCCAGGGGGTCGCATGGGCCTAGTGTAATGCGCCGGCGGGGGTTCCCGCCGCTGCCGCCGGTTCAGGCGATCTGCACGCGATTGCGGCCGGCGCGTTTGGCATCGTAGAGCGCGGCGTCGGCCTGGCGCAGCAGCTCGTCCTCGGAGCCCGTTCCATGCCGCAGGGCGGCGACGCCGGCGCTCAGGGTCACGGAAAGGGCCTCTCCGCCATGCTCGATGCGTACCGCCTCCACGGCGCCGCGGATGCGCTCGGCGGCTTCGACGGCGCCCTGGGCGTCGGTGTTGGGCAGGATCACGGCCAGCTCCTCGCCGCCGTAGCGGGCCGCCACGTCGGATTCCCGGCAGGCGCCGCGCACGGCGGCCGCGACCGCCTGCAGCACCTCGTCGCCGAGCTGGTGGCCCCAGGTGTCGTTGAAGCCCTTGAAGTGGTCGATGTCGGCCAGGATGACGGCCAGGTCCCGGCCGTGGCGCTGGCTGTTGAGGAATTCCTGGCGCAGCATGGTCTGAAAGTAGTCCCGGTTGAACAGGCCGGTGAGTCCGTCGACCGCCGCCTTGCGGGACAGTTCCAGTCGCCCGGCGGCCGCCATGCAGATGATCTCCAGCGTCTCGAACCGGGCCTCCGTGAAGGTGTGGCTGGTGCGCCGGTTCTCCAGGTAGAGCATGCCGATGAGGGTGTTGATCTGCTCGGTGGCGGCGATGATCGGTAGGCACAGGATCGAGCGGACGCCGCTCGCCACCACGTGCGCATCCCGCGTCACCCCCGGAATGGCCTCGGCCGGTTCCGCCGCGTCGTGGATGACGATGCCCCGGCGGGCGCGGTCGACGTAATTCACCACGGGGCGGCACAGCGGGCTGCCATCCTCGATCGGCAGGGACTGGAGGATCTGGGACGGGCCGCCGTCGACGGTCGCCTCGGCCTCGATGCGCAGGCCGCCGTCCGCATCCCGCAGCAGCAGCACGCCGTGCTGGGCGCCGGCAAAGGCCATGGCCGTGTCGATGATGGTCTGGACCATGCGGCTGTGGACCCGCTCGCCGGCGATGGCCCGGAGCGCTTTCATCAGGGCCGACAGATCGATCTGATTCAGGTGGGTCGACGCGTCGGTGCCGCGCTGGGAACGTTCGGCGGCCGGAACCGCGGCACGTCGCCGGGCGATGGCCGGGTGGCGCTGCTCGAGGTAGTCGGCGAGGGCGTCGCCGCCCCAGCGGCGGTAGGCGTGGCAGGCCTTCGTCAGGTAGGCCTCGGCAATGGTCGCCCGGCCGGCGGCGTGGTGCATTTCCCCCGCCAGCCGGTTGGCGATGGCCTCGTCCGACGGCATGTCGTGGCGCCGCGCGGCGTCCACCGCGGCGTCGTACAGCGTCTGTGCGCGGTCTTCGCGGCCGTGAATCCGGTGCCACTCGGCGTCGACCGTCAGCTTCTTGGCCAGCGCATTGAACTGTGCCCGCTCGGCCCAGCGGCCGATCTGGCGGCGACTCGCCTGCACCTGCCGGAGCAGCCTGCGGCGCGCGCGCCCCGAGGCGGTGGCGGCGACCGCCAGCCGCGTGAGCGCGTCGAAGTAGTGGATCATCAGGCCGTCGAAGATGTGCTCGAAGCCGGGCAGGTGCTCGCGTACGAGATCGGCGTGGGGCAGCGCGCCGGCCGGATCGCCGAACTGGTACTTGAGCATGGCCTGGCGGCCATGGGCGGCGTTCAGCATCCGGCGGGATGCCGTGCGCTCGTGCTCCGGCAGCATGACGTCGATGTCGTAGCTGCTGCCCTTGAGTCGGGCCGGATCGTCGGCCTGGCCCGTCAGGTTGAGCAGATGCTGGTGCAGGGCATCGATGTACTGCACGGCCTCGACCTGATTCAGATCGGCGATGGCCGACCGCCATTGGTCGACATCCTTGATGACGGTGGCCAGGGAGCGTCCGGAGAGCCACAGGTAGCTGGCGCGATAGGTCACGGCCTGGGCGGCGCCGTCCCAGTCGCCGCAGGCGAAGCACGCCTCGTAGGCCCGGGTCAGCGGTTCCAGCGTCTCCTCCAGCGGCGTCATCCACGGCTGGACGAAGGCGGCGTGATGGAGCTGCACCCGGCCCCGGGCCGGGTCGTCGGGGAATCGGTCGGTCAGTTCCAGGGCGAAGCGGTTGTACTTCTCGGCGGCCTCCACCCGGCCGAAGGTCGTGCACAGCAGTACACCGATTCCGCCGAACGTCACCATGGTGCGCTCGCTGACGCCGTGGGTCAGGGCGGCCTCGGCACCGCGGCAGGCGAGCAGCGGCAGCAGCTCCGGTTGCGCGAACGCGGCGGCGGCGCCGAGCCGTTCACCGATCGCCATCTCGTGGACCATCTCGGGGTCGACGAGATCGGGCAATGCCCGCAGCGTGTCCAGGCTGACGTCGCGCATGCGCCAGCGAAGCCGCGCGAAGGCGGCCAGCGCATGACGGCGCCCCGGCCGGGCGGGATACCGCCGGCCCCGTTCCGCCAGCAGCGCCCGGCCGAGGTCCAGAGCCTCGGTGTGGCGGCCCTGGGCGGAGAGGGAATCGAGCTTCACGCGATTGAGCAGCGTCGTGTGTTCCGGGGCCGCCGCCGCGTCCAGCGCGCGTTCGAGCAGCGCGTCGCAGCGCGGGTAGTCGCCCACCGCACAGGCGCTCTCGGCAGCTTCGGCGTGAATCCGCAGTACCTCGGCCAGCGCGCTCTGCCAGTCTCGCTCCGCAACGAGATCGACGGCGGCGCGCAGGTAGGCGTCGGCGGCTTCGTGAGCGGCGGCGTCCCGGGCTCGTCTGCCCGCCGCCAGGTTGAGGTCGCGCAGCTCCCGCGTTCCATCGGGTCCGTCGATCAGCGGCCGGGCGGCATTCAGATGGTCGGTCACGCGAAACAGACCTTCGCCCCGGGCCTGTGGAGTGGCCTGGAGCAGGCGGCCGATGCGCAGGTGAATGCGCGCCAGGGCCTCGGGTTCGAGCAGCCCTTAGGCGGACTGCTGGATGCGGTCGTGGGCGAAGGCGAACTCCAGTCCCGGGTGCGGTCCCTGGCGGTCCGGACGCGCCAGCCGTTTCTGGATCTGGCCGCCCAGCGGTGCGATGAGCTGCTCCGCCATGGCTTCGCGGAGGGCGTCCAGCAGTGCCGGCCAGGGCGTGTCGTCCACCCGCGCCAGCAGCTCCAGCTCGAAGCGGTGACCGATGCAGGCGGCGATCTCCAGCGTGTGTCTGGCGCCGTCGGACAGGCGCCGCAGCTTCGCCGACATCAGGTCGACGACGTTGTCGGTGACGCGCTGGGCAGCGATCTCGGCGTCGTCCCAGCGCCAGCGCTGGCTCGACCCATCGAAGCCGACCAGCCCCTGACGCACGAGGTCCTTGAGGAATTCCTCGGTGAAGTACGGGTTGCCGCCGGTCTTGGCGGCGACCGTGTCGGCCAGCCGGGCGACGGCTTCAGCGTCGGCGTGCAGCGCGTCGGCGAGCAGAGCGCGCAGGTCTTCGGCGGCCAGCGGCGGCAGATCGATGTCGGTCACCGGGACCGACTGGCGCAGCCGTTCCACCGCCAGCAGCAGCGGATGTCCCGGGCCGGTCTCGTTGTCCCGGTAGGCGCCGATGACCAGCAGATGCTCGACCGGCGCCTCGACCAGGATCAGCTCCAGCAGTTCGAGGGTGGCGGCGTCGGCCCATTGCAGATCATCGAGGAACAGCACCAGCGGGTGCTCGGCGCGGCAGAAGGCGGCCACGAACCGCCGCATGGCGCGGCGAAAGCGCCGCTCCGCATTGGCCTGCGGCATCGGCGGCAGCGGCGGCTGGTCGCCGATGATCAGCGCCAGCTCCGGAATCAGTTCGACGATCAGCGCGCCCTGGCCCTCCAGGGCATCGTCGAGCTTGTCGCGCCAGCCGGCGAGGGTCGTCTCGGGTTCGGTGAGGAGCTGACGTACCAGCGCCTTTAGCGCTGCCACGGGCGCGCTCAGCGGGACGTGGCGGTGGAGCTGGTCGAACTTTCCAGACACGAAAAAGCCGCGGCGCGCGGTGATCGGCCGATACAGCTCCTTGATCACCGAGGTCTTGCCGATGCCCGAGTAGCCGGCCACCAGCGCCAGCTCGGCGGGTCCCCGGCTGGCCCGGTCGTACACGGCCATCAGCCGTTCGACGTGTGGCTCGCGGCCGTACAGGCGCTGGGGAATCTGGAACCGTCGGGGCAGGTCCTGGGTGCGCAGCGGGAAACGGGGCTGATCCTCGCCGGCGTCGAGGCGTTCGAGCAGGCGTGCCAGGTCGGCGGCGATGCCCGCGGCGCTGCGATAGCGGTCGTCGGCGTTCTTGCGCAGCAGCGTCATCACCAGTTCGGAGACCAGCGTCGGCACCTCGCGGCGCACGCGGTGAGGCGGGCGGGGCTCCCGGGCGATGTGGCAGTGCAGCCAGTCCATGGGCTCGGTGACGTCGAACAGCGGCGCGCCGGTCAGCAGCTCGTACAGGGTCGCGCCGAGGGCGTAGAAGTCGCTGCGGTAGTCGACGGCTCGGTTCATCCGGCCGGTCTGCTCCGGGGACAGGTACGGCAGGCTGCCTTCCAGCAGCGCCGGCGCGCACAGATCGGCCTACTCCCGGGTCAGATAGGAGGAGATGCCGAAGTCGATGATCTTGGCGATCCCGCTGTCCGGGTTGTAGACGATGTTGGCCGGGGTGATGTCCTTGTGGATGACGTCGGCGGCATGCAGATCGTCCAGCCCGCGGGCCACCTGCACGCCGATGCCGAGGGTCTCGCGCAGGGTGAACGGACGTTCCCGCATGAGCTGATCGAGGGACCGGCCGCCGAAGTCTTCGAGCACCAGAGTGACGTCGTCGTCGCTGACCTCGATGCCGTAGACCTCGATGACGTGGTCGCTGCGGATGCGTCTGGCGATCTCGAACTCGTGACGGATGCTGGCGGCGGCCCCGGCCGGATCGGCGTGATTCCGCAGCGACTTCGAGACGACCTGGCGACCCTCGGCCGTGCGGGTCCGGCACACCCGGGTGGGCGTGCTGTCGAACAGCACGACATCCTCCGTCGCGGGCCGGGCGGAGTCGTGCTCGGGCACGGGTTCTCTGGTCATCCCTGAAGTGTAGTTCAGGGATGAGAGCAACAAACTTGTCTAGCTTGCTGCGGCGAGCACGGTGTCGATGCGGATGCGCCCGGTCAGCGTCCGGTGCACGGGGCAGCGATCGGCGATCTCGAGCAGGCGCTGGCGCTGCTCGTCGCTGAGATCACCCGCCAGGGTGATCTCCCGGGAGAGCACTTCGATCGTCCCCCCGCCGTCATCGCAGCCCTCGCAGTCGGCGCCGTGGTCCCGGCGATGCCGCAGCCGCACGTCGATGTCCTCCAGGGGCCATTGCTTGCGGTTGGCGTACAGCCGCACGGTCATGGAGGTGCAGGTGCCGAGGGCGGCGAGCAGGTGCTCGTAGGGGTCCGGCCCGAGATTGCTGCCGCCCATGGACCTGGGTTCGTCGGCCAGCCAGGCGTGATCGTCGCTGGCCACCTGACGCAGGAACCTGGCGTCGAGCTCGCCGACCCACAGCTCGCCGCCCTCGACGGCCGGCCGCTGCGGCTGGTCGTCCGGCAGGTAGCGGCGGCTCCAGGCGGCGATGGTGTCCGCCGCGTACTGGGCGTCGTCGGCGTTGCTCAGCAGATGGTCGGCGCCGTCCAGGGACACGAAGCTCTTGGGATGGCGCGCCGCCTGGAAGATGCGGCCGGCCTCGTCGATGGAGACCACGTCGTCCAGGGGTGCGTGCAGGATCAGCAGGGCGCGCCGCAGCGCGCCGACCCGCTCGGCCAGGTCGTGCCGGTGCAGGTCGTCGATGAAGTCCCGGCGGATGCGGAACGCCCGGCCGCCGAGGGTCACCGTCGCCTCACCGGTGGCGTCGATCTCGTCGCGGCTGGCGCCGAACTGGCGCTCGATGTGGTCCGGGGTGGCCGGCGCGCCGATGGTCGCGACGGCCCGGCACCCGGGCATGCGGCCGGCCGCGGCCAGCGCCGCCGTGCCGCCGAGGCTGTGGCCGATCAGCAGCGCCGGCGCGGCGTGGGTCCGGTCGAGATAGTCCGCGGCGGCGACCAGGTCGTCGATGTTGGAGGAGAAGTCGGTGTTGGCGAAGTCGCCGGCGGAGCCGCCGAGGCCGGTGAAATCGAATCGCAGCACGGCCAGGCGGTGGCCGGCCAGGGTGCGGGCGATACGGCTGGCGGCGGCGCTGTCCTTGCCGCAGGTGAAGCAGTGGGCGAACAGCACGAAGGCCCTCGGCGGCAGGTCCGGCATCGTCAGCGAGCCGGCGAGCAGGTCGCCGTTCGCGTTGGGAAACTCGATTCGGCGGACTTTCGGCATACGGCCTCCGGTTCAGCGGATGGTCACACGCTCCAGGAAGTAATCCGGCGTACGGGTCTCCCGGGAGATGCCCCGGGCTTCGCCCGCCGTCGCCGCGACGGGCGCCAGCACCAGGTTCTGGCCCCAGGTGCGCCCGGCGGTCATCTGGACCGGCGCCGGCTGGCCGGTGAGGAAGCTCTCGAACGCCGCCAGATCGCCGGGATACATGCGCTGACCCACGTCGAGGGCCCGGGTCATCACCTGCAGGGCGCCGATCCGGCCCCGCTCGCCCCAGGCGATCACCGCGTCCGCGCTGCTGCCGGTGCTGGAGGGGGAGGCGATCGCCGTGTCTTTGTCGTAGCCGAAGCGCCACTTCATCATCACGGTCTCGAACAGGGTGGCGAAGTCCTCGTACTGGGTGGTGTAGGCGTAGTACTGGGTCGCGCCGTCGTTGGCGAACTCGTCCACCAGGTCCTCGGGCAGCAGGTTGCGCTGGGTCGCCGTGGCGGTCTCGCCGAGGAACGACACGGCGGCCAGGTCACGGATGACCTGGGAGGTGAGCGGATAGGTGTTGACGAAGGAGGACGACAGCGGCGCGCCGGTGTTGATCGCCTGCAGCACGGTCAGCGACGGTGCCAGCCCCGTCATCTTCGCGGGGGGCATGAAGTCCACCGCGTGGGCGAGCTCGTGATAGAGCAGGAAGCCGAGGATCTCGACGATCTGATCCGGATCCCGGGAGCCGTCCTGGTTGAGGAACACGGTCAGCGGCTGGTTGTTGCGCACGTAGCGCCAGGGCATGACGAAGGACAGGTCGCGGCCGAAGTCGCTGCGGGGGTCCGGAGTGTCCGGCACCTGGTTCCGCTGGGCGACGGTCAACCACAGGAAATCCGGATCGAGGTAGATGGCGCCGGTGTTCGGATCGTAATACGCCGGGCGGACGTCGGTAGCGATAACCACCGCGGTGATGGAGCCGAACAGGGCGATCAGGTCCGGCGGCAGCGCCTGCAGCGCGGTGCGCAGGTTGTCGCCCATCCAGGTCTCGGACACCAGCGTCCGGGACATCACGTCGTCCAGGGTCACGGCGCCGGTTTCCATGCCGAGGAACGGCAGCTCGGCCATGCTGCACGCCTGGGTGGCGGAACCGGCGTAGGTGCAGCGGCGCAGGGCGTCGGCGTAGGTGGCGCCCGTCACGTAGGGGCTGGTGTCCGCCACCTCCGGCGCCGGAGGCGGCGCCGGGGCCGGGGCCGGCGCGGCCGGCGGCGGGGCCGGCTGACCGCCGCCGCCGCCACCGCCGCCGCCGCAGGCAGCCGCGGCAACGGCCAGCACGATCGGCGACAGTCGGCGCAGCAGACGGAGCATCAGTGTCTCGATCACGGGTGCGGTCTCGGATGACGTGCAATTCATGCTGCACCGAATCCCTCGGGCCGGCAAGGAACCGGCCCGTGGATTCCGACCCGGGTCACTCGACCAGGTGGATCTCTCCCAGCTCGAGGGCCTTCACGGACTCGCCGATCTTCGCCCAGTCGCCGATCACCACCCAGGTGAGCCGGTCGGGGTGCAGGTACTGCTGGGCGGTTGCCGCCAGCTCCTCCGCGTCCAGGGCACGGATGCGCTCCGGGTAGCGGTCCCAGTAGTCGTCGTCCAGGCCGAAGCGCACGATCTCGCGGATCGAGCCGAGCACAGCACCCTGGGTCTCCCAGCGGCCGGGCAGGGTGAGGGTGCTCTGGCGCTTGACCTTGGTGGTCTCCTCCGCGGTGGGCGGACGCGTGCTGGTCAGCATGTCGAGCTCGGCGCGCAGCTCGGCCATGGAGGCCGCGGTCTTGTCGGTCTGCACCGGCGCGAACATGAAGAACGGCTGCGGCCCGCGGGCGTCGGCGATGATGCTGCGGGCGCCGTAGGACCAGTGCTTGTCCTCGCGCAGGTTCATGTTCACCCGGGCGGAGAAACTGCCGCCGAGCACGTTGTTGGCGGATTCGATGGCCAGCCGGTCCGGGTGGTCGTATGGCGGCACCACGTGGCCGGCGATGATCATCGACTGCTCGGCGCCGGGCCGGTCGACGACGTGCACCACCGGGGCCTCGGCCGGTGCCACGGCGGGAATCGACTTGTTCGGCACGCTGCCGGGCGCCCAGTCGCCGAAATGACGTTCCACCAGTGGCCGGATCTCGGCCATGGTGGTGTCGCCGGTGACGATCAGGGTGGCGTTGCCGGGCTTGAACCAGGTGCGGTGGTAGCCGACCAGGTCGTCCCGGGTGATGGCGCGCACCGACTCCAGGGTGCCGGTGCCGGTGAACGGCAGCGCGTACGGGTGCCCCTCGCCGTAGATGAGCTGCGGGAACAGCCTCAGGGCCATGCTGCGGGGCTGGCTCATCTCCTGCTGGATGGCGGCCAGGGTCTGCTGGCGCAGCCGCGACAGCTCCGCCTCCGGGAACGTGGGTTCGAGCACCACGTCGGCATACAGCGCCAGGGTTTCGGCCAGGTTGGCCTTCAGGGCCGTCACGCCGGCGACGGCGCTGTCCAGGTCCGCGCCGAGGGTGAGCGTGGCGCCCAGCCGGTCGAGTGCGGCGCCGATTTCCAGCGCGTCGAGGTCGCCGGCGCCCTCGTCCATCATGTCCAGGGTCAGTGAGGCGGTACCGAGCCTGGCGTCCCCCACCACGTCGGCGGCATAGCCGGCGTCGAGCTGCAGGGCCAGGTTCACCACCGGCACGGCGGGCCAGTTGGCGACGATCAGCGTGAGGCCGTTGTCCAGGGTGGCCCGCTCGAACGCCGGGAACGCGACCTCGGGCTGGCTGTCGGGATAGGGGATGGCGCTGCGGTCCACCTCGGCGGCGCTGGCCGAGAGCTCCGGAAAGGGATGGACTTCCAGGGTGTAGGTGCCGGTGGTGAGCCACTCCCGGGCGGCGGCCAGCACCTCCCGCGGCTTGGCGTCACGAATGGCCCGCATGTGCTTCAGGTAGCCGTCCGGCGAGCCGTCGTAAACCTGGCTCTCGGCCAGCACGTCCGACTTGCCGCCGAAGCCGCCCACGCGCTCGACGCCGCGGACGAAGCCGGCCAGGCGGCGCGCCTGGACGCGCTCCAGCTCGCCGCGGCGCAGGCCGTCCTCCAGCAGGCTGGCGAGCTCGGCGTCCATGGCCGTCTCGACCTCGGCCAGGGACCCGCCGGGTTTGGCCGTGGCAATGGCGATCACCAGGCTGCCCAGTTCCCGGCCCAGCACGAACACCTCCACGTCCGTGGCGATCTGACGCTCGTAGACCAGCGTCTCGTACAGGCGCGAGTTCTTGCCGTTGCCCCAGACGTCGGCGAACAGGCTCAGCAGGTCCACGGTGGTGTCGGTGCGTTCCGGCACCGTCCAGGTCTTGTAGATGCGGGCCTGGGGCACCCGGTCCTGCATCACGGTGCGGTGCGAGGACTCACGGGGCGCGACCCAGGTCTCGTGGCGGTTCACCGGCGGGCCGGGGGGAATGCCGCCGAAGTAGTGCTCGACGCGTTCGCGGACGTGGTCGGCGTCGACGTCGCCGGCCACCACCAGCACGGCATTGTTGGGGCCGTAGTAGGTCTCGAACCACTCGTGGACGTCGTCCAGGGTGGCGGCGTTGAGGTCCTCCATGGACCCGATGACGGTGCCGTCGTAGGGGTGGCCGGCGGGATAGGTGTTTTCCTGGATCAGGTTGAACACCTTGCCGTAGGGCTGGTTCTCGCCCTGGCGCTTCTCGTTCTGGACCACGCCGCGCTGCTCGTCGAGCTTGTCCTGGTCCACGGCGGCGCGCATGCAGCACATGCGGTCCGATTCCATCCACAGCGCCATGTCCAGCGCCGTCTTCGGCACGTTCTGGAAGTAGTTGGTGCGGTCCGAGTTGGTGGTGCCGTTCATTTCCGTGGCGCCCACCTGGTCGAAAGGTTTGAAGTAGTCGTCGTCGTAGTGCTCGGATCCGTTGAACATCAGATGCTCGAACAGGTGCGCGAAGCCGGTCTTGCCGGGCCGCTCGTTCTTGGCGCCGACGTGGTACCAGACGTTGACGGCGACGATGGGCGCCTTGTCGTCCTCGTGGACGATCAGCGTCAGGCCGTTGTCGAGGATGAACTTCCGGTAGTCGATTTCGGGGATCGGCAGGCTGTCGGCTGCCTGGGCGGACAGGGTGGCGATCAACAGCATCGCGACGCACGCGGTCCTGGTCATCTGGGGCTCCGTTTGCAGACGAAGCGCGCAGGGTAGCCACCGTCCGGCGGCTTGCCCACCCGTTGCCGCATCTGGTCCGACGCGCGCTGCGGCGCGGCGCGGCGGCGCGGTTTGCGCTAACCTCCGAGGCCGTCGATGGCAGACTGGACGAACGCCCATGCAGCGAATCCGTAGATCCGGCGCCCGCGCCACGCGGCGGGCGCCCGGCCTGCTGGCCGTACTGGGTCTCGGCGCCGCCCTGGCCTGGCCCGGAGGCGCGGCGGCGGAGGTCGCCCTGGTGGCCGTGGCGGCCAACTTCGCCGAGGTGATGGAGCGGCTCGAGGCGGACTTCGAGGCCGAGAGCCCCCACGGGATCACGGTGACCACAGGCTCCACGGGCAAGCTCTACGCGCAGATCGTCAACGGCGCGCCGTTCGACGTGCTGCTGGCCGCGGACCAGGCCCGTCCCGAGCTGCTCGAGCAGCAGGGCATCGCCGTTCGCGGCACCCGGTTCACCTACGCCAGCGGCCGGCTGAGTCTGTGGAGCGCCGATCCCGGGGCCTTCGCCGGGGACGGCGCGGCCTGGCTGCGCCGCGGCGCCTTCCGGCGACTCGCCATCGCCAATCCCGATCTCGCGCCCTACGGGCTGGCGGCCCGCCAGGTGCTGGAGGCTCTGGGCGTCTACGAGGCGCTGGCCGGACGGCTGGTGCTCGGCGAGAACGTGGGGCAGGCCCATGCCATGGTGGCGACCGGCAATGCCGAGGCCGGCCTGGTGGCGCGGGCCTACGTGGCCAGTCCGCGCAATCGTGAGCCCGGCAGCCGCTGGGACGTGCCCGCAGACCTGCACGCGCCCATCCGTCAGGATGCGGTGCTGCTGATGCGCGCGGAAGACAACTCCGCCGCCCGCGACCTGCTCGCGTTCCTGCGCCGCGACGACGTCCGCCGGGTGATCGCCGGTTACGGCTACGGCAGCGACTGATGCCCGATCTCGGCCCGGTCTGGCTGACGGCGCATCTGGCCGCCGTGACGACGGTGGTGCTGCTGCTGATCGGTACCCCGCTGGCCTGGTGGCTGGCGCGGACCCGCGCCCGGTCGAAGGCGGTGGTGGAGGCGGTCACGGCGCTGCCGCTGGTGCTGCCGCCGACGGTGCTCGGCTTCTACCTGTTGATTCTGCTGAGCCCGGCGGCGCCGCTGGGCGGCTGGTGGGTGTCCGTCACCGGCGAAACGCTGACGTTCTCCTTCACCGGCCTGGTGGTGGCCTCGGTGATCTATTCCCTGCCGTTCGCGGTGCAGCCGCTGCAGAGTGCCTTCGAGAGCATCGGGTCCGGTCCCGTCGAAGCCGCGGCCAGTCTCGGCGCGTCGCCCCTGGACGCCTTCTTCAGCGTGGTGGTGCCCCTCGCCGGGCGCGGCTTCCTGACGGCGGCGGTCCTGACTTTCGCGCACACGCTGGGCGAGTTCGGCGTGGTGCTCATGGTCGGCGGCAACATCCCCGGCGAGACCCGGGTGGTCTCCATCGCCATCTACGAACACGTCGAGACCCTGCGCTACGCCGAGGCTCACGTGCTCGCCGGCGGCATGCTGGCCGTGTCGTTCCTGGTGCTGCTGCTGGTCTACGGCGTCAACCGGCGGAGCCCGCTGCATGTCGGCTGAACGCCTGGACATACGCGTCGAGGTGAGCCTGGACGGATTCCGGCTCGACGTGGACGAGTCCCTGGCGCTCGACGGGGTGACGGCCGTGTTCGGTCCGAGCGGTGGCGGCAAGAGCACGCTGCTGCGGACGGTGGCCGGGCTCACCCGGCCCGACGCCGGCCGGATCCGCTTCGGTGACGCGCTGTGGTTCGACGCCGACCGGCGGGTTGACGTGCCGGCACACCGGCGGCCGGTGGGGTTCCTGTTCCAGGATGCCCGGCTGTTCCCCCACCTCGATGTGGCCGGCAACCTGGACTTTGCGGCGCGCCGCGCGGCGCCGGGCGCCCGCGTGGATCGGCACGGGGTGGTCGACGCGCTCGACCTGTCGGCCCTGCTGTCCCGTCGTGTGAGCACCCTGTCCGGCGGCGAGCGCCAGCGCGTGGCGCTGGGGCGCACGCTGCTGCGCGGGCCGCGGCTGCTGCTGCTCGACGAGCCGCTGACCGGGCTGGACCGGGTGCGCAAGGCGGAGATACTGCCCTACCTGGAGCAGCTCCCGGCGCAGTTCGACGTGCCGACGCTGTACGTCAGCCACGACGTCGACGAGGTGGCCGCGCTGGCCCATCGGATGCTGGTGCTGGCCGACGGCAGGGTGCAGTGCCACGACCGGGCGGACGTGGTGGTAGCCCAGCTCGGCCTGGAGCCGTCCGCGGGGGGCTACGGGGCCGGCAGCCTGCTGGAAGGGGCGGTCGTCGATCACGACGCCCGTCTGCGGCTCACCCGCGTCGACGTCGGCGGCGACCTGTTGACCCTGCCGCATCTGGCCAGATTCCCGGTGGGCGCCGCGGTGCGCCTCCGGGTCAGGGCCCGGGACGTGGCGCTGGGCCTGGAACGCCCCCGCGGGATCAGCATCCGCAACGTGCTGCCCGGCACCCTCGAGGAGATCGTCGGGCACCCGGACACGGGCGCGGCGGATGTCTGGATCCGTCTCCGCGGCGCGCGGCTGCAGGCCCGGCTCACGGTGGCGGCGGTGGAGGATCTCGGCCTCGAGCCCGGCATGGACGTGTTCGCGCTGATCAAGAGCGTGAGCTTCGACCGGGCCGACTAAAGTCGGGCCGACTGACGTCGGGCCGACTGAAGCCGGGGGAGCGACAGAGACCGCCTGGTGGGGGCGGGAGACCTCAGAGCCAGCCGCGCAGCGCGCCGATCATCCACAGCAGCACGCTGCCGATCAGACCGAAGCCGGCGGTGCTCTGCAGCGTCGGCCAGACCGAGGGGGAGTCCCGCAGCACCGTGAAACGGGTGACGTAGACGGTCTCGCAGGCACCGTTGCCGGTGTCCGTGCGGGTGACGGACGTGCCCCGCTCGAAACCGCTGTCGTTGCTGTAGCGCGCCAGATAGCCCTCGAACTCGATCTGGTCCCCGACGCGCACGCCGGCGATTCGTTCGCGCAGATAGTCGTCGTCGGACAGCAGGTGGTTGTTGGCCATGCGGGTGGGGTCGAAGCTGCGCCAGGCGGCCGGGTCGTCGGTGCGGAAGAAGCAGGTGAACTGGCCGCTCCAGAAATCGAACGCCTGCAGATCGATGCCGGTGTTGTGACCCCAGACGACGCAGACGTCGGCGACGTTGAGATGATCGTTCCAGCGCCCGTGCAGCATGCTGTCGCCGTCGTGGGCCCGGCGTGAGACCACCAGGCCCTGCAGGCGATAGCGGTACAGCGGCTCGACCCGGTAGCGCATACCGCCCTGCTCGACGTCGAAGGGCGCTTCCCGCACCGGCGCCTGGTCGGGGTCCCGGGACAGATCTTCGACCAGGTCGATGTCGGCGGGAAGGGCGTCCACCTGCCAGCAGGCCACCGGCAGCAGCACCAGGCAGCCGAGAAAGCTCCATTTGACCAGCAGGGCGAACATGGGCGGCGTCTCGCTTCGGATGTTGCCCTGTAAGCTTAGACTGTGCGATCCGGGACTGTTATATTATTACGTTCCCGCCCGGGCGCCGGGCAGCCGTGGAAGGATTGGAGTCCCGCCGTGAAAGTCGACGTCATCGGTCTGGTGCTGTCCGGCTCCTGCTTCCTGCACTGCCTGCTGCTGCCGGTGGCGCTGGTGGCCGCGCCGTCGCTCGCCCTGTGGCTCGGAAAAACGGAAACCAGCGTTCACTGGCTGCTGTTCGCGGTGGCGCTGGCGGTCTCGGGATGGGCGCTGCTGACCGGGCTGCGGCGGCACGGCGCCTGGCTGGTGGTCGCGGTCGGCGCGATCGGTCTGGCGGTGATGGGTGTCGCGGCCGCGCACCTGTTCGGGGCGTCGATGGAAGTGGCCCTGACGCTCGTCGGTGCCAGCATCGTGGCCCTGGCTCATCTGGTGAACCTGCGGCTGTCCCTCAGTGCGGCTCGCGCCGTCGACGGGCAGCGCTGTCAGCGCTGACAGTCGGCGCAGGTGCCGACCACCTCCACCAGCACGTCCGCCGTCTCGAACGCCTGGTCCGCAGCCGAGCGGGCGATGCTCGACTCCACCCGCTGATCCTCCAGCTCGATGACCTGGGAGCATTCCCGGCAGATCAGCATCAGTCCCCGGTGTGACTCCTCGCTGCCGCGGCAGGCGGTGAAGGCATTCAGCGCGTTGACCTTGTGGGCGAGGCCGGCGGCCACCAGAAAGTCCAGGGCCCGGTAGACGGTCACCGGGGCGGCATTGGGCCGCTCCCGGCGCAGTTCCTCGAGGAGATCGTAGGCGCCGGCCGGCCGCTCGTGCCGGCACAGCAGGGCGAACACCTCGCGCCGGATCGGCGTGAAGCTCACGCGCTGACGTCGACAGGCCGCTTCGGCGTGGCGGAGCAGCGCGTCGACGTCGACGGTTCTGACTGAGTTCCGTGGCATGGCGGCCCCGGGTGACATTCTGAGCCGCATTATACCCGCTGACGACCACCGTCGGCCGGACGCGCCACCGGGCCGGGCACGGTGCCGTGCCCGGCGGCGCGAGCCGTCAGAACGTGGCGCGCAGGCCCGCTTCCACGGTGCGCCCCGGCATCGGCGCGTAGTCCTTGATGAACGAAGCATGCTGGCGCTGTTCGTCGTCGGTGAGGTTGCGGCCCTGAACGAACAGCGTGACCGTGGTGCCGGCGACCGGCGCCTCCACGCCCAGATAGGCGCGCAGGTCACGGTAGCTGTCCGTCGGCAGCTCGAACTCCGCGATGTCGTTCTGGGCGCGCACCCAGGTGTGCTCCACGCTGAAAGTCGCCGGCCCCCAGTGCCCTTCGAGCCCCAGGCCGTAGCGGGTCGGCGGAATTCTCGGCAGATCGTCGTCGCCGTCCCGGTCGACCTCGCCCGACACGGTGTCGAACAGCGCGCTCACGTCCACGTGGCCGTCCATCCACGCCAAGGCGGTGTAGCGGACTTCCACGTCCAGGCCGACGAACTCGGCATCGTCCTGGGCGTAGACGAACACGGGCAGCTCGTCTTCGACCGCTCCGGTGGGGGTCTCGTAGATGAAGTCGCTGAAGTCGTTCAGGTATACGCTGGTGTTCAGGAACCAGCGCTCGCCGGCGTAGCGGAGGTTGGCGGACAGGTTCAGCGCCTTCTCTTCGTCCAGATCGGGATTGCCGATCTCGAACGCGCGGGTGGCCAGGTGCGGGCCGTTCGAGAACAGCTCCTCGGCCACCGGCGCCCGGGCGGTGTAGTCGGCCAGCAGGCCCAGCGACCAGGCCTCGCCGAACGGCAGCACCAGCCCGAGGGAGGCGGCATAGGCGGTGAAGTCCCGCTCGTCGCCGGCGCTGGGGTCCACCTCGACGGTCTCGAGGCGCACGCCGCCTTCCAGATCGAAGCGGTCGAAGCTGCGCTCGCCGACCCAGAAGGCACCCATGGCCGTGGTGTCCACCGGGGCGATGAAGGCCTCCTCGCCGATGGCGGAAAAATCCCGGTCGGTGAGCTGCACGCCCAGCGCGCCGGACCAGCCGCCGACCTTGGCGTGGCTCAGCTCGATACGGCCTTCGACGGCGTCGTTGTCGAACACCGTGGCGATCTCGCCGTTCGGCTCGATCTCCCGGTGGCGGTAGTCGTTGATGCCGACGCGCACGTTCAGGCTGGTGAAGCCCGGCAGCGGATCCGTCAGGCCGGCCTCGAGGTCGATGCGGGTCTGTTCGAGGTCGAGGGTCGGGGTCTCGTTGCCGTGGTCCCGGTCATGCGCTTCCTCCGCTTCTTCCTCCTCCTCGTGGCCGTGGCCGCCGGGCAGTCCGTAGCGGGCGTCGGTGGTGCTGACGGCGAACCCGGCGAAGCCGCGCTCGCCCACCAGCGACAGGCCGATGGCGCCGCCCTCGCTGTCGAGCTGACTGCCCGGCAGGGTGCCCCGCACCTCTTCCTCGCCGGCGTGCTCGCCGTCCTCTTCCTCTTCTTCGAGGGCGCGCACGGCGGCCGACTCCGCGTACCCCGGAATGTCGTAGGGATCGGCTTCCCGGGTGAACCCGTCGAGGTGCCAGGCCAGATTGCCCGCGCCGCCGTCGAGACGCGCCGAGGCGGTTCTGCGGTCCTCGTTGTCGCCGTAGCGGACCTCGGCGCGTCCGGACAGGAACTGCTCGGCGCGCGCATGCGGAATGCGGCCGGTGTGGACGTCGACCACGCCGCCGATGGCGCCGGAGCCGTACAGCAGGGTGCTCGGCCCCTTGAGGACCTCGATGTGGTCGGCGATGAAGGGGTCGATGGTGACGGCGTGGTCGGCGCTGGTCACGGACACGTCCAGGGAGTCGATCCGATCCTCCATGATGCGCACCCGGGGACCGGACAGGCCGTGGATGACGGGCCGGCTCGCGGCCTGGCCGAAGTTCGCCGAGTGCACGCCCGGCTGGCCGCCGACGGTCTCGCCGATGCTGCTCGCCAGCGCGCGGTCGAGCTCGTCGCCGTCGAGAATCTCGCTGGCGAGCGCCAGCCCCTCGGCGGACAACGGGTGTGAGCGGACCACGACCTCTTCGATCGGACCGGGTGCAGCGCCGTCGCCGGGGGCGGCGACCGCGAACGGCAGACCGGCCGCGCCGTACAGCGCGGCGGCCAGGGAAATACGATGACGCATGTGAGTCTCCTGAATGCTCGAATCGGTATGCCCGGCGCGTGCGCCGGAGTTCCGGACTTCGTGATTCAGGCGGCTGGCGGTCCCCGGGCCCGGGTGACCTCGATGGCGGTGGTGGCGCGCCGCGCGGGCACGGCCGCTGCCGGCGATGTGCCGGCAGCCTGGGGGACGTGAACCGTGATGCAGGCGCCCGCGTCGACCTTGTCGGCGTGGCCGGAGGAGCAGACCACGCAGCTCGCGTCCGGCAGGGCCTCGTCGTGCAGATGGGCGGCCACGACCGTCTGCGCCGCGATCAGCAGCAGCACGGTCAGCAGCAGGGCGTGGGGCCTTGGACGGCTCTGGCTTCGGACGTTCATGATCCGGTTCCTCGAGCCGCGAATGTTATGTTGTTACATTCCTCCCGGCAAGCACCGGGAGTGGCGGTGGGGCCGGCGACCCCGCGGGACGCGTTCAGAGCAGGGGATTGCCCGGCCGGACCGCGCCGTAGGACCGGTAGCCCTCGCGCTCGAGCCGGTCCACTTCCTCGGGCGCCAGCGGCACGGTGTCGATGAACGGCAGCAGATCGTCCCGGACCACGCCGTTGCGGCGCATCCAGGTCTCGCACATGCGCAGGTCGATGCGGTCGAAGGCCTTCAGCTTGGCCGCCCGGTCCACCAGGGGCTGATTGTCCAGGTAGTTGCGGCGCAGGAACCGGCTCGCCTCGGAGCCGTGCAGCACCACCACCACGGGGTCGGGCTGAGCCTCGTCGGCGGCCACCGAGTCCTCGAGCGCCGCGAACAGCTCGTCGAGCTCGTCGGCGCCGTCGGGGGAGATCTGCAGGTACACCCGGGATTCCAGCAGGGGGTTGGACTCGGTGGCGGGCGGCGCGGCGGCGTGCGCGGTCGAGACGATGGCCCAGGCCGCCAGCATCGACAGCGCCAGCCGCAGCGCGGGCATCGGCGGTCTCGGCGACGGTGGGGTTCGGGGCATCGCGGTGCAGGGCTTCGGCTCCCGGTCATTGTAGGGGCGTGCCGGCGCGACGGCCAGCGCGCAGGCCGATGCCGGACGCCGCTGGTATGATGGCCGGCTGCTTTGGGGGATTTGCATTTGAGGCCTCTGCACTACTACCTGCTCGGCACCGGGAGCTGGTTCCTGTCGTTCGGCATCCAGAACGTGATGTTCGCGTGGCTGGTGACCATGGTGCTGAACGAATCGCCGGAGAAGGTGGGCGTGGCGCAGATGTCGCTGCTGCTGCCGGGCACGCTGCTGATTCTCATCGGCGGCAGCTATGCCGACCGTTTCGGCGCCAGGCGGATCGCCCTGCTGGCCCAGATGCTGGCGATGATCGGGCCGCTGCTGCTGCTGGGGCTGGTGGCCGCGGACCAGCTCAGCTACACGGTCATGATCTGCTACGCGGTGCTGATGGGGTGCGCCCAGGCGTTCGTCACCCCGGCCCGCGACGGCCTGCTCAATCAGGTGGCGGAAGGCCGCGTGCAGCGCACCGTCATGCTCACCAGCATGTGCCAGTTCGGGCTGCAGGTGGTGGGTTTCCTGGTAGCTTCGGTGGCCGATTTCGCCGGGCCGGAGCCGATCCTGCTGATCCAGTCCCTGGTGCTCGCCGTGGGCGTGTACGGCTTCGGCCGCATCGCCAACGACCGCCATGGCGGCGACGCCGCCGCGCCCCGCCTGCTGCACTCGCTGCTGGAGGGCGGGCGCACCGTGTTCTCGTCGCCGGCCATGCGCATGATCGTGCTGCAGAACACCTGCATGGCCATGTTCTTCATGGGGTCCTACATCGTCACCATGCCGCTGCTGGTGCGGGAGGTGTACGCCGGCAGCGCCACCGATCTCGGCCTCATGAATGCCTGCAACAGCCTCGGCCTGGTGGCCACGGTGATCATGCTGCTGCGCCTCGGTGACGTGCACCGGCAGGGCCGGGCGCTGCTGCTGTCCCAGGGGATCGGCTCCCTGGTGCTGGTGAGCGCGGCGCTGGCGCCCGCGTTCGCCCTGTATCTCGGCAGCCTGTTCCTGTGGGGCGTGTGCGGCGGCGTCGCCATGACCATGTCGCGCACGATCATGCAGGAGCAGGCGCCGACCGCCCAGCGCAGCCGGGTGATGAGTTTCTACTCCTTCTCGTTCTTCGGCGCCGGTCCGGTGGGCGCGCTGCTCAACGGCTTTCTGGTGGACCGGGTCGGGCCCCAGACCGCGCTGTTGATCTGCGGCGCCGGCATGCTCACGATCATCGTTCTGGTGGGGCTGCGGTCCAGCCTCTGGCACCTCCGGGGCGACGCGCCCCATCCGGCTCCGGCCGGCGCCTGAGCGGGGTCGCACCGGACGGAACACTCAGCATGACCGAGCGCAATCTGAGACTCGCGGCGGACATCGGCGGCACCTTCACCGACGTGGTGCTGGACGGCACCGGGGCTGACGGCAGCGGCCGGGTCACCGCCAAGGTGCTGACCACCTACCGGGACCCGGCCGACGGGGTGCTCGCCGGCGTGCGCCAGGTGCTGGAGGATGCGGGCGCCGACCCCGCCGACGTGGGGCTGGTGCTGCACGGCACGACCCTGGCCACCAACGCGCTGATCGAACGGCGCGGCGCGGTGACCGCGCTGCTCACCACGGCGGGCCACCGGGACGCCCTCGAGATGGCCTTCGAGAACCGCTTCGAGCAGTACGACGTCGACATCGACCGGCCCGCGCCGCTGGTGCCGCGGCCGCTGCGCCTGCCGGTCCCGGAACGCCTGGACGCCCGTGGCGAGGTGCTGCGGCCGCTGGATCTCGACGCGGTGGCGGCGCTGATTCCCGAACTGCAGCGCCGTCAGGTGGAGAGCGTCGCCGTCGGGCTGCTGCACAGCTACGTGAATCCGGACCACGAGCGGCGCGTGGGCGAATTGCTGCATGACAGGCTGCCGGACGTGGCGGTGTCGCTGTCGAGCGACGTGTGCCCGGAGATCCGCGAATACGAGCGGCTCTCCACCGCCTGCGCGAACGCCTACGTGAAGCCGCTCATGGGACGCTATCTCGCCAGCCTCGAGCGCCAGCTCCGGGCCCTCGGCGTCGACTGCCCGGTGCTGCTGATGACCTCGGGCGGCGGCCTGACCACCCTCGAGACGGCGGCCGAGTTTCCGATCCGTCTGGTGGAGAGCGGCCCGGCGGGCGGCGCCATGCTGGCCGCCCGGGTCGCCGCCGAAGGCGGCTACGAGCGCGTGCTGTCCTTCGACATGGGCGGCACCACGGCGAAGATCTGCCTGATCGATCACGGCAAGCCGCTGCTGTCCCGCGCGTTCGAGGTGGATCGCGTCTACCGCTTCAAGAAGGGCAGCGGCCTGCCCGTGCGGATTCCCGTCATCGAGATGGTGGAGATCGGCGCCGGCGGCGGCTCCATCGCCAGCGTCGACAAGCTGGCGCGGATCAACGTCGGACCGGCCAGCGCCGGCTCGGAGCCGGGCCCCGCCTGCTACGGCCGGGGCGGAGAGGCGGCGACCGTCACCGATGCCGACGTGGTGCTCGGCCGGATTCAGAGTGAGGAATTCGCCGGCGGGCGCATGCGCCTCGACGCGGCGGCGGCCGAGCGGGCGGTGCTGCGCGACGTGGGCGAGCCCCAGGGCATGACGGCGCCGCTGGCCGCCTTCGGCATCGCCGAGATCGTCGACGAGAACATGGCGGCGGCGGCCCGGGCCCATGCGGTGGAGTGGGGCACCGACGCCGCCTCGCGCACGCTGGTCGCCTACGGCGGCGCCGCGCCGCTGCATGCGGCGGCGCTGGCGGACAAGCTGAAGATCGACCGCATCGTCGTGCCCACAGGCGCCGGCGTCGGGTCGGCCATCGGCTTCCTGCTGGCGCCGGTGAGCTACGAGGTGGTGCGCAGCCGCTACCAGCGGCTGTCGGCCTTCGACGCGGCCGCGGCCAACGCGGTCATGGCCGGGATGCATGAGGAAGCCGCCGCCGTGGTGCGCGGCGCCGCGCCGGACGGGGCGTGGCGGGAGGTGCGCCGGGCGTTCATGCGCTACGTCGGCCAGGGCTACGAGATCGCGGTGCCCGTGCCGGTGGAAACGCTGACCGCGGATCACGCCGCGGTGCTGCGGGACGCGTTCGACGCCGAGTACCGGCGCCTGTACGGCCGGCTGATTCCCAATCTGGACGTCGAGGTGCTGAGCTGGACCCTGACCCTGGTGGCCCGCGAGCCGGCGGCGCCCGAGCCGGTGCCGGCGCCGGCCCCGCGGGCCGCCGAACCGGCCCGGCGGGTGGCGCTGTTCGATGCCGCGACGGCAGAGTTCCGGGACGCCGGCGTGTACCGCCGCGACGCGCTGGCGCCGGGCATGCGGCTGCGCGGCCCGGCGCTGGTGGTGGAGGACCAGACCACCACCGTGGTGGGCAGCGGTTTCGAGCTCAGCGTCGACGGTCGCGGCTACCTGGTTCAGGAACGCATCGGCGACGGCACGCGCGGCGGTCGTCAGGGAGACGGATCATGAACACCGACGCCGGCATGAACCGGCTGACCACCCAGCTCGTCTGGAACCGGCTGCTGTCCATCGTCGAGGAGCAGGCCCAGACGCTCATGCGCACGGCGTTCTCCACCGTGGTGCGGGAGGCCGGCGACCTGTCCGCCGGCGTTTTCGACACCCGGGGCCGCATGCTCGCCCAGGCGGTCACCGGCACGCCCGGCCACGTCAACGCCATGGGGGCGTCGGTGGGCAAGTTCCTCGCGCGTCATCCCCTCGACAGCCTGGCGCCGGGCGACGTGCTGCTGACCAACGATCCGTGGGACGGCACCGGCCACCTCAACGACTTCACCGTGGTCACGCCGGTGTTCCACCGGGACCGCGCGGTGGCGCTGTTCGCCTCCACCAGCCACATCGCCGACGTCGGCGGGCGCGGCTTCGGCCCGGACGCCAACGACCTGTTCGAGGAGGGGCTGCAGATACCCATCTCGTTCCTGTTCCGCGGCGGCCGGCGGGACGAGACCCTGATGGCGATCATCGCCTGCAACGTGCGCGACCCGGTGGTGGCGGAGGGCGATCTGTACTCGCTGGCGGCCTGCAACGACACCGGCGCCGCGCAGCTCCTGGAGATGCTGGACGACTTCGGCCTGGACGAGCTCGACCCGATCGGCGCGGACATCCTGGCGCTGTCCGAGCAGGCCATGCGCGACGACATCGCCCGGCTGCCCCGGGGCGTGTTCGACAACCGCATGCGCATCGACGGCTACGACGAGCCCGTGGAACTGGTGTGCCGTCTGCAGATCGGCGCCGACGGCATCGACGTCGACTTCGCCGGCACGTCCGCCGAGTCGCCCTTCGGCATCAACGTGCCGCTGCCCTACACCGAGGCCTACGCCTCGTTCGGCGTGCGCTGCATGGTCGGTCACGACGTGCCCAACAACGCCGGCTCGCTCGCGGCCATCCGGGTCACCGCGCCGCCGGGGTGCATTCTCAACGCCCGGCCGCCGCGGGCGGTCTCCGCCCGTCATGCCATCGGCCAGATGCTGCCGGACGTGATTCTCGGCTGCCTCGATCAGGTGCTGGCCGATCGCGTGCCGGCCGAAGGCGCCTCGTGCATCTGGAATCCGGTGTTCCGCAGCGGCCACGGCGGCGAGCGCTTCGTCACCAACCCGATCTACAACGGCGGTACCGGCGCCCGGCCGGGCAAGGACGGGCTGTCGACCACGGCGTTTCCGTCCGGCGTGCGCACCACGCCCACCGAGGTGAACGAGGTGACCACGCCGCTGGTGATCTGGCGCCGCGAATACCGCACGGATTCCGCCGGCGCGGGCGAGTTCCGCGGCGGCCTCGGCCAGGTGATCGAAGTGGGCCATCGGGACGGCGAGGGTTTCGTGGTCTCGAAGATGTTCGACCGGGTGGCGCATCCGGCCCGGGGCCGGCGCGGCGGGGGCGCCGGCGCCGCGGGCCGGGTCTACGTGCGCGGCGGCGCCGAGCTCAGGGGCAAGGGCCGTGACGAGGTGCCGGCCGGCGGCGTGCTGGTGATGGAGACCCCCGGCGGGGGCGGCATCGGCGAGGCGTCCCGGCGGGAGAGGGAGCGGGTCCGCGCCGATCTGGCCGCCGGGCTGATCTCCGCCGAGGCCGCGCGGGACACATACGGACTGGAGGACGACTGACATGACGCGACGGACCGCTCTGATCACGGGGGCGTCGGCCGGCCTCGGCGCCGAGTTCGCCCGGCAGCTCTCGGCCCGGGATTTCGATCTGGTGCTGGTGGCCCGGCGCCGCGACAGGCTCGACGCGCTGGCGGAGGAGTTCGCGGGCGGCACGGGCAGGGCGGCCACGGTGCTGACCGCCGACCTGGCGGATCCGGAAGCGCCCCAGCGCCTGGCCGAGGCCCTGGCGGAGCGCGGGATCGCCGTGGACTACCTGGTCAACAACGCCGGCGCGGCGGGTCCGGATCTGCTGGACGACCGCGACTGGTCCGCCCAGCGCCGCTACTTCGAGCTGATGATGGTGTCCGTAGCCCATCTCTGCCATCTGTTCGTGCCGGGCATGCGGGAACGGGGCTGGGGCCGGGTGGTCAACGTCGCCTCCGTGGCGGGGCGGGTGGCGCGGGGCGGCGACACCAACTACGGGCCCGCCAAGGCGTATCTGGTGGCGCTGTCCGAGGGGCTGGCGGCCACCCTCAAGGGCACCGGCGTGAACGTGACGGCGCTGTGCCCGGGCTTCACCCACACCGAGTTCCACGACGTCGGCGGCCTGCAGGACATGAAGGCCGGCACCCCCGGGTTCCTGTGGTACGACGCCGACGTGGTGGTCCGGGAGGGCATCGAGGCGGTGGAGCGGGGCCGGCCGGTGATGGTGTCCGGCCGGCTCTACCGGATGCTGGACCCGCTGATGCAGTCGGTGTGGACCCGGCCGCTGTTCCGGGTGAGCCGCTGACGGCCGGCGCCTTGGGCGCCGGCAGCGGTCAGGCGGCGGCCGCCGCGAGCCGGCGGGCGACGATGCGGTAGACGTCGGGGTCGATCCCCAGGCCGAGATGGCTGGCGGTGACCTCGACGTGCTCGATGGGCGCGTCACCTTCGGGGTCGATGCAGGCCTGCCAGGCGACGACGCCGTCCCTGCGGCTGTAGATCGCCGTGACGGGCACCCGCAGGGGCACGTGTTTGCGGCGTTCCACCTCGGCCTCGATGAAGTCGAGATCCCAGCCCTGCCAGGGCGCCAGGCCGGCCAGGCTGGTGTATCGGGGGCCGCCGATCACCGGGCTGCCTGCCGAGGGTCACCACCCGGCGCACGGCGGCCGGCTGTTCCCGGGCCACTTCCCTGGCGATGTAGCCACCGAGACTCCAGCCCACCAACGCCACCGGCGCCCCCTGCCGGTCGGCATGACGCACCACGGCGTCGGCCATGGCGGCGATGGTCGACGGCACGTCCAGCCGATTGGCGCCCAGGCCCCATCCCTGGACCCGATGGCCCCGGGAGGCGAGGAACGCGCGCAGCGGCCAGGTCGAGGCGTCGCCGGCGCCGAATCCGGGGAGCACCAGAACCAGGGAGCCGTTCCCGGCGGGTTCCCGGGCCAGGTCGCCGAGGGACAGTCCGAGCCGGGGCAGGGCGAGCAGGCCCGCGGCCTCGCGCCAGGCGGCGGCAAGGTCGGGCCGGGGCGGCGTCAGCTCGGCGGTGGTCGTCCGGGGCGGGCGGTTCACAGGTCACTCCACGGGCTCTGTCCGGCGAGTGTCCGCCGCCCGCGGTGAAGGCGCCGTGAATCGCGCCGGCGGCTCAGCCCGGCGTGCGCAGGCGGCGATGGAACGACGGCCCCAGCGGGTCCGGCTCGCTCGACCGGGTCAGCAGCGACACCACGGGAATCACCACCAGGGGCACCAGCGTGGTGAAGTAGGCGGGCGCGTCCATGTCCGACTCGAACACCAGCTTGTTCACGATCCAGGAGAGGAGCCCCAGCCCGTAGCCACTGGCGATGCCCCAGAACACCGCCTGCTCGGTGGTCCAGCGCACGTAGAAGATGTAGCCGATGGCGATGGCGGGCGGCACTACCATGGCGAAGCCCAGCAGCAGCCACTCCAGTACCGAGGCGGTGCCGATGAAGTAGCCGAAGACCATGGCGATCAGGGCAGCGATGACACCGTAGACGATGGCGGTGAGCCGGTAGGCACGCAGCTTCCGGCGCGGCGAGAAGTCGCTCGAGCCGGGAATCCAGTCGTTGACGAACATGGTGGCGCTGGCCAGCAGGATCGGCCCGCCCGAGGAGATCAGCGCCGCCAGCACGGCGGCCAGGGCGATGCCGCCGACCACGGCCCCGGAGTCGAGGGCGATGCGGGTGACGCTGTGATACCCGGCAATGCCGGCGTCGGCGCCGTAGCGGGCCAGGGCCTCGACGCCGATGATCGCGGCCAGAAACGGCATGGCCGCGGCGATCAGGCCGGCCAGCAGGAACGACGGCACCAGTATGCGCTCGCGCCTGGCCGACGCCGCATAGTTCACGTACACGGAAGCGGCCGGCGTGTGGATGGTGGCCGAGAAGAACATGGCGATGATGGGAAACCAGCCGAGCCCGACCAGGCTCCACCAGCTCGCCTGGTCGACGCCGGCGGCGGCCAGCGCCGCGTCGGCCCGGGCCGTCACCGCCGCCCAGCCGCCCATGTCCTGCATACCCACCCAGCCGACCAGCCCCAGCCCGCCGACGATGACCGCGCAGTGGATAATGTTGGTCAGCGCCGTTCCCTTCAGGCCGGACGACGCTGTGGCGGTGATGATCACGGTGGCGCCGATGACGATGCCCAGCCACAGCGGCATGCCGGTCACGCCCGAGAGGATCACGCCGATCAGCAGCGGCTCGATCACGTTGACCACCAGGTACTCGGTCTGCACGCACAGGCTGGTCAGCACGGCGGACCGGCTGCGTCCGTAGCGCCGCAGGAACAGCTCGCCGATGGTGGTCAGACCCAGACGCCGGTAGGGCACGGCGAAGAACAGCCCCACCAGGGCCAGCGCGAGAAAGGTGGTGATGCCGTACCAGACGTTCCAGAGTCCCGTGCTCATCACGTCGCCGGCCACACCGTAGGAGCCGGCGCCGCCGATGCGGGTGCCGGCGATGCCGGCGGCGATCATCCAGATGCCCATGCCGCCGCTGCCCGTGGCCCAGTCGGCGGAGGAGCGGTTGCGCCGCGACAGCCACGCGCCGAGCAGGGTCACTGCCCCCAGGTAGCCCACGATGGTCCAGGTCGCCGCGCTCACGTGTTCCCCTCTCCCCGCACGTCACGCGCCCGTCCGGCGCATGAGGCCGGCCATGGTAACCGGCGCTCCGGCCCGGGTGAATCTCGGCTATGATCGGGGCCGATCGGCGGGGGAGAGCGGCCGTGGCCGTGGTGCTGCATCAGTTCCGGTATTCCCACTACAACGACAAAGCGCGCTGGGCGCTGGCCTGGAAGGGTGTCCGCCACGAGCGCGTCAGTCATCTGCCCGGTCCCCACGGACCCGCCATCGAGCGGCTGTCCGGGCAGCGGCAGACGCCGGTGCTGGTCTGGGACGGCGAGGTGATCGCCGGCTCCGGCCGGATCGTCGACGCCGTCGAGGCCCGGGTGGCCGGACGCCCGCTGCTGCCGGCGGACGCCGTGGCCAGGGCCGCCGTGGACGGCTGGCGCCGCGAGTTCGACGACACCGTGGGGCCGGCAGTGCGGACGGTGGTCTTCGCCGCCATGATCGACCACGGCGGCTACCTCTGCCGGCTTTTCGCCGAGGGCCGGCCGGTGCTCACCCGGGCGGCTTATCGGGCGATCTTTCCGCTGGCGCGCGGACGCATCGCCAGGGCCAACGGCGTGACTGATCCGGACAACGTCCGGCGCTGCGCCGCCGTCGTCGAAGCGGCCATGGCCAGGGTGGCCGATGCGACCGCGGCGACGGGCCAGCTCGTCGGCGACGCCTTCACCGCGGCGGACCTGACCGCGGCGGCACTGCTCGCACCCCTGGTCAATCCGCCACACGCCGACATGAACCGTCCGCGGCCCATGCCGCCCGCGCTGGACGAGCTGGTGGCCCGCTGGCAGTCCCATGCCGCCGGCCGCTGGGTAGCGGACCAGTACGCGCGGCATCGCCCCGGGGGCTGAATCGGCCCGTGCCGGTCACCGGTGCGGGAAGGCTTGTAATCGGATCGTTTTTGGGCACAATACGTCGCCCGGGCGGGAATAGCTCAGTTGGTAGAG
>DLCH01000076.1:0-37635 GCA_002480525.1 Gammaproteobacteria bacterium UBA7803 | reverse complement strand
GAGTCTCGTTTCCCGCTCCAGTTTCTCCTTTGTCTCTTCATGTTCACCCGGTGATCGCCGGTCCCCGGGGTCCGGGCGGCTTGGGGTGCGGTGAAGACCGCCGTATCATGTGCGGCCCCATTCGCCATCCACCCATCCGCAGGACCCGGACCCTATGCAGCAGATCCCGAACGCCGTCTTCCGTGCCACCGAATCGACCACGCGCACGCGCGCCCGCGAGCGCGTGACCGGCGGCGCCCATCGTCTTCCCGCCGCGCGCCGGTGCGCCATCGGGCTGCTCGGCGTGGTCGCCCTGACGGGCTGGGCCGGACCCGCCGCCGCCGATCTGTTCGATCGCTGGTACGGCGCGTTCGGCGTCGGCTGGAGCTATGCCGACCGGCTCGAGCTGGACGCCGACGACGCCTACATCGAGGCCGACCGGGGCACCGATCAGCTCCTCGGCGCGATTGGCCGGCGCGTCGGCGACGACTGGCGGGTGGAGCTGGATTACGCCCGCTTCGACCGCAGCCCGGAGATTCTCTACTCGCGCTCCGCCGGCCTGGAGATCGACACCGACGAGGGGGATTCCGTGGAGGCCTCCAGCCTGATGGTCAATCTGGTCCGCGATCTGCGGATCGGGCAGGCATGGCGGCCGTATCTCGGCATCGGCGCGGGTCGCGGCACCCTCGACGTCGAGTTCGCCGAACTCGGCATCGACGGGCCGTTCTTCCAGCGGCCCCGCCGGCAGATCATCGACGACAGCGGCAGCGGTCTCGCGATGCAGGTCATCGCCGGGCTGACGGTGCCGATCACCCGCCGCCTGGAGCTGGCCGCCGACTTCCGCTACTGGCACATGGCCGAGGTCGATCTCGAGGACGTCTCGGGGGCGTCCGCGGACACCGACCACTCCATCCGCTCCGCCTGGCTCCATCTGCGCTACAACGGCTCCGGGGCCGGGGTGTTCGATGCGCCCGCGCCGCGCCGCGACGCCGAGCAGGGCTGGTACGTGATGGGCAACCTGGGCGGCGGCTTCGCTCAGGACGAGGACATCGAGGATCAGCTTCTGGTGATCGACGCCTTCGACCTGGGCACCGTCGCCACCGTCGCTGCGGGCTATCATCTGAGGCCGCGCTGGCGCGCCGAGCTGGAGGCCAGCTACTGGGAGAACTCCGTGGACGTCATGGAGTTCAGCAAGGACATCGGCGAGGACGCGGCGTCCGGCAGCGCGGAAAGTCTGAGCCTGATGCTGAACGTGATCTATCAGTTCGCGCCGGGGTCCACGGTCCGGCCCTTTGTCGGCCTCGGCGGCGGCTGGATCCGCTCCTCCTACGACATCACCACCTTCGGATTCTGCCGCAACTTCACCTGTGACCCGGTGGAGCAGCGTGCGCTGCTGGTGGACGACCACGGCACGGCCACGGCGGCCCAGGCCATGTTCGGCGTGGACGTCGCGATCAACGAGCGGCTGAGCTTCTCGGCGTCCTACCGGCAGCTCGTCACCGGCACCACCGACATGAGGCGGCCCGACGGCACGCCGTTCAACACGGAACGGCGCTACATCACGTCCGTGGTCGCCGGATTCCGCTACAACCTGGGGCGGTGACGTCGCCGCAGGCGGTCACGGGATGCCGATCATCTCGGTGCCGGCGGTGAGCAGGCGCATGGCGGACGGGTCGAGCCACTGCTCCATGCCGTCGGATTCGAGCCGTTCCCAGAAGGCGCCCATCGCCGCGTCGTCGGGGAAGTACAGCTCGGCCATGCCGACCCAGGGCTCGTTCTCCGGGTCGATGCTCAGGCTCACCACGTAGCGGAATCCGCCCACGGCCTCGAGGGTCGCGGCCACGTTGGCCGCGTGCACGGTGAGCCAGTGGTCGGTCATGGCGGCCAGGTCGGCGTCCGGGCGGGCGGCGACCAGGGTGACGGCCTTGCAGAAGCCCGAGCGGGTCGTCGGGAACGGCGCGTTGAGGGTGAGCGGCTCGACCGGCAGCCGATCCGAGCCGTCGACGATCACGTATTCCCGGGTCCCCCACGGCACGTAGGGCTCCGCCTTTTCCTGAAAGGAGTCCCGGGGCGGCTCGCCGAAAGGCGCCGCGGGGCGCCCCATCGGCGCGTCGAACCAGAGCTGGGCGACGCCGTCCCAGGTGTCCGCCCGGTCCTGGGGGTCGAACAGGGTGGCGACGTAGCGCCAGGCGTGGGCGTGGCCGCCCGCGGCGGCTTTCTCCTGGGCCGCGATCACCCCGGGCATGTGGTTGGCGAACCAGTGCGCGATCAGTTCCTCCCGGCTCGCGCCGGCGCGCCGCCGGATCAGGAACATCATCTTCGCACCCGGACCTGGCTCGGGCAGGGTGTGGTCGGTATCGGTCATGGTCCCCCGGTTCCTCGATGGCTCCCCGGGAGGCTATCACGAGTCGCGGCGCGGCCCGCGGTTCAGCGGTAGAGCGCGTCCCTGCCGTGGCGGACCTCGAGCCCCTGACGTTCCGCCTTCTTCAGCGACTTCACCACCAGACCGTACGACCGGTCCATCATGCGCTCGAGCTCGGGACGGGGAATCGAGCCGTCGAGCAGCACCGTGTTCCAGTGGGCCTTGTTCATGTGGTATCCGGGCCGCACCGCGTCGAACACGTCCCGCAGCACCAGGGCTTCCTCCGGATCGCATTTGAGGTTGACCTGGGGCTGGCCGTCCCGCTCGGAAAGCAGCCCGAACAGCTTTCCCCGGATGCGGAACACCCGGACGTCGGGGCCGAAGGGGAAGTCCTCCTCGGCCTCCGGCCGGCTCAGCAGGTAGGCCCGGGCGGCGTCGTAGTCCATGTCGGCGGTCCCTTCAGTTGGCAGGCAGTTGGTAGACAGTTGGTAGAGGCCGATGGTTACTGCCGGCGGTTGCGGCGACCATCGAACTGTATGAACATACAGTTTCGGTTTCAAGCGCCCGCCCTGGAGTCATCGAGGGGCCCCGATGCCCGCCCGGACCTGGCCCACCATCGTCGCCCACGCGGACATGGACGCGTTCTACGCCGCCGTGGAGCAGCTCGACGAACCGTCGCTGCGCGGCCGGCCGGTGCTGGTCGGGCCGCGCAGCGGCCGCGGCGTGGTGCTGACGGCGAGCTACGAGGCGCGGCCCTACGGCGTCGGCAGCGCGATGCCGATGGCCCGGGCGCTGCGGCTGTGTCCCGGCGCGGTGGTGGTCCCGCCGCGGTTCGAGCGTTACGAGGCCGTGTCGCGGCGGCTGATGGCCGCGCTCGCCGACTTCTCTCCCCGGGTGGAGGCGCTCAGCCTCGACGAGGCGTTCGTCGACATGACCGGCTCGGAGCATCTGTTCGGTCCGCCCGGCCGGATGGCCGAGCGCATCCGCGCGGCGATTCTCGAGGCCACCGGGCTGCCCGCGTCCGTCGGTGTTTCGGCGACCAAGTACGTCGCCAAGGTGGCCAGCGCGGCCGCCAAGCCCCACGGCGTCGAGATCGTGCCGCCGGAGCGGGCGGCGGCCTGGCTGGCGCCCATGCCGGTGAGCCGGCTGTGGGGAGCCGGCCCCGTCACCGCGGAGCGGCTGCGCGCCGCTGGATTCGAACGCATCGGCGACATCGCCGCGGCGCCGCCGGCCCGCCTGGAGGCGGCGCTCGGTCGCGCCTGGCGCCACTTCCTGGATCTGGCCCGGGGCATCGATCCGCGACCGGTGGCCCGGCGCCGCAGTGCGGGCAGCATGGGCTCGGACAGAACCCTGGGGCGCGACGTGGCGGACCGCGAGGACATCGTGCGGCACCTGACCCGCGCCGCGGATCGGATCGGCCGGCGGCTGCGCCGCAAGGGCTGTCTCGCCCACGGCGTGCGGCTGCGATTGAAGACCGCGGACTTCCGCCTGCTCACCCGCCAGCGGCGCATCCTGCCGACGGATGCGGCCGGCGATCTGCTGGCCGGCGCCGAGTCCATGCTCGACGCGCTGATCCGGTCCGGCCCGTTCCGCCTGGTGGGCCTGGCCGCGTTCGACCTGGAGCGCGGCAGCGGCATGCGCCAGCTCGATCTGTTCGACGGGGCGGTTCGCGGCCGCCGGCTGGAGCGGGTCGTCGACGCCGTCGACGAGCGGTTCGGGCCGGGCACCCTCCGCCGGGGCCGCGACGTGTCGAACGCTGTGGTCGTGGGCTCCAGCCCGACGCTGGACTTCGTGGAGCTCGAGGAGGACGGATGACGTCGGCGGCGTTCGTCGCCCGCAGCCGACCGTTCGTCGGCCAGCGTCGCCGAGCGGTGGCGACAAGCCGACGTACGGTATGCGGCAGGGTGCCGGCCCCGCGGTAGCATGGTCGGCGTTCGAGGAGATGTCAGCCATGAACGCTTACGACTTTCTGATCGGCCAGGCCTTCACGCGCAACGGCGTGCGCTACACCATCGTCAAGGTGACCGGCGCCACCGTGGTGGCGGCCATGCTGTGCGGCAGCCGCGTGGAGCGGGTGTTCGTGCCCCTGGCGGACGTGCTGGACGCGCTGGAGGTGACCCGCATCGACGTCACCGAGCTGCCGGAGCCGCTGCACCGGGCCGGCCACCCCTCCTGAGCCGGCCGGCGCCGCTCAGAGGTTTCTCAGCGCCGGCGGCTCGCCGGTGGATCCCTTCGTGACGCCGCTCTTGCGCGCATGGCGTCCGGAGGTGTGGGGAAACTTCCGGGACAGCTCGGGGCCGGCGGCGGTCAGGCCGCCGTCCACCACCAGCGCTTCCCCGGTGACGAACGCGGCGTCGTCGCTCGCCAGGAACAGGGCGGCGCCGGCGATGTGCTCGCCGCGGCCGAAATCCGGCCAGGGCTGAGCCGCGGCGAAACGCTCCCGGGTCTCCTCGGGCCTGCCGGCTTCCGCCAGTGGCGTGGCGATGAATCCGGGGCAGATGGCGTTGACCCGGATGCGGTCCCGGGCCAGTTCCACCGCCGCGGACCGGGTGAGGTTCACCACCGCGGCCTTGGCGGCGGAGTAGACCAGCGGTCCACCGTCGCCGGACAGGGCGGCGATGGAGGCGGTGTTGACGATCGCTCCGCCCCGGCCCTGGCGGCGCATGATCCGGGCGCCGTGCTTGATCCCCAGGAACACGCCCTTGGCCAGCACGTCCATGGTGTAGTCCCAGTCCTCGACGGAAGTCTCCGTCAGCGGGCCGATGGCGCCGCCGACGCCGGCGTTGTTGAAGACGATGTCCAGGCCGCCGAAGTGGTCGACGGCATGGTCGAGGGTCGCTGCGACGTCGGCCTCGCTGGCCACGTCGCAGCGGACGAAGCTCACCTGCCCGTCGTAGCCCGCGGCCCGGGCGTCGGCCACCGTGGCCAGCCCGTTGTCGCGGTTGTAGTCCGCGATCACCACCCTGGCGCCCTCGGCCAGAAAACGCATCACCGTCGCCCGGCCCATGCCGCTGGCGCCTCCGGTGATCACCGCGACGCGGTTCTCCAAGCGCATGCCTTTTCCCTCCTTCCCGTTCCGGAGACAATACGCCAAAGGGGCAGCGGGGCACCATGGCAAAGGGCAACCACGACGTCGTCATCGTCGGCGGCGGACACAACGGACTCGTCTGCGCGTGCTATCTGGCGAAGGGCGGGCTCGACGTGCTGGTGCTCGAACGCCAGGACGTCGTCGGCGGCGCGGCCATCACCGAGGAGTTCCACCCGGGTTTCCGCAACTCGGTGGCGAGCTACACGGTGAGCCTGCTCCATCCCAAGGTGATCGACGATCTTCACCTGGCCGCCCACGGGCTCGAGGTGCGGCTGCGCCCCCAGAGCAACTTCTTCCCGATCTCGGACACCGAATCCCTGGCGTTCCACAGCGATTCCGCGGCGACCCAGCGGGAGTTCGCCCGGTTCTCCCGGGCGGATGCCGAGGCGCTGCCCGGCTACCTGGACATGCTCGACGGCGTGGTGTCGTTCCTGCGGGCGGAACTGCTGCGGACGCCGCCCAACGTCGGCGGCGGGTTCCTCGACCTGGTCCGGGCGGGAGGCACGGCGCTGCGGGCGGGCCGGCTCGACACCAGCCGGCAGCGGGACATCGTCGACATGTTCACCAAGTCCGCCGCGGCCGTGCTCGATGCCTGGTTCGAGAACACCCACATCAAGGCGGCCTTCGCCTTCGACTCGGTGGTCGGCAACTATGCGGCGCCGTCGACCCCGGGGTCCGCCTATGTGCTGCTGCACCACGTGTTCGGCCAGGCCAACGGGGTCGACGGCGCCTGGGGGCACGCGGTGGGCGGCATGGGCGCCATCACCCAGGCGATGCGCGCCGAAGCGGAGTCCCTCGGGGTGACGATACGCACCGGCGCCGAGGTGGCCGAGGTGCTGGTGGAAGGGGGCCGCGCCCGGGGCGTTCGGCTCGCCGACGGCGAACAGATCCGGGCCGGGCGGGTAGCCGCCAACGTCGGGCCCAAGCTGCTGTTCCTGAAGCTGCTGGACGGCCGCCATCTCGACGCCGAGTTCCTGCGCCGGATGCGGGCGTTCCGCACGGTGTCGGCCTCGTTCCGGATGAACGTGGCGCTGGCGGAGCTGCCGGACTTCACCTGCCGGCCCGGCACCGAGCCGGCCCTGCACCATCAGTCCGGGGTGGTGATCGGCCCCAGCATGGACTACCTGGAGCGGGCCTATCTGGACGCCCGGGAGCACGGCTTCTCCCGCCGGCCGGTGGTGGAGATGCTGATGCCGTCGACCCTGGACGACTCGCTGGCGCCGGCGGGCCGGCACGTGGCCAGCCTGTTCTGCCAGCACTTCGACCCCGATCTGCCGGGCGGGGCGAGCTGGGACGATCGGCGGGAGGCCGCCGCCGACGCGGTGGTCGACGCCGTGACGGCGTTCGCGCCGAATTTCCGGGACGCCATCATCGCCCGTCAGGTGCTGTCGCCATTGGATCTGGAGCGACGATTCGGCCTGGTGGGCGGCGACATCTTCCATGGCGCGCTGGGGCTCGATCAGCTCTGGAGCAACCGGCCGGTCATGGGCTACGCCGACTACCGCACGCCGATCCGGGACCTGTACCTGTGCGGCTCCGGCGCCCACCCGGGCGGCGGCGTGACCGGGCTGCCGGGCCACAACGCCGCCCGGGAAATCCTCAAGGACGCCTGACCCCACCCAGGCTGGCCGCGCCAGGGGCCGCTCCGCCGCCGGGCACGCCGCACGTCGAGACCGTGCATCCGTCACGTTCCGCCGAGTCGCTCGGCGCCGCCGCTGCTCTGCGACGGACTGAAACTGTCAATCAGTCTGGCAGACCGATCCGGTTGTGGGGCAGTTGTAACGAAAACGTGAAGCGGGTCCTGCTTTTTCCTCCGTGCGTCTCTGGCGCTTCCGACCCCCGCCACTAGCTTTACAGGAAGCGGACTGGCCCGGCACCGACGCCGGTGATGAGACAAGGACTATGCGCAGGAACCTACCCGTCACACAGCAGGAATACGTCTACCCGGAAGGCTCGACGCTGGTCTCCATGACCGATTTGCGCGGACGCATCACCTACTGCAACCCGGCGTTCGTCGAGGTCAGCGGCTACGAGTTCGACGAGCTGGTGGGCCAGCCGCACAACCTGATCCGCCATCCCGACATGCCGTCGGAGGCGTTCCGCGACATGTGGCAGACCGTCAAGAGCGGCCGTCCCTGGACCGCCATGGTCAAGAACCGCTGCAAGAACGGCGATCACTACTGGGTCAACGCCAACGTCACCCCGATCGTGCGCGACGGCAGGCCCGTGGGCTTCATGTCGGTGCGGACCCGGCCGACCCGTGCCCAGGTGGCCCAGGCCGACGAGCTCTACGCCCGCATGCGGGAGGAGACGGCCACCGGTCAGGTCCGGACCACGCTGCACCATGGCCGGGTCCGCACCAGCACGCTGGCCGGCCGGCTGGCGTCCCTGTTCGAGGTGAGCGTGACCAAGGTGGTGGTCAGCGCGGCGGTGATGCCGGCGGTGGCCACTGCGCTGATCGCCGACGTGATGCCCGACATGGGCGCCACCGGCAAGCTGCTGGTGCTCGGCGCCGCGCTCGCCGCCGGCGGGCTGGCCGCCTGGCTGGCCCACCTGCATGGCGTGCGGCCGCTGCGTGCGCTGGTCGGGCAGGCCAACGCCATCGCGGCGGGCGATCTGACCCAGCGCATCGAGGTCACCCGGGACGACGAGGTCGGCGAGGTGCAGCGCGCGGTCAACCAGCTCAACGTCAATCTGCAGGCCATGGTCGGCGACATCCGCCGCGGCGTGGAGACCGTGTCCGCGGCATCGAGCCAGATTTCCGCGGGCAACTCGGACCTGTCGTCCCGCACCCAGTCCCAGGCGGCCAGCGTCGAGGAGACGGCGGCGACCATCGAGCAGATCAGCTCGGCGGTCAGCGGCAGCGCGGAGGCGGCCCGCAACGTGGCCGCGATCTCGCGGGACGCGACCCAGCAGAGCGGGCGCAGCGGCGCCAGCATGGACGAGCTGGTGGCGCAGATGCACACCATCTCGGACAGCTCCAGTCAGATCACCCGGATCATCGAGGTGATCGACAGCATCGCGTTTCAGACCAACATCCTGGCTCTGAACGCCGCCGTCGAGGCCGCGCGCGCCGGAGAGGAGGGCCGCGGCTTCGCGGTGGTGGCCAACGAGGTGCGATCCCTCGCCCAGCGGACCATCGACGCGTCGGCGCAGATCAAGGAGATCATCGAGGATTCAGGCGGCAAGATCCGCAGCGGCAGCGACATGGCCATGCTGGCCGGAGAGTCGCTGCGGGAGACCCTGGAGTCGGTGCAGTCCCTCAACGGGCTGATCGCCCAGATCAGCGACGGCGCCGGCGAGCAGGCCGACGGCGTGCATCAGGTGAACGTGGCGGTCAATCAGCTCGACCAGATCACCCAGCAGAACGCGGCCATGGTCGAGGAGCTGGCGGCCGCCGCCGAGTCCCTGCAGCAGCAGGCGACGGTGATGGCCTCCAGCGTGCGGATCTTCCAGCTCGCCTGAACCCGCTGCGGAGCGCCGGTCAGCGCTCCGCTTCCGGGACGTTGCCACCGCCGCGCTTGAAGGCCGCGATCACGCTGGCGGCCTCCAGCATCACCATCAGGCTGGTGCCCAGCACCACCAGGTCGAGCACCACCAGCAGATAGTTGCCGTCCTGGTAGAACTGGGCCAGGGTGACGCACGCGGCCAGAAACGACATGGTGAACACGAACAGCATCGGCACCATGGTGTAGTAGGACGGGCGTCCCAGCTTGATCAGCATCACGCTGATCACCAGCAGGGTCATGCCGGCCAGAATCTGGTTGGTGGCGCCGAACAGCGGCCAGATGATCATGCCGCCCGTGCCCGACGCGCCGCCGGCGCCGAACGCCAGCAGCAGGCACGCGGCCACGGCCAGCAGCGTCGCCAGCACCCCGTTGGACAGCAGCGGAATGCGGTAGATCTCGCCCCACTCCTGAATGATGTAGCGCTGCAGCCGGACCCCCGAGTCCATGGTGGTGCCTGCGAACAGCACCACCATGGTGGCGAGCATGGTCTGGGCGAACTCCGCCGGAATGCCCCAGCCGCGCTCGATCAGGTTGGCGCCGCCGGTGATGAACGAGCCGGCGCCGGCGGCGCCGAACTCGTCGTAGATCTCGGACCAGGCCTCCGGCGTCGCCGCCAGGGCGACACCGCTGACGGTGACGATGGTGATCAGCGCCAGCGAGCCTTCGCCCACCGCGCCCAGGTAGCCGACGAAGCGGGCATCGGTTTCCTTGTCGAGCTGCTTCGACGTGGTGCCCGAGGCGACGATGCCGTGGAATCCGGACACGGCGCCGCAGGCGATGGTGACGAACAGCAGCGGAATGATCGACGGCGCGGTTTCGCTGACGGCGTCGTTCAGGGCCGGCGCCGACAGTCCGGGCAGGGAGATGAACACGGCGCCGTAGAGCAGCAGCAGGCCGACCACGAGCTGCATGCCGTTGATGAAGTCCCGGGGCTGCAGCAGTACCCAGACCGGCAGCATGGAGGCAATGGCTGCGTAGACGAACAGGATGATGATCCAGTTCGCCTGGGGCGCGAGTCCGAGCATCTCTGCGGGCAGCGTGATGGGAATGCCCGTGCCGGCGTAGATGGTCCAGTAGAGCACCGCCACGCCGACGACGCCGAGCGCGATGAGGTTGAACCGCCGGTGCACGAGCTGGCCGATGACCAACGCCACGACGATGGCGGCCCAGGCCGGGAACACGGCGGTGGGCGTGCTGACGAACGCGCCGGCGATCACCACGCCGAACACCGAGTTGACCATCAGCAGCACCAGGAACACCACGATCATGTACAGCGCGCGGCTGCGCTTGCCGATGACGTTCTCCGACAGGGCGCCCATGGACCGGCCCTTGTGGCGGTTGCTGGCCCACAGGGCGCCGAAATCGTGGACGCCGGCGAAGAAGATGGTGCCGAGCACGACCCAGAGCACGGCGGGCAGCCAGCCCCAGTAGACGGCGATGGCGGGTCCGACGATGGGCGCGGCGCCGGCCACGGAGGTGAAATGGTGGCCCCACAGCACGTAGCGGTTGGTGGGCACGAAGTCGACGCCGTCCTCGAGCTCGTGGGCCGGAGTGCGGAACTGCTCGTCGAGCCGGAAGATGCGCGTGGCGATGAAGCGCGAGTACACGAACCAGCCGAAACACATGCCGGCGATACCCAGCAGCAGCACCATCACCGAACTCATACGCGATCCTCCCCCGAAAGAGGGCGAGGATAGCAGGCCGTCGAAGGCGGGGCGATGCGGCGGGCCCACGCTCCCGTGGCGGGGCCCGCTGCGGATCGCGATCTGCCGGATCCCGGGGATGCCGGGACGGCGCCCGCAGCATGGACGCCGTCCCGGTCATCACGCCTCAGCAGTTCGACCAGCCGGTGGTGGTGTAGATGCAGCCGTCCGCGGTGCCGCCCACGCCGGCACCGGCGGCGTTGCTCCAGTGGTTCCAGCTCCCGTCGCTGGTGCGCTCGCCGCTGCCGTAGCGGGAGAACACCGAGGCGTTGCCCACGCAGCCGGACGCACCGTTGGACAGGTTCAGCCAGCAGCCCGCGGCGTTCACCAGATAGTGTCCCGGGGCGATGGTGCCGATCTGCATCTCCAGCATGCGCACCTGGTCGACGGTGAGCCGCTGGCCGTTGATGGCCACGTTGGACCAGGCGTCCGCCAGGGCCTGAGGGCCGGCGGCGAGCAGGGGCAGGGCGAGCAGCAGGGTCTTGAGGATCTTCATGAGCATTCTCCTGGGTAGCGATGGATCAAAGATGCACGTAGTCGCCGCGCTTCACCCGGGTGTCGTCGAGGGGCTCGGCCATGGCGTATTTTTCTTCGACGGAGAGGATGCGGACCGCGCCGACCTCCCGTTCCACCGTGTCGAGCAGCAGGCCCGTGGCCGGGTCGACCAGGGTGCGGACCACCGTCGAGACCCGGTAGACGTCGCCCTCGCGGATGCCGGTGGCGACGCCGGCGTTGAGGAACACGGTGTTGTCACTGGCGTCCACCACCTGGGAGCGCCAGGGCACGTCGCCGAGGGCGTCGGCCAGGGTCAGCACGGCCTTGCCCAGGGCGTTGCGGGCGGCGATGCCCAGGGGCGACTTGGAGAACCGGTCGCCGCCGATGCTGGCGCGCTCGTGGTCGAGGCCCAGGGTCCAGCCGCCGGAGCGGGAGTCGGCGGTGACGCGATGGGCGGACTTCACCTGGCCGGTGCCGGCGTCGATCACGCTGATGTCGAGCCCGACGTGAGCGCGGCTGCCGTTGCGGCCGAGGCGGACGCCGAAGGGCAGGCTCGGAACGGCGGCGCCGACGGTCAGCCCGCCGCCGCGCTTGTTCGGCTCGTACTCGGTGACGGCGCCCTTGATGATCACCTCGGCGCCGATCAGGCCGCCGGCCGCCGGCCCGGTCTCCCGGTTGACCACGCCGGCCAGCGCCAGCTCCTGCTCGCGCAGCACCGGCGACAGCCCGGTACGGTCCAGCACGATGAAGCAGTCGGTGCGCATCAGCTCGGTGGCGAGCTGGGCGGCGAGGCCGTCGCCGACGTTGTAGCCCTCGAAGGCGGCGAGCTTGCCGGTGGCGTAGAAACCGTAGATGGCCACCCGGGTCTTCGGGCCGCTGCAGGTCAGCGACTCGAGGCGCGCCTGGATCTCCTCGGCGTCGAGGTCGTCGGCCGCGTCGGCGAAGGCCGCCACGCCCAGCAGCAGCAGGCCGAACAGGGTCATCATCGTCATTCTGGTGCGGGTGTTCATGGTGCGTTCCGTCCTGTAACGATTGCGCTTCGAGTCGTGGGTCACGGCCGCGGCGCGGAAGGTTCATCGGCACGGCGGTCCAGCAGGATCTCGAGGTAGCGGATCTGCATCTCCTCGAGCCGGGGATCGGCGTCGACCGGCACGATGTAGAAGAGCTGGCCGCCGCGCAGCGGCAGCGCCTTGAGAGACTGCTCCGCCATCAGCCGCTGGATCATCGGATCGAAGCGGTCCTCGGCGTGGACCACGAATCCCTCCCGGAGCTGCCAGCCGAGACCGGGCGCTAGCCCCGGAGTCAGAGTGGCGGGGTGAGCCGCGGCGGCGTCCGTCGCAGTGGCTGCGCCGAGCAGGGCGCCGAGGGCGGCGCCGATCCACAGGCTGCGTTTCATGGTCCTGCTCCGTCGATGGTGAGGAGATCGCGGCCGGCGGACGTGTTGCTGCCCGAGATGTCCCCGGCGTTGTCGCCGCAGATCACCACGGTGTTGCCGCCGTTGCTGTCGACGTCCACGTCGAGACAGCGGAAGCGCTGCTCGAAGCGGGCGAGCTGCACGTTGGTCTGCTGGCGCATCTGGGTGACCGTGGGGCTGTCGGCGCCGGGCTGGCCGCCCTGGGTGGCGAGGCGGACGTTGGCGCGCGCCTCGTTTTCCGCCTGCTGGCGCTCCTGGTCGTGCCGCATGCGCATCTGGTAGATCCGCTGCAGCAGCGCTTTGTCGGCGTCCTGATCCGCCAGCGCCGGCACCGGGCCGGTCCAGCAGGCGATCAGCGTGGCTGACAGGAGTAGTCGTCTGATCATGGTCGGGTCTCCTCGATGGACCGGGAGCGGCGCCCCGCGGTGGTCGGTGTCGTCAGGGTTCCCGTGGCGAGGGCCGTCCGGGCGAAAAAGGAGGGGGCGCGTGGCCCCCTCCTGCGACCGGATTCCGCCCGGGGTCAGCGGTTGATCACGGCGCTCATGGGGTCGGAGATGGCGTTGGCGGCATCACCGCTCTGGTCCACCGACGCGCCGGACTGGTTGCCGACGTTGCCGGACACGCCCACCGACGTGTTGCCCACCGGCGCGAACACGCCCTTCGGACCCATGTCGCGGCCGGCGAAGGTGTTGGCCTGGCTGATCGGGGCGCCGTTGGAACCCTGAATGAACAGGTTGTTCTGCGGGAGCTGGTTGGTGTTGGTGTTCACCAGAGCCGGGCCGTAGTACACCGTCTCGTCGTTACCGGCGCTGACCATCGTCGTGCCGCCCTGGACCGCGGTGTCGTGACCGCTCGCGTAGCCCAGCACCGAGGTGTCGGCCTGGTGACCGGCGTCCTGGTCCTGGTACTTGTGGGACGTCAGCGTCGGGGTCGCGAACTGGAAGTCCACGGCGACGTCGTTGTCCTCGGTGGTCGTGGTGGTGGTCGTGACGTCGTTGTCCTCGCTGGTCTCGTAGATGCTCGTGTAGTCGAAGTCCTTGGTGATGTCGTTGTCTTCGCTGTGCGTGTTGCGCAGGTCGACGGCGACGTCGTTGTCCTCGCTCACGCTGGAGGACCAGGCCGACTCGTAGCTGGACTGCTCGGAGTGGTTGAACGAATCGGCGACGCTGATGCTGTCGTCGTCGGACTGGCTCCACGCCGAGTAGGGGGTTTCCGCCTGGGCGGCGCCGGCGAGCAGGATGCCGGCGAAGACGAGGCTGGAAGCGAAGGGTGCTGATTTCATGTCGATCTCCTGAAGTCTTGGCTGTCCGGTTGTCGACGGCGTCTTGCCGCCTCAACCGATGAGTCACGGCCGGCTTCGGGAGGGTTCAAAAAAGTTCTGGTGTCAAGTCCTTTGTGCAAATCACGCAGGACTTGAAACCGTATATGGGACAGTAGGTTAGCTCTTTTCTCGGCCACTTTGGCGCGGTGTGGCTTCGTGGGCTAGGAGCCACATAGGAGCGTTGGGAGAGAAAGCCACATCGCACTGTGTCGTGCTGGATTGCCGAGGGACGGCGGGCTTGTCTTGTCATCATAGCCCAGGCGGCTCTTGGCGGCATCCAGAATGAAGAACGCGCAGCCTTGGGCTGCGCGTTCGATGGATGTTGCTGGGCAGGCTTCGAGGGCCATCACGTCGGCTTGGACGGCACGCTCCGCGTCGTGGTGCCCTTCCTGAATCCCCGATCCCCCGCCATGAACGCCTCCAGCATGTGCGGGATCAACTTCTCGGCATCGACGGCCTCGCCATACGCCTGCGCGTGCAGCGCGGCGTAGCGGTCGAGGTCGGCTTTCAAGCTGGCCGGGCAGGCAAAGGTCAGCTTGACGCTCTCGGTCTTGGGCAGCGGCCCTAGCCGCAGTTTCTTCGTGTTCATTGGGAAGCTCCCCGGTTGAAGAACAGCGGCTGGCACGGCCGCAGCACCAGATCCCGGTTCACGATGACGCGAACCGGCAGGCCCGGCCTAATGGTCAGCGTCGGCTGGATGTCCATGTTGCGCCGGGTGATCTCCTGACCCACCTGATTGATGCTGTCCTGGGCGCTGTCGCGCCCCGCGATGACGATGCGGTTGCCGTCCTGGCGGTTCTCTGGCGCGGCCAACTCGGCGCCTACGCCCAGCAGCGTCGTCAGCACGGCGCCCGCGACGATGCGATTCCAATGCCAGTCCACGTCGTCTTCCAGGCCGGCGTAGCCGGCTGGATCGGTGCCGACAAGGTTGTCGAGCGTCAGCGAGGACGTATCGGGCAGGATGACCCGGTTCCACACCACCTGCACGCGGCTCTGCCCGTAGCTGACCTGGCTGTTGTATTTACCCAGGATGCGCGACCCCTGCGGGATCAACAGGAACTTGCCCGTGGCCGAGTCATAGACCGGCTCCGTCACCGTGGCGATCACGTCGCCTGGCAAGTCCGACTTGATGCCCGTCACCAGCGCGCCCGCAATCACCGTTCCGGCCATGACCTGATACGGCGAGGCCGGCATTTTCAGGTTTCCGGAATTGCGGGTTTCCATAGAGCCGCCTTTCAGGAACGCCTCTTTCTGGTCTTGCCGGTTTTGCACAGCTGTCGGATCGGCAGGCTGGGGCGCCGCCGAGGCCGGCCCAGCCGCGAGCGGGTCGAAGGCCGCGAGCGTGTTGGCAGCACCAGGCACACCCGGCGGCGCCACCGTGGCCGTGGCGGCGGCCTGGCCCTGGCCGCCCGAGCGGAAAAACACCGACGAAGCCGCTGCGGCTTCCGCCTCCTTGCGCAAGGCGTCGTTGGGATCGTGGCCGGGGGCCGCGTAAGCGGCCACGGCGGACTGCTGCGAGTTCACGATGGCCGGGCCAAGATCGCCCGGCAGTGGCGGCCCCAGCTCGGGCACCTTCGGCGGCAGCTTCGAGTAGTCGGACGGCAGGCCGTCCAGCCCTTCGGACTTCGAGACGCGATCGACGTTGTAAAGCTCGGTCTGCTCGCCCGCGCCGCGCCGGTGCGGTTGCAATGACCAGATCGTGGCCCCGAGCACGGCGACCGACAGGCCGCCGACGAGGACGGCCAGCGTGCGCCGGTTCAACCGGGTCACGGCACGCGGCTGGGCGCGAAGCGCCACCGCCTCGGGCGCGACCTTGCCTGCCTGCCGCGTGGCGAGGTCGGGGGTATCGTCCTGGCTCATGGTCAGTTCCTCCGTGCCACGCCATCCGTGCGCTCGATCCGCACCACGTCGCCCTTGTCACCGCCCAGGCGCAACTCTGCCGCGCCAAACAGGCGATCCACGATGTAGTACGGCGAACGGAAGCGGTAGTTCACCAGTTGCCCGTCGCCTTCCGGCCCGATCACGAACAGCGGCGGCAGTTCGCCTTGCGCGATGCCGGCGGGGAACTGGATATAGACCTTCTGCCCGTCGTCGAAAGCGCGCAGCGGCTTCCACGACGGATTGCTGCCGCCGATCGCGTAGCGAAAGCGCAGGTTCTCCAGCGACAGGCCGCTATCCACCGGCGCGGCGGCGCTGGCCGCTTGCGCCTGGCGCTGCAAGGCCAGCATCCGGTCGCGCGGGTACTCCCAGGACACCGACGCCATCCACGTCTTTTCCGTGGAAGTCAGTTCCAGCAGGTACGTCCTCCGGCTGGTGATGATGACCAGATTGGTCTTGAGGCCCGAGCGGATCGGCTTGACCAGCACGTTGACGCGCAAGTCGGCACCGCTGCCGCTGGACGTGTCGCCCACGATCCAGCGCACGGTATCGCCGGCGGCCACCGTCACCAGCTCCTCGCCCGGCTGCAAGGCAACCATCGTCACCCGGCCCACGGCCGCATAGACCTGATACAGCGCGCCATCGGTGAAGGGCCACACCTGAATCGCGTTGACGTAGCCCTCGCGCGTGGGCGCGACACGCGCCTCGGCATTGGCGCGTGAAACGCGCACCTTCTCGTCGGCCGGCTCGGGCGTGGGCTTGGCGTCCTCGGCCTCGGGTGCCGGCATCAACTGCGCCGGCATCGGCAGCACCTCGGGCACGGCCACAACCTCCACGGGCGCGGGCGGCTCCGGCATCGGCTGGGCCTGCACCGGCACCGGCTCATCGAGCGAGATGGTCGGCGGCGGCTTGCCTTGCGTGGCGCAGCCCGCCAGGGCAACAAGCATCAACGGCAAAGCGTAAAAGCGGAAAGACAGGTTCATGGTTTTGCTCCTTCGGAAGAATCCAGCTCGCGGCTCCAGGAAAGGCCGTTGACGTAGATGCCCAGCGGGTTCTTGCGCAGGCGTTCTTCGGTGCGCGGCGGCTGGAGCACGATGGACACCACGGCCGTCCACCGTTCCAGGCCCGCCGCAGCGCCGTTGACGTAGCGGCGTTCCGTCCAGCGCACGTTGAAAGACGTGTCGCTGGCACGCACGACGCTGGTGATCTGCACCGTCACCGACTCCTTTCCGATGCGCGCGAACGGGTCGTTGACCCGCGCGTAGTCGTTGAGCACGGCCGCGCCTTTGTCGGTCGTGTAGTCGTAGGCGTCCAGCCAGTTCTGGCGGACGACGATGGGGTCGATGGACAGCGAGCGCACCAGCGTCACGAAGCGCGCGATGTGGTGCGCCGTCTGCGCATCGTTGGGCCGGTACGGCGTGGCGGCTTCGCCCACGGCGCGCACCTGGCCCGCGTTGTCCACCTCCACGACGTAGGGCGTGACGATGGATTGCGCCGAGCGCCACACCAGTCCGCCGGCCATCAGCAGCGCGAGCGTGAGGCAGCCGAAGGCCATGAATCGCCAGTTCTTGGCCTGGACGCGGGCCGAGCCGATACGGTCGTCCCACACCTGGCCGGCGGTTTGGTACGGCGTGGCAGGCTGCGGCGTGTCGGCGTAGCGCACCTGCGGTTTCTTGAATCGCATGGTCAGTTCTCCTTGTGAATCGCGTCAGTCGTCGGAGCCGCGCAGGCTCGGGCCTTGCCCGGAGCCGCCGCCGTCGCCACCGCGCAGCGCGTGGGCAGCGGTGGTCGCGGCGTGGGTGAGCTGCTGGCGGCGATGCAGCCGCTTGGCCCAAGCGGGCTGCTCGGGCGCCTGTGCAGCGGCAGCGCCTGCCGGCGCTTCGCTGGTGGCGGCCTGGCCGGCTGACGCGCCAGCGTCGCCGTTCCAGCCCGCGCGGAACGGTGCGGCCATGCGCTGCCCGGCAGCGGAAGCGCGGGATGCGGCAGCGCGTCCGGCAGACTGCGCGCCGGTCTTGGCGACGTTGCCCAAGCCCGCCATCGCGCCTTTGGCACCGCCGCCGGCGGCAGCGGAACCCGCCTGGAACGCCGACTTCGCGCTGCCAGCCGCCGACGTGGCGGCACGCGCGCCGCTGCCGGCCAGCTTGGCGGCAGCCGGGGCCATGCGCGCGCCAGCGGCCACCGCGCCGCCCACGCCCGTCGCGGCAGCACCGACAGCCACTGCCGTTCCGGCCGCGCCGACGGCGGCACCGGCCATCGCGCCCGCGCCGAGCTGGGGCGCGCCGGACACAAGGCCCGTGGCGATGCCGGGGCCGAAGATCCCGAGCGCGAGCAAGGTGAGCGAGGCCAGCATGATGACCAGCGCGTGGTCGATGTTCGGCTCGGCGGGGTGGACTTGGAACTGCGCGAACAGGCCCGAGCCGATGCCGACGATCACAGCCAGCACCAGCACTTTGATGCCAGCGGCCACGACGTTGCCCAGCACCTTCTCGGCGAGAAAGCTGGTCTTGTTCCACAGCGCGAACGGCACCAGCACGAACCCGGCGAGCGTGGTCAGCTTGAACTCGATCAGCGTGATGAAAAGCTGGATCGCCAGCACGAAGAAGCACAGCACCACGACCAGCCACGCGAGGAACATCACCACGATGGGATCGAGATTGGCGAACACCTCGGGGAAGCCCGCCATCTCGCCGATCTGCTCCAGAATCGGCGCCCCGGCGTCGATGCCGGTCTTGGCGAGCCGGCCCGGCTGCAAGAAGTTCTCCATCGTGATGGCCGAGCCGGTGGCGGTGATGCCCAGCCCCGCGAACGAGCGGAACACGATGCTGGCCAGCCAGTTGAAGTTGTTGAGGATGTAGGCGAAGGCACCGACGTAGAGCACCTTGCGCAGCAGCTTGGCGATCACGTCATCGCCTTGGCCGGTGGCGTGGCTCATGGCCCAATACAGCCCGGCGATCGTCATGTCGATGACGATCAGCGTGGCCGTGAGGAACGCCACTTCGCCGCGCAGCAGCCCGAAACCCGAGTCGATGTAGGTGGCGAAGGTGTTGAGGAACTGGTCGATGATGGTCACGTCATTCATGGCGTGCCCTCCGGTTCCTCGAAGCTGGGCGGGATCGGCGGCAGGTCGGCCAGCGTCTGGTATTCATCCGGCCCGGCCTCGCCGGAAAAGAAGCGCCGCCGGAAGGCTTCGGCGGCGGCGCGGCAAGCGTCCTCGCCCGTGGCCTGCCGGTCGGCCGCGCATTGCGCGCGCAATGCCTTGAGCCGCACGCGATCGGCGGCCAGGGCATCGGCGAGGTTGTCGGCCGGCTGCTCGCCGCAAGCGGCCAGCAGCACGGCACCAAGGACGAGGACGCATCGCATGGCGGCCTCCTGTCAGTCGCGGTAGAAGTTGACGGACTGCGGCGTGTACGGCGTGCCTTCCCCGAGGAAGCGCCGCCGCACTTCGCGGGCGCGCTCGGTGGCCGCCGCCTGCCGCGCCAGTTCCAGCGAGGCGGCCCGGTCTTGCGTGATCTGGAGCCGCTGCGACTGGATCGACTGCTTGGCCTGCAAGGCGAGCAACTGGTTCATGGCCTGCATCGCCTGCAACGCGCCTTGCGCCGACTGGCTCTTGCCGACCAGATCGGCCAGCACGCTTTCGTCTTCGCCCAGGTTCTGCGACACCTGCGCCTGCATCTGCATGGTGGTCTGCAAGCCGCCCAGCGTGTTCTTCCACCGCTCCTGGGCGTCGCGGTACATCTGGTCGCCGCTGACGGTGGCGGCGTACTGCTCCGGGTACAGGCGGGCAAACTCCCGATCCAGATTCGTCACGTCGTAGGCCAAGCCTCGGGCCTGGGCGATCAGCCGCTCGGTCGTCGCCAGGTTGGCGCGCAACTGGCCGACCACGCTGGATGGAAGGCTGGCGAGGTTGCGCGCCTGGTTCATCAGCATTTGCGCTTCGTTCTGGAGCTGGCGAATCTGGTTGTTGATCTGCTCCAGCGTGCGGATCGCGGTCATCGTGTTCTGCACGAGGTTGGTGGGGTCGATCACGACCCATTGCGCATGGGCAGTGGCGGTGCAAAGCATGGCCGCGATGGCAGCGGCGACAAGGCGCTTCTTCATGGCAGGATCTCCTGTGGTTGGTCAGCGAGGGAATCCGGCGCGAGGCCGGGGAACGAGGGCAGCAGGTCAGCCGCCCAATCGAGGCCGCGATGGCGCAGCCAGGCACCCGCGAAGCCGGGCGTGCCGGCGTCCAGCAGCACGCGGTCTATGTCGCGCTGGTCTTGCGGCGTGGAAGCGCCCGCGAAGGCCAGCGTCGCCGCCCCCAGGTCGAGGTCGAACAGGCGGTTGCCGAGGCGGGATTGGTAGTAGTAGTCGCGCTTGGGTTGCGCGGTGGCGACGATCTCGATCTGGCGCGAGTTCAACCCGAAGCCCTCGTAGATCGTGCGAATCTGCGGCTCGGTCGCCTGCGGGTTCGGCAGGAAGATGCGGCTTGCGCAGCTCTCGATGATTGCGGGCGCGATGCTCGAATCCTTAATGTCCGCGAGCGACTGCGTGGCGAAGATCACCGACACGTTTTTCTTGCGCAGCGTCTTGAGCCACTGGCGGATGCGCGCGGCAAACACCGGGTCATCCAGGAACAGCCACGCTTCATCGAGGATCAGCATCGTGGGCGCACCGTCAAAGCGTTCGTCAAAGCGCGCAAAGAGGTAATGCAGCACGGCCATGACGGCGGCCTTGCTGTGCATCAGCTCCTCCATCTCGAAACCCTGCACGTCCGCCATGCCCAGCCGGTCGTGGTCGGCATCCAGCAGCTTGCCGTGCGCGCCGCCCAGCACATAGGGCGCGAGCGCCTGGCGCAGCGCGTTCGATTGCAGCAGCACCGACAGGCCGGTCATCGTGCGCTGCTCGACGGGCGCACCGGCCAAGCTGCCCAGCGCCGACCAGATGGCGGCTTTCTCGTCCGGGCCGACTGCTACGCCTTCATGCAGCAAACGGCCTTCGATCCATTCGGCGGCCCAGGTGCGGTAGCCTTCGCGGTCAATGCGGGCGAGCGGCTGGAAGGCGATTTCGCCGTCCGTGCCCAAGTCGTAGTGCTCGCCGCCAAGCCCGAGGATCGTGGCGCGCATCGAACGCCCCATATCGAACGCGAAGATGCGCGAGCCGAGGTAGCGGCGGAACTGCATCGCCAGCGTGGCGAGCAGCACTGACTTGCCCATGCCCGTCGGGCCGGCCACCAGCATGTGGCCCACGTCGCCATCGTGCGTGACCAAGCGAAACGGTGTGGCGCCATCGGTGCGCGTCACGATGAGAGGCGGGCCGTCCAGATGCGCGTTGCGCTCGGGGCCGGCCCACACGGCCGACACCGGCATCATGTGCGCCAGGTTCAGCGTCGAGACGATCGGCTGGCGCACGTTGGCATAGGCGTTGCCGGGGAGCGAGGACAGCCACGCATCCACGGCATTGAGCGTTTCGGAGATGGTCACGAAGCCCCGGCCCTGGATGACGCGCTCCACCATGCGCAGCTTCTCGTCGGCTGCGGCCGGGTCGGCATCGAGCACCGTCACCGTGGCGGTGAGGTAGCCGAAGGCGACTTGATCACTGCCCAGCTCCTGCAACGCGGCATCGGCATCGGTCGCCTTGTTCGAGGCATCCGTGTCCACCAGCGGCGACTCCTGTTGGAAGATCGTTTCGCGCAGCAGCGCGATGACGTTCTTGCGCTTGGCGAACCACTGGCGGCGCAGGCGGGCGAGGTCTTTTTCCGCCTCGGATTTGTCCATGCAGAGGAAGCGCGTACTCCAGCGATACGCAAATCCGAGGCGGTTGAGGTCGTCCAGAATCCCCGGCCAGGTCGAGGTCGGAAAGCCCCGCACCGACACCACGCGCAGGTGCCGGTCGCCCAGCATGGGGGCCAGGCCGCCAACCAGCGGCGAGTCGGCCAGCAGCGCGTCGATGTGGAAAGGCACCTCGGGCACACCGACGCGATAGCGTCGCGTCGAGATGGTCGCGTGCAGGTAGGTCAGGGTCTGCGCGTCATCGAGCCAGGCAATTTCCGGCATGACGCCATCGAGCTGGTCAAAGACCCGATCCGTTTCCGCGACGAAGGCTTGCAGCCGCTCGCGCCAGTCCACGCCATTCGTCGGCGTGTTCTCGTAGAGCATCTTGGCGGCACGAGCGCGCGATTCTTCAGGCGGCAGGTACACCAGCGTCAAGTGATAGCCGCTCTCGAAGTGATGGCCGGTGTCCTCGAAGGCCGAGCGGCGTTCTTCGTCCACCAGCCACGACAGCGCCTCCGGAAACTCTGAGTGCGGGTAGTCCGCGGCGGCGCTGCGTTCGGCCTCGATGAACAGCGCCCAGCCCGATCCCAGCCGGCGCAGCGCATTGTTCAAGCGGGCCGACGTGGCGATCAGCTCGCCTTGCGTGGCACTGTCGAGGTCAGGCCCGCGAAACCGGGCCGTGCGCTGGAAACTGCCGTCCTTGTTCAAGACGACACCCGGCGCGACGAGCCCGGCCCACGGCAGCCAATCGGCGAGCAAGGCCGGGCGCTGGCGGTATTCGGCGAGGTTCAGCATGGCGGCGTCCCCTCACACGTCCAGCAGCGGGCGGTGCTTGATGTGCCGGGCGAACACGGCCATGAACTGCGGATCGACGCGCGCACCCCATACCGCCAGCGAATGGCCGACGATCCAGAGCACCACGCCAGGAATCCACAGTTGCAGGCCCAGCCCGACGGCGGCGGCCAGCGTGCCGTTGGCAATCGCCACGGTGCGCGGTGCGCCGCCCAGCAAGATCGGCTCGGTGAGCGAGCGATGCAAAGGCACCTCGAACCCGGCCGCGAAGCTATCCGGGCCGCTCATACGACAGCCCCGCCCGAGAACGAAAAGAACGACAGGAAGAAGCTCGAAGCCGCGAACGCGATGGACAGGCCGAACACGATCTGGATCAGCTTGCGAAAGCCGCCCGACGTGTCGCCGAAGGCGAGCGCGAGGCCCGTGGCAATGATGATGATGACCGCGACGATGCGCGCCACCGGCCCCTGAATCGACTCCAAGATCGACTGCAACGGGCCTTCCCAGGGCATCGAGGAACCAGCGGCCTGCGCGGTGCCGGCCAGGAACAGCAACAGCGCGGCCAGCAGCAGCCCTCGCCCCGCAGGGCGGGCCAGGCAGCGCAGCCGTGCAAGGCGCAAAGCCGGATTTACGGAAACACGGAAAGCAGGAATGGTCATCTGCGTCATAGCAGTTCTCCAGGTTGGTCAGGGGACGAGGAAGTCGCCGCAGCGGGTGCGGCATCAGGGATCGGCGGCAGCTCGGGAAACGGCGTTTCCAGCGCGTCCACCAGTTGGTAGCCCACGCCGTCGAAGCCGACGATGCGGGCGATGTTCTCGATGCGGCGCTTGCGTCCGCGCCCGGCGATCTGGATCACCACGTTGACCGCCTCGGCGATCAGCGCACGCGGCGGATTCACCGCCACTTCGAGAATCAGTTGCTCCAGGCGCAGCAACGCGCCCAGCGCGGAGCCGGCGTGGATCGTGGCGACGCCGCCGGGGTGGCCGGTGCCCCACACCTTGATGAGATCCAGCGCCTCGGCACCGCGTACCTCGCCGACGACGACGCGATCAGGTCGCAGGCGCATGGACGAGCGCACCAGCTCGGTCATGGACACCACGCCGGAGCGCGTGCGCAGCGGAACGTGGTCGCGGGCCGCGCATTGCAGCTCCACCGTGTCTTCGAGCACCAGCACGCGGTCGCCCGTGGCAGCTATCTCGGCCAGCAGCGCGTTCGCCAAGGTCGTCTTGCCGCTGCTGGTGGCCCCCGCGATCAGGACGTTCTGGCGCTCGCGCACGGCGCGCACCAAAAAGCCCGCCTGGGCGGCGGTCATCATTCCGTCCACGACGTACCGCTCCAGCGGGATCACGCCGATGGCGCGCTTGCGCAGCGCGAAGGCCGGCCCCGGCGCGGCTGGCGGCAGGATGCCCTCGAAGCGTTCACCGGTTTCGGGCAGTTCGGCGGACAGCAGCGGCTGGCCGCGATGCACCTCCGCGCCGACGTGGGCCGCGACCAGGCGGATGATTCGCTCGCCATCGGCTTCGGGCAGCTCCACGCCCATAGGCGCGCGGCCCGACGACAGGCGATCCACCCAAAGGGTGCGGTCAGGGTTGAGCATGATTTCCACCACGTCGGGGTCTTCGAGCGCGGTGGCGATCAGCGGCCCCATTGCCGTGCGCAGCATCTGGATGCGCCGGTCGAGCGACGTGGCACTCATGGATTGGGAAACGGCGCTCATGACGCACGCTCCTGCGCATCGGCGGCTGCCGCCGCGTCCTCCATCCGCACCGAATCGGGATGCAATTCCTCCACCACGTCGCGCACCAGGCTGCGCCCACGCATCAGGTGGCGGCCAAGCTGCTCGGTGAACTGCTCGAAACGCGCCTTGCCCAAGGCGCGGGCCGCCTCTTGGTGCGCCTCGGGAACCGGCGTGCTGACGGTCAGGTAGTAGCGGATGAACAGCGCCAGCGTCTCGATGGCGATGCTCTGGTCGCGCTCCATTCGCTCGGCCTGGCGCGAGAGGCGATCAAGGCGCTTGGCGATGGCCGCCTCGCGCTGGTCGGCCGCGTCCGGCGACAGCCAGGACGCCAAGGCAGCGGCGACGATGCTGGACTTGGACACGCCTTTCTTGGCGGCCAGTTCATCGAGCCGCTGGGCGTGCTCGGGCTGGATAAAGAGGTTCAGGCGATAGTGGCTCATAGCTCGATTCCGTCGTTGGGGTCGAGGGACGCCAGCCGGGCCGTGCGCTGCATGGCCGGATCAAGCTGGCGAGGAAGGGGAAGCGGCAGGTCGTCGTCGTCATCGAGCAGGCCGAGGTCGGCCGCGGGCGCGGCCAGCTCGGGGTCGTAGGCGACGGCCTCAGTTAGCTCGGGCTGACGGCGCGGGCCGCCGTCGTCGGCCGACGCCCGGAAGCCTTCGGCGGCATCGGCCGCAGGCGCGGCAGGCACGGCAGGAATCGCCAGGCCACTCCAGTCGTCGGGGCGCAGTGGCGGCGCGTCGGCGTACCGGCCGTCCGCCAGCTCGGGCGGCGGCAGCACGCGCTGCTTGAAATTGGCGTCGGCGTAGTAGCGCAGCTTCCGGGCCTTGATCGGCGCCATGCTGGACACCATCACTACGGCATCGTCCGGCGGAAGCTGCATCACCTCGCCCGGCGTCAGCAGCGGGCGGGCCGTCTCCTGGCGCGACACCATGAGGTGGCCCAGCCACGGCGCGAGCCGGTGGCCCGCGTAGTTGCGTTGCGCGCGCAGCTCGGTCGCAGTGCCCAGCGTCTCGGAAATGCGCTTGGCGGTGCGTTCGTCGTTGGTGGCGAACGTCACCCTGACGTGGCAGTTGTCGAGAATGGAATGGTTCTGTCCATACGCCTTGTCGATCTGGTTGAGTGACTGCGCGATGAGGAAGCTGCGGATGCCGTAGCCCGCCATGAAGGCCAAGGCTGTCTCGAAGAAGTCGAGCCGCCCCAGGGCCGGGAACTCGTCGAGCATCAGCAGCAGCTTGTGGCGGCGTTCGATGCCGTCGCTGCCGTCCAGCGATTCGGTGAGGCGTCGCCCGATCTGGTTGAGGATCAGGCGGATGAGCGGTTTGGTGCGCGATATGTCCGAAGGCGGCACCACCAGGTACAGCGACACCGGATGCTCGGCCGCGATCAGGTCGGCGATGCGCCAGTCACAGCGCGAGGTGACTTCGGCCACCGTGGGATCGCGGTACAGGCCGAGGAACGACATGGCGGTGCTTAACACGCCGGAACGCTCGTTGTCCGACTTGTTGAGCACTTCACGCGCCGCCGACGCGACTACCGGATGCGGCCCCTCGCCCAAGTGGGGCGTGGTCATCATTCGATGCAAGGTCAGCTCGAACGGGCTGGCCGGGTCGCTGAGGAAGTTGGCGACGCCGCGCAGCGTCTTGTCTTCGCCCGCGTAGAGCACATGCAGGATCGCGCCGACCAGCAGCGCGTGGCTGGTCTTTTCCCAATGGTTGCGCTTCTCCAGCGCGCCTTCGGGATCGACCAGAATGTCCGCGATGTTCTGCACGTCGCGCACTTCATGCGCGCCGCGCCGCACCTCCAGCAGCGGGTTGTAGGCCGCCGACTTCGCATCCGTGGGGTTGAACAGCAGGCAATGCGAGAAGCGCGAGCGCCAGCCTGCGGTGATCTGCCAGTTCTCGCCCTTGATGTCGTGGATGACGGCGGACGCGGGCCAAGAAAGCAGCGTCGGCACCACCAGGCCGACGCCCTTGCCCGAGCGCGTGGGTGCGAACGTCAGGACATGCTCTGGCCCCTCATGGCGCAGGTACTGGCGGTCGTGCTGGCCGAGGAACACGCCCTCTGGCTGCGTGAGGCCCGCCTTGCGAATGTCATGCGCGTTCGCCCAGCGGGCCGATCCGTAGGTCGTGACAAGGCGTGCCTGCCGCGAGCGCCAGACCGACATGGCAATGGCGACGGCCACGGCGACCATGCCACTGCTGCCAGCGATGGCTCCGCCGGTGTCGAAGATTTCCGGGGTATAGGCGCCGTAAGAAAACCACCACTCAAACAGCTTCCACGGGTGATAGATCGGCGTGCCAAGAAGATCGAACCAGGGCGAGCCAAGGCGTACTTGATAGCCAAGGGCTGCTGCTGTCCATTGTGTGGCACCCCACACTCCGGCGATCACGATGCCGAATACCACGGCGATCTGACCGAACAGCACGTTCGTCCCTTGCATGACCTGGCCTCCGATTTCTCCTGCGCCGATTCCTCATGGAAAAAGCGGCACAAGGACGTGCCGGAGGCGTCAGGATCGGTGCCGCGTCAGTGCCGGTCAAAGACCGTTTTAAGCAGAAAGATCGAGCAAAAAGAAAGAATTAGCGCGGTGGCGAGCCAACGAAAAACGTCGCAAGCGCAGGCGCGTTGCGGCGTGTCGGTCAGGAAATCCAATATTCGTGGCGAAGCGGCCACGATCAAAACTTAGGCGGCTCCTTCGGCGGTGTGTAGGGCGTTTCCCCGTCGCCATAGAACCGCTTGCGCGTGGCCTCGGCCACCCGGTTGCACAACACGTCGCCCAGCTTGGGGCGGTCGGTCTTGCACTGCTGGCGCAGTTCCTTGAGCCGTTCGGGGTTGGCCGCCAGCTCTTCCACTGTCGGGATGTTGGCTGCGGAACCGGCGGACTTCTGTGGCCCATCGGACTGGCCGCAGGCAGTCAACACGGCAACCAGCAAGAATGGGATGATCTTCTTCATGGCGTCAGTTCCTCCGGGTGATCGGGATTACGGCCTCGTATGGGCCTGGGGGTTTCCGGCTGTTCGATGGCCTGTGCGCGCTCAATAAACCGCGCCAACTCGTCGGACGGATCTCCGTCCAGCCGCAACAGATAGGTCGTGAGGGGCGACACGCGCGAAGCTAGCGGCCGGGCCACTACACCCGGCTCACGGCTGGCGGCAATGTGTGCACTGCCTGCTAGGCCGAGCGCAAAACCGGCCGAGACTAGGGCCATCATCAGGTCGGTGGACGAAACCCTCTCTGCAATCAGTGGCTCCACATCCGCACGGCGCAACACCCGTTCAACTTGCTTGGCATGGCCCTCACATGCCTGTGGATCGCACAGAACCAGTGGATAGCGAAGCAACTCATCCAAGGGGATGCGCTTGTGGGCCAGAAGCGGATGCCGAGCTGGCACGGCCACCATCAGCGCATCGCTCCATGCGGGCGTGGCGACGATACCGTCGCCCACTTCGTCGGATTGAGCAAACCCTACGTCATACAGATCGCTATGCAGCCCCTTGATCTGTTGCGATAGGGGCACCTCGAAGAACCGGATTTCGACCTCGGGTTCTTCCTGGCGGCAAAGTACGAGCAACGCAGAAAGGCGCGACGGCGTGATGCCGTCGGACAATGCCACGCGCAACTGGCCATGAAAACCGTTTGCTGCCGCTTTCACGCTATCGCGTGCCTGCTCCAAGGCGGAGAGCACGCGGCGCACGTGCTCCAGAAACAGCTCGCCCGCACGGGTCAGCCGAGTGCTGCGCGTGGTGCGGGCAAACAGCATCACGCCCAGTTCTTCTTCCAGTTCCTTGATGGCCCGTGACAGTGGAGACTGCTCGATGTGCAGCCGCTCGGCAGCGCGGGCGAAATGGAGTTCCTCAGCAACCGCAATGAAGCAGCGCAAGTGACGAAGTTCCATAGTCTTGTCCTTCCATGATCCATGTTGATTCGGGGGACGAGATGCACGCCTGCTGTAGCACCAGTCGAGCTGAGGCCAAATATTGAATAAACAATTATACATGTGTTCATATATTAGTCAAAGAAGCCTGCACCGTGCCGTGGTGATGTTCGATTGTGAGGAGATGAATGGTGCAAGCTGCACGAGGGCCAATGGGCATCGTGGAGGCCGCTTGCCAAAATAGTGCGAGCCCCACCGGGGCTCGCGAGATGCGGAAGGTGCTATGCCTTCAGGGGGAAAGCCCGAATCAGGCTGGGTTGATTTCCAGCGCGCCGCGGTTGATCTGGTCGCGCTCCATCGACTCGAACAAGGCACCGAAGTTACCTTCGCCGAAGCCCTCGCGGTAGTTGCCCTTGCGCTCGATGAACTCGAAGAACACCGGGCCGAGCAGCGGCTCGGAGAAGATCGGCCTCACGCTCACGGCCTACCTGAACGTGCGTCTCGAAAAGCACTCCGACTCGCACAAGCGCAATCCCATGGACGTGTTCCGCGCGTCGGTCCAGAAATGGCCGGAGGTCGTGGAATGCCATGCGCTGACCGGCGACATGGACTATCTGCTGCGGGTGGTCGTCAGGAACATGGCTCACTACTCTCGCTTCGTGCTCGACACGCTGCTCAAGCACCCCAGCGTGCAGGACTGCAAGACAAGCTTCGTGCTGGATCGGGTAAAGAGCACCACGGCCTTGCCCTATGAGCATTCGGCCGATTGGTGTAGCGGGGATGCAAATAGCGCTTGACCTTCCAACCGTGGCAAGGACCAGACTTCAAACACCCCAACCCGAAAGGAGTTTTCCATGCAATTCCATCTCGAAGACATGACCTGCGGCGGCTGCGCCCGCACCGTTACGAAAACGATCCAAACGATCGACCCCAACGCCAAGATCGTCACGGACCCGCCGACCCGCCGTGTCGAGGTCCAGACCTCGGCCTCGCAAGAGCAGATCGCCGCGGCCCTGAGCGAAGCTGGCTTCCCGCCGCGCGCGCAGTAACACCGCGTCGTGGCCGGCCTGCACACAGGACGGCCGATGCGAGCACGTGCGCTGCGCCGTACCTGGCGCGGCGCTCAGTGCATCCCAAGGTAGGCGACCTTGGCCCACATCCACAGGGCCATCGCCACCATCATCAGGTTCTCGGTCAGGGACACGAAGCCCAGCGGCACGTTGCTGTCCCCGCCCACACAGGCGCACTTGAGTTCCCGGCGATCGACATAGACCGCCTTGAAAACCGACACGGCCCCGACGGTCCCGATGAACAGCGCCAACGGAATCGACACCCACATCCCCACGCCCGCGACCATCAGGACGCCTGCGATGGCCTCCGCGAACGGGTAGAAATAGGCATACCGAACCCAGCGCTTGGCCAGCAGGTCGTAGTTGAGGAACATCGTCGCGAAGCCGTCCACGTCCTTGAGCTTCTGCAGCGCCAGGAGACACATGGCAAAGGCCACGAACCACTCTGCCGCCTGAATGCTCCAGAGCTGGCCGAAGGCCGCCCAGCTCGCCGCCAGCGCCATCGCGGCCGCCATGGCGAACAGCGCGATCACAGGGGTGTAGGTCACGGCGTTCTTGTCCTTCACGGACATGCCGAAGAATTTGCGCAGGTCGTCGTAGCCGCCCACGCGCCGCCCGTTTATGAAGACCTGGGGCGTGGTCTCGACGCCATGCTCCTTCTTGAACGCATCCGTCTGCTCGCGGCTCGCCAAGTGTTTGTCCTCGACCTCGTAGCCCTTGCGGTTGAGCAGATCGAGCGACTTCAGCCCGTAGGGGCAGGTATGGCCGGGCATGACCATCCGGTAGAGCGTGGCTTGTTTGGGCGCAGACATGCTGGACTTCTCCTGTGGGACTTTTCATGGGCCGGCCGCAGCGCCGACTATCACGGATTGAAGGACTTTGACGACATTTCCAGCCTAACCGGCGGTGGTGCAAGGGGGTGTAGGCATCTGGCTCCCGGGGCGGTCGTCAGGCTGCAACGCCGTCAGTCCTCCGTCTGCCAGAGCAACCCCGCCGCAGGCCGGCGCGCCCGCGGCGGCACGCTGGGTCCTAGTGGTTCTCCTTGGCATGGTTGATCGTGTACTTCGGGATCTCGACGGTCAGGTCCTCGTTCGCCACGATGGCCTGGCAGCTCAGGCGCGATTGCGCCTCTAGCCCCCAGGCCCGGTCAAGCAGGTCGTCCTCGCACTCCTCGACCTCGTTGAGGGAATCGAATCCCTTGCGCACGATGCAGTGGCAGGTCGTGCAGGCACAGCTCATGTCGCAGGCATGTTCGATCTCGATGCCGTTGTCTAGCAGCGCCTCGCAGATCGAGGTGCCGACCGGCACGTTCAGCTCGGCGCCCTCGGGCGCCAGTTCAGGATGGGGCAAGACGGTGATCTTGGGCATGGTCTCTCCCGGCTGCTCAGTGCGCACGCGGCTTCTTTGCCGCTGCGTTGCCACTTGCACGCCGTGGCACGGCGCCGGTGCGCGCTTCGGGCTCGTCGTCGCTGGTATCGAGTTGCTCCAGCGTGTGCAGGATCGGGCAGTCGGGCCGTTCGTCGCCGGCGCAGCACCGGATCAGCGCCTTGAGCGTCTCGGCCATCTCCAACATGCTCGCGATGCGCCGGTCCAGCTCGGAGATGTGCTGCTGCGCCAGGCGCTTGACGTCGGCACTCCGGCGCGACTTGTCGTTCCACAGTCCCAGCAGGTCCGTGATCTCGGCCACCGAGAAGCCGAGGTCGCGCGCACGCCGGATGAAGTGCAGCCGGTGTACGTCGTCCTGGCTATAGGCGCGGTAGCCCGAATCGTTCCGGTCGGCCGGGGGAATCAAGCCGATCTGCTCGTAGTAGCGGATCATCTTGGCCGAGACCTTCGAGGCCTTGGATGCTTCACCGATGTTCATGGTGTTCCTCCTTTCTCAATGAGCGGTATCCGCCGCCAGCGGCGGCTGGAAGCGGCGCAGGCGCAGCGCGTTGCCGAGCACGAACACGCTGGACAGCGCCATCGCTCCGGCCGCGAAGATCGGCGACAGCAGCACACCGTATGCGGGGTATAGGACGCCAGCGGCCACCGGGATCAGGGCCGTGTTGTAGCCAAACGCCCAGAACAGGTTCTGGCGGATGTTGCCGATGGTGGCCTTGGACAGCGCGATGGCGTTGGGCACACCCTGCAGGTTGCCGGACATCAGCACCACGTCGGCCGACTCCACCGCCACGTCGGTGCCGGTGCCGATCGCCAGGCCCACGTCGGCCTCGGCCAGCGCCGGCGCATCGTTGATGCCGTCACCCACGTAGGCGATCTGGCCGTGGGTGGCCTTTAAGCGGCGCACGGCTTCGACCTTGCCCTCGGGCAGCACTTCGGCCACCACCTCGTCGATGCCCAGTTGCTTGGCGATGGCCTGCGCGGTACGCGCGTTGTCGCCAGTGATCATCGCCACCTTCAGGCCGAGCTGGTGCAGCGCGGCAATGGCCGCGGGCGTGCTGGACTTGATCGGATCGGCCACCGCGATGATGGCGGCCAGTCGGCCGTCGATCGCGGCGTACAGCGGCGACTTGCCCTCATTGCCCAGGCGCTCGGCCGTGCGAGCGAAGCCGCTCACGTCCAACCCCAGCTCACGCATGAAGCGATCGGCACCGACCTCGACACGCGCGCCGTCCACGGTGGCGCGCACGCCCATGCCCGTGACCGAATCGAAGTCTGTCATCGTCGGCAGCGCGATGCCACCTTCCACGGCCGACTCGACGATGGCGCGTGCGATCGGATGCTCCGAGCGCGATTCGACAGAGGCGACCTTCGCCAGCACCTGGTTGCGGTCAAAGCCGTCGGCAATCTCCAGGTCGGTCAGGACCGGGCGGCCCTCGGTCAGCGTGCCGGTCTTGTCCACGGCCACCACCTTGGCGTCCTTGAGCAGTTGCAGGGCTTCACCCTTGCGGAACAGTACGCCCATCTCGGCGCCCCGGCCCGTGCCGACCATGATGGAGGTCGGCGTCGCCAGACCCATGGCGCACGGGCAGGCAATGATCAGCACCGCCACGGCATTGACCAGCGCGAAGGACAGCGCGGGCGACGGGCCGAACACCAGCCAGACCAGGAAGGTCAGCACGGCGGCCAGCATGACGGCGGGCACGAACCACAGTGTCACCTTGTCCACCACGGCCTGGATCGGCAGCTTGGAACCTTGCGCCTGCTCGACCATGCGGATGATCTGCGCCAGCATGGTCTGACCGCCCACGGCGGTGGCACGCAGCGTCAGCGCACCCTTCTGGTTGACGGTGCCGCCGACCACGGTGCTGCCTTCCGCCTTTTCGACGGGAATCGGCTCGCCGGTGATCATCGACTCGTCCACGAAGCTGCGGCCCTCGGTCACTTCACCATCGACCGGCACGCGCTCGCCGGGGCGCACTTCCACGATGTCGCCCTGCGCCACGTCGTTGATCGGGATGTCCACGATGCGGCCGTCGCGCAGCACGTGCGCCTCCTTGGCCTGCAGGCCGACCAGGCGCTTGATGGCCTCGGAGGTGCGGCCCTTGGCCCGTGCCTCAAGAAAGCGGCCCAGCAGGATCAGCGCCACGATGACGGCGGCCGCCTCGTAGTACACGTTCACCGTGCCGGCCGGCAGCAGACTGGGCGCGAATGTGGCGACCATCGAATAGCCGAAGGCTGCGGCCGTGCCGACCGCGACCAGCGAGTTCATGTCGGGACCCAGGCGGAACAGCGCCGGGAAGCCCTTCTCGTAGAAGCGCCAGCCCGGAATGGCGAGCACCAGCAGGGTCAGCACGAACTGCAGATACCAACTCTGCTGGATGCCGATGGTGGAAGCCACCCACTCATGCATGCCGGGAATCATGTGCGAGCCCATTTCGAGCACGAACACAGGCAGCGCCAGCACGGCGGCCAGGGTCAGGTCGCGCTTGAGTTCGGCGCGCTCGGCGTCCTTCTTCTCGGCGGCTTCCTCGTCGGCCTGCGCGCCGGTATCCACCGGGTTGGCCTCGTAGCCGACCTTCTCGATGGCCGCGATCAGGTCCGCCACGGCGGCCACGCCGCGCACGGTGGCACGCTCGGTCGCGAGGTTGACCGTGGCCTCGGTGACGCCGGGCACGGCCTTGAGTGCCTTCTCGACGCGGCCCACGCAGGAGGCGCAGGTCATGCCCTCGACCGCCAGTTCGACGGTGCCAGCCGGCACGTCGTAGCCGACCTTCTCGACCGCCTGGATCAACGCGATGCGATCGACAGGACTGGCCAGGCGGATGTCCGCCCGCTCGGTGGCGAGATTGACGGACACGCTGTCCACGCCCGGCACCTTGGCCAGGGCGGCCTCGACTCGGCCGACGCAGCTCGCGCAGGTCATGCCCTCGATGGGTAGGCTGATCGCTGCTGCGGTGGCACGAGCATCACTCGTTATTGGCATGCTCATGGTTGTTTCCCATAGTTGATATTCGACATGGGGGAGCTTAGGGTTTACCATCGTGGGAAGGTCAAGCGCTTTTTTCGGGTACTGTCAGGTTTCAGAAATGGCCCGGCGCACGGGGGAAACGAGGGGCCTTGGTCGCCAGGCTCGCCCTGGTCCCGGGCTGTGCGCGCGCTCAAGCGGTCGCAGCCTCGTTGATCCTGAAGGGCACGAACAGCCGTTCGAGGGTAGGAATTTTTGAGAGATGACTCCACGCAAACCAGCCAGTGCCCCACCGAAGGGCCCAAGCACCGATCTGGCCTCCCTGTCACAGAATGACGTGACCATCCTGGCCGAGACTTTCCGGCTCCTGGGCGATCCGTCGCGGCTCAAGGTCATGCTGTGCTGCATGAAGGGGTCCACGTCGGTAAGCGACATCGCGGAAGCCGTCGAACTCTCGCAGTCGTTGGTCAGCCATCACCTTCGACTGTTGCGTGGAGCCCGTCTGGTCAAGGGCGCGCGCCAGTCCAAGCAGATCTTCTATGAGGTAGCGGACAAGCACGTGAGCCAGGTGCTGCTGGACATGGCCATCCACATCGTTGAGGACAACAGCGACGACTAGCCTTGGTGCGAAACAGCCCTTACCGCGTCCCGTGAGGCCTATCCTTTCGGCCAGATCCGGTGCAAGTCATCCACGACCAGCACGTGATGGTGCCCGCCTTGGTTCGCGTGCTGACGCAAGTGGGGGTGATCCGCCGACAGGTTCGGATGGTCATGGGCCAAGTCCGACGGGTCGCTGGCCGGCCACAGCCGAAGCGCCAGCGCCACGCCAGCTAGGCCGATCAAGGACATGACGACGAACGTCGATTGCAGCCCCATGGCCGCGCCGAAGCGTCCGGCCAGCGGGTAGCAGATGAGCCAGCAGGCGTGCGACAGCGCGAAGTGGGCCGCGAAGATCGCTGGACGGTCCTCGGCGTGGGCCGAGCGGCGCAGAAGACGGCCGGATGGCGTCTGCGCCACGCTGTAGCCAAAGCCGATCACCAGCCACAGCGGCAGCAACAGCGCATAGCTCGGCAGCAGTGCGCCGATCGCCGTGCCCACGACGAGGACAGCGGCGCCGGTGAGCATCGCGGGTCGGTCGGCTACTTTCTCCAGTAGGGACGGCAAGACGAAGGCGGCCACCATCGAGCCGCCTCCGAACGCCGCCAGTGCCCACGCCACCTCGACTTCGCCCAGGCCGAAACGCGCCTTCACGAGCACCACCGTGTTCACGATCACCATCGCGCCGGCCGCCGAGACGGCCAGGCTGATCGCCAGCAGGCCCCGCAGGCGAGGCGTGGCGAGGTAGATGCGCGTGCCGCGCGTCGTTCGCTCCCAGATGCCGCGGCGCGGGCCGGGGACGGACGTGGGCAACCGCACGCTGACCACGAGAGCGGCTGAAACGAGGAAACCGAGCACCGTTCCCGCGAACAGGTTGTGAAAGCTGATGACGGTCAGCAGCGCGGCGGCCAGCATCGGGGAAATCAGGCTTTCCAGGTCGTAGGCCAGCCGGGACAGCGACAGCGCCTTCGTGTAGTCCTCTTCGTCGGGAAGGATGTCCGGGATGGTGGCCTGGAAGGTCGGCGTGAAGCCGGCGGATGCCGCCTGCAGAACGAAGATCAGCAGGTAGATCTGCCAGACCTCGGTGACGAAGGGCAGGCACAGCGCGACGGCCGCTCGCACGAGGTCCAGCGCCACGAGCAGCGAGCGCCGCGGGAGCCGGTCGGCGAAGGCCTGCGCGACCGGCGCGACCCCCGCGTAGGCCAGCATCTTGATGGCCAGCGCCGTCCCGAGCACCGCGCCTGCATCCGCGCCGGCCAGCTCGTAGGCCAGCAGGCCGAGCGCCACCGTCATCAGGCCGGTGCCGACGAGCGCGATCACCTGGGCGGTGAACAGGTGGCGGTAGGTGCGGTTATTCAGGACGGAGAGCATCGGACGGCCTCAGAGCAGTTTGGTCAGCGCCTTCATTTCGGTCAGAACGGAGTCCTCGTCATGGGACAGGCAGTGGTCGATGTGGTCGTGGATCAGGACGCGCTTGGCCGCCGTCACCGCGCTTTCCACCGCCGCGAGCTGGCGGGCGATGTCGAGGCAGGTTTCTCCCCCTTCGATCATCCCGATGACGTGCCGCAGATGCCCCTCGGCGCGCTTGAGCCGCTTCACCAGGTCGGGATGGGTGGTGTGCTTATGCATGTCTTCCATGCTGAAATCATATCCCCCCAGGGGGGATACTGCCACTGGATGTTAGATCAACGGCTGCTTGCCAGGCGGGGGGAATGGTCGCCGAGCCAGGCTAAGGCAATTGCCCGGAGCGGCATCCCGGCCGTGGTGAGACGCGAACACAAATGTGTACAACAATTCACATGAAAACATGTTCATGTGTTATATTTTGAGCCACAGTCAAAGACCCAGTTTCCCGAGGCCCCATGTCCCAATCCCACGCACATGACCATGGTCACGATCACGACCATGATCATGACCACACCCCGACCGTGACCAGCGCCAACGAGCGCAAGGTCCTGCTGTCCTTTTTCCTGATCTTCGGCTTCATGGTCGTGGAGGCCGTCGGAGGCGTGCTGTCGGGCTCGCTGGCCTTGCTGGCCGACGCGGGCCACATGCTGACCGACGCCGCGGCGCTCGCACTGGCCTACGCAGCATTCCGGTTCGGCCGCCGCGCGGCCGACAGCAAGCGCACCTTCGGCTACCTGCGCTTCGAGGTCATCGCCGGTTTCCTGAACGCCGTGACCCTGTTCGCGATCGTCGCTTGGATCGCCTACGAGGCGTGGGAGCGGCTGCAGGCGCCGCCCGTGATCCTGGCCGGCCCGATGATGATCGTCGCCGTGCTCGGCCTGCTGGTGAACGTGCTCGTGCTGTGGATCATGACCCGCGGAGAGACCGATCACGTCAACGTGAAGGGGGCCATCCTGCACGTGATGGGCGACCTGCTCGGCTCGGTCGGCGCCATCGTCGCTGCGATCGTCATCTACCTCACGGGCTGGACGCCGATCGATCCCATCCTGTCGGTCCTGGTCGCGGCGCTGATCCTGCGCAGCGCATGGAAGCTGCTCGCCAAGTCGATCCACATCCTGCTGGAAGGCGCGCCGGAGGATGCTTCGCCGGAGAAGGTGGAGCAAGGCCTGATGGGCGCCGTGCCGGGCCTGGCGGCCGTCAGCCACGTTCACGTGTGGCAGCTCACCTCCGGGCGCACGATGGCCACGCTGCACGTTCGCCCCAACGTGGACGAGGAAGCACGCGCCGTGGTCAAGCGCGTCGAAGCGGTGCTTCGAGAGCAATTCAGCATCGAACACGCCACGGTCGGGATCGACTGGAACTCGGGCACCGACGAGAACGTCTGCAGCTTGCAGCCCACGTCGGAGCGTCAGGACCACAGCGGCCACGATCACAGCGGTCATGACCACAGCGGGCACGACCACAGCGGCCATGATCATGGCAATCACAAGCATGGCGGCGGGCACAGCCACGGCCATGACCACGACCATTCCGCTCCTGGTCACAGGCATTGAGGCCGCGCGAGCCGGCTCGCACTCCACTTGAGGATTTGCATCCATGACGTCCCGCAAAACCACCAGCGCCGACACCGCGCAATGCTCGACCACCAGCCACGACGCGGCGACCGATGCCCTCGCAATGTCGCAAAGTGACGTCGCTGTTCTGGCCGAGACCTTCCGCCTGCTGGGCGACCAATCGCGATTGAAGATCCTGCTGCAGTGCATGCATGGCTCGGTCGCCGTGGGGGACATCGCCGAAGCGCTCGACCTGTCGCAGTCTCTGGTCAGCCATCACCTGCGGCTGCTGCGCGGTGCGCGCCTCGTGCGCGGCGAACGCCAAGCCAAGCACATCTTCTACAGCATCGCGGACCAGCACGTCAGCCAGGTGCTGCAGGACATGGCGGTCCACATTTCCGAGGACAAAGCCGACGACTGACCAGGCCCAAGCACCCAGGCGAATGGCAGGTTGCGAGGCGCCGGTACCCACGCCGCCGGTTAGCCTCAAGGACGTCCTCGATGCGGCCTGGGCGCAACACCCTGAATCGCGGGCCCTGCCTGGGCGCCGGGATGCCGCGCAGGCACAGCAATGGGCAGCGGCAGCTTGGACGCCTGAGCCTCCCGCGCTCGCAATCACCCACAAGACCGACCGGTTCAACCGCACAACGGCACTCGTGAGCTGGATGTCGGAGTGGCCACAGCGACGACGCGGGGTTTTCCCACCACCTTGTCCATGCAGCCTGCCCGCTAGGGAACCTCTGCACAGGCA